>JAUQWM010000025.1 GCA_030835125.1 Gemmatimonadaceae bacterium | reverse complement strand
GACCCTCGACCCTCGACCCTCGACCCTCGAGCCTCGACCCTCGAGCCTCGACCCTCGAGCCTCGACCCTCGACTCCCATGTCCACCATCGCCCTCGTTTCCGACATCCACGCGAACCTCCCGGCGCTCGAGGCGGTCCTGGCCGACATCGACTCGATCGGCGTGGACGCGACCTACCACCTGGGGGACCTCGTTGGCTACGCGCCGTGGCCCGACGAGGTCGTAGCAGCGATCGCCGCCCGTGGCATTGCCGGTGTGTCCGGGAACTATGACTCGACCGTCGGCCTCGCCTACAAGCACTGTGGCTGCCGGTACGAGGATCCCCGCCAGGAAGCCCTGTCGCACGCGAGCTTCGAGTGGACGAAGGCGACCTGCTCACCCCGCACCACGCGGGCACTGGCGGCGCTACCGTTTCGCCTGGACATCCACCCGTACGGCGGTCACTCGGCTGGCCCGCGTATCGTGCTCGTGCACGGGACGCCGACCCTCAACACCGTCTACTGGACCGAGGATCGACCCGACGACTTCTGCCGGAAGATGGCAGGGTTGGCCGGCTTGAAGGCGGGTGACGTCATCGCGTTCGGCCATACCCACCGTCCCTGGCACCGGGTCGTGGACGACGTGCATTTCGTCAACACGGGAAGCGTCGGTCGCCCGAAGGACGGCGACCCCCGGGCCGGGTACGCGCTCCTCGCGATCACCCCGGACGCCATCGACGTCTCACACCGGCGCGTCGCGTACGACGTGGGGCGGGCCGTGAGCGCGATCCGCGCCAGTACCCTGCCTGACGAGTTCGCGCACTACCTCGCATCGGGCGGGTCCCGGCTGGATCCTCCCGGCGAGGCCCCTTCGGCATGACCGCGTCCCCGATGACCGCCCGCGACCGGCAACCGCTCGCCGGGCTCTCCACCCTCGACCGGTTCCTCCCGGTCTGGATCCTCGCGGCGATGGCGAGCGGCCTGCTCCTCGGCCAGGCGTATCCGCAGCTCGGCGCCGCGCTCGACCGCGTGCAGCTCGCCGGCGTCTCGGTCCCGATCGCGATCGGCCTGCTCTGGATGATGTACCCGGTCCTCGCGCGCGTGCGGTACGACGCGGTCGGAAAGCACACGCGGGATGTCCGCGTCATGACGACATCGCTGGCCCTCAACTGGCTGGTGGGTCCGGTCCTGATGTTCGTCCTGGCCTGGATCTTCCTCCCCGACCTCCCCGAGTACCGGAACGGGCTCGTCCTCATCGGCCTCGCGCGGTGCATCGCAATGGTCCTGATCTGGAACTCCCTGGCGGGCGGCTCGCGGGAGCTGGCGGCGGTGCTGGTCGCCGTGAACTCCCTGTTCCAGATCGTCACCTATGCGCTCCTCGGCTACCTGTTCCTCAACGTGATCCCGGGGTGGATGGGTGCGGAAACGACGACGCTGAACGTCTCCATGGGGTCGATCGCGCGCAGCGTCGGGATCTTCCTGGGCATCCCGCTGCTCGCCGGCTACATCACCAGGCGTGTCCTGGTGGGGGCGCGGGGCGAGACATGGTACGAGGACACGTTCATGCGGCGCCTCGGCCCGACCGCCCTGGTCGGGCTGCTCTACACGATCGTCCTGATGTTCGCGATGCAGGGGGATCGCATCCTGGCCTCGCCGGTGGATGTCGTGCGCATCGCGGTGCCGCTCGTCGTGTACTTCATCCTCATGTTCGGTTCCGCCCTGCTCCTTTCGCGCACCCTGGGCTTCGGGTACGAAGCCTCGGCATCGGTGGCCTTTACCGCGGCGGGCAACAACTTCGAGCTGGCCATCGCGGTGGCGATCGCCACCTTCGGGATCGCGTCAGGCGAGGCGATGGCGAGCGTCGTCGGGCCGTTGATCGAGGTCCCGGTCCTCGTGGCGCTCGTCTACCTGGCGCGCTGGTCGCGCTCGCGATTGTTCTGAGGCATCAGGCATCAGGCATCAGGCATCAGGCATCAGGCATCAGGCATCAGGCATCAGGCATCCTCTCCTCCATTCAGATGCGAGTTCTGCTCCAGCGCGTCAGCCGTGCCGAGGTGCGGATCCGGGAAGGCGACGCCATGCGCGTCGCCGGTACCGTCACCCGCGGCTATGTCCTGCTCGTCGGCTTCACACACGATGACGACGACGCGAAGGTCGCGTGGATGGCGGAGAAGGTTGCCGGGTTGAGGCTCTTTGCCGACGCCGAGCGGAAGATGAACCTCGCCCTGACGGATGTCGGGGGCGCGTTGCTGGTCGTCTCGCAGTTCACGCTGTATGGCGATGCCCGGAAGGGCAGGCGCCCGAGCTTCATCGACGCGGCCCGCCCTGAACAGGCGATTCCGCTCTATGAACGGTTCATCGCCGAGTTGCGGGGCACCGGGCTGCACGTCGAGACGGGCGAGTTCGGCGCGATGATGGACGTGGAACTGGTGAACGACGGTCCCGTGACGCTGTGGCTCGAGCGATGACGCCGGCGCACATCATCCTGGCCTCGCAGTCCCCCCGGCGGCGGGAACTCCTGACGCTGATCGGCATTCCCCACCACGTGCAGCCGGCGGACGTCGACGAGTCGGTCCTCCCCGGCGAATCGCCGGCCATTCACGCCGAGCGCCTGGCACGGGCCAAGGCCGGCGTGGTGGCGGCGCGCGAGCCGGATGCCGTGGTCATCGGCGCCGACACCATCGTCGTCGTCGACGGCGACATCCTCGGGAAGCCGGTGGACGTGCCCGACGCTGCCCGCATGCTGCGCCGCCTGTCGGGCCGCACCCATACGGTGCTCACCGCGGTGGCGGTGGCGCGCCGCGGCGTGATGGAATCGGGCGTTGAGGCGGTCGACGTGACCTTCCGCGCGCTGACCGACGACCAGGTCGCGTCGTACATCGCCACCGGGGAACCGATGGACAAGGCGGGCGCCTACGGCATCCAGGGCTACGGCGCGGTGATCGTGGAGCGGATCGACGGCGATTACTTCGCGGTGATGGGACTGGCCATCGGGCGGCTGGTGGCGCTGCTCGGCAAGGTCGGCGTGCACTACGAGTTCGGCGCCGCCCCGGTGGCCTGAAACGGCAAGGCGCCGCGACCCTCACGGGCCGCGGCGCCTCACCGGCATCGGGACGGGTGCAGCCTAACGCTCGCCCGTTCCGCCGCCGCGACGTCCCTGCGGCAGGTTCTTGCGGTTCTCGTCGAAGACCTTCGCCTGCTCCTCGGTGAGGACCTTGCGGATGTCGTCGTACTGCTTGTTGGTCATCTCCGTCATCTTGGCGCGCGTGGTCGAGTCCATGCCGCCCATGCCGCCGCCCGCGGGCATCAGCGCCATGCGCTGCTCGCGGAAGGCCGCCGTGATCGAGTCGACCTTCGCCTGCTGATCAGCCGTCAACGTGATATTCGCCATCAAGGCCGTCATCTGGCCACCGCGGCCGCGGCCACCGCCGCCGCCACCCTGCGCCTGCGACGCCGGCGCGACGAACACGATCGCCGCCAGCACCATGAGCAGAACGCGCACGTACTTCATTGGGGGAACTCCAGTGAGGATTGTTGTGGGCCGGCCCGAAGTGGGCGAGGCCCGAGGACAAATACGGCACCCTGCCGCGGTGCGTTGGACGCCGGGCCGGGGGACGCATTAACGCTGAGGGCCGCCGCGTCGCCCGGCAAGCGGTCCCGCGCCGCGGCCCGTCAGCCCCGGTACCGCTCGCTCCAGAGTCGGAGCTTCTCCTTCACCTGGTCCACCGTGATCCGGGCCATCCTTCCCGGCCGGTTTTCCATCGAAACCGGGTAGTCTTCGCCGGGGTCTCCATAGGCGTCGACGATGAGGTCCTGGTACCGCCGGTAGGGTCCTGTCCGCTTCGGGTTGGTGTAGCCCATCAGGCTGATGACCGGCCGGCCTAGCGCCACGGACATGTGCAGCGGGCCGGTATCCGGTGCCAGGACGACGGCCGACCCGGACAGGATCCCAACCAGATTGCGCAGCCCGCTACCGAGCGCGGAAACCGGCTTGGTGGTCGACCGCTGCAGGATGACCGCCTCGGCGGCAGTTTCGCGAGGCGACCGGCTTCCGACCAGAACCGGCTGGAGCCCGAACTCCCCGGAAAGGATGTCGGTTACCTCCGCCCAGCGGTCCGGCAGCCAGTCCTTTTCCGGCTTGCTCGTTGCGACCACGATGGCCGCCACCGGACGATCAAAAGCGGAGAAGAACGCGTCCCGCCAGGTCTCCTCACCGGGCCAGGGTCCCAGGTTCCACGTCACCGGCTGCGGCTCTACGCCCAGGGCTTCCAGGAACTCGAAGTACTGGTCCTGGACATGCTGGCCAACCGCCCGGGCGGGAATCCGGTGCGTCGTGAACAGCCAGTTCAGGTCACGCGCTCGGGCCCGGTCGAACCCGAGCTTCACCGGCGCCCGGGTCATCGCAGTGACGATACCGGCCTTGAAGTAGACCTGGAGGTTCAGGACGAGGTCGAAGTCCCGCCGAGCCAGTTCCCGCCGGACCTCGGCGAAAGCGCGCCAACCCGCGCCGCGATCGAAGACGATGATCTCGTCGACCGATGGGTGCCCACGCACGAGCGCGGCGGGTCCCGGCTGCAGGACCCAGGAGATCCGCGACCCGGGAGCGTGTCGCTTGAGGGCGTTGATCACCGGGAGGACGTGCACGGCGTCCCCGACCGCGCTCATCATCACCACGCAGATACGGTCCAGCCGGGCCGGAATCACGCCGGCGCGCTGGCCAGTTCCCGGAGCGTCTTCATCTCGGCGTCGTCGAAGCCGGCCCCGAAGCGCGCCCGGAGCTTCTTCACGGAGCGTTCCAGCCGGTCGAGATTCGCGTCGCGGACCGTGGGATCGCTTGGGGGCGCGAACTGCAGCCGGTCGATGTCCAGCACGTACGCGTCCCATTCCCGCGGGCCGTTCTGCACGAGCAGCACGTTCCCGACGTTCAGGTCGGGGTGCCAGGCGCCGATGGTCGTCAGCGAACGCACCAGCGCCGCGATGGAGTCGAGCCAGCTGCGCCGTACGTCGGCATCCGGTTGGTCGCGCAACGCCTTGCCGAGGTCGCGGCCCGGAAGCTCGAGCGAGACGATGTCGCTCCGGCGGAGGATCCGCCGCACCGTGTACACGGCGATTGCCACCACGAGCGGCGTGCGGACGCCCAGGCCGGCCAGGAGGTGCGAGATGAGCAGTTCATACGGGGCGCGGGTCGGGGGCAGGAACAGGTCGCCCTGCAGGCGCCCGAGGAGCCCGCCATGGTGCGAGTGCCTGACGACGACCCGTCGCTCCTGGCCGGGCAGCAGCACCGAGTACGCCGGGATGCGCCCCCCCAGGTCACGGCTGCCGGGTTGCGTGGCCGCCCACTGATAGAGCGATTGCGACGGCAGCACGCCCTTCGCCCACTCCACGCAGGACTCGTGGGCGACCACGTGGGCGTGGTCGACGCGAAACCGGCTGTAGTCCTTCGGGATGGTGGTGGTGCTCACGACACCACCCGGAACACGGGGATCGGCCCGGCGCGCGAGGCGACCTCCAGCGGCGTATGCGGCTCCAGCGCGCGTGGCGCCACGAGTCGGTCGCGCATCGCGCCCGTGACGAGGATCTCCCCCCCGAGCGCGGCGGAGCACAGGCGCTTGGCGGTGTTCACCGTATCGCCGATCACCGTGTACTCGAGGCGGCGCTCGGAGCCCAGGTAGCCGGCGAAGGCCTCGCCGTAGTTGATGCCGATGCCGACCTGGAGTCGCGGCCGACCCTGCGACAGCCAGCGCGCGTTGAGGCGCTGCAGGGCCGCGATCATGTCGCAGGCCGCCGCGAGTGCGCGATCGGCGTCGTCGCCTTCGCTGATCGGCGCGCCCCACTGCGCCATCACCTCATCGCCGATGAACTTGTCCAGCGTGCCTCCATGCCGGAACACGCATTCGGCCATCTCGGAGAAGTACTCCGTGAGGAGGCGGGCGGTCTCGTCAGGCGTGAGGCGCGCCGCCAGCGTGGTGAACCCGCGGATGTCGCTGAACAGGACCGCCACGTCGCGCCGCTCGCCGCCGAGGCGCAGCGATTCCGGTGCCGCCGCAATCCGGGCCGCCAGCATGGGCGTGAAGAAGCGCTCGAAGTTGCCGCGGATCAGCGCGTCCTGGCGGCTGCGCTCCGTGAACCGGAGGTTGTCGAGCGCGACCGCGCCGATCCCGGCGAACGCGACGAGGAACTCCAGGTCGTCGTCGTCCACGCGCCGGGTCGCCGCCGCGCTGTCCACGTACAGCACGCCCAGGGCGCGCCCCTCGCCGCCGATGAGCGGGGCACAGACCGACGAGCGCGTGGGTCCGGTCCCGCTGTGGTTCGCCGTGTTGTCGGAAAGCAGGGCCGACTTCTGGTCGAGCGCCGATTGCGCCAGCGCGATGGGGACCTCGTGCGGTGTGCCTCCCTCGCGCACCTTCGTCAGGCGCTCCACCAGCTGGCGGTCCTCGTCGAGCAGCAGGATCGACGCCTGGTCGACCTCGACGAGGCGGAACGTGAACTGCAGCATCTTCTCCAGCAGTCCACCCACGTCCGTGACCCGCGTGAGGGCCTTCGACACCTCGAGCAGGAGGGTGAGCTTGAGCCGGTCGCGCTCGTGCTGCGGGAGGACGACCGCGGTCTCGTCCACCGCCGCCTGCACGCCGCTGGCGCGGAGGGCGCGCTCGAGCGTGAGGTCGGCATCGGGAACGGGCACCTGCCGGATGACGGTCGTGCCGGCACGGGCGGCGCGCCGCTTGGTCTCCGCCGTCCCGTCGTCGATGAGCATCGGGCTCAGGTCGTGCAACTCGAACAGGATCTTGCCGAACACCACCTTGTCGCCCGTGCGGACGGTGACGTCGGACACACGCGCCCCGTTCACGAAAGTCCCGTTGCTCGACCCCAGGTCCTTCAGGGATACACTGGACGGCTCGACCGTGAGCTCGGCGTGGCGCCGCGACACGGTGGGATCGAGCACGGGCAGGTCGCTGCTCAGGGCACGCCCGAGGATGAGGGGCATGCCCGGTCGCAGTTCAAACGAGAGCTGGCCATCGGCGCTGACGAGTCGGAACGGCATCGAAGGGGAATATACGGGGCGACAGGGGCTCGCCTAGCGCGAGGCCGCCTTGACGCGACCGAGGGCGGTGAGCAGTGCGCGCGCCTTGTTCCCGGTCTCGTCCCATTCCCGCTCCGGCACCGAGTCGGCCACGATCCCGGCGCCCACCTGGATGCTGGCCGTGCCCCCGGCGATCACGCAGGTGCGGATGGTGATCGCGAGGTCCATGCGCGCGTCGCCGGTCGCCACGTACCCGACAGCGCCGGCGTACGCGCCGCGGCGCTCGGGCTCCAGTTCATCGATGATCTCCATCGCGCGGACCTTCGGGGCGCCGGTCATCGTGCCGGCGGGGAAGGTCGCCCGGAACGCGTCGAGCGCCGAGCATCCCTCGCGCAGCTCACCCTCGACCTGGCTCACGATGTGGAGGACATGGGAATAGCGCTCGACCGTCATGAAGTCGGTCACCTTCACCGATCCGAACCGGGCGATCCGCCCCACGTCGTTGCGGCCAAGGTCCACCAGCATCACGTGTTCGGCGCGTTCCTTTTCGTCGGCGAGCAGCTCGGCGGTGAGGCGCGCGTCCTCCTCGGCGGTCGCGCCGCGGGGGCGCGTGCCGGCAATCGGACGGACCGTGACGCGGCCGTCCGCGACCCGCACCAGCAGCTCGGGCGAGCTCCCCACGAGTTCCATGCCGTCGAGTTCCAGGTGGTACATGTACGGTGACGGGTTGAGCGCGCGCAGCGCCCGATACAGGTCGGCGCTGTCGAAGTCATGGGGCACCTCGATGCGCCGCGCCAGCAACCCCTGGAAGCAATCGCCGGCCGCGATGTACTCGCGGATGGTCTCGACGTCCGCCAGGAACTTGTCGCGGTCGTACGTGGATCGCCCGACCGCTGCCGGGGCGGTGTCGGCGAGGGCCATCGCGCGCAGGGGCGAGGGCGCCTTGAGCCGCTCGACCAGCGTGTCGATCTCCGCCTGGGCCTCGTCGAACAGCACGCGCGCCCGGGCGGTCGGGGTGTCCTCGTTGACCGGCACCGCGACGACGATGCGACCGAGGCCGCGCAGGTTGTCGAGGATGAGCAGCGCGCGCGTGAAGACGAAGAGCGCATCCGGCGCATCCACGCCCCGCGGCGGCGGCGACGGAAGGTGCTCGATGGTGCGGACGACGTCGTAGCCGAAGTAGCCGACCGCCCCTGACCAGAACGCGCCGAGCTCGGGCACGTTCGCCGGCCGCTCGTCGCGCACGCGGCGCTGCAGGTCGGCGATCGGGTCCGTGGTCGCCGGAGCCGCGACCCAGCCGCCGGCCGCGGTCCAGGTGTCGATCCGGTTGTCGCGGAGCCGCCACGCCGATCGCGGCTCGGTGCCCATGAAGGTGTAGCGGGACCAGGTTTCCGAACCAGCCGGGGCCGATTCCAGCAGGAAGGCGAAGGGCGCGCGCCGGATCTTGGCGAATGCGGACACGGCGGTGTCGATGTCCACGAGCACGTCTCGCCACACGGGCACGAGCGTGGCGTCGCGCGCGAGCTCGGTGAATCGCTCGAACGTCACCATGTCACGCCGTTCCTTGATCGGCCCGTGTCGTGCCTCGATACTTCGCTGGCATGCCTCGATTGGGAGCGGCTGGAGCCGCGGTAGTCGCCATTGGATTGCTGCCGGGAGCAGCCGTTCCGTCGGGCGCGCAGGAGTGGAACGACGCGCGCACGACGGCGCTGGTGTCGCGGGCGACCGAGCGCCGCGCCCTGCAACTGGCGGACACCGGGCTGACCGACTACACGGCAACCGCCATCGGGGCCCTCACGTTCCTGGCGCAGGTCGGCGAAGGCTTCCCCGATCCGCCCAAGGTGGTGAAGGCGGACCAGATCGCGCTCGAAGTCTACTGGCGCGCGCCGAACCACAGCAAGCAGTTGATCCTCGGTCGCCGCGACACCCTGCTGCTGCCGACGGACATCCAGTACCACCGCGACCACCTGGGGATCGTGCAGAACAACTTCCCCAGGATCATCCGGCTGGGGGATGGCGACGAGGTGCGCGACGTGCCGCACCCGCTGTCCGACGTCGGGCTGCAGGCGTACGACTTCGCCATCACCGACTCGATGCGGATCGAGATCCCGGGCCAGGTCATCGAGGTTCTCGAGGTGCGCCTGCGGCCGAAGGACCCATCGCGTCCCGCGGCGGTGGGCGCCGTCTACCTGTCGCGCGCCGATGCCCAGGTGGTGCGGATGGCCTTCTCGTTCACCCGCGCGGCGCTGATCGACCAGCAGCTCGAGGACGTGTCGATCGTGCTCGACAACGCGCTGATCGAGTCGCGCTTCTGGCTCCCGCGGCGGCAGGAGATCGAGATCCGGCGCAGCGGGTCGTGGCTGGAGTTTCCCGCGCGCGGGATCATCCGCGGGGGATTCGAGATCTGCTGCTATCGCGTCAACACCGGGCAACCGGCGACCCGTTTCGTCGGGCCGGAGATCGAGCTGGCGCCGCCGGAGCGCCGGGCCGCGTACGAGTTCCCGGCACCATTGCGGACGGTCGTCCCCCCGGACCTGGCCACCGTGTCCGGGGCGGACGTGGCGCGGGTCCAGGAACGCGCCCGGGAACTGGTCGGTCAGGCGGCGCTGGCGCGAGCCCGGCGCGCGACCGTGCTGGCCGGCTCATTGTCGGACCTGGCCCGCGTCAACCGGGCCGAAGGTCTCTCGTTAGGCGCCGGGGTGCGGCAGCGGCTCGGGCCGGTGTTCGACGTGGCCATCGCCGGGCGGTACGGGCTGTCGGACGAGCGACTCAAGGGCTCGGTGCGGATGTCGTGGAGGCCGGCGCCGACGCTGGCGATCCGCGCCGGCGCCTTCGACGAGACCCGGGACGCGAGTGACTGGGCGGAGGTGTCGGGCGTCCGGAACTCGATAGGCGCCCAGGAGTTCGGGGCTGACTTCACCGAGCCCTACCGGGTGCGGGGCTTCGACGTCCGCGCCGACGCGGCGTTCGCGCCGGCCACCGTGTCCCTCGGCCTGGCTCGGGAGTGGACGGAGCCGGCCGTCGTGCAGGCCGTCCCCGCCAGCGGAGCATACCGGCCGGCCCCGCCGGTAATGACGGGGCACGGATGGCGGGCCGACGCGCGCCTTTCGCTGGCGCAGCGCGCGATCCTGGGCGGCATCGCCGGCGCCACGGTCGTCTTCCAGGTGCGACGCCTCGGCGAACCGGGATCCACCTCCTTTCCCACCCGCGGCACGCTGCACGTGAACTTCGAGCGTCCGGTCGGTGATGCGCGCCTGCGGCTCGAGACCTTCGGCGGGACCGGCTCCAGTCCCCTCGCGCAGGACCTCATCAGGGCGGGAGGACCGGTGACGGGTCCCGGGTACGGGGCCCACCAGTTTGTGTCCCGCGCGCTGCTCGCCCAGCGGGTGGAATGGCAATTCCCCATCCATTTCCCGGGGGTACCGCTCGGGCGTTGGGGAAGATCGCCGTCCAGGGCGACGCTCGCGCCCCTCGCCACCGTCGTGCTGCAGGAGGAGCGCGACGCGCACGGCAGTCGACGTGTGGCCGCCTACCCGGCCCTCGGTACCGGGCTTCTGGTGTTCTTCGACCTCGTGCGACTCGATGTCGCCCGCGGCCTTCGCGACGGCCGCTGGATGGTCGGCGTAGACCTGACACGCGACTTGTGGCGAATCCTGTGAGCCCCGGCGGCGGTCGTTTGCGCATTCCTGTCGGACGCCTGTCATGCTCAGCTTTGCCATGACGTGCAGTCACGTTAGTTTCGACCCACACACCTGAAAGGCAGGGATCCTCTGGCTGGGAACGATCGCCCGACTCGCGACGACTGGCTGCTGCCAACGCTGCAGGCACTGATCGATGCGCCGCGCCTCGAGCAGTTGAGGCAGGAGGGCCCCGAGAGTCTTTGGGAGGCGGCCGTCGCGCAGGGCCTGACGGCGGATGACGACATCCTCGCCGCCCTGGCCGCCCGGTTCAGGATGCCGATCGCCGACCTTGCCGCGGCCGAGACGGACGCCCTGGCCGCCGT
The DNA here is from genome assembly GCA_030835125.1 of Gemmatimonadaceae bacterium. Taxonomy (GTDB): domain Bacteria; phylum Gemmatimonadota; class Gemmatimonadetes; order Gemmatimonadales; family Gemmatimonadaceae; genus JABWBJ01. The sequence continues at coordinate 21,196 of JAUQWM010000025.1, read as the reverse complement.
GCCCGAGTCGTTGGCGCGGAAATTCCGGATCCTGCCACTCCGGATTACGAATTCGACGATCGACATCGCGACCGCCGACCCCCACGACCTCGATTGCGAGCGCATGCTCGGTTTCGCCACGGGGCGCGCGGTCCGCATGCACCTCGCGTCGCCGGCGAGGATCCTCGACCGGATCACCGAGATCTACCGTCCCGAGCGCACCGTCGAGAAGCTCCTCGAGGGGATGACGCAGTACGACGTGCAGCAGTTCGTCGAGGAACCCGCCGAGGACATCGACATTGCCGCGAGCAAGGCGTCGGAGCGGCCGATCATCAAGCTGGTCGACCACATCGTCGCCGAGGGGATCCAGAGCCGCGCGTCGGACATTCACCTCGAGGCGCAGGAAGGCGGCATTGTCGTCAACTACCGGATCGACGGGGTCCTCCGCCAATCCATGATGCTGCCGCGCGCGGTCGGGATACCGCTCGTGTCCCGGATCAAGATCATGGCGGAGCTGGACATCGCCGATCGCCTCCGTCCCCAGGACGGCCGGGCGCGCGTGATCGTGAACGGGAACCGCGTCGACCTCCGCGTGTCCACCCTCCCGGCCTCGGCCGGCGAGAAGGTGGTCATTCGTATCCTCGACAGCCGGTCCACGGTCATGACCCTCGACGGACTGGGGTTGTCGCCGCGAGAGCAGGAGCGGATTGGCGGGCTGCTCAACCTGCGCGAGGGCATCGTGCTCGTGACCGGTCCCACGGGATCGGGCAAGACGACGACGCTCTACTCGGGACTCCGGCTCATCCAGCAACGTGGCGTCAACATCGTCACGGTCGAGGACCCGGTCGAGTACAAGCTGACCGGGATCGTCCAGGTGCAGGTCAACGAGAAGGCCGGCCTGACCTTCGCGTCGGCGCTGCGGTCGATCCTCCGGCAGGACCCTGACGTCGTGCTCGTGGGCGAGATCCGCGACCGCGAGACCGCGACCATCGCCACCCAGGCATCGCTGACCGGCCACCTCGTGCTCTCCACGCTGCACACCATCGATGCGGCGAGCTCGGTGGCCCGGCTCATCGACATCGGCATCGAGCCCTTCAAGATCGCGGCGGCGCTCAAGGGCGCGGTCGCGCAACGCCTCCTGCGCCGACTGTGCCCACACTGCCGGGCGGCACAGGACACACCAACGGACCCGAAGCTCCAGCGCTGGTTTCCGTCAACCGAAGGGCTGCAGCGCCCCGTGGGTTGTGCGGAGTGCGGGAATACCGGCTATCGCGGCCGGCTCGCGATCATGGAGGTCATGGTCACCGACGCCGAGGTGGAGCGCCGGATCTCGGCGGGTGAGTCGACCGAGCGGATTGCTGACGCCGCGCGACGCGCCGGGATGCGGACCATGTGGGAGTCCGGGGTCGATCACGTCATGTCGGGCGAGACGGATATCGAGGAACTGCTGCGCGTGGTCGAAATCCCCGTGGAGGGAGATGGGCGCGGCGGATCGGCGGGACAGCGCCAGGCCCAGCGATCGGCCGGGCCGCAGGGTGCGCGCATGCCAACCCCGTCGGCGACGTCCACCATCAAGCCGCCGGCGCGGACCGGAAGCTTCCTGCCGGACGAGGTGCTGGAGCTGGTGGACGACGAGTCTGCGGGCATCAGGAAGGCCGGCCGCAGCACGGTGCTGCTCGTGGAAGACGAGGAGTCCCTGCGACTCGTGCTGCGCGACCTGCTCGAACGGGAGGGCTACTCGATCATCGAGGCCAAGGACGGCGTGCAGGCGCTCGAGGAGATCGACCGCCATGCACCGGACGCGATCGTACTCGATCTCAACCTGCCGCGCCTCGATGGCTACCAGGTGCTGAAGCACATCCGGGCACGGCCGTCCACCGCGGAACTGCCCGTCCTGGTGCTGACGGCGAAGGGGGACGAGGACAGCGAGGTGAAGGTCTTCGAGAGCGGCGCCAACGACTTCATCACGAAGCCCTTCCGTCCCCGCGCCCTGAGCGCCAGGCTGAAGGCGCTGCTCCGGAAGTCCTGACGCTGGTGCCGCGGCGCGCCCCCGTGCGCACACGCCCGGTGAGAAAGGAATGACACAGCTCGAAGCCGGCGTGGTTGACGTGCTGGCGTTCCGCAGGAAGCCAGCTGGCCTCGAGGTCCTCGTCCTCCGACGGGCCACCGGTGTGCGGTGCACCGGCGCCTGGGAAGTGGTCCACGGCCGGGTCGAGCCCGGCGAACGCCCCGAGGATGCGGCGGTCCGCGAAGTGCGCGAGGAGACCGGGCTCGACGTGGAGCGGTTGTACAACCTGACGTGCCAGCCGTTCTACCTGCACCGCCTGGGCACGGTGCAGGTGGCGATCGTGTTCGTGGCGTTCGTGGCGGGGGAGCCCCAACTCGGGATCGAGCATGACCAGGCGGAGTGGATGACGCCTGACGAGGCAGCGGCGCGCCTGTCGTGGCCGCGATCGGCGTCCGCGCTTCGTGACGCGGTGCAGGTCTTCGGTGGGGGCGATGCCGGCCCGATGGAGGATGTGTTGCGGGTCGAGTTGAGAGTTGAGAGTTGAGAGATGACGCTCACGTTCTCTCAACTCTCAACTCCCAACTCCCAACTCTATTTGATCCCCGCCCTCGACCTCACCAGCGCGCGTTCCCTCTCGATCCTCGAAAGCACCACCGCCCAGTCCGTGTTGCGCGTGGTCTCATACTGCACCGTGATCGGCTGGTTCACGTCCACCTGTCCGTCGAACACGAAGAGGGCCTGCTGCACCTCGCGCTGCCGCAGCCTTTGCTGCCCGAAGCCGGGCGTGATCGGCAGCACGTCGATCGGGCGGAAGTCACGACCGACGCTGGTGATGATGAATTCCATCGGACTGAAGAACGTCTCGCCCTGCTCCAGCCCGTGGAATCGCACCAGCCAGACCGAGAACCCGCCCAGTCCCGTGCGCCGGGCGAGGGAGTCGAGCGCCGGACGACGGCTGGTGAGCTGCTCGCGCAGCGCGCGGTAGCTGTCGGGGGACAGCACGCGGATGATGGTCTCGTCGAGAGGGATGGCGCGGACCTGCAGCCCGCGCCGGCTCAGCCTGATGGCGACGTCCTCCTGCTTGAGCGACCCGAAGCCGGCCGGCACCAGGAGGCGCGAGGAGTCTCGTGAGGCGGCGGACGGCGTGGTGGTGACCACGTCGGTCCTGGCGCCGGCCGTGCAGGCCAGTGCCCCCAGGAGCGCCCCTCCGATGGCTATGCGTCTCATGTGCCTTGCGCGAGCAGGTCCGCCAGCGCGGACGCGAGCTCATCCCTCCCGAGGCCGGTCCGGGCGCTCACCGGTACCACCTGCTCGCGGTCCAGTTCCAGGGCCGCGGCGATCGCGTTCACCCGTTCCTCGCCGGCGGCGCTCCCGAACTTGTCCATCTTGGTGATCGCGACCAGCACCGGGAGTCCCGCGTCGGCGAGGAATGCCAGCATGGCGCGGTCGTCGTCGCTGGGCTCCCGCCGCGCGTCCAGCAGCAGCACCAGCCCGCGGAGCCTGGGGCTCGACTTCAGGTAGCCCTCGATGAGGGGCCTCCACTCCGCCTGGCGCTCCTTGGCGACCCGCGCGTACCCGTAGCCGGGGAGGTCGACCAGGATGAAGGCATCGTTGACACGGAAGAAGTTGATCTCTCGCGTGCGGCCCGGCGTGCGCGACACGCGCGCGGCGGCGCGGCGGCGCAGGAGCGCGTTCAGGAGCGACGACTTGCCCACGTTGGAGCGGCCGGCGAACGCGACCTCCGGCAGCAGGGAATCCGGTCGCCAGCCATCCACGCTGGCCATGCCCCCCAGGAACTCGAGCTGCCTGACGATGAGCGCGTCGGTGCGGTCGGCCGCCATCAATGGGACAGCAGCGCCGCAGGCTGGGCCACGTCGCCGGTCGCGTCGGCGGGCCGGACCCGGTTCCGGAACGCCAGGAGGAGGACCTCGTCCATGGTGGCGACCGGGTGGAACTGCAGGCCCTCGAGGACGTCCGCCGGCAGTTCTTCCAGGTCGCGCGCATTCTGCTTCGGGATCATCACGTGACGGATGCGGGCGCGGTGCGCCGCGACGGCCTTCTCGCGGAGCCCGCCGATGCCGAGCACGCGGCCGCGGAGGGTGATCTCGCCGGTCATCGCCGTGTCGCCGCGGACGGGGGCCCCGGTCAGCGCCGAGATCATGGCGATGGCGATGGCGATGCCCGCCGACGGCCCGTCCTTTGGGGTCGCGCCCGCGGGGATGTGGAGGTGGAGATCGCGCGTCCGCAGGAACTCGGGTTCGAGGCCCAGCATGCGGGCCCGCCCGCGGATGTAGCTCAGCGCGGCACTGGCGGACTCCTTCATGACGTCGCCTAACGTCCCCGTCAGGTGCAGCCGCCCGCGTCCCGGCACGGCGCTCACCTCGATCTCGAGGATCTCGCCACCGACGGTCGTGTAGGCCAGCCCCGAGGCGACGCCGACCTTGTCGTCGAGCGTGTTCTCGTCGACGTCGAAGGGCGGGACCCCGAGCAACTCGCGAAGGTCCGCCGAGGCGATGTGCGTGGCGGCCCCGGTCGCCGCGGCCGGCGCGGCGACCCGCTGCCGGGCAATCTTGCGGGCCAGCCGCGCGATTCGTCGCTCCAGCTCGCGGACGCCCGCCTCGCGCGTGTACTGCCGGACGATGGCGGGAACCACGTCGGGCTCCAGCGTCACCGACGCCGGCGGCACGCCGGCGCGCTCGAGCTGGCGCGGCACCAGGTACTGCCGGGCGATGGCGTGCTTCTCGTGGTCGAGGTACCCCGGAAGCCGGAGGATCTCCATCCGGTCCCGCAGCGGGTCGGGGATCGTGGCCAGCGAGTTGGCCGTCGTGATGAAGAAGACGTTCGAGAGGTCGTAGTCGACCTCGAGGTAGTGATCCGAGAACGCGCGGTTCTGTTCCGGGTCGAGCACTTCCAGCAGGGCGGCCGACGGGTCGCCGCGGTAGTCGGTCCCCAGCTTGTCGACCTCGTCCAGCAGCAGCACCGGGTTCATGACCTCGGCGCGCCGCATCGCCTGGATGATCCGTCCCGGCATGGACCCGATGTACGTGCGCCGGTGCCCGCGGATCTCGGCTTCGTCGCGCACGCCCCCCAGCGACATGCGCGAGAAGCGCCTGCCGAGGGCCCGGGCGATCGACCGGCCTAACGACGTCTTGCCCGTGCCCGGGGGACCCACCAGGCACAGCACAGGGCCCTCCAGCCGGCCCACCAGCGCCAGGACGGCGATGTGGTCGAGGATCCGGTCCTTCACCTCGTCCAGGCCGAAGTGGTCCTCGTCCAGCACCCGCCGGGCATGGTCCACGTCGAGCACGTCGTCGGTGCGCTCGCTCCAGGGCAGGGCCAGCATCCAGTCGACGTAGTTGCGCCCCACGGTCGCCTCGGGTGACATCGGCGACATCCGGCGCAGCTTGCGCAGCTCCCGCTCCGCGCGCGCCCGCGCCGCGTCGGGGAACCCCTTGGCCGCCACCTGTTGCGCCAGCCCGTCGAGGTCATCCTGCTCCTCCTGCCCCAGCTCGCGGTGGATCGCCTTGAGCTGCTCCTGCAGGTAGAACTCGCGCTGGTTCCGGTAGAGCGACCCGCGAACATCCTCGTCGATCTTGCGCTCGAGCCGGAGCAGGTCCGTCTCGGCCGTCACCAGTTCCTCCAGCGCCTTGAGCAGGTCGACCAGGGTCGGCGACTCGAGCAGGCGCTGGCGGACCTCGTGGCGCACGGTGAGGTGCGCGGCGATCGCGCAGGCCATGCGCTCCTCGGTCGTCGAGGCCTGCGCCAGCGCTGCCACCTCCGCTGGGATCCGCCGCTGCAGCCCGACATACTCCTCGAAGCGCGCCAGCGTCTGCCGCGCCCGCGCCCGGTCCTCCGCCGCCAGCGCGCCCGTGAGAAAGGGGGCGGCAACGATCGATGCCCGCAGGTGCCCGCCCGCCGACGCGAATCGCGTGATCCGCACGCGTCCCATCGCCTCCACCAGGACCCGCACCCCGCCGCTCGGGGTGCGACTCATCTGCTGGATCCGGACGACCACGCCGATGCGGAACAGGTCGTTCGCCGTCGGCTCGGCGGTCTCCGCGTTCCGCTGCGTCACCAGGACCAGCCACCGCTCGGGACTCGCCGCCGCCACGTCCACCGCCGAGAGCGATCCGGGACGGCCGATCAGTAGCGGCATCAGCACGTACGGAAAGACGACCACGTCGCGCAGGGGCACGACGGGCAGTCGATCGGGGATCTCGAACGTCTCGGTGTCGCGGGTGAGCAGCATGGGCGATTCGGGCGGACAGGCGCGTCCGGGAATCTAGCGGCACGGGGGCGCGGCGCACGCCTCGGGGACGGCCCCGGTCCCGGTTCCGCCCCGGGGTCCCGCCGGACTGGACCGCAGGATCGCGGCGCCGCCGTGGGAGGCCGGACCGGCGCGAGCCTGCCTGCCTAACGAATCGCCGGCCGGCGCGGGGAGCCGGCCGGCGACGCGGAGATTCGTCCCTCCGCCCTCAGGCTTCCTTCTTCTGGCGCTTCGGGGCGATCTCGAGCATCGGGGGCGAGCCGTTCACGATGCACGCCTCGGTGACCCGGACCTCGACGACGTCATCGCGACTTGGCAGGTCGAACATGACGTTCAGCAGGACTTCCTCGAGGATGGCCCGGAGCCCGCGCGCACCGGTGCCGCGCTTGAGCGCCTTCTCCGCCACCGCGCGCAGGGCCGACTCCTCGAACGTGATGCGCACCGTCTCCAGCTCGAAGAGCTTCTGGTACTGCTTGGTGAGCGCGTTCTTCGGCTCCTTGAGGATCCGGACGAGCGACTCCTCGTCGAGCGCCTCCAGCGGCACCACCACCGGCAACCGGCCCACGAGCTCCGGGATCAGCCCGTAGCGGAGGAGGTCATCCGGCTCGATCTCCGCATACGGGTTCTTGGCGACGCGCTTGGCCTTGCCGGTCTGCACGTCCTCGCGGCTGAACCCGATCTGCTTCCGGCCCACGCGCGTCTCGATGATCTTGTCGAGACCGTCGAACGCGCCTCCGCAGATGAACAGGATGTCCTTGGTGTTGATCTGGATGTATTCCTGCTGCGGGTGCTTACGGCCACCCTGCGGCGGCACCGACGCGATCGTCCCCTCGAGGATCTTCAGGAGCGCCTGCTGCACGCCCTCGCCCGACACGTCGCGCGTGATGGACGGGTTCTCCGACTTGCGCGCGATCTTGTCCAGTTCGTCGATGTAGACGATCCCGCGCTCGCATTCCGCGACGTTGAAGTCGCCGGCCTGCAGGAGCCTGACGAGGATGTTCTCGACATCCTCGCCGACGTAGCCGGCCTCGGTCAGCGTCGTGGCATCGGCGATCGTGAACGGCACGTCGAGGATGCGGGCCAGCGTCTGGGCCAGGAGGGTCTTGCCGACGCCGGTGGGGCCGAGCAGCAGGATGTTGCTCTTGTCGAGCTCGACGTCGTTGTCGCGCGCCGAGCCGGAGTTGATGCGCTTGTAGTGGTTGTAGACCGCCACCGCCAGCGCCTTCTTCGCGTGCTCCTGCCCGATCACATACTGGTCCAGGACGTCCTTGATTTCGGTGGGCGTCGGGACCTGCGTGATCGCCTCCGCGACTTCCTTTTCCTCGTCCTCCGCCAGGATCTCGTTACACAGCGCGATGCATTCGTTGCAGATGTAGACCGAGGGCCCGGAGATGAACTTCCTCACCGAATCCTTGGACTTTCCGCAGAAGGAGCAGCGCAGGTGCTTGTCGTGGGACATGACGGAGTGATGAGTGGGCGGCGATGGCTGACCGGTCGGGCACGAGGAAGGACCCCTCCTCACGCCGCTCCAGTCACCCACCCCCTGTCCAAATTGACGCGCGGGGCCGCCCGGAGGCAATTGCACGGGGGGTGCCGATTCGACACCCCCCGTGCCGGCCCGCGTTGCGTTTTGTGAGGCGGAATGCCTACCCGGCCATGGCGGGCTGGCGAGGCGTCTCCACCTCGGCACGGTTCGCCACGATGTTGTCGATGATGCCGTACGTCTTCGCTTCCTCGGCGGACATGAAGCGGTCACGGTCCACGTCGCGCTCGATCTGCTCGAGCTGGCGCCCGGTGTGGCGCCCCATGAGCTCGTTCATCTTCGACCGCAGGTACAGGATCTCCTTCGCCTGGATCTCGATGTCCGCCGCCGTCCCCTGGTACCCGCCTGACGGTTGGTGGATCATGATGCGCGAGTGCGGGAGCGCCGAGCGCTTGCCCGCGTGGCCCGCCGCCAGCAGGAAGGCGCCCATGCTGGCCGCCAGTCCCATGCAGATGGTGTTCACCGGGGACTTCAGGAACTGCATGGTGTCGTAGATCGCGAGGCCCGCGGACACGGAGCCGCCCGGCGAGTTGATGTACAGGTGGATATCGCGCTCCGGGTTGTCGGCGTCCAGGAACAGCAGCTGCGCGATGATGATGTTCGCGACGTCGTCGTTGATCGGCGTCCCGAGGAACACGATCCGGTCCATCAGGAGCCGGCTGAAGATGTCGTACGTGCGCTCGCCCCGGCTGGAGCGCTCGATGACATACGGCGGATAGATGCTGGCCATGGGAATTGAGATGGGAGAAGGAAGATGTGGGATGGGTATACCCGCCCCTATTCCACGGTGTTCTGGTTGAGCAACCATGTGAAGACCTTTTCCTCGGTCAGGCTGCGCTCGATCTCCTTGAGGCGCCCTGCCTTCTGCAGCGATGCGTACAGCTGGCCGACGTCCACGCCGCGCCGGGACGCGAGCTCCGTGATCCGATCGTCGATGTCACCCTCGGTCGCCGCGAGCTTCTCGCGCTCGGCGAGCGTGTCGACGATCAGGTCCCGCCGCACCTGCCGCTCCGCCATCGCCCGGAACCGCGCCACGAAGGTCTCGCGCTCCGCCTCGGGGACCTGGTAGGCCTCCAGGTACGCGTTCACCATCTGGTTGACCCAGCTCGGAGGCACGTCGAAGGGATTCGCGCCGATGATCTCGTCCACGAGTTTCTGGCGAACGTCGGCCTCCGCCTCACGAGTGGCCTCCGCCGCGAGGTCGTCGCGGACCGCCGTCCGGAGGGCATCCACCGTGTCGAACTCGCCGATCTCGCGGGCGAACGCCTCGTCCAGCACCGGCAGGGCCTTCCGTTTGGCGTCCGCCAGCGTGACCCGCACGGGCTTCGTCTTCGACCGCTGCGCCTCGTCGGGGAAGTCGTCCGGCCACTTCACCGGGCGCTCGGCCGTCTCTCCCGGCGCCAAGGTCATGATGAGTTCCTCGATTCCCGGGATCGCCTGCCCGCCGCCCAGGATGAGGCGGTATTCCTTCCCCTCGGGGATGACCCCCGCGTCGTCCGCGCTGGCGAGCATCACCGTCACCATGTCCTGCTCGGCGGGCTTGCCCTCGATGGGTGACCAGGTGGCGCGCTGCTCGCGCATCGAGTCGATCTGCTCCTGCACCGCGTCATCGGTGACGGGCCGCAGGGTCCTCGTGACGCGGAATCCCTGGGTGCGGGGCAGCTGGACGTCGGGCTGCACCTCGAGGTGCAACTCGAACGTCAGCGGCTCTCCCTCGGCGAACTTGACGTCGTGCACGTGCGGTTGTGCCGCCAGCTTCACCTCCTGGTCGCCCACGACCTGCTTGTAGGCTTCCTGGATCAGCGACTCCACCGTCTCCTGGCGGATGGCGGCAGCGAAGCGCTGGCGGATCATCGCCGGGGGGGCCTTGCCGGGCCGGAAGCCCGGAAGGCGCGCCGACGAGGCGTAGCGGCGAACGGCCTTCTCCTCGGCCTGGCGAACCATGTCGGCGGGCACCTCGACCTGGAGGAGGCGCTCGACGCCGTCGGTTTTCTTTTCGGTGACCTGAAGGTTCATTGCGTGGGTCTTCGTTCGGGAACCCGCCCGCATCCGTCTGCGTAAGCGGTGGGTCCTGAAAGTTAACCGGGAGAATACCCCCCGAGAAACGGACGTTGCGACCGGGTTTGCCAGCTTTGGCCGGTCACGACCACCGCCAACCGCCGGGAGTCACCGATGCGAACCCTCCTGCTGCTGCTGGGCAGCCTGCTTCTTGCCGGACCGGCGCTGGCCCAGCGCGTATCGATCGATTCGGTGAGTGTCGCGGACTCGATCCGTCACTCCGTTCACCTGAAGGACGGCTCGACCATGGTCGGCCGGATCACCGGCGTCACGGCTGACAGCGTGCGGCTTCGCCTGGATGGTGGTGAACTTTCGTTGGCGAGGGCCGCCATCGCTGAGGTAATCGAGTTTCCCGCCTCCCGCCTGCATGACGGAGCGTACTGGTTCGAGAATCCCCATGCCACGCGCCTGTTGTTCTCGTCCACCGCGTTCCCGATGGAGAAGGGCACCGGCTATTACTCGAATACCTGGCTGGTCCTGCACACGTTCGCGACGGGGTTGACGGACCGGTTCACGATTGGCGGCGGGTTTCTCTGGTTCCCCGGCGTCCCGATCGAGGACACGTTCTACTACCTCCTGCCGAAGTACACCGTGGTGAATGGCGAACGGGCGAAGTTCGCGATCGGGGCCCTGGCGGGACTGTTGCCCTTCGGCACCGGCGGCGGGGACCGGACGAGTGCAGGCCTGGTGTACGGGGTCGGGACCATCGGCAACCGGGACAGTAACCTGTCGGCCGGCCTCGGATGGGGGTATGCCGGGGACGAGCTGGCGACCAACCCAGTGGTCATGGTCGGTGGCCAGGGCCGCGTCTCGCGTCGGTTCTCGCTCATCTCGGAGAACTGGATCTTCCCCGTCTCCGGGGAGACGGAAGGACTGTACTCCTACGGCATTCGCTTCCTCGGTGAGGGCCTGTCGGTGGACCTGGCCTTCATCAGCCCGTTCGGGGAGAGCGTGACGATCCCGTGGCTGGGGTTCGCGTTTCGCTTCTAGGAGCGGGGCCGGTCTGTTCAGGGTTCGTCGAGAAGCCGCGCGACGATCTTCGCCGAGCTCAGGACACCCGGAATCCCCGCGCCGGGATGCGTCCCCGCCCCCACGAAGTACAGGTTAGGCACATCCTCGCTCCGGACGTGTGGCCTGAACCACGCCGACTGCGTCAGCAGGGGCTGCACCGCGAACGCGTTCCCGAGGTGGCTGTTCAGCTCATCGCGGAAGAACCGGGGATCGATGCAGCGCTCCGTGATGATGTGCCTCGACAGGCCCGGCAACAGGCGTGCCTCGAGGTGGGCGACGATCCGGTCGCGATACGCGCCGCTGGCCGAACCCCAGTCGGTGCTGCCGTCGAGGTTGGGCACCGGGGAGAGCACATACCAGGCGTCGCATCCCGTCGGGGCGAGCGAGCGATCCGTGGCCGTCGGCCGATGGAGGTAGAGCGCGAAGTCATCGGCCAGGTAGCGCCGGTCGAAGATGTCGCGGAGCAACTCGCGATATCGCGGGCCGAGCAGGATCTCGTGGTGGGCGACGTCGTCGTAGCGGCGGTCGGTCCCGAAATACAGCACGAAGAGCGACATCCCGTGGCGGTACCGCGAGAGGCGCGCGTCGGTGTTGACGCGGCGGACCCGCGCCGGGACCAGGTCGCGATAGGATCGCACCACGTCCCCGTTGCAGATCACGGCATCGGCCGGCACCTTCTCGCCTGAGGTGAGCGTGACGCCGGTGGCCCGCCCGGCGGCATCGACATCGATCGACGCCACCTCAGCCGCGAGCCGGAGTCGACCGCCCGCCTCCTGAACCAGTTCGGCGAGGGCATTCACCAGCGCGCCCGTCCCGCCCTCGGCGAACCAGACGCCCCACCGGCGTTCCAGTTCGTGGATGAGCGCGTAGATCGCCGGGCTGTCGAACGGGTTCCCGCCGATGAGGAGCGGATGGAAGCTCAGCAACTGGCGGATACGCGGGTCACGCACCTCCGACTCGACGAGACCCGCCACCGAGCGCCAGGCGCGGGCGCGGATGAGGCGCGGCACCGCGCGCCCCATCGCGCCTAACGTGTCGAAGGGCTGGTCCACGAGCGGGAAGGCCTGCTCGAAGACGTCCCTCGACCGCGCCGCGAACCGCCGGTACCCCGCCACGTCCCCCGGGGACAACCGCGCGATCGATGCCTCGCGCCGCGCTTCGTCCATTCCCCAGTCGATGGTGCTTCCGTCGGGAAAGCGAACGCGGTAGAAGGGATCCAGCGGAACCAGGCGGACCCGCGCTTCCATCCGGACCCCGGCCGCCGTGAACAGCTCCTCGACGAGGTGCGGGGCGGTGATGATCGTCGGGCCGGCGTCGAAGGTGAACCCGTCCTGCCGGAAGACGCCCGCCCGGCCGCCAGGCTGGTCACGCTTCTCGACGATCTCCACATCGTGTCCCCGGGCCCGCAACCGGATCGCCGCGGCGAGCCCGCCAAACCCGGCACCGATGACGACGATCCTCACGCCATGCGCCGTTCAGGCAGGGGCATGCCCCGCGACGCGCGACGGACGAGGGCCAGCGCCGCGGGGACGCCCATGGCCAGCGTTCCTGCGACGGCTGCCCACCAGAACCCGTCGCGCAGGCACAAAGCCACCGGCATGACGCCGTTGGCCAGGAAGAGGACCACCGGGAAGCTCGAGCGCTCCAGCCGCTGCTGGACCACGGTTGGCGGCACGAGCGCCAGCATCAGGCGGGCCACCAGCGTGGCGGTCAGCAGCCATCCCATCCAGTTGCTGAGGGGCATGCCGTAGAAGGCATCCGCGGTGAAGAACGCCGTCAGCCAGCCCGGCAGTCCCGCGTTCCGGAACATGTCTCCCCGTCCCCACGCCCAGTGCCCGGTCCCCACCATCGCCGGGTCCATCGAGATGTCCCAGGCCACCATCAGCAAGCCGGCGAGCAGTGCCCATCGCCACCGCGTGCGACCGTTGTCCCCGGCGGGGGCGAGCCGGGCGACGATCGCGAGCGACCCCACCAGCATGTAGAACCACGACAGGGGGATCGGGAAGGGAACCAGCCCCAGGATCCGGTAGCCGAGCATGCCCGAGTAGGCGTACTCGCCGAACGGCAGCGCGGCCGATGTCCCCGCGAGCTCCGCGCCTAACGACGCGAGCGTGGCGGTTGCCGCCACCGCCAGTGCGGTCCGGAAACCGAGAACGCCGGTGAGGAACGCCAGGGTGGCCAGGGCCCCGACCACCACGTACGTCGGGCCGGCGAACCTGAAGGACAGGCGCATGATGGTCGCGCCGGGTTCGGTCGCGACGAGGTCTCCCGGCGGCCCGGCGAGGATCGTGACCATGGCGACGGTGGAGAACGCGATGACCAGGGCGTGGAAGGCGAACAGCGTCCAGGCCAGCTTGAGGCTGCTGCTGGTCATCATGGAGCGGCCGGGGGTCCCGGTGGACTTGTCATCGGGCCTGTTCGGCCGCGAATCGGGGCAGGCGGCCGCGCCACGCGCGCCACGCCACCCCCAGCAGGGTCAACCGGGACGCCGACACCCGGCGGGTGAGGGTATCGAACCCCGCGGCCTCGATTTCATCGAGGATGCGCGAGTACCCCGAAGCGCAGGCCAGTGCACACCGTTGCGCGTCCGGCTCGAGCAGGGCGACGCCGGGAAGGGCCTGCCGATACAGGTCGCGTGCCCGCGCCGACTGGAACGCCATGAACGAACGCCACCCGGGATGGTCACTGGTCAGCGATCGATCGAGGATCTGCATCCGGCTGATGCCATGCGCTGCCAGTTCTGCCTCGGGCAGGTAGCATCGGCCGCGACTGGCATCCTCGCCAACGTCGCGGAGGATGTTCGTGAGTTGCATGGCGACGCCAAGGGTCCGGGCGTGCGCCACGGCGATCGACACGTCCCGCGGTTCCGACGACAGGACGCCGAACACCGCACAGCACATCTCGCCCACGCTCGCTGCCACACCCTCGCAGTAGGTCGTGAGCTCCGGCCAGCTGAAGAAAGGACGCGGGTCGAGGTCCAACGCGACGCCATCGAACAGCTCGACGAGCGCGTGGACGGGGACGTCGAACGTGTCGAACGCCCTGGCCAGTTCCCTGAGCACCGCATCGTCAGACGTTCGGTGCTCCACGGCGTCGAGCGCCCGGTCGCGGAAGGCCCGGAGCGCCTCGCGACTGCCCGCGCCACCGCCAGTGTCCACGAGATCGTCGGCCTTCCGGCACGTTGCATAGACGGCGAAGGCCGCCCTGCGCTTGGAAGGGGCGAGTAACCGGCTCGCCATGGAGAACGTGCGGGCGTGACGGACGGCGATGTCCCTGCAGGCCCGGGCATCGGCGGAATCCCCGCCATCGCGCGCAGGTTGACCCCACGCCATCAGGCGAGCCGTGTCTTCGCTGGGGGTCGACCGCATGAGTGCCAATGGTAGCCGGCGAAAGTAGCTGCTCGCATGCTCCCTTGGGACCCCGCCGGGTGGGAGCGTCGGTCAATCACCCGCTTCGAGACGGGCCGAATCGGGGAGTGACGAGGGGTGCCGATTCAGGGACAAGGCGGCGGAGCTTATTGACAGCTTTTGGGGACGGCCACATAATGGCGCCGCTTTGTCAGACTGCTCCATGCAACACAAAAGACGCCCACGAGCTGCTCGCACGTGTGCGACGGGAAAAATGGAGGCCTGATTGAAGCCGATTTCGGGACTCAACTGCCATACGCAAACGCTCCAGGAAGTGTTGGGCTGAGGCGCACAGAGGGCAGGGCCTGCCCTGGCGTGCGCTTTCAGTGTTGGTGGTCGGCTGGAGACCTCATTCCTCGTGGGAGGCTCACATGGTGAGTAGTGTCCGCTGGAGGAGCGCGTTCCTCGCTGCGGCAGCACTCGTCCTCGCAGTTGCGACGGATGGTGCGGCACAAGCGGCAACGGGAACAGTCGAAGGACGCGTGACCGAGCAGGGCTCGGGCCGGCCCTTGGCCGGCGCGCAGGTATTCGTGGCGGGCACTACGGTCGGTGGCGTCACGAACGACCGGGGGGAGTACCGCATCACCGGCGCTCCGGCGCGTCAGGTCGAGATTCGGGTCCGCCTGATCGGGTTCAGCCCGATCAACAAGACGGTCGTCGTCACCGCCGGGCAGACCGCGACACTGAACATCGAGGTCGGGGTCTCGGCCCTCCAGCTCGAACAGGTCGTCGTCACCGGCACCGGGTCGCAGGTCGAGGTCCGCAAGCTCGGGAACACGATCGCAACCATCCAGGCGCCTGCCTTCGCCCCGATCACGACGCCGTCGCAGCTGCTGCAGGCACGGGACGCGGGCGTGTCCATCCTGCCTTCGTCAGGCATTGCCGGGGAAGGCTCGCGCATCCGCATCCGCGGAAACGCCTCGCTCTCGATGTCGAACGAGCCGATCGTCTTCCTCGACGGCGTCCGCATCAACACGTCCGGCGGCGGCACGCAGGCCGGCGGCGGCGGTTCCGTCTCCCGCCTCGACGACATCGATCCCACCTCGATCGATCGTGTCGAGGTCCTCAAGGGTGCGGCCGCGGCCACGCTCTATGGCACCGAAGCGTCCAACGGCGTGATCCAGATCTTCACGAAGCGCGGCACGAGCGGCCAGGCACGCTGGACCTTCAACGCCGAGCAGTCGGGTAGCAACTTCGAGGTCGACCGGATCAAGGACAACTGCGGTGTCGCCAAGTCCGACACGGCGGCGGCCCGGCTCGGGTCGTTCTTCGGCCAGACCGTCACCCCGTACGTTCCGTTCTGCATCAACGCCTCGGACGACATCCTCGGCACCGGCATGGGCACGACGGTGAACGGGTCGGTCACCGGCGGCACACCGAACTTCACGTACTTCGCTTCCGGCCGGTACGCGTCGGAAGATGGCCCGATGGACGTCGGCTTCCTCGACGGCCTCACCGTCGACAAGGTGCGCCGCATCCAGGGCCTGACGAACCTCGGCCTGGTCCCCTTCAACTCGCTCAAGCTCGGCATGCGCCTGAGCTACGCGGACGCGCTCCAGCAGGTCCCGCAGAACAACAACAACATCTACGGCGTCACCTCGCTGGCGATGTTCGCCAAGCCTGAACTGGCCAACTGCGACAAGTCGGCCGTGCTCGCGCCGGGGTCAGGGGCCTGCACGGGCGCCGGCAACATGTACGGCAATGCGGCGTTCATGACGCTGCGGGAAGCGACGCAGCAGACCGCGGAGAATCGCGCCGGCCGGTTCACGGGCGTCTTCGACGCCACGTTCACGCCGACCGACAACATCACTGCCACGACCACGCTCGGCGTCGACGCCACCGACGACCGCAACTTCCTGTTCCGGTACTTCCGCTACGACATCGACCAGTTCACCGGCAACAACGTGACCGGCCAGCGGAGCATCGGGAACTCGACGGACCGGCAGTACACCGTCGACACGAAGGTCAACTGGAAGACGACGCTGATGGGCATGGAATCCGACTTCACCGCCGGCGTCCAGGGCTTCATCGTCAAGCGCACGAGCTCCGGCGGATCCAACACCAACTTCCCCGGCCCCGGCCTCGAGGTCGTGACCGCCGGTTCGAACCCGCAAGTCAGCGAGTCGTTCGTCCAGACCGTGAACGGCGGCTACTTCCTCCAGGAAGGGCTGGGATTCCAGGACTTCCTCTTCGTCACCGTCGGCGGCCGTTATGACTACGCGTCCGCGTTCGGCGAGAACGCTGGCGGCGTGTTCTACCCGAAAGTGTCGCTGTCCATCGTGCCGTCCGACCGCAACTCGTGGTCGTCGCCGCTGGGCGTGAACACGTTCCGCGTCCGCGGCGCGATCGGCAAGTCGGGCCGCCAGCCCGACGCCTTCGCGAAGTTCACGACTTTCAGCCCGCTCGCGTCGGAACTCGGCGCAGGCCTGGCGCCGAGCAACCTCGGCAACCCGGATCTGAAGCCTGAGGTCTCGACGGAATGGGAAGCGGGGGCGGAACTCGGGTTCTGGGACAACCGCCTTGGCTTCGACTACACCTACTGGAACCGCACGGTCAATGACGCACTGATCGCCAAGCAGTTCCCGCTCTCGGGCGGCTTCTCCAACCTGCAGCTGGCCAACGTCGGCGTGCTCGATGCCGATGGCCACGACTTCAAGGTCAACGCGTTCCTGGTGCAGCGGCCCAACTGGACGCTCGACGTCTTTGCCAGCGCGGCCTACATCCACCAGCAGATCACCTCGATGGGCGGCGCCCCGCCGCTCAAGGTCGGTGGCAGCTATCCCCGCTACCGCAACTTCCTGAAGGGCCCGGACGATACGGACGGCGACGGCGAGCCCGACAAGTTCTGGGCGCCCGGCGACCTGTTCGGCGCCGCGCTCCCCGGTCCGTGCTCTGCGCGACCGTCGGGTGAGACGTACATGTGCCTCAACCCGGGCGACCTGCCGTTCGATTCCAACGGCGACAAGGTGCCGGACACCGAGGCCCAGGTGCTCCAGTACCTCTCCACGCCACGCAGCATGGCCAACCTGGACCCGATCCGCTACGACCAGGACGGCGATGGCGACTTCCTCGATCACTACCTCGGCAAGCCGTATCCCGACTGGAACGCCACCGTCGGCGGCAACGTCAGCCTCGGGCGGTCGTGGCGGTTCAACACGCTCTTTGAGTATCGCGGCGGGAACTTCGTCATCACGAACCTCACCGACGCCTTCCGGAACTCACACCCGACCATCGGCACGAACACGCAAGCCGCTGCCGACGTCGAGGCGGTGATCCGGAACCCCGCGAGCACCGCGGAGCAGCGCCTCGAGGCGGCCAAGGTCTGGTGGACCCAGCTGAAGGCTCTGTCGCCTTACGATGGACTCAACCAGAACGAGGACGGTTCGTTCCTCCGGTTGCGCGAAATCGGCGTGACCTACACGGCCTCGGCCGGGTTGGCGGCGAAACTGGGCGCGCGGGAGGCGACGTTCTCGCTGACCGGTCGCAACCTGTTCATCAAGACCAACTACAAGGGCGTGGATCCCGAAACGAACGCGGTTGGTCGCGACACCGGTGGTGGTACCGACGGCAACTATCTGGAGGCGGTCGACGCTTTCGGGTGGCCGATTGGTCGCCGCATCGCGTTCGCCATCCGCCTTGGCTACTAACCGGAGCATCCCACACCCATGACTCGATTCCTGATTGCTTCGATGCGCGACCGGGCCCTGCCCGGTCGCGTTGGCCGGGTCGTCACGACGGCGTTCGCCACGGTTGCGCTGGCCGGCTGTAGCGGCCTCCTCGACGTGAAGAACCCGAACAACGTCGTCGAGGACGCGCTCGGCAACCCCGGCTCCGCGACCGCCATCGCCAACGGCGCCGGCGCCACGGTCACCCGGGGACTGACGGCCATCCTCGCGCCGTACGGCGCGGTGACCGATGAACTCACGTACGTCGGCTCGCGTGACGCGTATGGCTACGCCGATCGCGGCGAGGTCTCCGATCCGTTCAACGAGTTTTCCGATGCGGCCTTCCCGGAAATGGCGGAAGCCCGCTGGACCGCGGCGACTGCCGTGAGCCGCCTGAAGGGATTCCTGGACGACGGAACCCTGGTCGACAAGAACGACCTGGCCAGGGGGCTGCTGTACGAGTCGATCGTCTTCACCGCCATCGGTGAGATGTTCGATGACTTCGTCATCGATGCCGAC
The DNA here is from genome assembly GCA_030835125.1 of Gemmatimonadaceae bacterium. Classification (GTDB taxonomy): domain Bacteria; phylum Gemmatimonadota; class Gemmatimonadetes; order Gemmatimonadales; family Gemmatimonadaceae; genus JABWBJ01. Next base: position 2,739 of record JAUQWM010000025.1, on the reverse strand, counting down.
AAGACGGGTTCGTACACCAACCCGGGCGCCCCCGGGTTACCCATCGGTGAAGGCAACATGGCGGTCGTGTTCGACTCGGCCATCACCCAGGCCACCGAAGGCCTGGCCGTGGCCGGACTCACCAAGGACACCAAGATCCGCCTCCTGGCCATGCGGGCGCGTGCCAAGCACTCCAAGGCCATCTGGGCGAAGCTGAATGGAGCGAGCGGCGCCCCGGTCACCACACCGGTCGCCAGCCCGCTGGTCGCGGACGCCGGCGCCGATGGTGACGCCGCGGCCGCGCTTGCGGAAATGGGCGCTGGCACGGACTACAAGTTCAAGCTGACGCCGCAGACCGCTACGCTCGGGTTCCCGAACGTCGGGAACGACCTCAACAACCGTCTCGAGCTGCGCGCGGGTGACAGCCAGGCGGGATCGCCGAGCAGCTCCTGTAACACCAATTCCTGCGACTCATGGGTCGACCCCGTGAGCGGCGGCAATGCCGTCGACAGCACCACGCTCAAGGACCCGGTCACCGGCGCCATCGATCCGGTCTTCAGGGCGAATGTCACGGAATGCTGCGTGAAGGGCACGCAGAACGGACAGGGCGACCTGGTTCCGCTGACGATCATCTCCGCTCGCGAGATGCTCCTCATCAGGGCCGAGCACGCACTCGCCGGTGGGAACACCGCGGGCTTCACGACGTTCATCAACCAGTTGCGAGCCCTGAGTGCCCAGACGCCGTATGCGGGCACTCCTGCCGCCCAGGACATGCTGATTTACTCGCGATTCGTGAACCTGTTCAACCAAGGCAAGCGGTTGATGGACATGCACCGCTTCGGTATCAAGGCACGGAAGTGGGTGTCCGCCGCGGAGGCGTACGGCAAGGCGTGCTTCTTCCCGATCATGAACATCGAACGGTCGACGCACCCGGATGATTTCGTCCAGCCGCTCTGCAGGCCGTGAGTGGGGCGAGTTGAGAGTTGAGAGTTGAGAGTTGAGAGTTGAGAGTTGAAGGAAGAGGCGGGAGGTCGGAGAGCAATCTCCAATCTCCCGCCTCTTTCTGTCTCTCGTCTCCCAACTCCCAACTCCCAACTCTCAACTCTCAACTCTCAACTCGTTCCAATGCGGGAGGGGGGACTCGAACCCCCACGGCCAAGCCACGGGATCCTAAGTCCCGCGCGTCTACCAGTTCCGCCACCCCCGCTCATATCCCGAAGCGGCGCTGCGAGCCCCTGAGAGGCTGGTGCGCTGCGGCCAATCCCGCCTGAGAAGGGACCGTGAGCCCGTTAGCTTACAGTTCCACCGCCAATCATCACTCTGCACTCTGCACTCTGCAAGCTGCAATCCCGCCCTCTCGTGTCCCGTCCCTACCCGCTGCTCAAGACCCCGCTGCCGGGTCCCGTCGCCAAGGCAATCGTCGACCGCGATCGCGCCTTCACGTCGCACGCGTACCTCAAGGAGTACCCCCTCGTCATCGCCCGCGGCGAGGGCGTGATGGTCGAGGACGTGGACGGCAACCGGTTCCTCGACTTCATGAGCGGCATCGCCGTCTCGAGCACGGGATATGGTCACCCGAAGGTGATCGCCGCCGTGCAGGACGCCGCCGCGCGATTCCTGCACATCTGCGGCTCGGATTTCTACTTCGAGGGAATGGCTGCGCTCTGTGAGCGGCTGGCCCGCCTCGCGCCGGGCAGCACCCCGAAGCGCGTCTTCCTCACCAATTCCGGCACCGAGGCGACGGAGGGCGCCATCAAGCTGGCGCGCCACGCCACGCGCCGCACCGCGATTGTCGCATTCAAGGGCGCGTTTCATGGGCGGACCACCGGCGCGCTCGCCCTGACGTCGAGCAAGGCGCGCCAGCACTCGGGATTCGGTCCCCTGCTGCCCGACGTGCACCATGTCGCCTACCCGAACCGGTATCGCGCGGCGGCCGGCACCACCGATGCACAGCTCGTCGCGCAGTCGATCGCCGAGTTCGAGGGCGACCTGTTCACGCGCCACCTCGACCCGAAGGATGTCGCCGCGATCTTCGTGGAGCCCATCCAGGGTGAGGGTGGCTACCTCTTCCCGCCTGACGGGTTCCTGCGCGCACTGCGCGATCTCTGCGATCGCCACGGCATCCTGCTCGTGTTCGACGAGATCCAGTGTGGCGTGGGCCGCACCGGGACGATGTGGGCCTGCCAGCACGAAGGCGTCGAGCCCGACATCATGCTCACCGCCAAGGGGCTGGGGTCGGGCATGCCCATCGGTGCCTTCATTGCGCGCGAGTCGGTGGACGAGTGGCAGGGCGGGGCGCACGGCTCGACCTTCGGCGGGAACCCGGTCTGCTGCGCCGCCGCGCTGGCGACGCTCGACCTGGTCGAGAACCGGTTGATGGCGAATGCCGCGCGGATGGGCGAGCGGCTGATCTCCGGCGTGCGGAAGCTGGCGGAGCGGCACGAGGTGATCGGCGACGTGCGTGGCCGCGGACTGATGGTGGGGATGGAACTGGTGAAGGACCGCGGGACGAAGGAGGCCAACCCCGAGGCCTCGCGCCGACTGGTGGACACCGCGTTCCAGCACGGCCTGTTGTTGTTAGGCTGCGGGAAGAGCGTGGTCCGCGTGGCCCCACCGCTGGTCATCGACGAGGTGGATATTGATCGCGGGCTGGATCTGTTGGGGGATTCCCTTCAAGGGTAGGCATCAGGCATCAGGCATCAGGCATCAGGCATCAGGGATGGACTGAGGGCCTCGCCGCTGACGCGTCGAGGCCCTCGA
>JAUQWM010000024.1 GCA_030835125.1 Gemmatimonadaceae bacterium | reverse complement strand
CCCTCGACCTCAACCCTGCTACTTCACCGCCCGCACAAACGCACTCATCACCTTCCCTTCCGTCGCCGCGACCAGTCCGTCGTCCTCCAGGCCGGCCGAGTCCAGGAGCGCCTTCACATCGTCGGCGCTGTACACGCGCGTCGGCTCGATCGAGATGTCGTGGAACCCGGCGGCCGAGAGCAATCGGCGATACTCGTCCTCGTGCAGGGCACCCGAGACGCACCCGGTCCACAGGCCCATGCTGCGGCGCACCGGGTCCGGCAATTCGCCGCGCAGCACGACGTCGGAGACCGCGAAGCGCCCGCCCGGACCCAGCACCCGGTGTGCTTCACGCAGCACCTGCGCCTTGTCGGCGGACAGGTTGATGACGCAGTTCGAGATGATCACGTCCACCGATCCTGACGGGAGCGGGATGTGCTCGATCTCGCCGCGCAGGAACTCCACGTTCGTCAGGCCGGACTTCCGCTTGTTTTCCTGGGCCAGTGCCAGCATCTCGTCGGTCATGTCGAGGCCATACGCCTTGCCGGTGGGGCCCACGCGTTGCGCCGACAGCAGGACGTCGATGCCGCCGCCGGATCCGAGGTCCAGCACCGTTTCGCCGGGTGACAGGGCCGCGAGCGCCGTCGGGTTGCCGCACCCTAACGACGCGAGCAGGGCCTCTGCCGGGATGCCCTGCACCTGTCCTTCCTCATAGAGGTCGGACGTGATGGGATCCCACTCCTCCGTTCCATCGCCGCAACACGAGGTCCCGCAGCCGCAAGTGGCCGTCTTGCCCTCGGCGGCGCGGGTGGCCGCCGCGCCGTACTTCGCCCGCACCTCGCCGCGCAGCGCCTCGCCGGGTTCCGGTGCGGCCGGCGCCGCCTTCGCAACACGTGGGGCCAGCGTCGTCACGGCGGCATCGTCACCGCAGCAATCGGGTCCACAGCATCCGCGCGATGTATCAGTCATGTGCGTCGTCTCCGTTCAGTGGAAGGCGCATGAAGAGCGCCGATGAGGGGCACGCGTCGGCGAACTCGCGCGAGCGCCGGACCGCGACCGGGGCCGAATCGCGATCCGCGACGGCGAACCCGAAACGCGGAAACCAGTCGCCGGCGGTCGTGGTGAGCAGGAACAGGGACCGGAGCCCGCGCCGCCGCGCCCAGGCGATCCGGTCGCGCGTGAGGGCATCCCCGACGCCCTGTCCGCGCCAGGCGTCGAGCACGGCCGCGGACCGCAGCAGCCCATCCTCACCGTACACCTCGATGCCCTCGACCCCGATGACCTTGCCATCATGCACCGCGACGGCGAACGCCTCGCCGAATTGCTCGCGGAGGCCATCCAGCGGAAGCGCCGCGGAGGTCAGGGCCGCCTCCACCGCCTCGAGGTCGGACCGCTCGGCGGAGCGGATCGTGACGTCGTCGCTCACCGGGCTGCCTGCTCGCGGGTCAGCGCGAAACACCGCTCCACCTGCTTCGCCGGGCAGTACACGGTCGGCAAGAGCGTCCGTGCGTGTTGCCCGGTGGCGTCGGCGCCGGGTCTCCCGGCGGTGCCGCGATCCCGGATCGCGGGGTTGGCTGTCACAATGGCGTCAGGTCGCATGGGATCCTCGTCAGGCAAAGGCGCGAAGCACCTGCTGGACCCGGTCGCGCAGCGCGCGCGCCGCGTCACGGCGGATGCGGTAGTAGACCCACTGGCCGACCTTCTCGCTCTCGACCAGCCCCGCCTCTCGGAGCAGGCGCAGGTGGTGCGAGACGGTAGGCTGCTTCACGGGAACGGCAGCCTCGAGATCGCACACACAGACGCGACCCTCGTTGCGGGCGAGCACGTCGAGCAGCTGGAGCCGGACCGGGTGGGCGAGCTGGTCGAAGTCGATCGCCGCCGCTTCAGCCTCGGCGTGGGAGCGGCTGGGGCGCGCGGTGGGATCGCAGCAACGATCCCCCAGCCGGCGGTCGACGATTTCGAGCACCCTGGTCATGGGATGACTATACACCAGTATATCGACGTTCGTCAATATACCCCGGGTTTGGCGCCGAAGGGTTGCGGCGTGGGAGTCCACAGAGCCCTTCGGCGGGGGCCGCTTGCGCGACCCCATTCCCGATGACCGCGAGGCTTCCCTACTTCGCTGGCGGGACCAGGACGCCATCCACCACGTGCACCCACCCATTGGAGGCACGCACCGACGCAATCACCTTCGCCCCACCGACCACCAGCGTCTCTCCCTCGCGGGTGATCCTGACGGGTCCACCGTCGACCATTCCGACGTCCATGCCATCCCTGAGGTCTTCCGCCGCGTAGGCTGAGGTCGTGACGTGGTGCAGCAGCACGGTGCGGAGTTGCGCGGCATTCTCGGACTTCAGGAGCGTCTCGACGGTGCCCGGCGGCAGCTTGTCGAACGCGGCGTTGACCGGCGCGAACACCGTGAACGGCCCCGGGTTCGCCAGCACATCCACGTAGCTGACGGCCTGCAGTGCCGTCACGAGGGTGGAGTGATCGGGTGACTCGGCGGCAATCCGCGCGATCGTCTTCACCGACTCATTGTCCGTGACTGCCGCCTGCCCGCTGGGTTGGGTCTCCGTCTGTCCGCCCGCCGGTGTTTCCGCTGGACGACAAGCCCAGGCGAGGACGAGGATGGCGGCGACCCTGGCGGCGTTTGGCATGGCGCACGATTCCTTGAAGGGGTAACGGGAATCATTCATGCACCGGGCAGGTATCTGTCGCATCGGGACGATACCGGACGACGTGTCGGCCAATTCCCGTCAGCGATTCCCTCGTGCGGTCCCGCCCCCACGTCCGTCGTTGTGCTTCATGCTTGGTGCTTTGTGCTTGGTGCTTTGTGCTTTGTGCTTGGTGCTTGTGCTTGGTGCTTGGTGCTTGTGCTTGGTGCTTTGTGCTTTGTGCTTGGTGTTTTGTGCTCTGCAATCTGCAATCTGCAATCTGCACTCTGCACTCTGCACTCTCTTACTCCACCGTCACGCTCTTCGCGAGGTTCCGCGGCTGGTCCACGTTCGACCCGCGCTTCACGGCGACATAATACGCCAGCAGTTGCAGGGGCACCGAGGCGAGGATCGGCATCAGGAGATCGATCGTCTCCGGGATGCGGAACTCGTAGTCCACCGTCCCTTCCAGCGCTTCTTCCTGGCGGCTGGTGATGGCGATGACCCGGCCCTTCCGCGCCTTCACCTCCTGGATGTTCGACGCCAGCTTGTCGAACACGGAGTCGTGGGTCGCGATGAACACGACCGGCATCATCTCGTCGATCAGGGCGATCGGCCCGTGCTTCATTTCCGCGGCCGGATACCCTTCCGCGTGGATGTAGCTGATTTCCTTCAGCTTCAGCGCGCCCTCGAGCGCCACCGGGAAGTTGTAGCCACGACCCAGGTACAGGAAGTTCGAGGCCCGCTTGAACTCCTCGGCCAGCGCCTCGATCTCCTCCGCCCGGTTCAGGACATCCTGGATCTGCGCGGGCAGCCGGTGCATGGCGTCGATGATCTCGCGACCGCGCAGGATCGAGAGGTCCCGCAGGCGCCCGAGCTTGAGCGTGAACAGCAGGAGCGCGATGACCTGGCTGGTGAACGCCTTGGTCGACGCCACGCCGATCTCCGGCCCGGCATGGATATAGATGCCGCCGTCGGCCTCGCGCGCGATGGTCGATCCCACGACGTTCACGATGCCCAGCGTGCGCGCGCCGCGCCGCTTGGCCTCGCGCATGGCCGCCAGCGTGTCCGCCGTTTCGCCCGACTGCGAGATCACGATGCAGAGCGTCTTCTCGCTCACGATCGGGTTGCGGTACCGGAACTCGGAGGCATACTCGACTTCGACCGGCACGCGGGTCAGTTCCTCGATCATGTGCTCGCCGATGAGCGCCGAGTGCCAGCTGGTGCCGCACGCGGTGATGACGATGTTGTCGAACGCGAGCAGCTCGTCGTCGGTGAGGTTCAGGCCGCCCAGCTTCGAGGTGCCCTCGTCGTCGAGCAGGCGGCCGCGCATGGTGTTCTCCAGCGTCTGCGGCTGCTCGAAGATCTCCTTGAGCATGAAGTGCGCGAACCCGCCGCGCTCGATCTGCCCCAGGTCCCAGTCGATGCGCGAGACCTTCTTCTTGATCTCGGTGGCGTTGAGGTCGACGATGCGGTAGCCGTTGCGATCGACGACCGCCATCTCGCCGTCGTCAAGGTAGACGACCTTGCGCGTGTGGGCCAGGATGGCGGAGACGTCGCTGGCGATGAAGTACTCGCCATCGCCGAGGCCGACGAGGAGCGGGCTGCCCTTCCGCGCCGCGACGATCTTGTGCGCGTCGACGCTCGACACGACGGCGATGCCGTAGGTGCCCTCGACCTGGTGGAGCGCGTCGATGACCGCGTCCTCGAGGTTCCCCGCGAAGCATTCCTGGATGAGGTGGGCGAGGACCTCGGTGTCGGTGTCCGAGCGGAAGGTGTAGCCCCGCCCCTCGAGCATCTTCTTCAGGCTGGTGGCGTTCTCGATGATCCCGTTATGCACCACCGCGATCGTGCCGTCGTCGCTGACGTGCGGGTGCGCGTTGACCTGGTTCGGCGGGCCGTGCGTCGCCCACCGGGTATGGGCGATGCCGGTCGTCCCGTGCACCGGCCGCGCGGCGAGCATGGCCTCGAGGCGCGAGATCTTCCCCGCCTCCTTCACCGTCTCCACCCCGACGCCGTTCATGATCGCGACGCCCGCCGAGTCGTAGCCGCGATACTCGAGTCGCTTCAGCCCCTCGAGGAGGAGGGGAGTGGCGACCCGCGGTCCGACGTATCCGACGATTCCACACATGGTGCTTTGCGATTGAGGTTGTTCAGGCGACGAGCGCGTCCAGCGGCGCCCGGCAGCGTGCAATCAGGTCCCTGGCGTCGTCCTCGGTGGGCGCCTCCGCGATGACCCGCACGATCGGCTCGGTCCCCGAGGGACGGACGTGGACCCACCGGTCCTCCCACGACAGCCTGAGCCCATCCTGCGTGTCCACCTCGGCGTCCGGAAACGCGCCGCGCAGCGAATCGTACACGCCGTCGAGCGCCCCGTCGGGACGATCCAGCTTGTCCTTCACAATACGATACTGGGGATACCGGCCCACAATCCGGGAAAGCGAACCGGTGTCGTCCGCCAGGAGCTGGAGCATGAGGGCGGCGGCCAGTGGCGCGTCACGACCCAGGTGCAGCTCCGGCAGGATGACACCCCCGTTCCCCTCCCCGCCCACCACCGCGCCTTCGTCACGCATGCGGACGGCGACGTTTACCTCCCCAACGGGCGCGCGGATCACCGAACAGCCGAACTCGCCCGCCATGTCATCGACGATCCGGCTGGTGGAGAGGTTAGCCACCACCGGCCCCCGCTGGCGCCGGAGGACGACCCGGCAGGCCAGGGCGAGCGTGTAATCCTCGCCGATGGCCCGCCCCGTCTCGTCCACCAGCGCCAGTCGATCCACGTCCGGGTCGGTGGCGAGCCCGATGGCGGCGCCCGTGCGGCGCACCAGCTCGGCCAGTTCACCGAGGTTCTCGGCGACCGGTTCCGGCGGCCGGTGGAAGCGTCCGTCGGGCGTCAGGTTGATGGCGTGAACCTCGCAACCGAGGGCCTCGAGCAGCGCCGGGAAGATCGTGGCCCCGGCACCATGGCAGGTATCGAGCGCGACGCGGAAGCGGCGGTTCCGGATCGCGGCCACGTCGAGGACGGACAGGGCCAGGATGCGCTCGATGTGGCGCGCGATCGCCTGGTCGTCGCGCGTGACGACGCCTAACGCATCCCACGTGGCGCGCGGGAACTCGCGGTCCACGTAGGCCCGCATCGACGCGCCCTCGGCGGGATCGAGGAAGAGCCCCGCCGACCCGATGAACTTGAGGGCGTTCCACTCGATGGGGTTGTGGCTCGCGGTGATCGCCAGGCCGCCCGCGGCGTGACGCTCCTCCACCGCCAGCTGCACCGTGGGCGTCGGCGCCATCTCGAGGTCGATCACGTTGGCGCCCACCGACTGCAGGGCCGCCAGCACGGCGCGGTGGAACATCGGGCCCGAGACGCGCGAGTCGCGCCCCACGATGATGTCGCGCGACGTCGATCGCGCGAGCGACCAGGCGCCGAACCCCGCTGCATAACGTGACACGACCTCCGTCGTGAGCGCCTCACCGACGCGCCCGCGGATGCCGGAGACTCCGACCATCAACCCCTGGAAGGCCATTTGAGGATTCTTATTTGCGCGTGGTCCGCCGGGAGACTGATCCCGTCGTCGTGCAGCACCGATCGCCAGCCCCGGAAACGGCGGGCTCAGAAAACGGCGTATCTCCTGTAAAGATGGATACTTGTAAGGTCACAAGCGACGCCGCGACGGACTCCCGAGTAACACTCGACCGGATGGAATGCTCCCCCAGGTTCGCATGACGGCATGCCGACCGACCGCCCCCTGCAGCAGGCTATCACCGGCACGGGGCGCCGCATGATGCGTCAAGTCAATGCCTGCCATGAACTTGCGCGGATCAATCGCTGTCCGAGATCCTCGTGATCTCACCACGACCGGCAATCGCCACGAACGCGTCGATCACCCGGGCGTCGAACTGCGTGTCGCGGCACCGGAGGAGTTCCTCGAAGGTCTGCCGGACGGGAACCCCGGGCCGATAGGGACGCTGGCTGGTCATGGCGTCGAACGTGTCCGCCACCGCCCCGATCCGGGCTTCCATGGGGATGGCCTCGCGCGCCAGGCCATCGGGAAGCCCGCTCCCGTCCCAGCGTTCGTGGTGGCTGCGCACGACGTTCAGGGCGATGGCGTGGTCCCGCAGCAACGGCTGCAGGATGCGCCATCCGGTCACGGGATGCTCCATGATGTGGCGGTACTCCTCGTCGGTGAGGGGGCCCGGCTTGTTCAGGACCTCCTCGCGCACCCCGATCTTCCCGATGTCGTGGACCCGGCCCCCCAGTTCGACCTGCCGGATGAACTCGTCAGGCAGTCCCATCTCCCGCGCGATCGCCACCGAGTAGCGGCTGACGCGGATGGAATGGCCGTGCGTATAGGTGTCCCGCAACTCGAGCGTGTCCGCGAGCGAATGGATCGACGCCAGGAAGATCTCCTCGATCCGCTGCGCCTGGATCGCGACCTTCACCTCGAGGCGTTCATGATAGTCACGATTCTCCAGCAGCAGGCGACGACGGTCGAGGGCCTGGCTCACGCGCGCCCGCACCTCGTCCGGGTGGAAGGGCTTCGTGAGGTAGTCCATCGCGCCGAGGGCGAGGCACTCCACGGCAGTCTGCACGTCCGCCAGGGCCGTGATCAGGATGACGGCCGTGTCGGGGTACTGCGCGCGAACGGCCCGCAGCAGCCCGATGCCGTCCAGTTCCGGCATGTGCAGGTCGGTGAGCACGAGCGTCGCCGGGCGCCGGTCGAGCACCTCCAGTGCGACGCGGCCATTCTCGGCTTCCTCGCACACGAAACCGTCCGCCCGCATCAGCCGGCAGAGCAGCCGCCGAAGGTGCGGTTCGTCATCCACGACCAGGCACCGCGGGGGCAGCACGCCCGCGTACGGTCCCACCGCTTCCCGATGAAGCAGGTCGGTCACTGCCACGACGCATCTCCTTCGCCCGCTCCCCCTGGAGCCGACGTATCGGTGCCGCGCGAACGCGGATTATCTTCTGTGCGCCCCGAACCTGAGACCATGTCCCGCATCTTCGACGACGACGCCCCATTCGCGCTCGGTACCCGCGCGGTCCACGCCGGCCAGCGGCCGGACCCGACGACCGGCGCCATCATGGTCCCCCTGTACCAGACCTCCACGTACGCCCAGGAAGGAATCGGCCGGAACAAGGGCTACGAATACGCGAGGGGAAAGAACCCCACCCGTGAAGCCCTCGAACGAAACGTAGCCTCGCTCGAAGGCGGCACGCACGGGTTCGCCTTCGGCAGCGGCATGGGTGCGCTCGACTCGGTGATGAAGTTGTTCAAGTCCGGCGACCACTTCGTGTGCGCGGAGAACATGTATGGTGGCACACCGCGACTGTTCGACAGGATCCTCGTCAACTTCGGCCTGCAGTTTTCCTATGTCGACTGCCGCGATCCGCAGCGCATCGCCGACGCCATCACGCCAGCGACCCGGGCCGTAATCGTCGAGACACCGACGAACCCGCTGATGCGGCTCACCGACCTCGGCGCTGCCGCCGGGATCGCCCATCGCGCCGGCGCCCTGCTCATCGTTGACAACACGTTCGCAACCCCCGTCTTCCAGCGTCCGTTCGAGCATGGTGCCGACATCGTCTACCACTCGAGCACGAAGTACCTGAACGGACACAGCGACATGGTGGGGGGGATCGTCATCGTGCGTGACGACACGCTCGCCGAGCGCCTGCAGTTCATCCTCAATGCCGCCGGTGCCGTTCCGGGTCCGATGGATGCCTGGCTGGTACTCCGGGGGACCAAGACGCTGCACCTTCGCATGGCGGCGCACGATGCCAACGGACGGAAGGTCGCGGCCTGGCTGTCGAACCGGCTGGGTGCCGAGCGGGTGTTCTATCCCGGGCTCGAGTCACATCCCCAGCACGAGCTGGCCTGCCGGCAGATGGCCGGGTTCGGGGGGATGGTGTCCGTGGATGTCGGCACGCGGGACAAGGCGGAGCGGCTGACGGGCGCCCTGCGCGTGTTCACGCTGGCGGAGTCGCTGGGCGGGGTCGAGAGCCTGGTCTGCCATCCAGCGACCATGACGCACGCCTCGGTGCCTGAGGAGCGTCGAGCTCGGATCGGGATCGGCGACGGACTGGTGAGGTTCTCGGTTGGGGTGGAGGATGCGTCGGACCTTCTGGCCGACCTGGAGGGGGCGTTCCGGGGGGTCTGACCAGGGCAATGGGGTCAGACCCCATTGCCCTGGGGTCTGACCCCATT
>JAUQWM010000023.1 GCA_030835125.1 Gemmatimonadaceae bacterium | reverse complement strand
AGAGGGACCTCTCCCAACTCTCAACTCTCAACTCTCAACTAGTTACTGACATTCGTCTTCTTCGGCACCAGGTACTTCGCGTACCAATCCACCATGCGCTGGTAGAAGTCGGTGAACTCGGCCTCGGTGGTGTTCGGCGCGCCGTGGCCTCCGTTGGTGTAGTTGACCCAGGTCACCGGTTTGCCCAGGCGGCGCAGCGCGTAGTACATCTCGCGCGTGTTGATCGCGGGCACATTGTGGTCGAGGCCGCCGGTCATGAGCAGCAGGGGAGTCTTGATCCGGTCGGCGAACATCACCGCCGAGTGCTCGACGTACTTCTGCGGCTGCTGCCACAACGTGGCGCCAATGCGATCCTGGCTCTTCTCGGCGGCGTGGATGTTCCGCACGCCCAGGCGCGGGCTGTCCGTGTAGAACGAGATGATGTCCACCTTGCCGCTGACGTTGATCGCAGCCTTGAAGCGATTGGTCTGGGTGATGAGCAGGTTGGTGGCATAGCCACCGTAGCTCTGGCCCTGCACCCCCAGCCGGGCGCTGTCGGCGATGCCCATCTGGATCACCGCGTTGGCGGCGGCGGTGACGCCCTTGAGCCACGCCTCGCCCGGGTATCCCGTCTCGAAGCTCACGCTCGGCTTGACGACGGCAAAGCCGCGGGCCGCGAGCAGATTGGCCACCGCGTCCCAGGTATCATCGAAGTACGACTCGTAGATGAGCATCACGGTCGGGTACCGTGTTCCCTTCTGGTAACCGACCGGGTAATGCAGCACGCCGTACTGGTTGCGGCCGTCGGCATCGAGGTACGAGATCAGCTCGGTCGACGGGAGCGCCTTGCGGGCGAGCTGCGGGTTGGCCTCCATCACGCGTCGGGGCGAGCCTAACGCGGCGTCGGCCACGTAGAGGTCCGGGGTGCGGTTGCCGTCGGCGATGCTCAGGATCGCGGTGGACCCGTCGTCCGAGACCTGCAGCCCGTTGAAGAAGCGCGCGCCGCGCACGAGCTCTGCCTTCTGCCTCGACTGGCGGTCGTAGCGGGCGATGCCGCGGCTCCATTCGGTGCGGGCATTCTCGCTGAAGTAGAGGTACCGGCCGTCGTGGCTCCAGGCCTGGAGCTGGGGACGCGGCGCCATCGACGTGGAGTCAGGGAGCGGGACGATCATCTCCTTCGCGCCGGTGGCGACATCGACGAGCCAGAAGCCCTCGCTGTTGGAGGCGAGAATGGCATCGCCGGCGGGACTCCAGCGGACCGCCGAGAAGCGTTCCTTCGCGCGCAGGGCGCGGGCGGCGGCGCTGGTGTCCGCCGGTGGCGTCTCCGCGCCCGGGGTCGCGGCCCGCGCCGGAGCGGTTGGCCCGAGCAACTGGCGCCGGGTGGTGTCGGCGATCGACCCGACGTGGACCCGACCGTCGCGGGTCGCCACATAACGAGTCCCGTCCTCGGCCCACTGCAGCTGCACCTGGCGGAGCGTCGGGAAGAGCGTGCGGGGCTCCCCGCCGGCCATGGAGCGCGTCACGAGCTGGTACTCGCGGCCGCCGATCACGTCGTAGTCGGTCTTTTTCGTGATGTCCTGCTGGATGGTGATCGCCGACCCGTCCTTCGCCAGCAACCAGGTGCCGATCCGGCCCTCGGGGTGGATCGTGCGCACCGTCGGGGCGCCAACGTCCCAGAGCACGATCGAGCGCTCCAGGTTCATCCGGTTCATGTCGTCCCACTCGAGAAAATCGTCGGTGCCGTCGAGCACCGTGATCGGTCCCTTCGTCAACTCGTCGAAGCGCTTCTTCGCGCGTTCCCTCCACGCGTTGGTCCGCAGCGCGAAGGCGATCCCCTTCCCGTCCCCCGTCCATCGCAACTCGGAGTTCTCCGCGACATACTGGCCCGGCGGCAGCGTCGGTGAGGTCATGCGCCCGGTCGCGCGGTCCCAGACCTGAAGCTGCAGGGCGTCGTTGGCGATGACGAACATCGCCAGGCGCGACGCGTCGGGTGACCAGGTGGCATTGCGGACCATGGTCTTGCCGCGGAAGACCGGGCGTTGGGCAAGACTCCGCGTATCCACCACCAGCAGCTCGGCCGGGCTGCCGCGGAGGTAGGTCTGGTCGCCATCGCGCGAGAAGTCGACGCCGAGTCCGTCGCGGCGCACCGCGACGGTGATCGCGAGCCACCGGCCATCACTCGAAAGGTCGGAAACCGAGACGGTCCTCAGGTCGAGCACGTCGCCGATACTGAGCGATTCCGCGGCGGCGGCACCGCGCAGGGCGGGATTGGCCTGTGCCCCGGCAGGGACAGAGGACCATGGACCGAGACCGGCGACCAGCGCCAGGCCGACAAACGTATTCGCAACGCGCATGAGGCAGGGCTCCCTGAGGACGAGCCGAAGATGGGGCTCACGCTCCGCGGACGCCAGTGCGCCCGCGCGGCACCAGGACCGGCTCCTGCGCTACACGCCGGGTGGCCGGCGCCGCGCGTGAGGCGTGGACGACTCGAAGGCGTGGGCGAGCTGCAGGACGCTCCAGTCGGCGCGATGCCGCCCCACGATCTGCAGCCCCACCGGCAGGCCGCCTGACGAGAACCCGGCGGGAACCGAGATCGCCGGGTTGGCCATGAAGGTGACGTACCAGCAGGACCGCATCCAGTCGATGTACGTGGCCATCGGGGTGCCCGACACGTTCGTCGGGTAGGCGATGTTCACGTCGAACGGCAGGACCTGCGTCACCGGAAGGATGAAGTACTCGTACCGCTGGAAGAACTGGCGCGCATCGGCGTAGGCCTTGCCCTGTCGCGTGAGCGCGCGGGCGATATCTGCTCCCGTCTGCCGCTCCGCCTCGTTGATCTCCCAATGGATCGTGTCCTTGATCCATTCCGGGCGCTGCCGCGCGAGGCCGGCGTAGTTGGAGTGGTAGCTCAGGTGACGCAGCGTCGGGAAGGCCTCGTCGATCCCCGCGAAATCAGGCTCTGCCTCCTCCACGATGCATCCGAGCTGTTCGAAGACCTGGCGCGTCTCGTTGATGACCCTCGTCACTTCAGGCTCGAACGGGATCCCGCCGAGTCCGCGCCACCAGGCGACGCGCACGCCGCGGAAGTCGCGGCCGAGCGGCGCGGCGAAGCGCGCCCCGTCCTCGGCGATGGCGAGTGGCGAGGGCGAGTCACCACCGGCCATGACGCTCAGCAGCAGCGCCAGGTCGGCGACCGAGCGTGCCATGGGACCGGAAACCGAGAGCGCATTCCACGACGACGAATCCGTGGGCACGCGTCCCGGCGAGGGCCGGAAGCCGACGACGTTGCAGAAGGCGGCCGGGTTGCGCAGGCTGCCGCCGGTGTCGCTGCCGTCGGCGATGGGGATCATCCCGGTGGCCAGCGCCACCGCGGCCCCGCCGCTGCTGCCGCCACAGGTGCGGCCCGTGTCCCAGGGGTTTCGCGTCGCGCCGAATACCGGGTTGAAGGTGTGCGACCCGGCGCCGAACTCGGGCGTGTTCGTCTTGCCTAACGTTATCGCGCCGGCGGCCCGCAGGCGCTGCACGACCAGGGCGTCCCGCGTCGGCACGTTGTCGCGGTAGAACGGGGAGCCGCGCACGGTCCGGATGCCCGCGGTGTCCACGAGGTCCTTGTGCGCGATGGGCAGTCCGTGGAGCGGGCCCAGTGGTTGTCCGCGCGCGATGGCCTCGTCGGCCCGCGCCGCGTCGACCGCGGCGCGCTCGGGCACGAACGTGACGATCGCGTTCACGCGCGGGTTCACGCGCCCGATCTGGGCGACGTGGGCGGCGAGGACCTCCCGGGCGGAGACGTCCTTGCGGCGAAGGCGGGCGGCGAGTTCGGTCGCCGGCATGAAGCAGAGGTCCGGGCCCTGTGTGGTTTCCATGTCGGTCGCCGGGGTGTCAGGCGTGAGAGGCTCGCCCAGGGAGGGCAGCGATCCGCCGACGGCCGCTGCGCCAAGCACCTTGCCGAAATCGCGTCGTGAAAGCATCGCCAACGGTGCGACCCGGCGGGCCGGTGGTCAACTCCCGCAGGCAGGAGGCTTGGTCGAGGACGAGTCGGATCGCGGTCCGCCGCGTTCCATGATCCCCAGCAGTTCCCGGAGCGCTGACCGGCCCGCGTCCTCCCGGTACCAGGCGCGTACGCGTGCCCGCACCGAGTCCCGGTCCAGCGTGTCGCCGAGCGAGGCGATCATGGAGCGCAGCGATGCGGGGTGCTCGATCCATGCGCCCCGAAGCGTGAATTCGGGGTCATACACGAGAACCAGGGGCGTCGCCTGGCGCTCGCCGAGGGGGTGTGCCGCGAGCAGGTCGGTGGCGTCCGCCTTGCGCAGCACCCGGATGTCGATGAACGGCGACCGGTCCGCGAGCGCGGCGAGGTACGGGAGCGTGTTGGCCGCATCCGTGCAGGAGTTCTCGGCCACCACCAGCAGGCGCCAGCGCCTGCGCGCCGCGTCGATCGACGAGACATCGACCGCGGGCGACGACGGCACGCGCTGCTCCACCTCACGCCACAGTCCCTGGCGGGAGGTATCCGACGCGGTGAACTCGGCGTAGGTCATCGCGCTGAGGTACCGCTCCCGGATGCGTCCGACCGGGTCATCGGCCCGGAACGCGACATACGATGCCGCGGACCCCGCGGCAATGGTGGCGACAACTATGGCGATGTATGGGCGCACGACGGGTGTGATGGAAACTCGCGGCGCCATCCATGGCGCCTCGTCTGCATGGAAGAGACGAGGCGCCAGCCTGCGCTGCCGTCAGGGTTTCACCGTGGGGACCGATGGCGAAAACCGGACGGGTCGGCCATGGCAATGGTGGCCGAGATCCACCACATCGCGCAAGAGGACATCACCTGTTTGACCTGGGCTCTCGCTCACCGGAAGGGCCTGCAGTGCACCAGGACTCGCTAGCGTCGCAACCGGTCAACCAACTGACGAGGCGTCAGGACAGGGACTCGCAGCACACCGGCCTTGGGCTTGAAATGCCTGACGTTACCGGTCACGATCGCCTCGGCGTGTCCAGCTCGAGCGACTTCGACGAACATCCGATCCTCCGGATCCGGGAGCGAGAGCTTGAGCGGCACCGCGACAACGGGCTCGGCAAGGGCGGCCAGCGCGTCGATCAGGACGCGGCGCTCCCCGGGGTCGAACGCGAAGCGATCCCGGACAGTGACCTCATCGTACTCGCGGAGGATTCGCGAGTCGAGCACGAGTGACAGTTCGCCGGCCAGCACGAGCTGGACGATCATGTCCGGCGGGCCACCAGCCGTGAGCATCGCGGACACCAGTACGTTGGTATCCATGACGATGCGCATGGACTACCCGGCCCCCCGCTGGCGTCGCTGACGCCGCGCGGCCGAGATTTCGGCGCTGACCTCTTCAGCGGTAAGGTCGGTCGTCCCGCGAGCGCGCGCCCCCTGTTGGAGCCGGGTCAAGGCGATCAAGGCACGACCACGGCGGTAGGCGTCGATGACGGTGGCCACATCCCCGTCCTCAACTGGGATGAGGAGTCCCTTGGCCTCGCCCTCGCTCATCACCGGGAGGTACTCACCGGCGGCCAGGCGCTCGAACACCTGGCCTGGGGTGTTCCGGAGGTCGCGGTAGGTAATCGGCTTGGTCATGTAGCCTCCATGTAGCGTAATCGGCTACACGAACGCTACACGAACGGGTGGCAAAGTCAAGGCCGAGCACTGGGCCACACAACCTGGGGCTGGGGGCCCGAGGCACTGCAAGGCACGTTCGTCCCCTCAGCTTCGCCGGCTTCCCGGCTTTGTCAGTACCTCCAGCTCCTCAGGTCGGCCCCCGGCGGCGCGCTCGCCAGCATTCGCTCCACGAACCAGGGAAACGTCATCTGCGCATAGCGCAGCCGCGAGTACGCGTTGGTGCGCGTGTGGTCCCCGTTCCAGCAGTGCTCGTCGCGGTCGCCGTAGTCCACCACGAAGCCCGCGGGAGGATTGAGCTTCCGGATCCGCTCCTCGGCCAGGTACACCGCATTGTTCAGGTAGTAGTTGTCCATGTCGCCGACGTAGAGGCGCATCTTGCCCTGCAGCTTCGGCGCCAGCTTCTGCCAGTCGCGCTCGAGGATGTACGACAGGTCGTAATTTTCCTTCCAGTACGCCGCCACCGACTTGTCGATCTTCCCGGTCACCTTGTCCCAGATCGGCTTCGGGTAGCCGTCCGCGCCCACCGGTGAATACACGGACTCCCAGACGTCCCACTGGTCCCCGGACCGGGACTTCGTGCCTAACGCCAACTCGCGGTGGTTGAGCTGCTCGCTCGTGGCCTGGATGTGGCCGAGCCAGTTTCGCAGCCCCGGGCGCGGCACGCGCAGGAACGGCCCCTCCCGGTAGTACGCGTTGTCCTCGTCGTAGATGTTCACGACGGTGTATGCGCGGAAGTCGATCGGGTCCGGGCAGGCGATCCAGGCGCCGTTGAAATCGTCCGGATAGAACATCTGCACGGCCATCGCCTCCCACCCGCCGGTCGAACCGCCGTAGGTGAAGCGCGCCCACCCCGCGCCAAGGCCGCGGAACTGCTTCTCGATCTCCGGCACCAGTTCCTTCATGATCGCATCGCCGTACGGGCCGTTGTTGGCGGAGTTCACCGCGTACGAGTCGTCGTAGTACGGCGTCGCGTGCTGGATCTCGACCAGCAGCATTCGCGGGAAGCCCTTGCCGGTCCAGTCCTGGTAGAACTGCCATCCCAGTTGCTGCTGGATGCGGTTGTAGCCCGGAAGCGAGAAGCGCTCGCTGTAGTCGGGGGCGAGGTTCGGGTCGGGCGGCGTCTCCCGCCAGCCGCCGACGCCGGAGGGAAAGTGCCCGTGGTTGATGACGAGCGGATACCGTGCCTCGGGATGCTCGTCGTAACCCCACGGCAGGAGCACCCACGCGCCGAGGAACATGTCCCGACCCCAGAACTTCGACAGCAACTCGCTCCGGATGCGCAGGTACTTCACGTACTTCGTTTCCTTGAGCTTGAAGTCGGGGACCGGCGGGTTCTCCTGGTCCAGCACGAGGCGTGGCGCGCCGGCCTTGCCGGGATCCACGACGAGGGACTGCACCCTGGAGAAGAGATTGCCCGGCTTGCTGGCCCACTGCTGCCCCTCCCACTTGTCCGGCGGCAGCTTGACGGTGTGGCCGTCGCCGCGGGTGAAGGTCTCGTACCGGTTGATCATCGCCTGCACGCGGTACGTGCCCGCCGGGACCAGGCCGAGCGAGCGCAGCGGGTACCCGAACGCACTCGCGTCCACATAACGAGTCTCGCCCGGCTTCCATCCCTCCACGTCGACGCCGAAGACCTGCGCCGTCGCCACGGTACCGCTGACCTGGAAGCGCGGCTCGCTGGCCGTGTCGGCGGAGAGCATCAGCAGGAGGCGGCCGTCGATCGGCTGGGCGCTCCGCTCCGCAGGGAAGGTGATCGCGAACCGGAGCCGCGAGGTCGGCCCCTGCGGCGCCGGCGTGTGATTGGCGAACAGCAGCACCGTGGCAGCGAGCAGCGTGGGGACGGGTGGCACGCGCATGTCGATCTCCTCGGCAGGTAACGAACGGGGCGGGTCACGGTATGCTGCACCGTCCCCGCCCCGCCGTCAAACTCGACGCCCTGCTACCGGCGTTCCCCGCCCGCGCCGCGCCGGTCGTCGTCTCGGCGCGGTTGCTCAACGTCCCCGCCAACCGAGCGGGTGCCGGCCGGTGAGGCGTATGCGCTCGCCGCACCGTCGCGGTAGACAAGAAGTCCCCCCGTGTGGCCGACGCGCCACCCCGCCCCGAGGATGGCCACGGTGCCAATTGTGGCCGCCCAGCGACCCGCCAGGCCGATCCGCCCAGGGGCCAGTCCGGTCAGGGCCACGGTGAGGACGATCGCCGTCACGACGAGGAATGCCTCGGCAGCCTCTTCATGCGTGCCGATGGACTGCTCGGAGACGACCTCTTCGACGCGTTCCTCCTGCTGCTCACCGGTCTGCAGCGAGACCCAGGCGCTCACCATGAGGGCGCCCAGCAGCGCGACGGTCACTCCCCAGGCCGTCCGCGGACGCGCCCCGCGACGGATGAAGACGAGTGCCCCGATGGCGAATATCGGGACCAGCACGGCGAGGGCAACAGGCAGGTGCACCACGGCTGGGTGGAGCGGATCGGGTATCAGGGATTGCATGACGTCCATCCTTGTTCGTGTGTGGACGCATGATTGACCGTGACCAGACTCGGAGCGTATCCGGCAAGTGACGCGATCCGGCCGTATGTTTGCCGCATCCGTCAGACGCTGGAGGGGTGATCGCGTGGCATCACCGCCGGAACACGACCCGCTGGACGAGGGATTCGCGCTCAACCCGGTGCTCGTCCCGGGGATTCTCCTGCTGGTGGCAATCGGCGGGGCGATCGACCTGGCGCTCGATCGGCCGGAGAGCTGGTTTTCCGCGCACGTCCTGGTGGAACTGGTCCTGATGACGACCAGCCTCACCTTCTCGATCGTGCTCTGGCGTGGGTGGCAGCGGACAAGACGGCAACTCGTCAGCGCCGAGCGAACCCTGGAGAGCAGCCGCGCCGAGCGCGACTCGTGGCGTCAGAGCGCCGAGTCGGCCCTGGCCGGGCTCAGCGCGGCGATCGAGCGGCAGTTCGCGGCGTGGGGACTGACACCGGTCGAGCGCGAGGTGGCGCTGCTTCTATTGAAGGGACACGGGCACAAGCAGATAGCGGCGCAGACCGGCCGCAGTGAGCGCACGGTGCGCCAGCACGCCGTGTCCGTGTACGCGAAGAGTGGCTTGGGTGGCCGGGCGGAACTTGCCGCGTTCTTTCTCGAGGGACTCGGCGTGGATCGGTCACCGGTCGCACCGGAGACTCGCACCTGACAGCGAGTCTTCCCGTTGCCGCTCGGGCGCGGCGTCTTCAACATGATGCCGCTCGAGCTGGGTTCAGTCATTTGAGTCAAAGTCAGCAACGACCCTCCAGGTAAGTTGATCCCACCTGCCTGACCAATGGAGACGAGGCATGAAGCAACTGACGATGTGGTCGGTCGTCCTGCTGGCGGCATGCGCCGGTGGCGAGTCCGGCGAACCCGGCGCGGCCACCGGTGCTCCGGCGCTTTCTGCGACCGCGAGTGCGGCATCCATCGACTGGAGCCGGGTCGATTCCGCCTTCGGGCGTCGCGGAGTCCTGCAGGCTGACAGCCAGGTGTACCGGTTCGGCATGCCTCGAGGTGACCTGCACGTCACGGCCGCCGGGGTGGACCTGAGGCCGACCTTCGCGCTGGGTTCCTGGCTGGCGTTCAAGGCGCACGGGGACGGCGCTGTCGCCATGGGCGACCTTGTGCTTACGGAAGCGGAGCTCGCGCCGGTGGTCGCGCGCCTCCAGCAGGGAGGCGTCGAACAGACGGCGATCCACCATCACATCGTGCAGGAATCGCCGCGTGTCCTGTACGTCCATATCCACGCGCATGGAGATCCAACGGCGATCGCCGCGACGGTGCGCGAAGCGCTGGCCCTCACGGGAACACCGCAGCCGTCGGCGCCGACCACGGCGGCGGTTGCGGCCGCGTTCGCGATGGACACGTCAGCGGTTGCGGCCGCGTTCGCGATGGACACGTCAGCGGTCACGGCCGCGCTCGGCCACCGCGGCCAGGTTAACGGCGGCGTATGGCAGGTGAATGTGCCGCGAAGGGAGGAGATCCGCAGCACGACACTCGTGGTACCGCCCTCGATGGGCGTCGGCACGGTGATCAACTTCCAGCCCACCGGAGACGGCCGGGCAGCAATCACCGGCGACTACGTCCTGCTTGGCTCGGAGGTCAACCGGGTCATCCGGATGCTCAACGAACATGGCATTGCCGTCACCAGCCTCCACAGCCACATGCTGGACGAGGAACCGCGGCTCTTCTTCATGCACTTCTGGGCGAACGCCAACGCGGTCGCGCTCGCGCGCGGATTGCGGGCCGCGCTGGACCTCACGAATTCCCAGGGGCCGACCCGGTGAGTCTGCGGCGTTCCACCAATGGGGCGCCGGCAACCAGGTCGTTGCCGTCGTTGCTGTGGTTCCTCTCGGCCCTGGCCGTGTGCCCTGCCTCTCCCGTCAGGGCACAGGGTGGGTCCGCCGGCGGACTGCCCACCCTGCGAATCGGCGCGATCAACGGAACCCCGATACGCGTCGACGGCCGCCTGGACGACACCGCCTGGACGATCGTGGATTCCATCGCGAACCTCACCCAGATCGAGCCGGTGGAAGGGAGCCCGCCCACGGGACGCACCGTCGTCCGGGTCGTGTCCGACGGAAGCCAGGTCGTGTTCGGGATCAGGGCATACGATCCTGACCCCGGCCGCATCACGAGCTTCTCGCGCAACCGTGACGCCAGCCTGACGAGTGAGGACCACGTGCGCCTGGTGCTGGACACGTACCGGGATGGACGCTCCGGGTACGTGTTCATCGTCAATCCATACGGTGCCCGTTACGACGCCCTTGTCGCCAACCAGGGCGAGGGGGAAAACGCGCAGTGGGACGGCATCTGGGAGGCCGCGACCCACCGCGACAGCGTCGGTTGGTCCGTGGAGGTTGCGATTCCAATCAAGAGCCTGCTGTTCAAGCGTGGCTTGGCCGCCTGGGGCTTCAACGTCGAACGCCGGATCCAGCGACTGCTGGAGAGCTCACGATGGGCGAGCCCCGATCGCGACGTGAAGATCAACATGACCAGCGGGGCGGGTCTGCTCAGCGACTTGCCCGCGTTCGACCTCGGCGCCGGCATCAGCGTCCGCCCATCCATCACGTCATCCATCGGGAAGCCAGTGTCCGACGCCTCCGTCAGGAGCGACGTGTCGGCCAGCCTCGACATCACCAGGCGGGTTGGCGCGAATACGTTGAGCTCCCTGACGGTCAACACCGATTTTGCCGAAACCGAGGTCGATTCACGACGCACGAACCTGACGCGCTTCCCCCTGCTCTTCCCCGAGAAGCGGACGTTCTTCCTCGAGGGGTCGGACATCTTCGACTTCGGGCTTGGGCTGGGGAACAGCAGCGGTTCCAGCGGCGAACTCATTCCGTTCTTCAGCCGCCGCATCGGCTTGCTCGGTGGTCGCGAGGTGCCGCTGCGGGCAGGCCTGAAGCTCGCCGGACGCGAAGGGTCCACGAACTTCGGCGCACTGGTCGTGCGGACCGGGGACGTGGACACGCTCCCGACGGGGAACACGGTCGGCGTGTTGCGCGTCAAGCAGAACGTGATGCGGGAGTCGTCGATCGGGGCCATCGCGACCCTGGGCGATCCGCTCGGCCGGGCGAACAGCTGGACCGCCGGCGCGGACTTCACGTTCCAGACATCGCGGTTCCGCGGCGACAAGAACCTCCTTGCCGGCGTGTGGGGACTGGCGATGGATCGCGAGGGGCGCGCGAACGGCGACGCGCACGCGATCGGCGCCAAGGTCGACTACCCCAATGACCTGTGGGACATCGCCTTCACCTGGAAGCGCGTCGGCGACGCGTTCGATCCGTCGCTCGGCTTCGTGCAGCGGCCCGGCGTGCACGCGATGGTCCTCAACATCACGAATACGCCGCGCCCGAAACAGCCGATCCTCGGGTTGCGCGTCCGGCAGATGACGAACGAGTGGTTCAACACCGTGGTCACCGACCTGGACGGCAAGTGGGAGAGCTACCGCATCTTCCTGGCGCCGGTGAACTGGCGACTGGAGAACGGGGATCGGTACGAGGTGAACGTGGTCCCCACCGGGGAACGCCTCACAGACCCCTTCGAGATTGCCGACGGCGTGGTGATCCCTGCGGGCAGCTACCACTGGAAGCGGTACCGGCTGGAGGCCGCGCTGGCGGCGAAGCGCAAGTTCAGCGGCCAGTTCACGTGGTGGTTCGGCGACTTCTACTCGGGCACGCTCGACGAGTTCATCGCCACGGCGTCGTGGAAGCCCTCGGCGCTGTTCATCATGGAGTTCAACGCCACCCGCAACGTGGGCCGGCTGGCCGAGGGAGACTTCACCCAGCAGGTCATCGGCACGCGAGCGCGCCTGAACATCTCGCCGGACCTGCAGTTCAACAGCTACCTGCAGTACGACAACGGCACGGACAGCTTCGGCTCGAACACGCGCGTCCGATGGACGTTCTCGCCGGTGGGAGAGGTGTTTGTCGTGTACAACCACAACATTCGCGAGCTGTTGCCGGCGCCGGGCACGCCGCGTGAGTGGCGGTTCGACTCCAACCAGTTGCTGGTGAAGCTGCAGTACGCCTGGCGGTACTGATCATGCCCGCCGCGCGATTGGCCTCTCCTCGCTTAACCGGATTCCGTCCGCGACCAGTCAGTCCTTTCGCAGCGCGTAGACACCAAGACGTCCACCGACATAGATGTGCGCTGCATCGCTGGCGCTGCCAAAGAAGAAATCCTGCTGGGGAAACCGGAAGTCCCAACGACGTGCGCCAGTCACCGCGTCGAGCACCTCGATGCCACCGAGGGGCCTCATGACGTAGACCTGCTCGTCGTCACACCACACGGGCTCAGCGCTTGCGGTGGACGGGGGAGTCAACCAGACCTCGTTTCCAGTTTCCGAGTCGATCGACACGACCCGGGTCGTGGACGAACCCCCGAAGACGCGTCCGCCGCAGGTCGCAAGCCAGCTGACTTCGCGGATCAGCGCGGGGTCACTCACATTGGGAAACGGCAGTGGTTGTTTCTTCCATCGCACCGCGCCGGTGGCGCGATCGAAGCCGTACCACGGGCCATCACGCGAACCAACCACAACGGTCGCCGACACGACGGGGCTCACGGTGGCGGTTGGCCCAGAGGGGTCGATGTGATGCGGAATAGGGCGCAGCCACAGAAGCTGTCCGGTTGCCGCATCGAGGGCACCGACATGTCCGAGCGGGGCGCCCACCGGCGACGAGTCGAAGTCCACCGTCGTTATGTAGAGAGTCCCGTCTACAACCGGAGCTGTGTAAACCAGATATTGCGCGACAGTGGAAAGGCGCTGGCGCCACACTTCCTGGCCAGTACTGGCGTCCGCGGCGAACACCCATCCGTTCGATGAGCCTGCGAGAACCAGCCCGTTCCAGAGGATCGGAGCAAGGCGTCCGATGTCGACACCACCGGGAGGTTCATAGCGCCACAGGATCGTTCCATTCCGCTTGTCCAGGGCAAACACGTCCTCATCGCCGACGATGATCGTGCTTCCATGCACGACCCCGCCAAAGCCGACCGTGTTACCCCTCGCGACTGGAAGCCTGATGTTCCAGCGCACCTCGCCCGACGACTTGTCAACCGCCGTCAGTTCGTGGTCGAAGCCAAGATAGAAGACGGTGCTGTCATCGAACCATGGAACGCCCTTGTTGGTGAGGCCCGGAACCTTCCAGACATAGCGCGATTCACCCGGCGGGGGAGTCTGCTCACTCGCGATTCGCTCAAACCACTGGCACCCACCGAGCACCAGCACGAGGGCGCCGACGACCGACCGGATCCAGCTACTCACGCGGGCCTTCCAACGTGCGACTGACCATCTCGCGCACGCTCGCCACATCGTGGTGTGTCCCGGCCACGGCAATCGTGTCCCCCGCCTCCAGCCTCGTCTCCCCGCGCGGCGACGCGATGCGCTCGGCGCCGTGCAGGATCGCGAGCACCGTCGCCCCCGTCACCCCGCGCATGTCCAGCTCCGCGAGCGTCTTCCCTGACGCCAGGCTTCCCGGCTCCACGAGCATGGCCACCGGCTCGCCCAGGCCGGGCAGCATGGCCTGCATGCGCGACATCGCGTCATCGGTCCCGGTCCCCTGCGCGCCCTCGGCCACTCGTCGCCCCAGTGCCGCCGCGATCACCTCGGCGCCGGCCACGGCGTGCCCGTGCAGGTTCTTCGCGCTGCGCCAGACGGCAAGCACCATCACCACCCCCGCGGCGAGGATGACCACGATCCCGGGGATGCGCGGCGCGAACGGCTGCGTGACGGCCACGAGCAGCGCGACCATCGCGAACAGCAGCCCGAACTGCAGCGTGACCTCCAGTGCGCGGCGCGGCGCGCGCGCCATATCGACCTTCCGCTCCTCGGGCGCGGGCAGCGCGCGCACGGCGAGGGCCATGCCCAGCAGATGGGTGGTGCGCACGAGCCCGACCACCAGCGGCGCGGCGAGCGCGGCGGCGACGACGAGGACGACCGCGCGCGCGGCCGATCCCGTGAGCCAGGCCACGTCGTCGAGCAGCCCGACGAGCCGTGGAAACTCCACCGACACGCCGATGAACAGCACCGCGAGCAGCACGGTGTCGATCGCCATCACCCTGACGAGTCGCTGCGTGCGACTTCGCCCGCCCACCCCCGGGCTCGTCCGCAGCCGCTCCAGCCAGGAGCCGTAGAGCGCGACGAACGTCTGGAGCGCCCCCGGCAGGCTGGCGTCCACGCGCGCAGCCACCCGCGGCGCGGACCGGATGAGGTACGGGGTGAACAGGGTCGTGATCGCGCAGACGGCCACCATCACCGGGTACAGGAATTCGCGGGTGGCGCCGGTCGCGATGCCCACCGACGCAATGATGAACGAGAACTCGCCGATCTGGGCAAGGCTCATTCCCGCCTGCACCGCCGGGCGCAGGCCCTCGCCGATCAGGAATACCCCGGCGGACACCGCCACCACGTTCCCGACCACCACGACCACGACCAGCAGGAGGATGGCCGGCCAATGCTCGACCACCACGGTCGGGTCGAGGAGCATGCCGACCGAGACGAAGAACACGGCCACCAGCAGGTCCCGGACGGGCGCGACCAGGTGCTCGACCACCTTCTCCTGCCCGGACTCCCCGACGAGCGACCCGGCGATGAACGCGCCTAACGCCACGGAGTACCCGAGCGAGAGCGCCAGCAGCGCCGCCGCGAAGCACACGCCCATACTGGTGACCAGGATCGTCTCCGAGCGCTCGGAGCGGACCGCGGCCCGGATCAGGCGGGGCACCACCAGCAGCCCGACCCCGATCAGCCCCGCCAGGAAGAGGACCAGCCGGAGGGTCGTCCCCACGACCTCCCGCGGGGACAACCCGCCGCCCTCACCGACCGCGGTGAGGATCGCGATCAGCAGGATCGCGATGAGGTCCTCGACGATGAGGATCCCCAGCACGATGTCGGCCATGCGACCGCGGATGCCCTGCTCGGCGAACGCCTTGGCGATGATGGTCGTGCTCGAGATGGCGATGGCGGCCCCGGCGAAGAGGCTCTCGATCGTCGTCCACCCGAAGAGACGTCCCACGAGGTACCCCAGCCCGATGAGTGCCGAGGACTGCACCATCGCCACCACGCCGGCCGGGCCGCCGACCGCCATCAGCTTGCGCAGGTTGAACTCGAGCCCGATCGAGAACATCAGCAGGACGACGCCGAGCTCGGAGAACGCCTTCACCATCGCCTCGTCCGCGACCAGCGGGATCGGGATGTACGGCCCGATGATCATGCCGGCGACCAGGTAGCCGAAGACGACCGGCTGCCGGAGGCGCTGGAAGACGAGGCTCGTTATGGCGGCGACGCAGAGGACGAGCGCGAGGTTGGCCAGGAAGTCGTGGGCGTCAGGCACGGCGCATCCTCCCGGCGACTCGCTCCATGGGGGCGACGAGCAGGTACGACGCCAGCGACACCGCCAGCGAGAGCAGGAACGGATACGCAAACCCCGTCGCCGTGGCGAGCAGGTACGCCGCCAACCCGCAGAGCAGCGTGCCGGTCGCCGCCATCGGGCCGCCAACCTTCGTGAACAGCGCGAAGCACACGGTCACCAGGACACCGCCCGATCCGAACGCCGACGCTTCCTCCACCAGCTCGAAGACACCGTCGGCGCGGACGGCCTGGACATAGGCCAGCACCCCGAACGCGAGCACGCCGGCCCGCGCCAGCCGCACCTTGGTGCGTTCGTTGGTGACGCGGAAGGCCGGGACGAGCAGGTTGTGCGACAGGAGTCCGGAGGCGACGAGCAGCGTGCTGTCCACCGTGGAGAGGATGGCGGAGACGAGCGCGCCGGCGAAGATCGCGAAGAACACCGTCGGGAGGAGGGCGTGGGCGACGGCGGGGATCACCTGCTCCGGTTCCGCGAGGCCAGGCACGACCCGTTGGCCCAGCAGGCCGATGACGAGCGGGATGATCCCGATCGCGATGTACATGGTCCCGGCCATCCACGAGGAGCGCCGGGCGACGTTCGGCGTCTTCGTGGCTATGATCCGGCCCACCAGTTCCGTTGCGATCACCGAACCGCAGACCGGGATGGCCCATTCCTCCGCGAGCGCCAGCAGCGAGGTCCCGGGGGGAACCAGCGACACCGGACCGACCTGCGCGAGCGTGGCCGCCACGCCCCCGTCGTTATGCACCTGCAGCAGTACCCCGACCAGGACGACCACCAGTCCGACCGCCAGCATCACCCCCTGGATCACGTCGGTCATGGCATCGGCGAGGAGTCCGCCGAAGACGGTGTAGAGCATGGTGAAGCCCGCGGCGATGGCGATGGCGACGTCGATCGGAATGCTGTCCGTCACGGTCGACAGCACGTATCCGAAACCGCGGATCTGCGCGGCCGCCCAGAGGATCGAGCCGGGGATCAGGATCACGGCGGCCAGTCGCTCCACGCCCACCGAGTAGCGCTGCCGGAAGAGGTCGGCGAGCGTCGTCAGGCGGCGGCGCCAGAGCGGGCCGGCGAAGAGGAACCCCATCAGGATGAGGCAGAGCCCGTAGCCGAACGGTTCCGCCGAGGCCAGCGAGACGCCGTCGCGGAACGCGTTGCCGGCCGATCCCACGACCGTCTCCGACCCGAACCAGGTGGCGAAGATGGAGAACGTGGCCAGGGTGTACCCGAGGCTGCGGCCGGCGAGAAGGTAATCGGCCTCGTCCCTGATGCGTCGCGACACCCAGGCGCCGATGCCCAGTTGCAGGGCCAGGTAGGCGAGGAGGCCTGCCAGTCCCGGCGTCACTCAGATCCGCCCGAAGACGAAGCCGCGGCCTAACGACATCACCCAGCCGCCGGCGTAGCCATGGCCGGCGACGCGCCGGGACAGGTCGAGGCGCCAGACGCCGCCGGCCTCGCGCAGCGACGCGATGCGGAGGCCCAGGCCCGCCTCCGTCCCGGCGCGGACCGGGTCGCCGTCATTCCAGGCGCCCCCCTGCCCCGCGAACGCCGCCACCCCGACCCCGACCACGCCGAACAGCTGCGGCAGGACGAGCGCGCGATACTCCGCCGCCAGCACGTAGTAGCGGTCCCCGGTGAAGGCGTGCGCGGGCCAGGCGCGAAGCCCGGCGCCGAGGCCGAGGTCGAACTCCCGGCCGGGAACCGCGTTGCGCTGCATGCCCCCCGAGGCATGGAGGACCACGAGGTGGCGCAACCCGGGCTGGGCGATGATGGTGCCGGCGGCGAGGGCGGTGGCGGAGTCCGTCCCCTCGCTGGTCTGGAGGATCGAGCCGCTGGCGCCGAGGCGCGCGAAGCCCGTCGGGAGCCGGACGCCCACCGCGACGCCTAACGAAGCACCAACCCCGTTGCGGCGGTAGCCCCACGCGGACGGGGCGGCCAGCAGCGCCGCGTTGGCCGAGACGCCAAGGTCGATGTCCTCGGTGCGCTCCATGCGCTCGACGTTGCGGACCCGGATGTACCGCGGCACCCGCGCGCTCAGGTAGGGTCCGACCACCGCGGTCCGCGTGCGCGGGATCGCCGCCTTCGCCTCGAGCGCGATGAGGTCGTCGCGCAGCCACTGGCCCAGGAGGCCGACGCGGAGGAAGCCGCGCGGGCCGGCCACCACCGCGACCGCGGCGTCGCCGCGGAGGACCGCCGACTCGCGCCAGAGCGAATCGGTGATCGTGCCGTTCGCGAACTGGAGCACGCGTCCCTGGAACGCCGACGCATTCAGCGACGCCCCCACCCGCGACGAGAGGCTGAGGAACGGGAGGCGCAGCGACCCCGTGCCGGCCCGGCCATCGGAGCGCTCGATGAAGGAGGCCCCGACCCCGATCCGGTCGCCGATCGCGCGCGGCGTGTCGAACGCGAGCGCGACCGAGCTGCGATCGGTGTCGTTGCGATAGGCGAGCAGCGCCACGGTCCGCGTGCCGAGCAGGTTTCCTTCCTGCACCGACAGGTCGATGGCCGACTGCGAGCCGCTGGTGGCGATCCCCATGCCCAGCGTGGTGGTCCAGGCATCGGCCGTGCGCACGATCATCACCACGCCGCTGTCGGTGTCCTGGCCGAGGATCACGACATCCCGGAAGATGCCCAGCGCGCGGAGGTTGCGCTCGGACTCGGCGATGAGGGCGTCGTCCACCGGGTCGCCGACGTCGAACAGCAGCTCGCGCCGAATGACGTACTCGCGCGTCTCGACGTGGAGCGCGTTCGCCAGTCGCCACGGCCAGAACCGCGCCTCGGTCGCGTCGAAGACCGGGTCGTTCTGCACGATGACGGCGCGAATGCGATCCGGCCGGCCCTGCGCGGCGGCCGTGGACGCGGCCAGCAACGCCAGGGGCAGCAGGCACGCCAGGCGTCCCCCGCGGCGGAGCAGGAATGGGGTCGTCAGCACTCGACAAAGAAGGCTTTTCGCGCGCCGCGCGCCAAGTGTCGATTGACCCCCGAGCGCGACACGGCGCAGATTCCAACTGTCCCTTCCGCGCCCGCCTGGCGGGGGCGAGGGCTGGCACCACCACCACGAGGCCACGATGGATGATGCTCCGCAGCTCCGGCTGGTACCGGGAGGCCCTGGCAGTCGCGGCGCCCTCCGCGTCCTGATCGCGGTTGTCCTGCTGGTCCTCTTCGTCTTCCCGGCGACGGTTCGCCTGGCCGCCGACCTGTTCTGGTTCCGGGAGATCGGGTTCGAGCGCGTCTTCACGACGGAGCTGCTGGCCAAGGGCGTGCTGTTCGTGCTCGTGACGGTGGTGGCGTATGCCGTGCTCGCGCTGAACCTGCGCATTGCACGGCGGGGCGGTCCGCCCCACACGGTCTTCACCGGCCAGTTGCCGCCGAACCTGGTGGAACTGATCGAGCGCCTGCCCCGCCTGACGACGCCCGCCGCCGCGGTCTTCGCGGTGCTGACGGGGATCTCGGGCGCGGCGGCGTGGATGACCGCGTTGCAGTTCCTCAACGGGACACCGTTCGGCGCCACCGACCCGGTCTTCGGGCGCGACATCGGGTTCTACACGTTCGCGATGCCGGCGTACTCGATGGTGCTCGGCCTCCTCAGTGCGCTCACGGTGCTGTCGGCGCTGCTCGCGGGGTTCGTGTACCTCGTGCGCGGGGACATCCGTCCCCCGTCGCCGCGGCTGTACCTGTCGCCGAAGGCGGCGATGCACCTCGGCCTCCTGGTGGCGGCGTTCCTCGTCCTGGCGGCGGTGCGCACCTGGGTCGTGCAGATTCCGGAGCTGGTCTACTCGACGACCGGGCCGTTCACCGGCGCGAGTTACGCCGACATGCACGCGCGCCGTCCGGGCATGCACGCCGCCGCGATCACGGCCCTCCTCGGGGCGGCGTTCATCGCGCTGGGCATCGCCCGGCGCCGGGCGCTTCCCGCGGTCCCGATCGCGCTCGTCGCTTACGTCGCGGTGGGGTTTCTCGGCCGTACCGCATACCCGTCGATCATCCAGCGCCTGGTCGTGGCGCCGACCGAGCTGGGACGCGAGCGCCCGTTCATCGAGAACCACATCAAGGCCACGCGCGTGGCCTGGGGCATCGACAGCGTGGCCACGCGCGACCTGCCCGGCGACATCGCGCTGACGCTGGACGACATCCGTGCCAACGGGCCGACGATCGAGAACGTCAGGCTCTGGGACCGCGAGCCGCTGCTGCAGACGTTCGGGCAGCTCCAGGAGATCCGGACCTACTACGACTTCATCTCGGTCGACGACGACCGGTATGTCATCGACGGCCGGTATCGCCAGGTGCTCCTGTCGGCGCGCGAGCTCAACACCGGCTCGCTGCCGACGCGGTCGTTCATCAACGATCACCTCACGTTCACGCACGGCATGGGCATCACGCTCGCGCCGGTGAACCAGGTGACCACCGAGGGATTGCCGGTCCTGTTCATCAAGGACCTGCCCCCCGCGTCAACGGTCACGCTGAACGTGACCCGGCCGCAGATCTATTACGGCGAGCTGACCAACACGTTCGCGATCACCGGGACGCGCCTGCCGGAGTTCGACCATCCGTCCGGTGACGAGAACATCACGGCGACGTATGAAGGACGCGGCGGCGTGCCGCTCACGTTCTGGCGGCGCAGCGTGCTGGCCTGGCACTTCTCGTCGCTCAAGATGCTGCTGTCGGGCGACATCACATCGTCGAGCAAGATCCTGTACCATCGCAACGTGGTGCAGCGGGCGCGGCGCGCGCTCCCGTTTGTGCGGCTCGATGGCGACCCGTACCTCGTCCTGACCGATGCCGGTGAACTGACCTGGATCATCGACGCCTACACGAGCACGACGCGGTATCCGTATGCCGCACGCCTTCCGGACGGCACGACGTACATGCGCAACAGCGTGAAGGTGACGGTCGACGCGTACCATGGCACCGTCCGCGCCTACATCGCCGACGCCGCTGACCCGCTGATCCGCACGCAGGCACGGATCTTCCCCGGGATCCTGCTGCCCCTCGACTCGATGCCGTCGGACGTGCGGCGTCACCTGCGGTACCCCGAGGATCTGTACCGGACGCAGGCGACGCTGTACACGACGTACCACATGACCGAGCCCGAACTGTTCTACCACCGCGAGGACCAGTGGCAGATCCCGGTGGTGGACCAGGGAGGCGAACGCAACCCGTTCATGCGGCACATCGTGATGCGGCTGCCTGACGAGGATACCGCCGAGTACATCTTCATGACGCCGTTCACGCCGCGGCAGAAGGACAACCTGGCGGCGTGGATGGTGGCGCGCAGCGATGGCGAGCACTATGGCAAGCTGCTCGTGTATCGCTTCCCGAAGCAGAGCCTCGTCTTCGGGCCGCGGCAGATCGTGAACCGGATCAACCAGGACACCGAGATCGCGCGACAGGTCACGCTGTGGGACCAGCGCGGGTCGGAGGTGATTCGCGGCGAACTGCTGGTGATCCCGATCGAGCAATCGCTGATCTACGTGCAGCCGCTGTACCTGCGGGCCGAGGGGGGGCAGATCCCGGAGCTGAAGCGCGTGGTGGTGGCGCACCAGAACCAGGTGGTGATGGCCGAGACGCTCGACGCCGGGCTGGCGTTGCTGTTCGGGGGCGGAGCCGGAGGCCGCACGGCCGTCGCCGAGGTGACGGCACGGGACTCGGTGTCGCGCGCGCAGACGCCCGGGTTCGATGCCACGTTGCTGCGCCAGTTGCAGGACGCGCACGACCGGGCCATCGCCGCCCAGCGCGCGGGGAACTGGGCACAGTACGGGGATGAGATGAACCGGCTGGGCGAGCTGGTGCGAAGGTTGACGCAGGGACGGCCTTGATTCGTGACTCGTGACTTGTGACTCGTGACTCGTGACTCGGCACTGCCGTCGCTCTGCGATCTGCACTCTGCACTCTGCACTCTGCACTCTGCACTCTGCACTCTGCACTCTGCACTCTGCACTCTGCACTCTGCACTCTGCACTCTGCACTCTGCACTCTGCACTCTGCACTCGCTCATCGTCTTCTTCGCTGGCCCGCTGCCTTCTCGACCAGCCTGCGTAACTCGACAATGGGCTCCGGGCTATCATCCACCTGGAGCCGCAGCACGACATCGTTGTTCAGCCAGACCCCGCCGCCCTTCTTCACGATGAGCATGGCGGCGGATTGCATGCCGCGCTTGTCGCCGCCGGCGCGCTGGCCCGCTTCGAGCGCCTCCATCAATCGGAGCGAGATGTGCTGGCCGGCGGTGCGCTCGTAGGCGGCGACCATCGAGTCAACCACTGCTTGCCCGGCCAGGATGTTTCCTTGCGCGGTGCAGGGTGTGTCCTTCGCCGAACATGACCTGTGACCCGCCCATTCGGTCGCGCGCGGACCGGTGAAGGCGAACACGTTGCCTTTCGCGTCGAGGACGGCGAACTGGCGTCCCTGCTTGCTCCAGTCCGCGGGACGCGGATCCGGGTCGGACTCCCAGACCTGCTTCACCACCTGCTCCGCGCCGAGTCCCTGCCGCAGCAGCGCCAGCGCCTGCGAACCGTAGCTCACGTCGACGATCGCCTGCGTGGCAGCGATGCCGACCCCGGCCTCGGCCCACAGGACGCCGTTCCCGACCGAGAACACGCGGGATTGCACCGCGCCGCCGATCTCGCCGGTCGCGGGATCCATGGCCAGGATGGAGAAGGTCGCCACCGGCGGCCACGGGGCGATGCCGCCGCGCGTGGAGTCCTTCTCCTGCGCCCCGGCAGCGGGGGCCATGATGAGGAGTGCAAGCAGCGCGCGTCTCATGGAGTCTCCGGTGGACGACGGCGGGAGAAGCTATCGCCACGTTCGCGGGGCGCCACGTGCCGGGCCCAACGGTCGGGGACCCCGCAACAGGGCGTCCGCTGCGGCAATCGGGCAGCGGCACGGTCCCCGGGGTTGCGGAATGGCAAAAGCTGAGGCCGATTGGTGCGCTGGCAGCATGGTCGCCCCCGAAGGACGATGGAAAGCTGGTCACCCCGAGGGAGCCAGGGAACCAATGGTCCAGCGGACGCGGTTCGGGTTATTGTCAGTGTTCACATTGCCGGCCACCGCACGGTTCGTCCCCGCGAGGCCGGTCGCATATCCTGCCGGGCAGCCGGCGAGGTAAGGAAGAGGTCAGGACTGTGACAGTGCACGAACTCAAGTCACCGATCGTACGAAGCATCGCCTTCATCGCGCTGGTCACGGCCTGTGGCGGTGCGCGGGGCGCATCGACGGATCCGCTGCACGGGGCCATGGGCGACGAGGCGGCGGTCGCGCGCGCCCGCGCGGACAGTGCGCGATACCCGTACACGAAGGCCGACATTCATTTCCTGTCGGGCATGATCAGCCACCATGCCCAGGCTTTGGTGATGGCCCAGTGGGCGCCCTCCCACGGCGCCAGTCCGGCCGTGATCCGCCTGACCGAGCGTATCCTCACCGGCCAGGCCGACGAGATCCTGCTGATGCAGACGTGGCTCAAGGACCGTGGCCAGCCCGTTCCCGAGGCTGATCCAGCCGGCATGAAGATGACCATGGGCGGGATGGATCATGTGATGCTCATGCCGGGCATGCTCACCGACGCCCAGATGAAGGAGCTGGACGCGGCGCGCGGGCCCGAGTTCGACCGGCTCTTCCTGACCTTCATGATCCAGCATCATCGAGGCGCGGTCGCGATGGTGAAGGAGTTGTTCGATTCGCACGGCGCCGGCCAGGACGAATTCGTGTTCAAGTTCGCGTCCGACGTCCAGGTCGACCAGACGACCGAGATCAACCGGATGCTGCAGATGCTGCTCGAGCTGGACTGACCAGCGCACCCGTTCCACCAACACAGGACGAAGACATGACCCTTGCCACTCGCGCATTCCGCGCGCACTCGATCACTGCCCGGCTTGCAGTGTCTGCCGCCATCGTGTTGTCGGCGGCCTGCGGCGGGAGCACACCGCCCACCCCCGAACCGATGCCACAGCCCGCGCCGGTTGACCCGCGCGTCGGGCTCAAGGCCGGCCTGACGAACGCCGGCGAGGCGATCGGGAACCTGCGCGTCACCGCCAAGGCGGTCTCGCCGCCGGGATTCCTCGGGATCACCAACTCCGACCTGGCCTTTGTCGGCAACTACGCGATCCAGGGCAACTACAACGGCCCGGTGATCTGGGACGTCAGCAACCCGGCCAACCCGGTGCTGGTGACCGCGTACGAATGCCCGGCCTCGCAGAACGACGTGTCCGTCTACCGCAACCTGATGTTCATGTCGGCGGAGGCGAACAACGGCCGCATCGACTGCAAGCCGGGTGGCGTGCCGGACACGGTGAGCGCCCAGCGCATGCGCGGCGTCCGCATCTTCGACATCAGCGACATCCGCAACCCGAAGCTCGTCGCCAACGTCCAGACCTGCCGCGGGTCGCACACGCACACGGTGCTGGAAGACCCGGACGACCGCGAGAACGTGTACATCTACGTCTCGGGCTCCGCCGGCGTCCGTTCGCCTAACGAACTGCCGGGCTGCGTTCGCGACACGCCGGAGAAGGACCCGAACTCGGCGCTGATGCGCATCGAGATCATCAAGGTCCCGCTGGCCAACCCGGCCGCGGCCGCGGTCGCCAACCGGGCCAACATCTTCAGCGGGCTGGTGACGCCCGCCTCGCACGGCGCCGCCGCCGAGGACCTCGCCGCCGCCCAGCGGGCGCTGGCGGCGGCGAAGGCCGCAGGGGCGTTCATCGCCCTCAATCCGCAGAGCGGCCAGGAAATCGCCCTCGGATCGGTGTTCGTGCGCGCCCAGCTCGACAGCCTCGTCAAGCTGCGCGGCGGAACGGGCGCCCCGACGGGCGCCGACAGCGCCAAGCTCCGCGCGGAGGTCCAGACGGTCGTGAACCGGGTCTTCGGGGCCCAGGGACCGGCGCCGGTGCCCGGGGTCACGCCCAACTCGCCGTTCCGGCAGTGCCACGACATCACCGTCTACCCGGCGCTCGGACTGGCCGGTGGCGCGTGCGAGGGCCACGGCTTCCTGCTCGACATCAAGGATCCCCTGAACCCGATCCGGCTGGACGCGGTGTCGGACTCGAACTTCGCGTACTGGCATTCGGCGACGTTCAACAACGACGGCACCAAGATCCTGTTCTCGGACGAGTGGGGCGGCGGTGGCGCCCCGCGGTGCCGCGCCTCGGACAAGAAGGAGTGGGGCTCGGACGCCATCTTCACGATCGTGAACGGGAAGATGAAGTTCCAGAGCTACTACAAGCTGCCCGCGGCGCAGACCGCGCAGGAGAACTGCGTGGCGCACAACGGGTCGCTGATCCCGATCCCCGGGCGCGACGTGATGGTGCAGGCCTGGTACCAGGGCGGCATCTCGGTCTTTGACTGGACGGATGCCGCGAACCCGAAGGAGATCGCGTTCTTCGATCGTGGCCCGGTCGACTCGACCCGCATGGCGATGGGCGGTTCGTGGTCGGTGTACTGGTACAACGGCGCGATCGTGAGCTCCGAGATCGCCCGCGGCCTCGACGTCGCCGAGATGGTCCCGAGCGAGCACGTGACACAGAACGAGATCGACGCCGCGAAGACGGTGCGGTGGACCCACCTCAACGCGCAGGGGCAGCCGAAGATCGCCTGGCCGCCGAGTTTCCCGCTGGCGAAGGCGTACGTCGACCAGCTCGAGCGCTCGAAGTGCCTGAACGCCTCGCGCCTCGCGTCCGTGCGATCCTCGATCGCCACGGCGGAACGGTCGTCGGGGCCGGCGCGGGCCAATGCCCTGTCCCAGCTGGCGTCGTCACTGGAAGCCGACGCGCGCAACTCGTGTGACCAGCCCAAGGTCCGGCTGCTGCAGAAGGCGCTGAATGACCTGAACAACGTGGTCATCCCGTAGGGTTGTGGGAGGAGTTGAAAGGCCGGTCGCGCAGGATTGGCGACCGGCCTTTTTTCTTGTATCCAGCCCCAGCCCCAGCCCGCAGCCGCAGCCGCAGTAAGCAGCAATCAGCACGCAGCTCCCCTCCCCGTTGACCCTCCCACTCGCAAGTATGTTCTTGGTGTTCACCATTGCCACCCGGAGCTCCCGAATGCGCCGCCTCGCCGTCGCCTGTTCGACCCTGACCCTCGCCCTTGCGGTCCACCCGGCCGGTGCCCAGTCGGTTCCCGCTCCCGAGTCGGTCTTCGGCCATCCGGTGGGCGCCGATTCGCAGCTCTTCACGTACGGGCAGTCGATTGAGTACTTCCGGCGACTGGCCGCGTCGTCTCCGTACGTCAGGTTGCTGGAGGTCGGGAAGACCTCCTTCGGGAAGCCCTGGACCGTGGCGCTCATCTCTGCCCCGGCGAACCTGGCGCGCGTCGACGAACTGCGCCGCATCAACCAGCGACTGGCCCGGCCCGAGACGCTGACGGATGCCGATGCGCGCCAGCTCGCGCGCGAGGGGATCCCGCTGGTGGACATCAGCGGCGGCCTGCACGCCTCGGAGATCGCCGGCTCGCAGCACACGCCGCAGCTCGCGTACGAGTTGCTGTCCCGCGCCTCGCAGCCCGACACCAGGGAGATCCTCGACAACACGATCCTGTTCCTGTGGCCGAGCATCAATCCGGACGGGCAGGACATCGTGGTGAACTGGTGTCGTGAGTCGCTGGCGGGGCGCAATCCGGCGCCGATGGAGCTGTACCAGAAGTACATCGGCCACGACAACAACCGCGACAGCTACATGCTGAACGTGGTGGAGTCGCGGGTCGTGGCGCGGACGTGGCGTGAGTGGGAACCGCAGGTCATCTACGTCCACCACCAGTCGTCGCCATTCCCGACGCGCATCTGGATCCCGCCGTTCGCCGATCCCATCGGCCTGTACGCGCCGCCGATCATGTCGCGCACCGTGAACACCATCGGGATGCGGATCGCGCAGGAGCTGGACCAGCAGGGGAAGACGGGCGCGGTGCACATGCTGGCGACGTTCGACGCCTACTATCCCGGCTACATCGACTACATGCCGATGTACCAGCACATCGCGTCCTGGTGGACCGAGACCCAGGGCGGTAACTGCGGCATCCCGCGCACATCGACCTTGGACCAGTTGCCGTCGGACTATCGCGCGTTGCTGCCGACGTCGATGTACAACAGCCCGTGGAAGGAAGGGCGCTGGACGCTGCGGGACCAGGTGGACTACATGGTGACGGCGTCGATCGCCACGCTCCGCTATGCGGCGAAGTTCCGCGAGGAACTGCTCTACAACCGGTACCAGTCCGGGCGTGACGCGATCGCCTCGCATCGCGCGTCCGGTCCGTACGCGTGGATTGTGCCGCAGGGCCAGCGGGACCCGATGGCGCCGGTCGAGCTGCTGCGCCGACTGGCCTTCCTCGGCATCGACGTCATGCAGCTCAGCCGCGATGCCGTGCAGGACGGCACGCGGTTCCCGGCCGGCACGTGGGTCGTTCCGCTCGAGCAGGCGTTCGCGCCGCTGGTGCGCGAACTGATGGAGCCGCAGAAGTACCCCGACATGGGCGACGACCTTCCGTACGACGCCGCCGGATGGACGCTGCCCTACCAGTTGCACGTGCATGCGATCGAGGCCAGGACTCCGCTGACGGCGGAGTTCCGCGATGCCCTCGTGGCGGTCAAGGGAACGCCAGAAGCCTGGGGCGCGTCGGACCAGTATCCGTTCACGACGAACGCGATCGCCGCGGGGATCGTGCCGCTGGCGCCGACGATCACCGGTCGCGGCAACACCCTCGCGCTCGACCCGGTGCAGAACAACGCCTTCCGGCTGATCAACCGCGCGCTGGCCGACGGCGCGTCGCTGCGGTATGCACCGCCGACGGCGACCCGCGGTGCGCGGTACCTGCTGGCGGGGATGAACGCGACGCGCCTCGACGGGATGGCGAAGGAACTGTCGGTGAGCGGCGAGCGCATGAACGTCGCGCGCAACGTGACGACGCACGCGGCCCCGTCCCGCATCGCGCTCTACAAGGCGGCGCCGGGCAACATGGACCAGGGCTGGACCGAGTGGCTGCTCGACTCGTATGGCTTCAGGTACACGACCGTGGGGCCCGACGAGATGCGGGACACCACCCTTGGGCAGCGCTTCGACGTGATCGTGATGGCGTCGCAGGGACTCACCGGCGGACGGGGTGGTGGCCGTGGTGGTGCGGGAGGAGGGGCCGGCGGCCGCGCGGGTGGCGCGCCCACGGCGGTGAACCCGACCGACAGTGCGCGGGTCGCGGCCATCGATGCGTTCGTGCGCGGCGGCGGCACGGTGGTGGCGTGGAACCAGGGAACCGCGTCGCTGATCGCGTCGCTGCAACTGCCGGTGCGGAACGTCGTCGCCGGGGTCTCGCGACAGGAGTACTTCACCGGAGTCTCGGTGATGCGTGCACTTGTCGACACCACGCACCCCGTCATGGCCGGGATGCCGGCCGAGGCCAGCGTGGTCGTGAGCGGCAGTCCGGTGTTCACGAGCCTGCCCGGCTTCGAGGGATCGGTGCTCGCGAAATACCAGGCTGTGGGATCGCCCCTTCAGTCGGGCTTCCTGCACGGTGAGGAGCGGATGCGCGGCCATGCGGCGGCGATCGACGTGAAGCGCGGCAACGGACATGTCGTGCTGATCGCGTTCCAGCCGCAGTGGCGCGGCCAGCCGCAGGGGACGTTCCGCGTCGTCTTCAACTCGCTGTTCTACTCGCGCGCGGTGTCGGCCGGCGCGACGGGGGTCGCCGGATTCTGGACGCCGCCCATGCCGTAGGTCGCGCGGCTCGGCCGGCGCTCCTGACGGCGGCGGCCTAACGCAGTTCCGGCCGCTTCGGCGTCACGTTGAGGAAGAACTGCCGCAGCGCCGCCTCGTCATCCGCGAGCGAGTCCGTCATCAGCCGTGGCGTCCCGATCACGGCCGCCCGCTTCGCGAAGTCGAGGCCCACCGGCAGGACCGGCACGCCGGCGGCGCGGGCGATGTGCCAGTATCCGCTCTTCCATGACTCGACCTTGCGGCGCGTGCCCTCGGGGGCGATCGCCAGCACCATCCGCTCCCGGCGCGCGAACTCCCCCGCCGCCTGGGCGACCACGTTGTGCGACGCGCTGCGTACCACCGGAATCCCGCCGAGCGACTTGAGCCAGGTGCCAAAGGGCCCGACGAAGATGCTGTGCTTGGCCAGGAAGTGCGCGTCGAGGTCGAGGGCGAGGTCGCAGAACAGCGCCGCGATGAAGTCCCAGTTCGAGGTGTGTGGGGCCACGATGATCACGAACTTTTCCAGGTCCGGGAACGCGCCCTCGATCCGCCAGCCCATGAGGCGCATGCCGAGCCGTCCAAGTCGCTGCAGGAAGTGCCGGCCCCGGCGCGGCAGGCGTGCCGGCATCGGGGGGACGATCACCTCAGTCGGGGTGGAGAAGTCCATGGCTCGAGTTCAGGTGTCCTCGACGCGACGGCGGGTGTGCGGGCGATCAGTCACGAACGGGCCGGAAGCAGTAGTCCCATGCCAGCCAGAGCACGCGCGACACCGGGAAGAAGAGCAAGGGCAGCGCAATCGCCAGCGCGACACCGCCGTACTGCACCAGCGTCCAGGGAACCGCGGGCCATGTCACCACGATGACGCCGACGAGGATGACCGTCACGAGCAGCTCGGCCGCCACGATGTTGACCGCGTAGCCGCCGATCCAGAAGTCGGGCTCACCACGATCGAGCGCGAAGCCGCAGCGGGGGCACCGTGGCTTGAGGCGCCACCAGGAGACGAAGAGCGAACCCCCGCCACAGCGCGGGCAGCGCAACGCCAGTCCGCGCGCGGTGAGCAGCGCGAAACGGCCCAGCGTGACCGGCGGGGTGGGGGTGGGCGTGGCCGGCGATGTCATTACCTGAAACGTATCGCCCACAAAGGCGCGGCGCCCCGGCTATGCACCGGGGCGCCGGGTTCAGCTCGGGGAAGCGACTACTTGCCGATCTCGACCCGCTGCATGTAGCGGAGGTCGTCCTCGTCGGTCCGCACCGTGTAGGCGACGCCGTTCCCGAGGGCGAAGATCGTGGTCTTCGCCGGCAGGCGCCAGCGGGCCACCAGCTTGCCGGCGGCATCGATGACGTCCCACTGTTCGCGACCCTGGCGAAGCGGGATCGCGCGCTTGACCCACAGCCGGCCGTCCGGTGCCGCCAGGGCGCCTAACGGCGACACCGGCGGGTAGTTCGCGGGCCACGTGGCGGGCGGCAGCAGCTCGAACTCCATGGAGATGTTGGGCGGCATCATCTTCTGCGCCGCCTTCCCCTGTTCCTTCATCTGCCGTTGTGCCTCGTCCATCTCGGCCTTCTGGTCGGCGGCCGTCACCTTGATGGGATCCCAGGCGATGCGGACCGGCGCCGACTTCTTCCCGTCGGCCGCGATGAACGTGACCGAATAGTCCGCGCCGCGGATGATCGCGACCCGGCCGTCGGGGAAGACCGTCCAGGGATCCGACGCGACCAGGCCCGGATACGCCATCGTGTACTTCATCGACGTCCCGTTCACCTTGATTTCCGGCTTTCCGCTGATCGGGAACCGCACTTTCGCCAGTTCCGTGCGCTTCGTGGCATCGCGCGGGTCGAGGCGGACGATTCCCACCGAATCGGGGAGGGACATCTGCGCCTCGCCGCCGCCACGACCGACCTGGATCAGCATCGCGCTGCCGTAGACGTTGCCGCGGCGGTCACCGAAGAACGGCGCGGTCGTCGCCGTCATCGTCGACTGGTCGAACGTGAGCATGGGGATGGTGGTTCCCGGCTTGAGGTCGGGAAGGAAGGTCACCAGCCGCTGCTGCGCGGCGTCCAGGACCCAGATGGTGTCGCCCTGGAGCCTGAAGAGCCCGGCAGGCGCGCGATACTCGCCCGGTCCGCTGCCCTGCCGGCCAATCGTGGTGCGCGAACCTTTGGCAAAGTCGACGAGCACGAGCTCCATTTCGGTGCCGTCCACCGCCAGCACCTGGCCCGGCTTGATCTCGATCGCGCCGGACACCATCGAGAACGGATCCTCGATCTCGCGCGACGGCTTCGGCAGGTCACGAAGCGGTACTCCCTGCGCCTGCGCGGGCTGGGCAGCGAAGACAACGGCCAGCGCGGAAGCGCGGGCGAGGTGCACGATTGATCTGGACAAGTTCCTGCTCGAGGAAGGGGGTGCGTAATACTACGGGGTGACGCGGGTGCAGTTTCCATTGCCGCGAACTCCCGGTTCCCTGCCAACTCCCCGCCCGCGCTCGCCAGAAGCCCTTGCACCGCTTAGCCTTGACGCTTGCAGGGGTCGGAGTATTCCCGATCGATGGCGGTCACGTTCACCGCCCCCGTCAGGCACGCCGGCAGGAGGGGAATCACCGTGGACCTCGCGGGCACCGGGGTAATCGTGTGTGGCGGCGCCACCGGCGGATGCGCCACGGCGCTCTTCATGGCGCGGGCGGGTGCGCGGGTGACGCTCGTGGAGCGGGTCGCCCAGCCGCGCGCGATCGGCGCCGGCATCGCGATCGCCGAGAACGGGCTGGCCGTCCTCGAGGCGTTAGGCCTGGGGCTGCCGCAGGGGCAGCCCGTGTCCGCGGGCCGTATCACCGACGCCGCTGGGCGCACGCTCCTCGCGCCGCGCGGGCACGCGCCCCGCGTCGTCCTCGTCCGCCGGTCCACGCTCCAGGGTGTGCTGCACGATGCGATCGCGGCGGATGACCGCATCGACCTGAAGTTCGGGACGGAACTGCTGGACGCGACCCCGGCCGGCGCCGTCACACTCCGCCAGGATGGTGAGGAGTCCACGCACCGGGCGGACCTGGTGGTTGGCGCCGACGGCCTCCACTCCCGCGTCAGGCAGTGCGGCGACTTCGGCGCGCAGGTGCGGTCGAGCGGGATCCGGTACGTCCGCATGCTCGTGACCGCGAACGTGGCGACCGGCACCGAGGCCTGGACGCCCGCGGGCCTGTTCGGCGCGTTCGCGGTGGACGGGGGGACCTATGCGTTCGCCTCGTGCGGCACGCCGGAATCCAGCGCGGCGCTCGATGCCCGGGACCTCGACGCCTTTCGCCGTCACTGGGCCGCCAACTACCCGCCCGCCGGCCGGATCCTCGGCGCCGTGAGCGCGTTCGACGACCTGATCGTGAACGAGGTGTTCAGCGTGGACTGCGCGCGGTGGTTCGACGCCGCGCTGGTCCTGGTCGGCGATGCCGCGCACGCCATGGCACCCAACCTCGGCCAGGGCGCGAACAGCGCGCTCGTCGATGCGGCGGTCCTGTTCGACGAGCTCCGTCGCGCGCCGTCGCTGCCGGCGGGGCTGACGGCGTACCAGCAGCGGCGGCGTCCCGCCGTGCAGCGGGTTGCCCAGGCGTCGGCGCAGATGGGACGACTCGCCGAGATGACCAATCCCATGGGGCGGCTGCTGCGCGACCGGGTGCTGCTGCAGGTGGCCGGGATGCTCGCGTCACCGAAGAGTGTGGGGATGCTGCTCCAGGAGCCCACTGCAGTCCTGCGCGGGATCGCGCAATGACGGGCGGGCTGCAGCTCGACCGCGCGGTTGCGCCCGGCGACGTCGCGCTGGTGCGCACGCTGATGCTCGAGTACGCGGATTCGTTAGGCGTGAGCCTCGGGTACCAGGGCTTCGACGAGGAGCTTCGCGACCTGCCGGGTCCGTACGCCCCGCCAGGTGGCGTGTTGTTCCTTGCCCGGCGGGGGGCGGAGACCATCGGGTGCGTGGGAGTCAGGCCGGCCGGAGAACGGATAGCGGAACTGAAGCGCCTCTTCGTGCGCGCGGCCGGCCGGGGACTGGGCGCCGGTCGAGCGCTCACGGTGGCCGCGATCGCCTTTGCCCGGGACGCGGGCTATGACCGCATGCGACTCGACACCCTGCCGCAGATGGAGCAGGCGCAGGCCCTGTATCGATCGCTTGGCTTCCGCGAGATCGACGCCTACCGTTTCAGTCCCGTGCCGGGAACGCGCTTCATGGAAATCACCCTGGCCGATTCAGGAGAGGACCCGTGAGCGTGACACCCGGACAGAAAGCCACGCGCACCATGACGGTGACCGCGGAGCACGTACGCGCCTTTGCCGAGTTGACCGGGGACTACAACCCGCTCCACTTCGACGAGGCTTTCGCGGCGGGCACGAAGTTCGGCAGGCTGGTCGCCCAGGGCGGGCTGACCACCGGGATCCTGCACGCGCTGGTCGCGATGGACATGCCGGGACCGGGCACGGTGTTCCTGAGCCAGGACTGGAAGTTCACCGCCCC
Source organism: Gemmatimonadaceae bacterium (assembly GCA_030835125.1). Classification (GTDB taxonomy): domain Bacteria; phylum Gemmatimonadota; class Gemmatimonadetes; order Gemmatimonadales; family Gemmatimonadaceae; genus JABWBJ01. The sequence continues at coordinate 45,088 of JAUQWM010000023.1, read as the reverse complement.
GGTGTACATCGGCGACACGATCACGGCCGAAGCGACCGTGCTCGAAGTGCACGCCACAAAGCCGGTCTGCCGCCTCGGGATCAGCGTATCGCGAGGCGACGGAACGCTGGTCCTCGAGGGTGAGGCCTGGTGCTACACGTTCGCATAGACGGCCGAGGTTTCGCCCTGCGCTCTGCGCTCTGCGCTCTGCACTCTGCACTCTGCACTCTGCACTCTGCACTCTGTACTCTGTACTCTGTACTCTGCACTCTGCACTCTGCACTCTGCGTTCGTCCCCCCTACGTCCGTACCAGCTTCCGGTACTTGATCCTGTGCGGCTGGTCTGCGTCCGGGCCCTTCCGGCGCTTCAGGTCCTCGATGTAGCCCTGGTAGTTCCCCTCGTACCAGACCGCCTCGCTGTCCCCCTCGAAGGCGAGGATGTGCGTCGCGACCCGGTCCAGGAACCACCGATCGTGCGAGATGATCACCGCGCAGCCGGCGAAGTCGAGCAGCGCTTCCTCCAGCGCACGCAGCGTGTCGACGTCCAGGTCATTGGTCGGTTCGTCGAGCAGCAGCAGGTTGCCGCCCGTCATCACCGTCTTGGCGAGGTGCAGCCGGTTCCGTTCCCCGCCTGACAGGTTGGCGACGAGCTTCTGCTGATCGGCGCCGCGGAAGCCGAAGCCCGAGACGTAGGCGCGCGAATTGATCTCCCGCTTGCCCACCGGGATGGAGTCACGACCGCCGGAGATTTCGTCCCACACCGTGCGCGCCCCGTCGAGGGTGCGGGTCTGGTCCGCGTAGGCGATGACCACCGTCTCCCCGATCTTCAGCGTGCCGGCATCCGGCTTCTCGGCACCGGTGATCATCCGGAACAGCGTGGTCTTGCCGGCCCCGTTCGGCCCGATGATCCCGACGATGCCGCCCCGCGGCAGGGAGAACGACAGGTTCTCGAACAGCAGCCGGTCGCCGAAGCCCTTCTTCAGCTTCTCGGCGATGACGACGTCGTTGCCGAGTCGCGGCGCGGGGGGGATGACGATCTCGTTCTGGGCGATACGCTCGAACTGGTTCTCGCTCGCCATCTCCTCGTACTTCTGGATGCGGGCCTTGTTCTTCGCCTGGCGGGCGCGGGGCGCCATCCGCACCCATTCCAGCTCGCGCTCGAGCGTGCGCTGTCGCGCGCTCGCCGCCTTTTCTTCCTGCGCCATGCGCGTCCGCTTCTGGTCGAGCCACGAGGAGTAGTTCCCCTCGTAGGGGATCCCGCTCCCGCGGTCCAGCTCGAGGATCCACTTGGCGACGTTGTCGAGGAAGTATCGGTCGTGGGTGATGGCCACCACCGTGCCCGGGAACGTCTCGAGGTGCTTCTCGAGCCAGGCCACGCTCTCGGCATCGAGGTGGTTGGTCGGCTCGTCGAGCAGGAGCAGGTCAGGGTGCTCGAGCAGGACCCGGCAGAGCGCGATCCGGCGCTTCTCGCCTCCGGACAGCCTGGTGACGTCGGCATCGGGCGGCGGGCATCGCAGCGCGTCCATGGCCACCTCGATCTTGTTGTCGAGGTTCCAGAGATCGAGGTGGTCGATCTTCTCCTGCAACCGCCCCTGTTCGTCGAGGAGCTTCTGCATCCTGTCGTCGTCCATCGGCTCCGCGAACTCCATCGCGATCGCGTTGTAGCGGTCGAGGATGGCGCGATCCGACTTGACCGCCAGCTCCACGTTGCCCCGGACGTCCAGCTTCGGGTCGAGCTCCGGCTCCTGGGAGAGGAAGCCGATCTTCGTGCCCTGCGCCGCCCACGCCTCGCCGTTGTAGTCATGGTCGATGCCGGCCATGATGCGGAGGAGGGAGCTTTTTCCCGCGCCGTTGGCGCCGAGGACGCCGATCTTCGCGCCGGGGTAGAAGGAGAGCCAGATATCGTTCAGGATCACTCGCGAAGGCGGAACGACCTTCGTGAGGGCCTTCATGACGTAGATGAACTGTTGGGCCACGTTTGGGACGGGAGATGGGGGACGGGAGACGGGAGACAGAACACTCCTCTCTCCGGGGCGGGGAATCTAAGCCTCCCCGGCACCGACGGCAGCGACCCCGGCAGGGGTTTCCTGCACCAGGAACAGGTAGGTTGGCTGACGCGGCGCGCCCGGGGAGGAGATAAGGGTTCGATAGCGGCTTGAAGCCGTCCGGACCTCACCCTTTGCGCCTTGCGCTCAAGCCTCCGACCATGCGCGCCGCCGCCAACCTACCCGCCCATCGCCCGCCATTCGCGCTGAGGCCCTGGATCCAGCTCCAGGAACTCCCCAAGCACCTGGCCAACATCCTGCCCTTCCTGCTGGGCACGGTGCTCGCCTTCTGGGACGCCGGTACGATCAACTGGGCGGTCTTCTGGGTCGCCCTCGTCGCCCTCTACTTCCTCACCAACGGGACGTACATCGGCAACGAGTACTTCGACTACGAGAACGACAAGGCGAACACGACCCGCATTGGCGGCGACGACAAGGTTGGTATCACCACCACCGGCGGAACCCGTGTCCTTGTGAAGGGACTCATTCCGCGGCGGCACGCGCTCATCGCCTCGGTGGTGTCGTTCCTGCTTGCGATCCCCTTCGGGCTCTACCTGCAGTTCGGGCTCGGCACCGGCCCGCTCACCCTACCGCTCGGCGTGCTGGCGGTGTTCATCGGGTGGTTCTACACGGCGCCACCGATTCGCGCTTCGTACCGGGGGCTGGGTGAGCTGTTCATCGCCGTCGGGCAGGGCCTGGTGATCTTCGGCGCGTATTACGTGCAGCAGGGGTACAGCCCGTTGCCGCTGGTCGCGTCGCTCTCCTGGTTCGTCGCGCTCCCCGCGCTCAAGATCATCCGCGAGTTTCCCGACTACGAAGCCGACCGCACCACCGACAAGCGCGGCCTGACGATCATCTTCGGGCGCGAGCGGATGGCGAAGGTCTTCGGCATCATGGTGGTCGTGGCGATCGGGCTGTTCGTGCCGGTGTTCCTGATGCTGGATTCCCTGCTCGCGGCCATTCTGATCGTGCCGGCGGCGATGCTGGGACGCAGCGCGCTCATCACCCTCACCGGTCAGTGGCGCGACCCGAAGAAGATGGAACTCGCCGCGGTGAGCGCGTTCACCGGCATGCTGCTCATCCCGGTGACGATGATCGTGGTATTCCTGATCGCCGCCCTCAGGCGCTGGTAGTCAACGGGTTTCCTCGGCGCCTTGCGCATTGCGCTTTGCGCTCAACCTCATCGCCGTTTCAGCAGCGCAGTGTGCAGTGAATCAATGCGCCGCACGTACCCCAGCGTCTCGGTGTAGCGCCAGCGACCCACCTTCGGCGCGACCCGTTCGATCGCCGGCCAGGTCCGGTAGTCCATGGAGTCGAGCCGGGCACGCAGTTGCGCACGGAGGATCGTCCCCCGCCCGGCGTTGTAGCTGGCGAGCATGAACTCCTTCCGGTGGCTCGCGACGGAATCCTGCTCCCAGAGTCGCCAGAGCGTGCGGTCGTAGAAGATCCCGGCCGCGATGTTCCACTCGGGATCGTCGATGTGCGCGATCTCCGGGTTGCGTGACGCTATTTCGCTGAAGGTGGTCGGCATCAACTGCATGATCCCGCGCGCGCCAACCCAGCTGAGCGCGGCCGAATCGAGGTTGCTCTCGGCCATGCCCTGTGCCTTGAACAGCCGCCAGTCGAAGCCCACCCCGAAGTACCGCTTGGTGTACTTCCGGAAGGTGTCGTCGTAGCGGGTGGTGTTCCGCCTGGGGACCACGGGGCCGCGGGCGCGGGTGGCTGACGCCGGCGGCGCCCCCTGCCGCTCCGTCGTCGCGAGCGGGATTGTCGCCAGCACGACCAGCAGCAACGACCCACCCGGGAGCCTCAGTTGAGCGCTCCCGCGACCACCATCGCCACCGAGAGGAAGATCGCCGCCACGAAAATGGCCACGGCGATGTTGCCCTTGCGCAGTTCCTCCGGGAAGTTGACCTCGGGTGTCAACTTGTCGATCACCCGGTACGCGATGAACATCAGGGTGACGCCAAGGATGGCGTAGGCGAAGTTCAGCGCGATGATCGAGAGCTGCATGTCGTTCCTCGTGCGGGGCGCGGGTTGAGTATACAGCGCAAAGCGCAAGGCGCAAAGCGCAGGGGGCCGCGATTCCCGATTCCCGATTCCCGATTCCCGACATGACCGAACTGCCAGACTTCCTCGACTACTGGCCGTCCGTGCGCGGCCGCACCCGGCGACTCCTGCCGCTCATCCCCGGCGACCGGCTGGAGTGGGTCCCTTCCCCCGGTCGCTGGTCGTTAGGCGACACGGTCCGTCACCTGGCCAGCATCGAGCGCTGGATGTACGCCGAGAATCTCCAGGGTCGGCCGACGCGGTACCCCGGCCATGGCCGGGAACTGGCCGACGGACTCGACGCCGTCATCGCGTACCACGACCGATGCCATGACGAATCGATGGTCCTTTTCCGGTCGCTCACGCCCGGGCAATGGCGTGGCAGGGCGCTCACTCCGGCGGGCACGTCGATCAGCGCCTGGAAGTGGGCGCGGGCCATGGTCGAGCACGAGGCCCACCATCGGGGCCAGGTCTATTTCCTGCTCGGGCTTCTGGGGGTGGCCACGCCTCCCATTTTCGGGCTCACCGAAGCCGAGGTCCTGGATCGGTCGACCGGAGCCTGATCCGGGAGGTCGACGGCACCCCTCGAGTGTGCCCATGGCTAGGTTTGGCGGATGATTCTCACCAGCCTTTTTGCGCTCCAGGTGGCCGGGGCTGCGCCCGTGGTCCGCGGCAGCAGCGAACCCGCCTTCGATATCCCGCGTGCGTCAGCAGATCCCGAGATCGACGGAAGCCTCGCCGACGCGGCCTGGAGCTCGGCGGCGCGGCTGACCGGGTTCTTCCAGTATGAGCCGTCCGACGGCCAGCCGGCGACACAGGCGACCGAAGTGCGCGCCTTCTACACCGCGCGCGCGCTGTATTTCGGGATCGTCGCCCACGTGCGACCCGGCTCGAACCTCAACGCCACGGTCTCCAAGCGCGACAACATCCTGAACGACGACCGGGTGCTCATCTACCTGGACACGTTCAACGACCGCCGGCGCGCCTTCGTGTTTGGCGTGAACCCGTATGGCGTCCAGGTCGATGGCGTTCGCAGCGAGGGCTCGGGCACCGCGGGGCGCATGTTCGGCGGCGGCGAGGACTGGAGCCCGGACTTCCACTACGAGTCACGCGGGGTCGTCAGCGACAGCGGCTACATCGTCGAGATCCGCATCCCGTTCAAGAGCCTCCGCTTCCCGTCCACCAAGGTACAGGAGTGGGGGATCAACATCTCGCGCGTCACGCCCTCGTCGAACACGATCGACACCTGGGTGGACACGCGCCGCGCGTCGGCAAGCTTCCTCACGCAGGTGGGGACCATGCGGGGCATCACCGAGGTCGAGCGCGGCGTCGTCACCGAATGGCAGCCGTTCGTGACGACGGCGCTCAACGGCAACCGCGATCCCGGCACCGGCGACTTCGCGCGCGGCAGCGCGCAGACCGACGCCGGCATCAACCTCAGGCTCGGTTTCCCCGCCGTGTCACTCGACGCGACGATCAATCCCGACTTCAGCCAGGTGGAGAGTGACGTCGGGCAGGTCACCGCCAACGAGCGGTTCGCGCTCTTCATCCCGGAGAAACGGCCGTTCTTCCTCGAGGGCATCGAGCTGTTCAGCACCCCGAACCAGCTCGTCTACACGCGCCAGGTCATCGCGCCGTCCGCCGGCGTGAAGCTCACCGGCAAGGTCGGGCGATTCGGGATCGCCCACCTGACGGCGCTGGATGACCGCCCGGGCGCCGACGCGCTGTTCAACATCTCGCGGCTGCGCACCGACCTTGGCGGCAACTCGGTGGCCGGCATCACGCTCACCGACCGCCGGCGCGACGGCCACGCCAACTCGGTGATCGCGGCCGACACGCGACTGGTGTTCGGCGGCTTCTACTACTTCGAGGGCCAGTACGGGCAGAGCCTCACCCGCGATGCCGGGATCACGAGGGCGTCGCCGATGTTCAACGCCGCCGTCGATCGTACCGGTCCGCTGTGGGGCTTTCACTACCAGCTCACCGGGTTCGGGGAGGACTTCGCCAGCGAGGCGGGCTTCGTGCCGCGCAACGACAACGTCGACCTGCGCATCTTCAACCGCCTCGCGTTCTATGGACGCTCACCGACGGACCTCTTCCAGAGCGTCTGGCTCTTCGGCGGCCCGACCCGGCTGTGGCGCTTCAGGGACTTCGGCGACACCGCCCCGCTGGAGGGCGAGGAGCAACTGCGCACGATGGTCAACCTGCGTGGCGGGTGGCGCGTGAACGCCGAGGTGACGCGCAACTTCTTCACGCTCGAGCCGGGGGAGTACGCGGGGTACGCCCTCCAGACAATCGAGGGCGCGCTGGAGCCCTACCTGCCACCGTCGCGCCTCGAGAACCTCTGGAACGGCACGGTCACGGTGGGGACGCCGAACCTGCGGACGATGTCGGCGTCGGTCACGTACACGCAGGGCGCGGTGGCCATCTTCGCCGAGGGGAGCCGTGGGCAGGTGCAGCGGGTCGATGCGTCGTTAGGCTACCGGCCCACGCCAGGGATCCGCTTCGAGGCCCTCGCCGCCCTGGCCCGGCTCACGCGGTCGCACGACGGCTCGGAGTACTCGACGACCGCGATCCCGCGCCTGAAGGTGGAGTACCAGCCGGCGCGGTCGCTCTTCTTCCGCGTCGTCAGCGAGCTGCGGGATGAGGACACCGGCGCCCTGCGCGCCGCGAACAGCCCGGCGGTGCTCTTCGTGGATGGGTTCCGGTCGGAGGCCAGGCGCGACCGGCGACTCCGGACGGACTGGCTGGTGTCGTATGAACCTTCCCCTGGCACCGTGGCTTTCTTCGGGTACGGAAGCACGCTCGAACGGCCGGAGACCGACGGCCTGTCGCGGTTGCGCCGCGGACAGGATGGGTTTTTCCTCAAGCTCGCGTACCAGTTCCGGAATTAGACGAGTTCGTGAACTTCTCCGGCATCACCGAGACGCTGGGCTCCAGCCCGTTGACGGCCATCCCGCTGCTGTTCGTGGCGGGGTTGCTGACGAGCCTGACGCCGTGTGTCTACCCGATGATCCCGATCACGGTGGCGCTGGTCGGGCGCGAGTCGATGGGCGCGTCGATGCCGAAGTGGCGGCCGCTCGCTCTCACGATGTCGTACGTCGTGGGCCTGTCGCTGGTGTACGCGCTGCTGGGACTCATCGCCGGGTTGAGCGGGACGATCTTCGGCACCATCAGCTCCAACCCGTGGCTGTACTTCCTGCAGGCCAACGTCCTGCTGCTGGCCGGGCTGGCGATGCTCGACGTCTTCACCGTGACCTTGCCCGCATCCACGATGGAGTGGGCCGCGCGGGTCGGCGGTGGCGGGCGGTATGCCCCGGCGTTCGCGATGGGTGCCGTCTCGGGACTGGTCGCCGCTCCCTGCTCCGCCCCCGTGATGGCGGCCGTCCTGACCTGGGTCACGCGGACCCAGAGTGCGTTCCTGGGGTTCCTCTACCTCTTCGTCTTCTCCCTCGGCATGTGTGCCCTGCTGGTGGCCGTGGGGGTATCTTCCGGGAGCGCCGCCCGCCTTCCACGCGCCGGCGTCTGGATGATCCGCGTCAAGAAGGTCTTCGGGTTCGTCATGCTGGCCGTGGCCGAGTACTACCTCGTGAAGATGGGACAGGTGCTGCTATGAAGATGATCTGTTCGATGGTGCTGGGGCTCAGCCTGCTGTCAGCGCCGGTTCTCCAGGCGCAGGAGTCGGGGATTGAGGTCGGGAGCGACGCTCCCAGCGCCGCGGTCGAGACGCTGGACGGTAAGCCGTTCGACCTCGCCGAATACGTGAAGAAGGGCCCGACACTGCTGCAGTTCTGGGCCACCTGGTGCTCCAACTGCAAGGCGCTCGAGCCGAAGATCAACGCCGCGATCGCGAAGTACGGCTCGACGGTGCAGTTCGTGGCGGTGGCCGTCTCGGTGAACCAGACGGTGGACCGCATCAAGGCGTATCGCGACAAGTATCACATGACGCACGCCATCGTATACGACCGGAAGGGCCACGCCGCCGATGCGTACGAGGTCGCGGCGACGTCGTACATCGTGGTGGTCGACGGAAAGGGGAAGGTCGTGTATACGGGACTGGGCGCGAACCAGGATATCGACGCCGCGGTGGCGAAAGCGGTGCGGTAAGCGGTAAGCGCTTTCTACCCCGACCCTTTGCGCTTTGCGCTATGCGCCTTGCGCTCCCCACTGAGTTCCAACGCAAACAACTCCCTCGGCGCCCTCGGCTCCGCCGTCAGCGACACCACCAGGTGGTCCACCACGAATGGCTCGTCGATCCGGATGGCCAGCAGCTCGCGCGCTTCCTCATCCGTCGGCGTCCGGTAGTGGCTCAGGGTCACGTGCGGCGTGAACGCGTGTTTCGGGCGCGCGAACCGCAGGCCGCTCCGCTTGATGCGGTCGTGCAGTTCCCGTAACGGGCCGTGGGGATCCAGTGGAAGCGTGAACGTGTTGGTCTGCATGTACCGCACCGGCCGCTCGAAATGCAGCGTCATCGGTTCGGTGGTCCGGGCGATCGGCTCCAGGGCCGTCCTCAGGTCCGCGACGCTGGTATCGGCATCGATCGGCCCGGCGCCTGACGAGCCGATGAGCGTGAAGTGGGGCGCGGCGAAGTTGGCCATGCGCGGGTCATAACGCTCCTGGATCGCATGGACCTTTCCCGCCAGTTCGCCCTGCAGGTTGACCAGGACGAAGATGCCCGACTGGGGCCGCCACTCCGTCACGGGCGCAGGGGCACGGGCGGGGCGTCCACCGGCAGCACGTCGGCACCGTACTTGCGCCCGAGGTTCGCCAGGTACGTCTCGAGCGAACCGGTGTGACCCATGAGGTACGACGAGATGAAGCGGAAGACCGGGTTGTAGACCTCGCCATGCTCGGTGATCGTGACCCGGGTCATGTTCCCCAGCGTCTCCACGGCATATGCCCATGCGCCGCCGTACGGCAGGCCGTCGCCGACGATCCGCATTACGAGTCGCGTCGGCGGCACCTGCTCCTCCACTTCCATCGTCAGGTCCCCGGTCGAGGATTTCTCGGTGACGCGCGTGCGGCCGCTGGCGGCGTCGGTGTGCACCGCGACCGCCTTGAGTTCCGTACGCCACGTGGGCGAGCCGGTGAAATCGGTGATCGTGCCGAAGACCTGGTCCGCAGGCGCCGCGATGGTGACGGACCGCGTGGCCACGTGGTTCACGGGCAGGCGCGAGCCGATCAGCGCGATGATCCCCCCGATCGCGACCAGGGCCAGCAGGATGGCGGCGATGACCTTCATCATGGCGATTCCCTCGGCGGTGCGGTGCGGCGCGTGACGGGTCGGCAGGGAGATTGGCGGCGAGGGCGGCCTTGCGCCAGCCCGACGGGGATCCCTGCTACTCCACCCCCCCGGCCGCCTCGATGAGCCGCATCGCCGGTTCGCTGACGAAGATCGGCGCGTGAAAGCGCCGTCCCCAGGACAGCGGCGTCACATCGCGATAGTCGTGGCGCGTCGGGTCGCCGTGCCCCGGGTGGAGCCGCTTCCAGATCGACGCCCTGGCGTTGGGATCGGCACCATGCGCGAGCAGCAGTTCCGTGAACGGGGCCTGCCACGGGCCGCGCTTCCGGTAGTTCATCCAGAAGTTCGGCTGCGAGACCACGGTATTGAAGAGCGGGGTGTACCCGCCGAAGCCGCTCGCCCCCACCTCGGCGCGCGCGTTGACGTCGGCGCCCCGAGCGACCAGCCACCGCGCGATCTCCAGCTCGTCGAACTCGACGCACATGTGGAGCAGCGTCGTGCCGCCTAACGGCGTCCCGACCGTCGCGTCGATCTCGTCGCGGCACAGCATCTCGGCCGGGTAGACCTCCCGGTGCGTGAAGGTCCGGTTGAGCAGGCCCGGCTTGCGTGCGAGGTGTTGCTCGAGCAGGTCGATGCGCCCGCGGTGCAGCGCCATCGGCGCCGTGTCGGGAAAGCGGACCCCGTGCCGCGCGTACAACTCGAGGATGGCGTGCTTGGCCTCCGGGTTGCGTCCATCCGTCTGGAGGACGGTCTCGACGGGCGCCGTGAGACGGCCGGCCTCGTCGTGGACGCGGACGCCCAGGTGGAAGAGAAGCGCGGTGCCCTCGACGCTCAGCGTATACGCGGGCCCGCCGAGCGCGTCGTCCGGCGGCTTCGGCTTGCCGAGCATCGCGTGGATCATGTTCGCGGTGGCGACCTGGCCCTGGAGGACGGCGCGTGCCATCGCCGACCGGTGGTCCGTGGCGCCCAGGTCGCTCAGCAGGCGGATGATGCGGTCGCGGCCAAGGTTGGCCGCGTAGGTCATGGGGGGGCCCCAGTTGCTGTTCGTCCGGATGAGCGCCGGCTCCGGGATGAGCCTGGGGTTCGCGGTCACGAGGCGACGCACCGTGTCGAGGTCGTCGGCGTGGATGGCGGTGACGAGCTCGACCGCCTGCGCGAGTCGCGGCCAACTCGAGGCGTGGTAGCTGCGCGCGAGGACGAGTTGCGCGTCGGCAAGCCGGGCGTTCGCCGGGTCGATCGGGTCGGGATGGAACTCCGCCAGCTCCGCGAGCGCGGGGCCTTCCCCCGCGTGAATGGCCCGGAGCAGGTCCTTCGCCTGGCGCTTGAGCTGGTCCAGGTCGGGACGGACGGGCAGGTCACGATGCGGCACGACGAGCCTCCTTGTGAGTGCCCGTGGTCCGCTGGCGTCGGGCAAGGAGGGTCGTGGAACCCGGCCTTGGTGATTCAACTGCCCAGGTGGACTCTGTCCTTCCCGCGGACCGGAGGCGCCCTGCGCGCCGACCCGATGATGCGGCGCGGGGCGAGGTCCGGCAAGTGCGTCAGCGGCGTCGCTTCGCGAAGAAGGTCGCCGAACCGAGCGGCCCCATGGTCGCGGTGCCGGTAAGCGAGTCCGGGGTCTGGGCCACGCCCTTGATGTTCATGGGCAGTTGCTGCCCGTTGAAGGGCGCGTTGAAGACGAAGGCGAAGTCGCGCCCTTTCACGTTGCCCACGACCTCCAGGTCCCCGAGGGTCTTGTGGGCGTAACGTCCGATCAGCGAGTCGCCGCGCTGGATGAGCGTCACTTCGGCGGCACCGGTCTCCCCCTGCGACATGGCGGTGAGGTCCCACTTCCCGGTAAGGTCAACCTTGTCCTGGCCTTTCGTCTGAGCCAGTACCGGCGTGGCCACAATGGCCATCGCGAAGAGCGCGCGGAGAATATGCATGTCGACGTCTGCCTGTGAGAACCTGATGCCTGATGCCCGATGTTGATGCCTGATGCCTGATGCCTGATGCCTCGTCGATTGCAGTATGCAGACCCCGGACCCCGGCTACAAGTTCACCAGTGTCACACCGACGGTCGTCGTTCCCCCCGTTCAGGTTCCCGCGTCACCTGCCACGAACCATCCACGCCTCCGGGATGATCCGTTTCCTGATTCTTGCGGTGCTGGTGCTGACGGCGGGCCACACGGCGGCGGCGCAGGGGAGCGCCACCGTGCGTGTCCGCGCGCTGAGGCCAGACTCGACACCGATCCACGGGGCCCTCGTTCGCGCCGACACGGTGCGGGCCCGGACCGGTGCGTCGGGCGAGGGCCGGCTGTCGCTCGTGAGCGGCGCGCGGCAGATCGTGGTGACGGCGCTGGGCTTCGCACCCGATTCGGTGGCGCTGGACCTGCGGCCGGGGTCCGACACGATGGTGACGTTCGTGCTGCGCGAGCGCGAGACCGAGTTGACCGGTGTCGTCGTCAGCGCCACCCGGAGCGAACGGCGCATCGAGGACGACCCCGTGCGCGTAGAGGCGTTAGGTGCGGAAGAGGTGGTCGAGAAGCTGCTCATGACGCCTGGCGACATCACCATGATGCTGAACGAGACCAGCGGATTGCGCGTCCAGGTGTCGTCGCCGTCGCTGGGGGGCGCGTCGGTACGGGTGCAGGGACTGCGCGGCCGGTACACGCAACTGCTGTCCGACGGGTTGCCGTTGTACGGCGGGCAGACCGGCGGACTCGGCCTCCTCCAGGTCCCGCCCATGGACCTGGGCGGGGTCGAGGTCATCAAGGGCGTGGCGTCGGCGCTGTACGGCGGGACTGCGTTAGGCGGCGTCGTGAACCTGCAGTCCCGCCGCCCCACCGAGGGTCCGATCCGCGACCTCCTGCTCAACCAGACGTCGCTCGGCGGGACGGATGGGGTGGCGTTCCTGGGCAACATGCTCGGGGACTGGAGTTACACCCTGCTCGCCGGCGCGCATTCGCAGGCGCAGAAGGACCGCGACGGAGACGATTGGACCGACCTGCCGGGCTATTCGCGAGGCGTCATCCGCCCGCGCCTGTTCTGGTCGTCGGAGGACGGCGGCGCGGCGATGCTCACCGCCGGCACCACCTTCGAGAGCCGGAACGGCGGGACGATGCCCGAGGGGCTGGCGCCCGACGGCTCGCCCTATCCCGAGCGTTTGCGGACGCGGCGATTCGACGCCGGCGGCACGTATCGGGGGCTCGTGGGTGGTTCAGGCCTGCTCAGCCTGCGCGGGTCCTTCAGCACGCAGGATCACCGGCATGTGTTCGGCTCGGTGCGCGAGCGCGACGAGCACCGGACCTGGTTCGGAGAGGCGGCATTCACCGCCATGCGCGGGAGGCAAACGTGGGTGTTCGGCGCGGCAATGCTCGCCGAGTCATACGACGCGCGGGACCTGGATGGCTTCGACTTTTCGTTCACGACCCCGGGTGTGTTCACGCAGTTGACGACGGATGTTGGCGATCGCGTTTCGCTGACGGGTTCCGTCCGCGCCGACTGGCACAGCGAGTATGGCGCGTTCGCCAGTCCACGACTGTCCGTGCTGTACCGGCTCACCGAGCCGTGGACGTTGCGCGCGTCGGTGGGGAGCGGGTTCTTCGCGCCGACCCCATTCACGGAGGAGACCGAGGTCGTCGGCCTCTCGGCGATGCGTCCACTGGTCGGGCTTGGCGCCGAGCGCGCCGTGGGCGGGTCGCTCGATGTCGGTGGACAGGTGGGGAGCGTGGAGTTGAACGCGACGGGTTTTGCGTCGGTGATCCGCGATCCCATTGGTGTGCGCGATGCCTTGACGGCGGTGCCGCGGGTGGAGCTGGTGAACCTGGGCCTCGACACGAGGACCGTGGGTGGGGAGTTGCTGGCGCGGTGGCATGCCGATCCCCTGCGGGTGACGCTCACGTACACGCACGTGCAATCCACGGAGGCGGACCCCGAGACCGGGGCCCGCCGAGTCTCGCCGCTCACACCGCGTCACCAGGCCGGGCTGGTCGCCTCGTACGAGAGCGAGGGCGTGATGCGAGCCGGGCTGGAGTTCTACTACACGGGGCGCCAGGGGCTCGACGACGATCCGTTCCGGTCGCAGGGGAAGCCGTTCCTGTATGTCGGTGCGCTCGTGGAGCGCGCGTTCGGGTCGGCGCGGTTGTTCGTGAACGCCGAGAACCTGCTGGATGTGCGACAGACAAAGTGGGATCCGCTGGTGCGGCCATCGATCGGGAAGGGTGGGCGCTGGACGAACGATGTGTGGGCGCCACTGGACGGGTTCGTGATGAACGCGGGAGTGCGGTGGTCGCTCGGCAGGGAGTGAGCGCGTGGTGTCCTGGCTGCGATTGCGAAGGGCGATGATGGGTCCCGGGCCCCCGTGTGACACCACGGTCTTCGAGGCGGAGTGGAGTGTGGTGTGTCCCGGACAGATCCTTGCGGGGACCCTGATTCGGGCGTTGCTTCGCGGGGAGGGGTTGCCAGGGATTCCCACACCGGAGCACACCAATGTCTGTTGCCAAGATCACCGAGATCCAGGCGTCGTCCCCCAAGAGCTTCGAGGATGCCATCAAGTCCGGCATCAAGCGCGCTGACGAGACGCTGCGCAACGTGAGCGGCGCGTGGGTGAAGGACCAGAAGGTGAAGATCTCGAAGGGGAAGATCACGGAGTATCGCGTGATCCTGAAGGTGACGTTCATCCTGGACGACTGACGCGGCGGCGATGGACCTGTTGATGGCGGGGGCGGCCGGGATCGTGCTGGCCGCCTCGGCCGGGTTGCGGGCATTCATGCCGTTGTTCGGCGCCGGGCTGGCGGCGCGGTACCTCGACTGGACCATGGCGCCGGGGATGGACTGGCTGTCGTCGGACGCCGGCCTGGTGGGGCTGGGCCTGGCGACGCTGCTCGAGCTGGCGGCCGACAAGGTCCCGGTGGTGGACAATGCGCTGGACGCCGTGCACACGCTCGTGGGTCCGGTCGCCGGTGCGGTAGTTGCGTTCAGCGTGTGGGGCGGCTTTCCGCCGGCGGTGGCGATGCTCCTGGCGCTGGCGTTAGGCGCGCCGGTGGCCGGCGGGGTTCACGCGATCGCGGCCACGGCGCGCCTGAAGAGCACGGTGGTGAGTGGCGGGGCGCTGAATCCGGCGGTGAGTGTCGCCGAGGATGGGATCAGCGTGGGGGCTATCGTGGTGGCGCTGCTGGTGCCGGTCGTGGCGGTGACGATTGCGCTCCTGGTGGTGGGTGTGCTCGGTCGCTTCGTCGTTCGGCGCGTCAGGACGCCTCACTGAGCGAGCGGCCTTGATGGGACAGCGCGGACTGATTCCTTGCCCAGACGCGCGTGGCACCAAGCACGGTCGTCGCCGCCTAACCCCGGTTCCTGATAGGACATCACCACCAGAATGAAGCTTGCCGAACTTGGGACGCGGCACCGTCATAGCGTCGTAACCGGCAACCACTAGCTTGGCAGGAACAAGTAGTTCGCTTGGTCCCGAGGCTCCCCCGACGGGTCTACCAGAGGCTGTGAACTCAACGGGTGTCTATTGAGAATCCAGACAATCCCAGCTTCCCGTACTACAACATCGCCATCAGCCGCACCTAGTTCATGGCAGGCGACTGCGAATGACCGACGCTACGCGTGCGGCCGCCAATGCCGGATCGCGCAACACACTGCTCTCCCACAGTCGAATTACTCGCCATCCTTCTTCGCGTAGCATTCGCGTAACCAGATCGTCGCGACGGATGTTCTCGCGGATCTTCTTCACCCAGAACGCACGATTTGATGAGCGGAATAGCCACCGGTAAGCGCGGCTTCCGTGAAGCCGCACCGCCCTACCGTGCCAGAAATCTCCGTCAACGAACAGCACTACTCTGGAACGCGCGAAGACCAGGTCTGGCCGACCTATGAGTTCGCTCGAGTGCACACGGAATCGCATTCCTAGCCTCCAAAGCGCGGACCGTATGGCCAGCTCTGCTTTGCCGTCCCTTGCTTTGACGGACGACATGATTCGGGATGTGGCGGCCTTGTCTCGAGGCCGGTATGGCCTTCTGGGTCTTTTCAAGTGTGCCACGCTAGACAGAAGACTCTGTCAGTACACTCATGATGCTCCTCCCCACGGCCTCAGCCAGAACAACCGGAACGGCGTTCCCAACTTGGCGAACCGCATCGCACCAGCTGCCTGCGAACTCGTGCGCGTCTGGAAACGTTTGGAGTCTCGCCGCTTCTCGGATTGTGAAGTACCGCACTCTCCCGTTTCGCAGCCGAAGCGTGTTCTCACCCCCAGCGACGCCATGGACCCCTGCTTTCAACGTTTTCGCGGGCCTATCGGGTCGGCTACCAGTGTGTCCGTTGTAGCTCCGTGCTCCAGGCTGGTGAAAATGCCACGAGGGCCTCACGACATCCGACCTAGTTGGCGACGGCAGGTCTCCGATGGCCTCTTGCACCGTTCGCCATCCTGGGAGGAGTGGATGACCATTCGTCGCGACTCTAGCTTGATTCTTCAGTCCGGCAACTCCCTTCCTGCGGTGCGTGGGAACCGGTGGAATCCAGTCGCCAACAACATCATTCCGCAGCGCAACGAGAAAGAGACGACTGCGCATCTGTGGGATGCCATAATCAGCGGCTTGGAGCGTTGCCCACCTAACGCGGTAGCGGACGTTGTTGGTCGGCGCCGCGTCAAGTTCACGTCTCAGGTCTTCGGGCACTGCGCGCCAGATAGCTGGCCCAACGGCGACGGCGGATTGGGGATGCTCAAGCGCGAGACTCAAGCGTTCAACGAATAACCCTGACCTGGCCGCTGCGAGCCCTCTCACATTCTCGATCAGAACTGCGCGCGGGAGAAGTTCCGACTGCGCGCGTAAGACTTCTGGAAACAGGTTTCGATGGTCGCGATCCTGTAGTCGCTTGCCGGCCTGGGACCATGGCTGACAGGGGGCTCCGGCAGCCAAAAGGTCCACGTTTTTGTACTGTCTGTAGTCGACGTTCTGCACTTCGTCGAAGACGAAGTCGTCCGCACCACCGAACAGTTCGGCATTTGCCACCAACGTCGCGAAGGCTGCTGGGTCAGACTCTACGAGAGCGGCATGGGAGAAGCCGGCTCGACTTAAGCCTATCGCCATTCCCCCAGCTCCCGCGAAAAGCTCCACGCTCTTGTACATGTCGCGCAACTCTCTCTATGGCAACAGGTTACACCACAGTGAAGTCAGTCAGGCACCGACTTACCTAGTTGGGGCGCGGCCAAGAGCCGCATCGAGTAAATTTCACCGTGCACTCGAGGTATCACGAGCCCATCCTGTGTCTTTGGATCCGCGTTCGTGGTTCAAGGGTGCCAGCATCAGCTCCGTGGCCCAGCCCCAGCGATGAGGACGATCTATGACGACACGCGCGCAGTGGCGCGCCGGGGCGGCATGCCCGCCGAACAGGAAGCCCGCGACGACACCGGGTTCCAGTGGCCGTTTTCACCGGCCTTTTAGACCCCAGTTCTCACTTTCCACGCTCGGACTGCCATCGCAGCCGCGTCGACGCTTTTGTCGACCCCGCATCGGTGGCATTTACGAGCACTCCTGCTCCAGGCTACTGCCTCTGAGCGCGAGGAATTATGACGACCACAAGAAGAAAGAGGAGCGAGCGTCGCCTGCGCTCGCGGGTTGCGAACGGCGAAATCACGTATCCGAGTGAATACGCTGGGAACGAGGAAACCTCAATGACGGTGCGCGAAGACACCCGCACTCACGAAATGACGGTTGACGACATGACCTTCCTCGTCGACCGGCTCCATGCCGATTGCGCTCGAGCGCAGTTTGTTCGGGAGCTCACGAAGAACAGCATCCAGGCTGCGGAGGACCTGATTGCCGCAGAGGACGGGAGTCAGTGTGCTGTGACGTGGAATTATCAGGTTAAGGACGGCGTCAAGAAGCTCGTACTCACCGACACAGGCATCGGCATGACGGGGCCTGAGATGGTTGACCATATCAACCGCCTGTCTGCGAGCGGCCGGCGGCAGGGCAACGCATTCAACTATGGAGTGGGCGCCAAGATCTCGGCTCTCCCCCTCAACAAGATCGGGATGGTGTACATCTCGAAGAAACACGGCGAGAAGGACGGTGCTCTCGTCCATTTGTGGCTCGATCCGAATACTCGGAAGTACGGGATCAAGCAGCAGTATTCAGCTGGACAGTTCTCGCTTTGGGCTCGCGTAGCGAATGCGAAACTGCCGGCGGAGATTCGGGATCACGGGACGCAGGTGCTTCTCCTCGGTAATTCAGAGAGCCAGGATACCACTGATGCCCCGGATGGCGTTACTGGAAAGAAGCGATGGCTGTTCAAGTATCTCTACAGCCGTTTTTTCCGGGTCCCAAAGGGCGTTGACCTGCGGGTCGAAGTCGAGAGGGAGGACGGAGGCCGCGAAGACCCGCGCCGAATTCGCGGACTTGAGCACTGGTTGCAGCAGAGCTCCAATTCATCCGGCACTGTGCGCCTGACGGGGGCGGTTGCTCACTGGTTCATTCTGAAGGAGGGCACAGACCCGGCGTCGGGGCACTATCCGAATCTGGGTATCGTGGCCGCGTTGTGGCAGGACGAACTCTACGACATGGTAACAGGCGCGACATCCAATCCACGGATGATCGCGTTCGGGGTCGTCTTTGAGACCAAACGGGTCGTACTTGTTCTGGAACCCGATTCGAAGAAGTATCCCTCATTGACATCAGATACTGCGCGGGCCCGTCTCTTGATCGATGGCGGGCCGCTCCCCTGGTCGGAGTGGGCTCGTGAGTTCCGTGAAAGCCTCCCGCCTCAACTGGAAGACCTCCAGCAGGACGCCGCAGCTCGAGCAAGTGCCGGTGATGTTCGGAAAAACATCGTCGAGCGCCTCAAACTGAACCTCGACCTGTTCAAGCTTTCGCGCTATCGCCGTTCGCCGAAAGGACCTTACAGGGTCCTGTCGGATTCGGCCGAGGCAGCTACGGGTGAATCGGCGAACGATGCCGGTGACTCGTCTTTCGACGGAGACGTCAGTGAACCTGGCGAGTCACGGAAAAAGGCCGTTCGGGCAAGCAAGTTCTATTCCGATCTGCTCGATGATTCTGATGCGTCGTCAGTGATCGCAGAGCAGGTGGAAGTCACCGACAAGGTTCCGGAAGTACAGTTTATCTCGATCGAGAACGAAACGCGCCAATCTGGCGATTTGGAAGACCGCGCGGCGAGGTTCGTTTCCGCCGATAACCTGCTCTTGGTCAACGAGGACTTCCGCGTTTTTGTCGACATGCGGTCCAGGTGGGAGCGGAACTATCGAGGTAACGAAACCGCGAAGCTCTACATTCGGGAGCGCGTACGGGAGTGGTTCTCGCAGCAGCTCATCGAGGCGGTGATGACCGGCCGTGTACTTGCTGGTAGCGCCCACTGGACGGACACCGAAGTCGAAGACAAGCTGTGGAGCAGTGAGGCATTGACGGCCGCGATTCTTCCTCGGTACCACATCGACAAAGCTATCAAGCGTGAACTCGGCAGTAAGTTTGGCCGGGTTGGTGAGGTGGCTGATGTCGACTAACTGCGCACCCTCTACGCCAACTGGGACGAAGACTGTCTCGAGGCACAGAACCGAGTTACTTGGTCTCCCGACCGCCGATGGCAACGATGCGAATGGGCGCGGCGGTGTGCTTTTTGAGATCTACGCCTCACAGCAGGTGAGCGACGCTGTTCGGGATATCGCCGCGAGCGTCTCGCTGTACGAAGCCGCCCGAATCACGCAAATCGTTGAAGCGGCATACCTCCAGGGCGTGCGGGATGGAGTCCGACAAACCTTCGAGGTGGTGCACACCGAGATGGCCAAGTCAAAGAAGGCGATCGAACGCAAGCTCTCGCGCAGGCGAACCAAGACCAGGCGATAATCCGAACGGATGTGGGAGGCCGGCTCCGAACCGCCCGGCCTTCGGTAAGCTCCCCTATCAGGTCGACCGTTGAGCTTTAGACTTTCGGGGTGCCATCAGGAGGCATTCCCCGATGAGGAAGTCCCGATTTACCGAATCCCAGATCGTGGCGGTGTTGAAGGAGGGCGAGGCCGGCGTACCCGTGGCGGACATCATCCGGAAGCATGGGATTAGCCGCCCGACCTACTTCCTGTGGCGATCCAAGTATGGTGGGGCGACGGTGAAGGATCTGACCCGCCTGAAAGAACTGGAGGCGGAGAACGCCAAGTTGAAGCGGATGTACGCGGAACTCGCGCTCGAGAACGCCGCGATCAAAGACGTGCTCTCCCGAAAGTTGTGACGCCGTCCGCGAAGCGGCAGGCCATCGCGATCATGACCGACCAGCCCCACCAGCTGTCGATTCACCGGGCGTGTCGGGCGGTGCGATTGTCGCGGGCGGCGTTCTACCGGCCGCCGCGGGATCGCTTGGTCCAGGATCAGCCCGTGATCGATGCCCTGCAGGCGATCGTGGCCAAGCGCACGCGCTGGGGCTTCTGGAAGTGCTTTGACCGCCTGACGCTCGACGGTCACGGGTGGAATCACAAGCGCGTCCATCGGGTGTACTGCGCCCTCCGGCTCAACCTGCCGCGGCGCACGCGGCGCCGGCTGCCTCAACGGATCCAGCATCCGCTTGAGGCGCCCCCGGTGCTGAACCGGACCTGGGCGATCGACTACATGTGCGACACCCTGTACGACGGTCGGCGCTATCGGATCCTGAACGTGATCGACGAGGGCAACCGTGAGGGTCTGGCCATCGACATCGGCGTGTCGCTGCCCAGCGGGCGCTTGGTGGCGCTCCTCGACCAGCTCCGCGCGGTGCATGGCGCTCCGCACGCCCTGCGCATGGACAACGGACCGGAACTCACCTCGACGGCCTTGACGTCCTGGTGCGAAGCCCACGGGATCGCGGTCCGCTACATCCAACCTGGGAAGCCGCAGCAGAACGCCTTCATGGAGCGCTTCAACCGGACCTATCGGACCGAAGTCCTCGACGCCTACGTGTTCACCCATCTGGACGATGTGCGGACCGTGAGCAGCGACTTCCTCACCACCTACAACACCGAGCGGCCCCACGACAGCCTTGGCCGGGTGCCGCCGCTCACCTTCCTGCCAAGGCCTAACGTACCTCGAAAGTCTACTTCCCGACTGTCTACTTGACGGGGGAGCTTACCCTTCCGCATCACCTGGTAAGCGCACGCTGCACACGACTCGGATTTCGCGCAAGTGGCAGGAAACCGAACGTCTGGTTAGGTCGCCGCAATCAGCGTGAGCAGGATTCGACTCGGAAATACATCAATCTCAACCAGGAAGTGGACATGGCGCTAATCACTGAATTCTTATCTGGTGACCGCGGACGACACACTCTGCACGGAGGGGTTTCTTGTTCGGTCACAGTTTTTGAGATAGACGGAAGAACAATCCTGCAGTTGGACACTAGCGGTTCTGCGGCGCGAAAGATCCAGGGGAAGGTCAGCCAAACCATTCAACTTGACGAGAGCGCGGCAAAGAGACTATACGCTCTGATCGGTGAGGCATTTGGTCTCAGATAGGTGGGAGCGGAAGTCACTCAAACAGTGGCAGAAGCCGCCCAGCGTTCGCATCGTTGTTACCGCGTTAGGAGTGCCTGAATCGACATGAACGAGAACATCCCGTAGAACATCACCAAGGCCACCAAACCCACCCTCGGCCAGAAACTCGGCCTGACCGCCTCCGGCAACAGCCGCGTGTTCACGTAGTACAGGTGGATCCCCGCTATAACAAACGTCACCCCTGCGACATTCGCCGAGATCTGCAGCAGCAGGATCGGCTGCGCCAGCTTGAGCGCGATCATCCCCCAGATCACCACCACGCCCAGCAGCGCGTAGTAGATCGCCCGCACATCCCCGCCCCGCCAGCCGCGGATCCGCTTGCTCCCGGTCCACAGGATGTCCGTCACCGCGCGGACCATCCCCTCCATGACGTCGAGCTGGGTCTTGAACAGGATCCACGCCCCCAGGAACGCCATCACGCCGCCCATGAGCGGCAGGCGCGCCTCCATCGCATTCGCCAGCGTCGCCGCGATCCCGTACCCGCGGATGTCGAGCCCGGGCTCGAGAAACGTCACGTACAGCACCGCCGGCAGCA
Organism: Gemmatimonadaceae bacterium; assembly: GCA_030835125.1. GTDB lineage: Bacteria > Gemmatimonadota > Gemmatimonadetes > Gemmatimonadales > Gemmatimonadaceae > JABWBJ01. Next base: position 23,732 of record JAUQWM010000023.1, on the reverse strand, counting down.
TCATGCCCAGCAGGGCTCCAATGAAATAGATCACCCATTGGTCCATATGCACGACGCGCCACCAGCCCCGCCACCGCTCCATCGACTTCTCGTCAGGCGGGAACGTGAACCCGGTGTGCGCCAGGTTGACCTTCTTCCCGCCCACCGCGGCGGGGATGTACCCGGCCACCCCACCCATCCCGTAGCCCTTGTCGCGCGCCCAGTTGGACAGGGTGATGTTGATGACGCCGCCGGCGCCGCAGAACCCGGCGAACGCGCCGATCAGGAAATAGTCCGCGCCCGCGGGCAGGAACATGAACCTGCCCGTCGACGGCGCGAAGCCGAAGAACCCGGTCGCCGCCGCGATCCACGTCACCGGGGCAACAAAGATGACCGACAGCACGAGGAAACTGCCAATAATGGCAATCACGAGGATCCAGTTCAGGATCTCGAGCGTGCGCTCGATCCGGCGACCCACCAGCAGGATGGCGACGCACAACAGGAACGTCGCTACGCCAATCAGGTACACGGTGCCCGCGTCCTCCGGGCCGGCAATCCGCTTGGTGGCGAGAAAATAGAACGCGCCTGACGCGGCACCCGCCCACGCGGGCCAGCCCACCTGGAAGAAGTAGAGCACCCCATACACCACCGCCCAGAGCGTCGATCGCGGTCGCGTGCGCATGAAGCCGGTCACCGCGGGCTCCCCGGTGGCCATGGTGTACCGCATCAACTCGGCGTTGAAGTTGGTCTGCAACAGCACGGCCACGAGCGTCACCCATAACAGCGTGAGCCCATACTTCACGAAGTTGGCGGGGCCGAGCAGGAACTCGCCGCTCCCGATCGACGCGCCCAGCACGATGACGCCGGGACCGACGACGCCCATCCACTGCAGCCCCTTCGGCCGCGGGGGCTCGGGGAGCTCGGCGGTCTTCCAGGGGTCGAGGCCGGAGCGGGATTCTGGCGTCATGTGATTCGTGACTTGTGACTCGTGACTTGTGACTCGTGGCTTGTGACTCGGCACTGCGGACCGATCCAGGGCCCGGGGACGTGGGTCCGGAAATACCATCCCCCCCGAGGGTCCGCAACCAACCGCGACCCGGTTTCCCGGCTTTCCGCGCCAGCTCTCCTGCGTCCATCCGTGACGCTGGGGCTGGGGTTGGGGGTGGCGCGCGGGGGGAACGGCGCGCAGGCTGAGGGAGCCAACGGCCTGAACCCATTCCCAGATGTCCACACTTGATGCGGCGCGAAAGCGTCTCGAGTCGATTCCCTCGGTGTCGCTCGGCCACCTGCCGACGCCAATCGACGAGTTGGCCCGCCTGCGCGAGGCAATCGGGCTCAAGGCGCGACTCCTGGCGAAGCGCGACGATGCGATGTCGTTCGGGTTCGGTGGGAACAAGATCAGGAAGCTGACGCTGGTGGCGGCGCAGGCGGTCGCCGACGGCGCGGACACGCTGATCACCTGCGGTGGCGTGCAGTCGAACCATTGTCGCGCGACCGCGGCCGCTGCCGCGAAGCTGGGCCTGGCCTGTCGCATCGTGGCGAACGGCGCGCGGCCCGAACGCTCGACGGGGAATGCGCTTCTGGTGGCGTTGTACGGCGCGGAGGTGACGTATGTGGAATCACGGCAGGAACGCGCGCCGACGATGGAACGCCTTGCCTCCGAACTGCGCGCCCAGGGCCGCAGGCCGTGGATCATCCCGCTCGGCGCCTCGACGCCGCTCGGGGCGATGGCGATCGCGCGGGGCGTGGGCGAGATGGTGGCGCAGGGCGTCACCCCCGGCGTGATCGTCCACGCCAGCTCGTCAGGCGGGACGCAGGCAGGGCTGGTCGCCGGCTGCGCGCTCCATGCGCCGGGGACGCGGGTGATCGGCGTCAGCGCCGACGATCCTGCCGTCGAGATCCAGCGCACGGTGCTGGCCCTCCTGGCGGGCATGGAGGAGGCGCTCGGGCTCACGCGTGGAGCGTTAGGCTCCGCGGCAGGCGTCACCGTGGATGACACGATGATCGGCGAAGGCTACGGGATCCCGTCGGCGGCGTCACGCGAGGCGCAGGCACTCGCGGCGCGCACGGAGGCGGTCATCACCGATCACTGGTACACGGCCAAGGCCCTGGCCGGGCTCATCGCGCGGGCGCGCGGCGGCGAGTTCGACGCGGCCGGGTCGGTGCTGTTCTGGCACACGGGGGGGCAGGCGTCCGTGCTGGCCTGAACCCGCGTTCGCGCTGAGGAAACGTTGCCGGCACGCTCGGCCTGCGGACCGCGACACGCTACCTTGTGACCGAGGGAGGATCCCGATCCATGACCAACTACCGTCATACGCAGTTCGGGACGTTCACGATTGTCGCCGTGGGAAGCGGTGCGTTTCTCGCACTGATGGTGATGCTGTCAGCGACCGTTGGCCCCGCGGCGCTCGGGGTCGGGCTGACGGCCATCACCGTGGTCATGGCGGCGCTGGTCGTCTTCTTCTGGTCCCTCACGGTGGAAGTGACGGACGAGCACCTGCGTCTCTGGTTCGGTCCCGGTCTGATCCGCAAGACCTTCTCGGCCCGGGAGATCCGGGCAGCACGCCAGGTCCGGAACAAGTGGTACTACGGCTGGGGCATCCGCCTGACGCCCCATGGCTGGCTGTTCAGCGTCACCGGCCTGAATGCGGTGGAGATCGAACTCACCAGCGGTCGCAGTTATCGCATTGGCACCGATGATCCTGTCGGCCTCCTCGCCGCGGTGCGCCGCGCGGCGAAGCTGGACGCCTGACGCCCGCGCGTGACAAGGCCCGGCCGACACTCCGCGCCCGGTCACACGGCGAACGCGCCGACGGAGCATTGGCGGCAGTAGCCCCTACGGCACGGCAAGGCCGACGTCCCGGGCTTCCGTCCGCGCTCGCCACTGCTCGCTCGTCATCACCGTCCGGAACCCGATATGCGACGCGCCGCTGTCACGCGCGTTCGGGCTGCGCGCGCTGACGCGGTAGCCGCGGCAGTACGAGTCACTGCACAGGTACGACCCGCCTCGCAATGTCTTCAACTGCTGCCGGTCGGCGGCTTCGGCCGGGCCGACAGGGTTCCGAACGCGACCACGGCGGCGGTCCTCGCCGTACGTCGTCTCGCTGAACCAGTCGCTCGTCCACTGCCAGACGTTCCCGGCCATGTCGTACAGGCCGTACCCGTTAGGCGCGTACGATGCGACCGGGCCGGGCGCGGCCGCGTGCGTCGGGAACGCACCATCGTAGATGCGCGCCTGCGGATGGGCGGGATCGTGAGGGGCGTCGCCCCAGGCATGCTCCGCCTCCTCGAGTCCCCCTCGCGCGGCGTACTCCCACTCGGCCTCCGTCGGCAGCCGCTTCCCGGCCCACTCCGCATAGGCGACCGCATCGTCCCACGCGACGTGCACGACCGGATAGTCCTCCCTGCCCTCGATGGAACTCGCCGGCCCATCGGGATGACGCCAGTCCGCCCCCGGTTGCCAGCGCCACCATTGCGACCAGTCGCGCAACCCGACCGCGGCACCGGTGGGCGCGAACACCAGGGAACCAGGCACCAGCGCTTCGGGCGGCGGAGCGGCGGTCCCCGGTGGCATCTGTCGAAGCAGTTCGGCCGCGTCCGGTGCGCGCTCGGCCACGGTGACGTAGCCGGTCGCGGCGACGAACACCGCGAACTGGCGATTCGTGACCGTGGTGGTGTCCATGAAGAACCCGTCGACGACGACCTCGTGACGGGGCTGCTCGGCCGGGAGGGCGTGCTCGCCGTCGCTGCCCATGGTGAACCGGCCGCCGGGGATCCAGACCATCCCTTCCGGGGCCGGGCCCGGCGCCCCGGATGGCCGCGGGGCGCACCCAAGCGCCAGGAGCAGCACCAGGATCGTGACTCGTGATTCCTGATTCGTGACTCGGCGCCGTGGCCTCTGCCCTCCCGCCTCTGTCCCTGGCACCTAACGATAGCCCCTGAAGTCGGCACGATAACCGGTCTCACGCTGCAGCTTCGCCAGCTCGTCCTGGAGCGTCGGCAGCCGCCGCTTCCCTTCGTCGGTGGCGATCAGGTTGTTCAGCTCGAAGGGGTCCGTCTGCAGGTCGTACAGCTCGTCCATCCCCTGCAGGTCCACATAGTGGATGTATTTGTGCCGTTCGGTGCGCACGGCCTGGTACCCCATGTTGAGCATGCGCGGGAAGACGCGATCGCTGTAGTACTCCAGCAGCAGGGACTGGCGGAGTGAGGGTGCGCTGTGGTCGAGCAGCGGGACGAGCGAGAAGCCGTGACGGCTGACGGTGTCGCGGATACCGGCGGCGGCCAGGATCGTCGGGGCGAGGTCCAGGGTCTGCACCATCGGCGCGAGCGTGTCGCCGGCCTGTGCGAATCGCGGATACCGGATGATGAGCGGGATGCGCGCGGTCTCCTCGTAGGCAAGGCGGCGTTCCTCGTTCAGCCCGTGCTCTCCATAGAAGTACCCGTGGTCGCTGGTGAAGACGATGAGCGTGTTGTCCAGCTCACCCATCTCGCGCAGGCTCTGCTCGATCCGTGCGAGGCTCTCGTCGACGCCGAGCAGCATCTCGAGCCTGGCGCGGACATCCCCCTCCGGCGTGCCGCCGCTGTCCGGCCCGAGCGGAGGGAGGCCGGCGATGGCGCGCTCGAGCGCGGGCTTTCCCGTCGGCGCCACCAGTGCGCTCTGTCGGCGGGGCACCACGGCATCGGCATAACGACCGCGGTGCCGAGGGGCCGGGACGAACCCACCGCCCTGCCCCGGGGCGACCGAGCCGTCGTCGCGCTGCTCGACGTTGGGGTGCAGCGCCTTGTGCGCGAGGAACACCAGGAACGGCGTTCCCCGCGAGCGTTCCATGAACTGGACGACGTGCTCCGTGAGCACATCGGTGACGTATCCGGGCACGACCTTCCGCTCGCCGTCGATATTGAGGTTGGGATCGTTCGCCTCGCCCTGGCCCTTCATCGCCACCCAGTGCGACCAGCCCGGTCGGCGCGAGTCATCGTTCCCCATGTGCCACTTGCCGAAGAAGCCGGTCTGGTAGCCGGCCTGTTGCAGCGGGAGGGCGAAGGTACTGAGGCGGTGACTGGCCGAGTCGCGCGCGGTGTTGTCGATGATCCCGTTGGTGTGGACGTGCTGTCCGGTGAGGATGGCGGCGCGGCTCGGGCTGCAGAGCGGGGTGCTGGCGAACGCATTCAGGAAGCGCGCGCCCTCGCGGGCGAGGCGATCGATGGCGGGTGTCTCGACGAACGGGTGGCCGGCGACGCCGATGTCATCCCAGCGCAGGTCGTCGACGAGGATGACGACCACATTCGGTGGGCGATCAGCCGAGCGCTGGCAGGCAGTCATTGCCAGCAAGCCCGCCACGAGAGCGACAGAGAGGAGTCTCATCGGAAGTGTCGATTCACGATTCACGATTCACGATTCACGAACTTACGGCTTCCCCGGTCCATACAGCACCTTCCCCGCCTTCGCGCCGGTGTGTTTGCCGTGCTCGATCGTTATCGCGCCGTTCACCAGCACGTACTCGATTCCGGTCGGATAGAGGGTCGGCTGTTCATACGTCGCACGATCGTCCAGTGTGGCGAGATCGAAGATCACCACGTCGGCCCAGTGTCCCTCCTTGATCGACCCGCGGTTCGCGAGGCGCATCCTGGTCGCGGGCCATGAGGTCATCTTCCGCACCCCTTCCTCGAGGGTGATGACCTTGCGGTCCTTCACATAACGACTGATGACGCGCACGTGGTTGCCATACGCGCGAGGATGCGGGAGGCCGAGGTCGTCACCCTGGGTGGCACTGAGCGCGGCGCCGGCATCGGAGCCGATGCTGGTCCACGGAAACCGCAGGGCGGTCTCGACGTCCTGCTCGCTCATCATGTGGTAGATCGCCATCACGCGGCCCTGGCCCGCGAGCACCAGGTCCCAGGCGGCGTCGGCCTCGCCCTTCCCCATCGCCTTCGCGATGTCCGGGATCCGCATGCCGTTGTACTTCGCGTTCTGCGGGTTGCGCGCGTTGGCGAGGACCACGCCGTTCCAGCCCCCCGCTGCCTCCACGATGTTCCACCATCCGGGTGATCCCGTCTGGAGTTCGCGCTTCAACCGGTCGCGGATCGCCGGGTCCAGAAGCCGGGCGCGCAGGGAATCACTGCCGCCCTCGAACGCCCAGGAGGGAATCGTCGCCTCGAGTCCGGTGCCGCCAGCCGTGTACACATAGATGTTCGCGGCGACGTCGACCCCACGTCCGCGCGCCGCGTCCACAAGCTGCCTGACACTGTCCATCAGGATTCCCCAGCCGGGCTGGTAGGCGGCCTTGAGGTGGAAGACCTCGCCCGCCAGGCCTGCGCGCTCGGCGATCGCGATGACCTCGCCGACCGACTGCACGACCTCCTTGCCCTCGCCGCGGATGTGGCTCGCGTACGTTCCGCCGTACTTCGCCACCGCCTTCGCGACCTCCACCAGCTCGTCGGTCGTGGTATAGCTGCTGGGCGGGTAGATGAGCGCGGTGGTCATGCCCATCGCGCCGGCGCGCATGGCGGTGTCCATGATCGCGCGCATGCGATCCAGTTCGGCGGCGCTGGGGGCGCGCGCCGACTGGCCGAGCACCGCCACCCGCGCCTGCGTCTGGCTGAAGTAGCTGCCGAAGTTGATGCTGATCCCCTGGCGCTCGAGCGTCTCGAAGTACTCGGGAATCCGGCTCGCGGACACGGGGAATCCGCCTTCACCGCCGATCGCTGTGGTCACGCCCATCCGGAGCTTGTTCTCGGCCAGCCCGTTGCGCGGCAGCACCCCGCCCGACTGGTCCATCACGTCGATCCAGCCGGGAGAGACATACAAGCCACGGGCGTCGATCTCGCGCTCCCCGCGGCCGAGCACATGGCCAATCCTGGCAAACTTTCCGTCGCGGATGCCGACATCGGCAACGATCCATGGATTCCCCATGCCGTCCAGGACGCGACCGTTGCGGATGACCACGTCGTACTCGGCGGGCCCGGTGAGCGCACCGACGTCAGTCGGCACGGAGGGGATGGTCCCGGTCCGGATGGCCGGACCCGGGGCGCATGCGAGCATCAGCGCGACAGCCGCCAACGTGATTCGTGACTCGTGACGCCTGACTCGGCTGAGCAACGTCTGGCCTCGCGGCGGGAGATGCCTGATCTTGCAGGCAGCGACCAGTCCTGTCCACCTCGCGCCGGCGTGCAGTTGACCTGCCGAGTCACGAGTCACGAATCCCGATTCCCGATTCCCGATTCCCGACCCCTTGAAGATTCGCGACCTCAGTTCGCTCGACGACTACGCCGCCTGTGTCGCCCTGCAGGAGGAGACCTGGGGCGCCGGGTTCTCGGAACGTGTGCCCACGGCCATCCTGCGAGTCACGCAGAAGATCGGCGGGGTCGCCGCCGGTGCGTTCAATGACAATGATGAAATGGTCGGCTTCGTCTTCGGGCTCACAGGCGTTCGCGACGGGGAACTCGTGCACTGGTCGGACATGCTCGCGGTAAAGCATGTGCTGCGTGGCCAGGGGATCGGCGAGCAACTCAAGGCCTTCCAGCGCGACAAGGTGGTTGCCCTCGGGGTGCGTTCGATGCTCTGGACCTTCGACCCGCTCCAGGCGGGCAATGCGCACTTCAACATCAACCGCCTCGGGGCCGTGCCGGTCGAGTACGTGGTCGACATGTACGGGTCGAACACGGGAAGCACGCTGCACGGGTCACTCCCGACCGACCGGTTCGTGGTTCTGTGGAAGCTGACCGACGTTGCGAGGCCGGATTCGAGGCCCGCCGACCGTGGTGAGGGTCCCCTGGCGAATCCGCTCGGCGTCGATGGCCTGCCAACGACGGCACTCCTCCCTGCCTTCGGGCAACGCCCGCCGGCGATCGGCGTCCAGGTTCCGACGGACCTCGGCGCCATTCAGTCGCTCGGGCGGACGTTCGCGATGCGCTGGCGGCTCGCCATCCGCGAGGTCATGACGGCGTGGCTCTCCGCGGGCTACGTTGTGACGGCGTTCACCCGGCCCTCCGGCGGCCTGCCGTTCTACCGACTCGAACCCCGCGGACCAGCAAGCGCATGATCCGACTCGAAACGATCACCCTGCGCGAGATCCGGCTCCCGCTCAAGGAACCATTCCGGATCTCGTCAGGCGTGGTGTCCGAGCGGCGGATCGCGCTGCTCGAATTGCGGGACGTGTCCGGGGCGGTGGCCTGGAGCGAATGCGTGGCGGGCGAGACGCCCAACTACTCGCCGGAGACGATCGATACCGCCTGGCACGCGATCACCGAGTGGCTGGCGCCGCGGGTTCTCGGCCATGAGATCGAGGCACCGGCCGTCCTGCCGCACCTGGAGCAGGACATCCGTGGCCACCTGATGGCGAAGGCCGCGGTGGAGATGGGGATGTGGGGCCTCGAGGCGACGATGCTGGGCCTCCCGCTATCGCAATTGCTGGGCGGGACGCGACGTGAGATCGAGGTCGGGATCTCGCTCGGCATCCAGTCCTCGCCGGAGGCGCTGGTCACCCGGGTGATGGCCGCGCTGGCGGGCGGGTATCGCAAGGTGAAGATCAAGATCCAGCCGGGAGCGGACGTGGAGTACGTCCGGGCCGCCCGCACCGCGGCCGGCCCGGACGCGCCCCTGATGGCCGACGCCAACAATGCCTACACGCTCGACAACGCCGAGTCGCTGGCGGCGCTCGACGACCTGGGGCTGATGATGATCGAGCAGCCGCTGGCGTGGGACGACCTCGTCAGGCATGCCGAGCTCCAGCGCCGGCTACGGACGCCGATCTGCCTCGACGAGTCGATCACCTCGCTCGAGCGGGCGCAGGACATGGTGGCGCTGGGGAGCGGGCGGATCGTGAACATCAAGCCGGGCCGCGTCGGCGGACTGGCGGCCTCAGTGGCCATCCACGACTTCTGCGCGTCGAACGGCATCCCGGTCTGGTGTGGCGGCATGCTCGAGAGCGGAATCGGCCGGGCTTATAACGTCGCGCTGGCCTCGCTCCCCGGTTTCGTGAAGCCGGGTGACGTCTCACCCAGCGCGCGCTACTGGGAGCGCGACATCGTCACGCCGGAATGGACGATGACCGATCACGGAACGATCATGGTGCCGAAGACCGCAGGATTGGGAGTCGAGGTGGACGTGGAACGGGTGGAGGCGCTCACCGTGCGGAAACACCGGTGTTCGTGACTCGTGACTCGTGATTGGTGACTCGTGATTCGCGATTCACCCATCTCTCAACTCTCAACTCTCAACTCTCAACTCGCCCTCATGTCCCCGGACTCGGCAGAGCGGCACTTCACGGACGACGAGCGTGAGCGGCTCGTCAGCCTCCGACGCGCCCTCCACCGGCACCCGGAGCTCTCCTGGAAGGAGGAGCGCACCGCCGCGCGGCTCGAGGAGGCGCTAGGCGAGCTCGGGCTCTCCGAGGTCCGGCGTGTCGCGGGAACCGGCGTCGTGGCCCGGGTGCGCGGGACGGACCCGGCGGCGCCGGTGGTCGCCGTCCGCGGCGACATCGACGCGCTGCCGATCCAGGAGGCGACGGGCCTTCCCTTCGCGTCGGAGGTCGACGGGGTCATGCACGCGTGCGGCCACGACGTGCACGCGACCTGGGCGGTGGGTGCGGCGATGCTGCTGGTGCGCGCGCCGGCGCGAGGCGACGTCGTGATCGTGCTCCAGCCCGCGGAGGAAGTGGGCGCGGGGGCGGCGGCGATCCTGGCGAGCGGCGCCCTGGATGGCGTCTCGGCGATCTTCGGCGGTCACGTGGACCGGCGCTTCCCGGTGGGGCAGGTCGTGGCCGAGGCCGGGCCGCTGGCGGCGTCGGCCGACGCATTCTCGATCGTCGTCCAGGGGAAGGGGGCGCACGGGGCCCGCCCGCACGAGGGGGTGGACCCCGTCGTGGCGGCATCGGCGATCGTGCTGGCGCTGCAGACCATCGTCTCGCGGCGGCTGGATCCCGGCGCGGCCGCGGTGGTCTCCGTCGGTTCGATCCACGGTGGCAGTGCGCCTAACGTGATCCCGGAACGGGTGGACCTCTCCGGCACGCTGCGGGCGATGCACCCCGACGTGCGCCGCCTGCTGCACGACGAGGTCGGGGCCGTCGCCACGGCGGTCGCGGCAGCGCACGGGGCGTCCGCGCTGGTGACGATCGAGCGTGGCCCGCCGCCGATCGTCAATCCCGCCCGTGAGGCGCGCTGGGCCCGTGCGGCCGCCGAGCGGGTGCTGGGCACCGGGAGCGTAGTGCCGTTCGGTGTGACGAACATGGGCGGCGAGGACTTCGCCTGCTACATGGAACACATCCCCGGCTGCTTCCTGCGCATCGGCGCACGGGAGCCCGGCGGATCACCGGCGCCGGCACACAGTCCGGGGTTCGTCGCGGCCGAGGCGAGCATCTTCGTCGGTGCCGCCGTGCTGGCCGAGTGCGCGAGGGAGGCGGCTCGCAACCTCTGAGGGACCCCGGACACGACCATGCCAGTGTTCGGGATCCCGCGCTCGCCGCTGCCGGCTTACGGGCTCTTGTTTCGCTTCGCCGTGAAGGTGCCGGACCCCATCTCACCCATGCTCACCGAGCCCTTCAGCGCATCGGCATTCTCCTGCGTGCCCGTGAACGTCATGGAGAACGAGTCGCCACCGGCGGCCGTCGTGAAGCCAAACGAGAATTCCGCGCCCTTGATGCTCCCCTTGACCTCGAGTTCACCAAAGACCTGGGAGCTGTAGCGTCCGGTCAGCGAGTCGCCTTTCTGGGTCAGCGTGACGGTCGGTGAACCCGATCCGCCTTCATAGACCACCGTGAAGGCCCAACTGCCGGTGAGGTCCAGCTTCGGCGCGTTCTGCGCGGCGGCGGGCACGACCAGGACCGCCAGCATGGTGAGCGCAATGAGCGCGCGGGAGACCGCTTTCATGGTGATAGACTCCATTCATCAGAGAGTTGCGGATACTGCTCGACGCTTGAGTATGCCCCGGCGCCGGGTGGGCGGCAATCGGTTCAGGCCGTCCGTCCCAGGGGATCTATCCCGCCCAGCTACCGGTCGAACGTATTGCAGGCGCTGGTGGTGCCCTGCTGCAGCCCACGGCGGAACCACTCCACCCGTTGCGCCGACGTGCCGTGGGTGAAGCTCTCGGGGACGATGGTCCCCTGCGTCTGTCGCTGGATCCGGTCGTCACCGATCGCGCTCGCGGCGCCCAGTGCCTCCTCGACGTCGCCCGATTCCAGGATCGCCCGCGCGCGCTCGGCGTGGTGCGCCCACAGCCCCGCGTAGCAGTCGGCCTGGAGTTCGAGTCGCACGGACATCGCGTTCGCCGCCACCTCGTCCTGCGAGCCCCGCGCCTGGTGAACCTGGTCCATCGTGCCCAGCAGGTTCTGCACGTGGTGACCCACCTCGTGCGCGATCACATAGGCCTGGGCGAAGTCTCCGGGCGCCTGGAAGCGGCTCCGGAGGTCGTCATAGAAGGAAAGGTCGATGTACACCGTCTGGTCGTTCGGGCAGTAGAACGGCCCCATCGCCGACTGGCCGACGCCGCAGCCGGACTGCGTCGCACCGCTGAAGATCACGAGCGCCGGTTCGCGATACGCCTGCCCCGAAGCCGAGAAGAGCGATCCCCAGGTCTCCTCGGTGCTGCCGAGCACCGCCGAGATGAAGTCGCGCATGGGATCCTCTCCCGGTGGGCCCGCCACCTCCGTGCCCGGTGCCGTGCCACCGCCCTCGAGCAGGGTGAGCGGGTTCACCCCGGTGACCAGTGCAACGATGAGGACGACGACGAGTCCGAGCCCGCCCGTGACGGGAAGGCCGCCTCGCATGCCGCGGCGGTCCTGGACGTTGCTGCTGCGCTTGAGATCCTGCCAACGCATACGATCCCTCCGGCCCGTGCGGTGTCAGTGGTACAATCAACACCGCGCGCGGTTCAACGCCATCGGTCCACGCGCCCGACGAGCTCATCGTCACCGGTCTCACGGCAGACCGCCTCCATCAGCGGCCCCACCGCACCGTGCCAGCGGAGGTCGCCGACGGCCTCGGTGAGCGGGACATCGGTGCGCAGGGTCGCCAGCGTCCGGTAGAGACCGACCTCGATCCGGTGATGGCGCAGGCTTTCGGCGAGCGCCGGGGCACCACGCACAGCGACCTTCCATTTCGAGGCCTCGTCCGGGATGGCGTCGACATGTCCGTAGCAGGCCAGGACAACGGAGGCCGAACGCGCGCCCCAGCGCGGAACGCCCGGGATCCCGTCGGCATCATCGCCGACGAGTGCCAGCCAGTCGGGAATGGAAGCCGGCGGGATACCGAACTTCTCCACGACACCGGCTTCATCGAGCATCCGGCGGCGCATGCGATCGTAGCAGACCACGCGCGAACCGCGCACGCACTGCGTGAGGTCCTTGTCCGGAGAGCAGATGACGACCTGCTCCACCGCGGGATCTTCTGCAGCGCGCGCGGCAAAGGTCGCGAGCGCGTCATCGCACTCGAACTCCACCATCCGCCACACGGTCACCCCCAGCGCCTCGGCGGCCCGTTCGGCGAGCGGGAACTGCGACATCAGGTCCTCCGGCACACCCTCGCCGGTCTTGTAGCCGGCGAACAGGTCATTGCGAAACGACTCGATCACCGTATCGAAGGCGATCCCGACGTGGGTGACGCCGTCCTCGCGAAGCAGCGAGAGCAGGGACCGCATGATGCCGCGCGTCGCCCCGACTTCCCGACCGTCGTGCAGGACCTTCGGGGCGCCGAAGTAGGAGCGAAACAGCTCATAGGTGCCGTCAACGAGGTGAATGCGCATGGCGGATTATGCCAGCGCGAATCGACCGGCACCATGAGCGCCGGTCGATCGCTGCCCGGACGGATTACCGCGCGGCGCCGGCCGTCGTGGCGACCTCGCGGCCCGTGACCCGCCCGACCAGTTCGCGGAGCGCCACCTGCCAGGCGAGTGGTGCACCGGGCAAGTCGTCGCGACGCGACGATCCCGCGCTCCGCACGTCGCCATCGCCCAGCAGTTCCTGGCCGCCGATCGCGCTCACGACCAGGCGGGTGCGCAGTGCGTAGAACCCCTCGGCACCAATCCGAACGGCCTTGCCCGCACCATCCACCAGCGCGGCCGTCAGCTGCAGCACGCTCACCGGGGTCTCCAGCGACGTCAGCCAGGGCAGTCGCGCGCGATTTCCGGTCCCGAGTTCGACGAACTTCGATCCAGACAGTCCTTCCTGCTTCATGAGGTAGTTGCCCACCTCCAGCGTGATCACGAGCGCGCGATCGACCTGTGACGCTCGCATCGCGTCACCGATCCATGCCGTCCAGGCCGCGGAAGGGCGTCCAACGGCGAGCAGCATGCGCTGTGGCCCGCGACCGAGTGCACTGTCGCCGCGCTCGGCGCAGTCGTTCCCCGGCGCGCCGGATTCCGTGATGCAGCCAAACCGTACATCGGGCGGGATCCGCCGCTCGACGCGGGATAGCGTGGGGTCGGTGGCGGCCACGAGGGTGGTGGAGGCCCCGAGACCGTCGAGCCAGGCATTCATTTCATCGAGCAGTGAGTCGATGGGTGTGCCGCGCCCATGGCGTGGGTCGAACATCGGTTCCTGCGCCGCCCCGCGCTGGAAGGCGATCGGCACGTGCCCGATACGTCCACCGTCGGCGCCCACCACCGCCATGGACGCACCCGCCGAGTATGGCGGGCGCTCGAGGTACGTGTCGCCAACGCCGCTGTGGAAGGTCGCGCCGGCCGATGCGCACGCCGCCAGCGTCACGAGCAGCGCGGCCGGGGCGAGCGCCTGAATGGTCCTGTTGGTTGGCATGATCAGGGCTCCTGCTATTGCCGGTTGATCCACGCGGGGCCGAGTCCGCCGCCCCAGGCAGGATCGAGGGTCCGGAGTCGCACGCGACTCCCGTTAGGCTGCATGGTATAGAGGTTGTTCACGGGTCCGTCCGGCTGCATGAACGCGATCAGGGAGCCGTCGGGCGACCAGGCGGGATCCGACTGGCGGCCCGGCAGGATCAGGCGCTGGAGCGCACCCGTGATCGTGTTGACCACCGTGATGTCGGTGTCGCTGGCGTAGTGGCGCATGAAGGCGATGTGAATGCCGTCCGGGTTCCACGTCGGCAGGGCGTCGAATCCGGACAACGTGCTGGTGACCTGCCGCTTGTCGGAGCCGTCGGCGCGCATCGTCCAGATCGACGCGACCGTCCCGCTCCCGGTGTTGTCGTACTGGGCGAACGCGATCCGCGACCCGTCGCGCGTCCAGGCCGGCGAGGAGCGCTGTCCGGTTGCCGGCATGTCGCCGGTGAGGTTTTCCTGGCCGCTGCCATCGGCGTTCATGATCCAGATGTCGGAGCGGCCCGCCGTCTCCCACTCCCAGTGGTGATAGGCGATGCGTCCCCCCGCCGGCGACCACGCCGGCTGGTCGTCCGCGCCGGCGGCGGTGGTCAGGCGGCGCATGTTGAGCCCGTTGCGATCGACGGCGAAGATGTCGTCGATGCGCTCGCCGCTGCCCAGCACGTCCATCGACACGGCGAAGGCGATGCGTGACCCGTCCGGCGAGGGCGACGGCGACCGCGAGACGTTCCCGGCATTCAGCTTGACGGGCGCCGCACCGGCGCCGAGGGGAAGCGTGAACAGCTCCGACTGCCCGGTATTGGTCATGCGATAGTAGACGAGGTCGAACTCGTACGATCCGGCTTCGGTGATCGTCCCCGCGATCGCCCCGGTCATGCCACCGCTCCTCGCGAAGATCGTGACGTAGCCGTTCTGCTTCCCGGTCACGATTCCAGCGGGATTGACCGCGGCCGCCGGACCATCGACGGACCACTGGACGGTGCGCCCATGCAGGACGGCACCCCGGGCATCCTTGAGGATGGCCTGGAGCTGGCGCGTCTCGCCGATCTCGAGGACCACCGGGGTCGGGGTGATCCCGATCCACGCCACGGCCGCGAGTCTCACGTTCACGGTGGCGGTGGCGCTGCGCCCCTGCACACTGGCGGTCACGTACGCGCGACCGTTCTGCCTGCCGAGCAGGCGTCCGCCGGCGTCCACCTCGACGATCGCTGGATCGCTGCTCTCCCAGGTGATCGTGCGCCCGTCGACGACGCGACCCGCCGCATCCCTGGCGACGGCGATGATCGTGCCGGCCTCGCCTTCCTCGATCGACAGGTCGGTCTGCGACAGCTCCACCTGGTCGACCACCGCCAGGGCGACGGTCACGAACGATTCGGCGGTCACGCCCTCGATCGTGGCCCGGATGGTGGCGGTGCCTGACGAGTGCGCGGTGAGGGTGCCCGCGGCGGACACCGTCGCCACCGACGCATCGGTCGTGGTCCATGTCGCGGTGCGTTCGTTCAGCAGGCGCCCCGCGGCGTCCCGGGCGACCGCGCCGAGCAGGCGCTGGCTCCCCTCGACGAGGGTCAGCACCGCGGGCTCGACCTGCACGCTGGCCACCGGCGCCAGCGACACGTCCAGGATGCCCGAGGCGGACTTCCCGTCGACCACCGCGCGGATGGACGTGGCGCCCACCGCGAGGGCAGTCACGACGCCGCCGTTCGACACCGTGGCCACGTGCGGCGACGTCGAGGACCAGGCGATCGCGCGCCCCTCGATCTCGTCGCCCGCGGCATCGAGGACGCGGACGGTGTAGGCCTTCTGGTCGCCGACGACGAGCGCGTGCTGCGCCGGCTCGACGACAACGCGGTCGACAACGGGCCCTGAGTCCGGGCCGGTACTCCCGTCGCTGCACGCGACGAGCAGCGACAGCAACAGCGGGAACAACACCGTGCGCAGGCCGTCGAGCGACGGCCGTGGAATCGAGGACATTCGAGCGATGTATGGCATATGCTGGCTTCTCCCGTGGTTCGTGTGCGGTCCGACGCGGGGGATTCTGCCAGGGACTGCTTAGCTGACGCTTAGCGCGGTCCGGGGCCGCGGGCAGGCGGCGCCATTAAGCGGGGCTTAAGCACGGGGCGCGACCATTCGGCCGTCATTACGAAGCCAGGAAGACTCCATGTCGCACGTCATTCCCGGGGACGTCGTCCACGCCAGCGTGGTGGCCGGCGGCCTCCGCACTCCGTATCTCGCCGCGGGCCGCGGCCCTGCCGTGATCCTGCTGTCGAGGGCGCCGTCATGGCTCGCCACGGTGCTTTCCGCCGTGCCGCGCCACTTCCATGTCCTTGCGCCGGTTCCCGCAGCGCCCGAGGGGAACGACACGGATGGCGCCACTGCCCACGATTCCCGTCGCGCCGATTTCCCGGGTTGGATCGACGGATTCCTCGATGCGCTCGGCATCACGCAGGCCTGGATCGTGGCTGATGCCAGGTTTGGCGATGCATCGCTGGCGTATTCGGCCGCCGCGCCCGAACGGGTACGCGCCGTGGTGGTCCTCCAGGAAGGCGGCCAGGAGCCGGAGGATACCACGGCCGAAATCACGCGCTCGCTGATCGGGATTGCGGCGGCACTCGATCGCCCATGACCGCGCGGACGAGGATTGACTGGCGGATGACCAGTCCCAGCTTTCCGTTCGCCGTCCGGCCTGCACCCCGTGGGACGGGGGTGCCGCGCGGTGAATTCAGGCGAACAGGCAGCAACTTCAAGCGCGCGATGACCGCCCCGGACGCGATCTCCTCCACGCCATCAGGACAAGCCACGGAACAGGCTTCTGCACTGCTCCGTGGAGCGCCTGCACCCCTCACGGCCTTCATCGGCCGGGACCATGAGATCGCCGCCATCCGCGCGGCCCTCGCCTCCACGCGACTGCTCACGCTCACTGGCGCTGGGGGCAGTGGCAAGACGCGTCTCGCGCTCGAGGCCGTGACACGCGAAGTCGCGGCCTCCGGGCTGGCGGGTGCCTGGGTCGAACTCGCCCCGGTGCTGGATCCGGCACTGGTGGGCGATGCGGTGCTTGCGGCGATGGGTCTCCGCGACGAGGCCGACGTCCCGGCGCTCGAGCGGCTGGTCTCGCTGCTGGGTGACCGACGGTTCCTCCTTGTCCTCGACAACGCCGAACACCTCGTCGACGCGTGCGCGGCGTTCGTCGACGGCCTCCTCCGCGGTGCTCCGGCGCTCCGGATCGTGGTGACCAGCCGGTCGGCGCTGGGCGTCGCCGGCGAAACGGCATGGCTCGTGCCCCCGCTGTCGCAACGGGCGAGCGGAGGCGACGCCGCGAACGCGTCGGAAGCGGTGCAGCTGTTCGTGCAATCGGCCCGCGCGGTGCAACCGGCGTTCCGCCTGACGAGTGCGAATCGCCAGGCGGTGGAACAGGTCTGCGCCCGGCTGGACGGCCTGCCGCTGGCCCTCGAACTGGCGGCGGCGCGGCTCCGTGTCCTGACCCCGGAGCAGATCGCGGCCCGCCTCGACGACCGGTTCCGCCTGCTGTCGACCGGGAATCGGGCCGCCTTGCCGCGCCACCAGACGCTGCGCGCGGCCATGGACTGGAGCTATGGCCTGCTCGAGGCGCAGGAACGTCGCGTCTTCGCCCGCCTGGCGGCGTTCCGCGGGAGCTTCACGCTCGAGGCGGCGGAATTCGTGTGCGCCGGTGACCCGGTGGCGGCCGACGACGTGCTCGACATCCTCTCGGCCCTCGTCGACCAGTCGCTCGTGGATGTCATCGAGTCGTCAGGGCTGGCGCGCTACCGGCTGCTCGAGACCGTTCGCGAGTACGCGAGCGAGCGACTCGCCGAGTGCGGCGAGGTCGAGTCGCGGGCGAGGTTGCACGCCGAACTGTTCGGCGCGCTCGCGAGCGAAGCAGCACCGCACTTCCGCACCACGCAGCGGCCGGCCTGGCTGGCACGCCTGCTCCCGGAACTCGACAACCTCCGGTATGCCCTCGCGTGGAGTCGTGAAGGCGATCCACAGACGCACGTGAGGATCGTCGGCCTCCTGCACTGGTTCTGGTTCTCGACCGGGCAGTGGCCCGAGGCGCGCCAGCGGCTTCGCGACGCACTGGCGCTCCCGGTGGCCCAGGCGCCAACGCACGACCGGGCGGCGCTGCTCTTCTCGGCCGGAAGCCTGGCGGCCCTGCAGGCGCACAGTGCCGAGGCACGCGCGCTCCTCGAGGAAGCGGAAGTCATCGCTGACCGGGTGGACGACCAGGTCCTCCTGGCCGACGTGAGGAATTTCCTGGCGATGGCGCTCAACCAGACGGCGGACCCTGCGACCGAGGCGGTGCTCCTGCGCGCCAGAACGTGGATGCGTGAGCACAACGACCTCTATTCCCTGCGCCTCAACTACCTGCTGCATGGCGTGGCGCTCATGGCCAGGGGAGACCTCGCTGGCGCCATCGAGGCAAGTGAGGAAGGAGTGCGCGTGGCGCGGGTGTTCGGCCTGGACCGCGAGCTGGCCATCGCCCTGCAGCAACTGGCCACGATCGTGGCGCGGTCGGGCGACTGGCCGCGCGCGAGGGCGCTCCTGCGCGACGCTCTCGTGACCATGCGGCGCGACCCGCTGCTGCTCTTCATCTCGCGCGGGCTGGAACTCATGGGCTCGTGCGCGGTGGTCGGTGACGAACCCGCCGACGCGGCCCGGCTGTACGGCGCCGCGCAGGCGATTCGTGACGCGATGGGCGCGCTGATGTGGAGCGTGGATCGGGAGCAGCACGCGCCGTTCATGGATGCCGCACGCGCCTCCCTCGGAGTCGCGGAGTTCGAGCGTCTGCATGCCGCGGGTCGCGCGATGGACCGCGACGCGGCCATCGACCTCGCGCTCGCGGTTGGGGAGCGGCTCGGCGCACCCACGACGCCCGACCGGTCCACCGACACGGCGGAGTACGAAATCCCGGAACTCGCGAGGCGGGCCGTGCCCCGGAGCACGACCCCGGCCCCCGCAGTCGCGGTGCGTGCACTCGGCGCCCTCGAGGTGGCAGTCGACGGCACACCGCTGTCTGAGCGGAACTGGGGCTACGCCAAGACCCGGGAGCTGTTGCTCTTCCTGCTGGTGCACGAGGACGGGCGGACCCGGGAGCAGGTCGGGGCGGCGCTGTGGCCCGAGGCCTCGTCGGCGCAGGTCCGGAACAACTTCCACGTGGCCCTGCACCACCTCCGTCGCGCGCTCCATCACGCGGAGTGGGTGCGGTTCGAGCGGGATCGGTACCGCCTCGATGTCCAGGGAGCGGTCAGGTTCGACGCGCGCGACTTCGAGGATGCGGTGACGAAGGCCATGCGCGCGGCACGCCGCGGCGCCTTCCCGGTCGACGCGGTTCGCGACGCCCTGTCACTCTACCGTGGCGACTTCCTCGACGGGGAGCCGGTCGGCGACTGGCACTTCGAGGTGCGGGACCGGCTGGCGCGGTTGCATGCCGACGCGCTCGCCGCGTCAGGCGCCGCGCTGCTGTCGGCGGGTCGCCATGACGAGGCCATCGCGGCGGCGGAGCAACTCGTGGCGAAGGACCCGTTGAGCGAGGGGGGATACCGCACCCTGATGATGGCACGGGCGCGGGGAGGGGACCGCGATGGCGCGTTGCGGGAGTTCCGCCGGCTCGAGGCGGTCCTGCGGCGGGAAGGCTCCGCGCCAGCGCGCGAATCGGCGGAGCTCTATCAGCGTCTCCAGCGTGCCGAGGCGGTCTAGTCCACGTCAGGCATCTGGTCGCACCCGCAGCGATCACGACAGAGGGACGGTCAGCGCCCGGCGCCCACCCGGTTCCCGGCGATCCACACCGACGAGATGCGCTTCACGTTGGCGATGTCGGCCAGCGGATTGGCGTCGAGGACGATGAAGTCCGCCCACTTCCCGCTGGCGATGCTCCCCAGGTCGCGATCGAGTCCCATGCATCGCGCCGCGACCGACGTGGCCGACGCGATCACCTGCGCGGGCGTGAACCCGGCCTGCACCATCATCTCGAGTTCCATCAACTCGAACCAGCCTTGAAAGCGGCCCGTCGGTCCCGTGTCGGTGCCCATCGCGATCGGGACGCCGGCATCGAACAGGCGCTTGAGGTTTCGAATGGCGACCGGCAGCGCTGCCTTGTACCGCTGGGCCGCCACGTTCGTGCGCGTGGCTTCCTGCCGCGCCGGCTCGCGCAACGACGCCACCCACTCCTTGTTGGCGTGCGCAAGGAACGCGGGGTCGGAGAAGAACGAGGGCGTGGACTCATAGACGAAGGTCGAGACTTCGCGCATCAGGGTCGGAGAATAGCAGCGACCGGACGCCTTGAGCGCGTCCATGAACACCGCGTCCACCTCCCGGTCGCGCACGCTGTGCGCGATGAAGTCCGCGCCGGCCTGCAGCAGGGACTTCGCGTCATCCAGGTAGAACAGGTGGACAGCGACCCTGAGGTTTCGCCTGTGCGATTCATCGATGACCGCGCGATACACCTCGGGCGGCATCTTTGCGGTGGTGCCGAGATTGTCGTCGATGCGGATCTTGACCCAATCCACGTGCTGCGCCGCGACCCCGGCGACCATGGCGCGGGCCTCGTCAGGCGTTGCCGGTGTGAGCACCGGACCGGCGACGTACACGCGCGCGCGATCGAGCGCAGGGGTATCCTGTGCTGCCCGCGCGGCGAAGGTCGCGTCGGTCTCCCCGCCAAGGCTGACCACGGTGGTGACGCCGTATGCCGCGTATGTCTGCAGGTCGGCGGGCGTGTTCACATGGCCGTGCGCGTTGATCAGCCCAGGGATGACCACCTTGCCATCGAGCGCATGCCGCTCGGCGCCGGCCGGGATACTGACGCCCGTGGCGGGACCGGCCGCCACGACGCGGCCGTCGCGGACCACGATCACCGCGTTGGCGACTCCTGCGCGGGCCGTGCCGTCGATGAGCGTGAGCCCGGTGAACGCCTTGACGCGAGCCGACTGGGCCTGGCCCGGCGCCACCGGGAGCAGGGTGCCGAGGGCGAAGAGGAGCGTGCCGACACAGGGTCGCATGGAGGATGGGAAGGAGTCTGCGCCAACATGCGGTGCCGGCCGCGCGAATTCCATGCCATCCGACGCCACCAGGGCCGCCGGCGATCCACTTGCGCCGCCGGTCCGCGGGGGTCCACGTTCAAGCGCTGGCTTGCCTTCACCGCCGGGGAACCATGGACTGGTCCGACCTGATCGAAATGCTTCGCGCGCTCATCTTCGGCATTGCGCACGTCACCAATGGCAGCATCGGCGTCGCGGTGATCCTGGTGACCCTGGCGATCCGGCTGGCGCTGCTCCCCCTGACCCTGCGCCTGGCGCGTCGCGCGCTCGCGCGGCAGCGGCGGATGGCGGAGCTCAAGCCGGAGCTGGAGCGCCTGCAACGTCGTTATGCGAAGGACCCGGCGGCGCAGATGCGCGAGACGGCGGCGTTCTACCGCAACCGTGGGATGTCCCAGGTCGATTCCGCGGGCCTGCTCGGCGCGCTGGCGCAGGCGCCCGTCTTCGCCGCGCTCTACTCGGCGCTGCGGAAGGGACTCGGGGCGGGGGTTCGATTCCTGTGGATCGGCGACACGTCACTGCCGAGCCTGGGGCTGACGCTCTTCATGGGTGGGATGGCAGCGGCGAGCCTTGCCGCCGCGCCGGCGGCCGAACCGGGGAAGACCGCGCCGTTGTTCACGCTGGTCCTCGCCGCCGGCTTCACGGTGTGGTTCCTCAGCTCTTCATCCGCGCTCTTCGCGCTGTCCGCCGGTGCGGGCTCCGCGGTGCAGGCGTTCCAGGGACTCTTGCTCCGAAGGGAGGGAGCGAAAGCCGCGCGGGAGCGGTAAGACGCCTCTGGCGACCCGCCCTGGTCCGTGAAGGCGATGGTCTCGAGTTCCTCGTTCATGCGTTCCTCGAGCGTCGCGCGATCCGCACCCCTGTTGTCACTCCTTCACTCCCGCGGCTGCCATCAGGCGACGCACTTCCTGGACCCAGTTGAGCACGACGATGGGCCCCACGACGTGACGCTCGTTCACGGGGCGGGCAAAGATGAACGTCCGGCCGTCCCGCATGACGTCGTAGCTGCGCTGGGAAATTCCGCCTGACTGGTACGGCCGATGATCGAAGAGCGTGGTGCGACTGACCGTGATCGTCGGGCCGAACTCGAGCCGGGCCACGACCATGCTGTCGACGTCGGTGTTCACGTACGCGATTTCGTGATTCGACACCCACGCGGGCTCCTGCGCGCCGCCCGCCGAAATCAGGGTGCGTCCGCCCGGCGCCAGGAACGGTTGCACATAGAGATGGTACCGCCCGGTGTCATTGGACAGGTACGCTATCCACTTGCCGTCGGGAGACACTTCACCGGACTGCTCGCTTGCTGCCGTTGCCACCACTGGAAGCATCGTCCGCTGACCCGCTGTGGGAATCGCAAAGATGTCCTCGCCCCCGGGGCTCTTTCCGTCCTCCGGTGCCCCGTCGACCACGAGCCATTTGCCGTCGCGCGTCCAGTGTACCGACGTGGGCCCATTGATCTCCGGTCCCTCTCCCGCACGTTCGCCCTTGTCCGAACCATCAGACGGCATGGTCCAGAGATAGAACCTGGTGCGGCGATTCGACGTGAAGGCGATACGGTCGCCTGACGGCGACCATGCCGGGCGGATATTCGTTCCGTCGAAGGTCAGCTGCGTGGTCGTTGCCGACGCACGGTCGTGGATCCACGCCTGCAGTCCGCCGCTCGCGTCCGGCATCGTCAGGAGGATGCGCCGCTCATTCGGAGAAAGCCGCACGCCGGCGTACGATCCTGGTGCATCGACGAGCACCTGTTCGCGCCCATCGCGGTCGACCCTGACGATGACCACCTGCTCGTTGCCGACATTGGGGAGATACGCCATCGCGCCAGTCGCCGGGGCGAGGGCGACCCGCGCGAACCGGCCCTGGGAGATTGCGACGCCGTCGAGCAGCGCAACCGGTGCGCCGCTGACCGCGAGCTTCCCGGGATCGAAGCGCATGGCATAGAGCGCCCCTTCGACCGTGCCATACACGAGGTGTCCGTCCGGCAGGTACCAGCCACGCGACGCCCGGTCAATCAGCAGCGTCAGCTTCCTCGTCGAAACGTCGAGCACATAGAGTCCGGAGGCACACGAATCCGACTCAGGCTGCTTCACGCAGGCCACCGTCAGCACGGAGCGTCCGCCGGGCAGGACCGTCGGCGCCCCCGCATAGGCAACGGTCGCCGAATCGGTGATCATCGTGACCTCGCCACCGCCTTCGCTGATCCGCGCAAGTTGATTGAGGCGAGGATAGACGATGAATCCATCGTCTCCCCACGACGCGGCGCCGGATCCGGTGGCGGCATCCGGTGGACCGAGTGGGCTGACCGGACCTCCGGTCGCCGCCACCTTCCGGAGCACGTTGCCGCGCCCGACAAACCCGATCCACTTCCCATCCGGTGAAAAGAAGGGATTGACGGCGTCTTCCGTCCCCGGAAGGACCATGGAGGTGAACTGGTCCAGGTGCCGAACGCGGACACGGTATGAAGTGACTGCCGAATCCGACGCGAGGTAGGCGAGGCGGCTTCCGTCCTGCGAGAGCGCAAAGGGTGCGTCCCAGCTGGGATTGCCCGGGAGTTGCAGCGAGGGTGGGATTGGGACGGTGAACCGCACCACCTGCCGCGGCGGCGTTTCAGTCCTCGAGAGCAGGCTGCCAAGCACCGTCCCGGCGCCCAGCAGGACCACGCTTGTCGCGGCGAGCTTCCATGGAAGGATCCGACGTGTGGCTGCCGCCCTGGTGGTTTCCGGTCCGCCTGCCCTCTGGAAGCTCGCGTCGCCGAGCGCACGGGCAAACTCCGCGGCCGACACGAACCGGTCGGCGGGCAGCTTCTCGAGCGCCTTCGCGACGGCCGCCGCCACGTTCGGTGGCACCGTCTTCCGCAGCGCGGTCACCGGCTGCGCCGGCTCGGTGATGATCTTCATGATCACCTGCTGCGCCGCCCCGCCGATGTGCGG
>JAUQWM010000022.1 GCA_030835125.1 Gemmatimonadaceae bacterium | reverse complement strand
CAATACCCATAACTTAAGCTGCTGCTGGTGCCCGAATCTCGATCGTCTCCCTCGGCTCGCGTGTGGGCTGCGGCCATCGGTTGTGGGCGGATCGCTTGAGAGCGAACCCGGACATCTTGCGTTTGACCACGCGCGGGTTCGAGCGCAGCCGTCGCTTCGGAAGTGGCTGGAAGAGGATCTCCTGGACGGCCGCGCGCCGGGCCCGCTCAAGCGCGGTGGGGGGAAAAGCCCGGGCCGGCCCGGGTCGTGCGGCGGACCACGCGCAGGGCGCGCGTAAACGACAATCGGTCGGGGTCGAGCTCGGCATCGAGCGCCACCTCACACATGAGCGAGCGGATCGCGTAGTGGAGGAGCAGGTGTCCCCAGACCTCCTGGTAGACGCCCTCGGGCGTCTTTGAGCGCAGCACGGGGCGCGGGCCGCGCTGATGGGTTTTGAGCTCGTCGAGGGCGGTCTCGAACTCCCAGCGTTGCGGGTAGGTGGCCGCGAGCTCTTCGGCGCAGACGCATTCGGGATCGAGCACCGTGGTGACAAGCCGGTGGCGCTCACCCCGAAACGCCGGGTCGGTGAGCTCGTACTCGACGACGCGCACCTCGATCGGCTCGGTCCGCCTCCGGTCGGCCGAGTCGTAGATCCGCGAGCGATAGGAGCCGTCGCAAAGGACCTCATCGACCGCCAGGATCAGGTTCTTGCGGACGCGCCAAAGCAGCTCGGCGCCGCTTGAGCGCGCCGCCTGCCAGGCCTTGAAACTCCAAAAGCCGCGATCGGCGAGCAGCAGCATGCCGGGCTCCAGCGATTCCCACAGCGTCGAGGCGAGGGTGCCCTCACCGGCCTTGATCGGCCCCAGCCGACAGTCGACGATCGCGTGGGTGCCGCACTCCGCCAGACCGACCGCGCGCAGCTGAGGGAAGGCGGCACGACCCTCGCCGCGGGCCGAGCCCGGGCGACCGAACTCGGCCTCGTTGGCGAAAGTGTCGGCAAGATCGAGCGTCGTGCCGTCGATCGCCATCAGCCGCAGATCACCGCAGAAGGCGCCCGGGGCACCCTTTGTGGCAAGCGGGCAGGCAACGCGCTCATAAAGCGCCCGCACCGGCTCCGAGCCCAGCCGCGCCCGCGCCTTGGTGATCGCCACCTGACTTGGCACCGTCCAGGGCCGCCGCCAGCCGCTCGACCAGTCAAGCCCCTCAACCAGGTTCCGCATCACCTCCTCGTAGGAACTCGAGCTAAACAGCGCCAGCGCCATCGCGTAATAGACCATCACCCGGGCCGGCAGTAACCTCGTTCGCCGCTCGGCCCGCCCGCACTCGGCCACCACCCGGTCGACGAGCTCGGGCGGATAGGTGCGGCTCAGAACACCGATCGAAATGTGATCGGAAAGACGCTGGTCACTTCGCGGCTTGATCCATCCGACTCGAGGCACGATGGAACCGTATCGAGAGCATCGGACGTTAAGTTATGGGTATTG
>JAUQWM010000021.1 GCA_030835125.1 Gemmatimonadaceae bacterium | reverse complement strand
GAGAGGGAGCGGGATGTAATGTGACTCTCACGCTCCCTCTCTCAACTCTCAACTCTCAACTCTCAACTCTCCCACTCAACACCCCCGGCTCGCCGGCGACGCGCAGTCGAACAGCAGCTTCACCCCGTCTACCACCTGGTTGGGCACGACCACACGGCGGGTGATCGCGTTCTGCTCGAGTTCGCGCGAGTCGCGATGGCGGGTCCGCGCGAACAGCACGTTGAGCGCGACGCCGTACCGGGTCAGCTGGCAGGTCACGCCGGACGGGCGGTCGACATCGTTAGGCGCCTGGCACGTCGCCGGATGCGGGTGCTCGGCCACCCGGGCGAACCCGCCAACCCCCAGCCACGACGAGTTGCTCGTGCCGCGCTCGAAGTACGCCGCCGCCGCGCCGGCCACCGGCGACTGCGACAGGTCACCCGGCGCCGCCGGACGCATCGACAGCGGGTGCATCACGGTCGCCGAGTCCATCGACATCCCGACCAGCAGCACCTGGAGGACGTCCGCGGTGCGGCGCCATGCCACGAGGGTCCGGTGCGACGGCGGCCGCAGCGACTGCGTCAGCGATACCCAGGTCACGCCATGCACGAAGGCATCGTAGACCTCGGCCTTGCCGTTGTTGGTCACCTGCAGGACCGAGGGCGTCACCCCGGCCCGCAGCGCCAGGGCGGCCCAGCGCAGGTCCTCGCTCCGCTCGACGTCGTTGGCAGTCATCTGGTCGTCCGCCAGCGCGTCCAGGCTCGTCGCCAGTGGATTGTTCTCCACGGCCGCGAGCGGCTCGCTGGGCGAGTCCACGCAGGCCGAAAGGCCGGCGAGGAACAGCACCGCCAGGATTGTCCATCGATACCTCGTCATGTACTCCTCCAACGGCTCGTCGTGGGCAGGCTGGCAACGGGGCCAGCCGCCACTTCCGCGGACCGGCCCCGTCGCTCTCCCAACCTCCCCGTTCCCACGCTTCCGAGACACGGCGCCGCATGACGATCCCTGACAGTCACGTCACTCCCGGAAGTGCCTGAGCGACGCCCGCAGCGACTTCAGGGCCCGCCCCATCTGCGTCTCCACCGTCTTCACCGAAATCTCCAGGGACCGCGCGATCTCGGCGTAGGTCAGCCCGCCATCCCGGCTCAGGAGGAAGATCTCGCGGCACCGCGGCGGCAGGCGGTTGATCGCCACCTGGACCGCGACGGCCACCTCCTGCTCGGCCGTTTCCTCGTCCGCCGCGAACGAGGTCGGAGGATCGTCGTCGACTCCCTGTTCCTCCCGCCACTTCCGCTCGAGCTTGACCCGCCGCAGGTAGTTCAGCGCGGTGTTGCGGGCCGCGCGGAACAGGTACGTCCGGAACGTCTCGATCTCGGCAAGCTGCTCGCGCTTGGCCCAGAGCTTCAGGAAGACGTCCTGGACCAGCTCCTCCGCCAGGTCGGACGACCGGACGAAACGCTGGACGAACGACGCCATCCCGGCATAGTGCGCCCGGAAGACCACTTCCAGTGCCCGTTCGTCCCCTGCCCGGATCCGGCGAACCAGCTCGGCGTCACTCGCCGGCAGCGCGTGTGGTTCGTCCATTCGGGCGGGGAAGCGGGACAGGTGTCTGGCTGGGAGGACGATGGCCTCCACGGTGTCGGGGGTCAGATGCATCGGGCGGTCCCCCTTGGACACGCCCGACGTCCCTTCCCCCCAATGACTACCGATCGGACATACCGACCATCAACGTAGGGGGTCCCGGGGGAGTAGGGGGAGGTGCATCCGGCGGGTGTCTCACGACACGAAGAGCCGAACCGCAAGCCTGGAACCACGTTGCCTCAATGACTGACCACATCGACTGGGATCGACTGGCGCGCTACATCTCCGGGGAATCGGGGGCGACGGAGCGCGCCGAGATCGAGCGCTGGGCGGATGCCAATGCCGCCAATCGCGAGATGCTCGAATCGCTTCGACGCGGCTGGGAAGCTGCGGGGGCCGGTGAGGCGTGGAATGTCGATGCGGCCTGGAATCGGCTGTCCCCACGCCTGGGTGCCGTGAAGGCGGACCCCGGGATCGTGAAGCTGGTCCCGCGTGAGGTGGGCGCTCCGAACCGCTGGTTCACGGCAGCCCGCCTGGTGCCCCTCGCCGCGGCCGCTGCGCTCGTGGTGGCCGTCGTGCTCCGGATGCCCCCCGGCACGGGGACGGCGGTGGACGGATCGGTGACCGCGTCGACCGCGTCGGTCACGCGGACCGGAATCGGCGAACAGCGCACGATCGACCTGTCCGATGGCTCGCAGGTCATGCTGGGCGCGAACAGTTCGCTGCGACTGGCCGACGGCTTCGGGAGCAGCAGCCGGGAGGTCTTCCTCGAGGGACGGGCGTTTCTCCGGGTCAGGCACGACGCCACCCGGCCGTTCGTGGTGAACGCGGCAGGAACGCGCGCCACCGACCTGGGTACGGCGTTCGAGGTGCGAGCTTATCCGAACGAGGGAGTTCGCGTGGCCGTGACGGAAGGCGTTGTCGAAGTGCGGCGCGAAGGCGCGATTGCCGACAGTACGCTCCTGGAGCCCGGGGACATCGCCGAAATGCCGGCGACCGGCGATGCGGTGATCCGCCGCCAGCAGGATGTCGAACGACTGCTGGGGTGGACCCGCGGCGAGCTGGTGTTCGATGACGCCCCGCTGGCGGAGGTCGGCCGTGATCTCGAGCGATGGTACGACATCCAGGTCCGCATCGACGACCCGGTGCTTCGCGCGCGGCACATGACCACCACCCTGCGGATCGGCGACTCGCTCGACGACATCCTCAAGGTGGTCGAGTTGTCGCTCGGGATCCGCGTCGAGCGGAACGGGAACGTGGTCACCTTCCGCAGCGGGGCGCCCGTCTCGCCGTCGGCAGTGCCGACCGGACCGAGGACCCGGGTGGAGGCTGGTGCGTGATGTCGTTCCCGGCGGCGCGCGCACTGTCGCGCCGCACGCTGGCGCTCGCGGTCTTCCTGTCCGGGGCGCCGCTGGTCGCACACGCGCAGGGCGCGCGGATCATCGCCGCGGTCGACAGCGGCACGCGCCGCGACAGCCCCGAGGGGGACGTGCTCTCGCGCCTGGTGACGGTGCGATTCGATGACCTGCCGCTGGGCCTCGCGCTCCACCTGATCGCGCAGGAGGGGCAGCTCCGGCTCTCCTACAGCAGCGACGTCGTCCCGGTCGCACGGCGCGTGTCGCTGTCGAAGGAACGCACCCCGGTCGGGGACGTGCTGCGCGAGGCGCTCGCGAGCACGAACGTCGATGCCGTCGTGACACCCTCGGGCTACGTGGTGCTGGTGCGGAACCCGAGGGCGGTGGCGTTCGTCGCTCCGGACAGTGCCTCGGGGGTGGTCCCGGCCATCGAGCGCATGCCGATCCGGGCGCAGGTGATGGACCGCGTGCTCGTCATGGGGACGCCGGCCGCGGGTGCTCCCGAGCGCGAGCTGCCGTCGGCCGTGACGGTACTGACGGCCGGCCAGATCGCGGCGTTCGGGCCGTCGTCGATGCAGGACCTGCTGCGCTCCGGGATCCCGGGCATCGTGGCGTGGGACCTGGGGATCGCCGGGCCGTTCGCGCAGATCGGGTCGGTGCGGGGCTCGAGCTCGTTCACCTCCAACTATCTCAAGACGTACGTCGACGGCGTGGAACTGGCGAGCCCGTACCTGCTCTTCGCCGTCGATCCATTCAGCATCGAGCGCATCGAGATCATCCGCGGGCCGCAGGGATCCGCGCTGTACGGATCGGACGCCATCAGCGGCGTCGTGCACGTCATCACGCGCCGCGGGTCGCCGTCGGCGGCGTGGCGGCCCGTCGTCGACGCCCAGCTCTCGGGCGGCATGGTCGGGAGCCGGTACGTCGAGGGCGCGATCACGTCGCAGCGCCACTCGGCCATGGTCTCGTCCGGCGGCGGCACCACCTCGTTAGGCCTCGGCGGCACGTGGTCGGCGACAGGCGGCATCGTGCCCGGCGGCGAATCCGGCTACCGCGCGACCTATGGCGGGTTCCGTCACCTGGCCGGCTTCGTGCGCATCGAGGGCACGATGCGCTACGCCGACGTGCGCTTCACGGCACCCGAGAACCCGCTGCTCCGCGCCGACACGCTGCTGTCGCAGGTGCGGTCGGTGCTGCGCGAACAGCGGATCGAGAATGAGACGTACGGCGTGACGATCGACGCCAATCCGGTCGAGGGCATGCGCCACACGCTCGTCATCGGACTCGACCGGCACGACGGCGCCATCCCGCCGCAGCGCGAGCCGGCCACCGTGGCCGATGCGCTCCTCGGCGCCACCCGGGAACGCGCCGCCAAGACCTCCATCCGCTTCAGCACCGCCCTCCGGGTGTTCGAGAACACCAGTGGCGGGGCGACGCTCACCATGGGCACCGACCACACCGACCTGTCGCGCGAGCGGCTCGGCACCAGCGAGGACGTCGGGGGCGACGGGGCAGGACTGTCGGCGCTCTACCATGACGAGATCTCGAACCAGGGCGTGTTCGCCCAGATGAAGTTCGACGTGGCGCGCTCCGTCTTCCTGACCGCGGGCATGCGCGGGGACTGGAACAGCACGTTCGGCGAGCACCTGGGGGCGGCCTGGTCGCCGATGCTCGGGCTGGCGGTGACGCGCGACGTCCGCGGCGCGACGGTGAAGCTGCGTGGCGCCTACGGCAAGGGCATCCGCCCGCCGCCACCGAGCGCGCGCCAGTCCATAGCCACCCTCAAGTTCCGCCAGCTCGGCAACGCGGCGCTGGAGCCGGAAACGCAGTCCGGCATCGAGGGGGGCATCGAGGTCTTCGCCGGCGATCGCGCGATGCTGTCGGTCACCGGCTACTCGCAGGTCGCCCGCGGCCTGATCCAGCAGGTGATCCAGGACCGGCGCACCATCCAGTACCAGAACGTGGGGCAGATCGCCAACCGCGGCGCCGAGATCGAGGGGCAGCTTCGGCAGGGAACGGTCCGCATGAACGGCACACTGAGCCTGACCGACAGCCGGGTGCGCGCGCTCTCGCGCACCTACTCCGGCGACCTCGCCGTCGGCGACCGGGTGCCGGAAGTCCCCGCGTCGTCGGGCGGCGCGTCGCTGAGCTGGGACGTCGGTCGCACGACGCTGACCGTCGGCGGCTCCTGGATCGGGCCGTGGACCGGGTACGACTGGAGCCGTTACGTCGGTGACGAGGCCCAGGAAAGCGACGAGGTCAATGACCTCCGGGATTACTGGCGGGAATATCCCGGCATCGCGCGCCCGTACCTGTCCATCAGCCACATCCTCAACCGGGACGTGGAATGGTTCGGCCGCGTGGACAACCTCACCAACATCCAGCGGTTCGAGCGCGACAACCTGCAGGTGACGGCCGGCCGCACGATGACGATCGGCTTCCGGATCGGGCGGAACTGATGAGACGTCACTGGGGGAGAGGAAAGGACTGGCGAGGCTGAACCGAGCCTGACTGACGCCGGGTGCCTGCGGGCCGCGGGTGCGCACCATTACGATCAGTTCCGCGAGGGCCATCGTGTGGTTCGCGCGCCCAACTCCTCCCTCTCCCATCCTGCTTGAGTCCCCTGCGCTGGCTGCTGGTCATCGGGTCCTTCGCCGCCGCAGCCGGCGTCGCCCTGTGGGTCATCGGTTCACACTGGCCCGAAGGCGGGCTCCCGCTCGGCCTTCCCTGGTGGTCCCACGCGCTGGCGTTAGGCGCCGTCGCCTTCGAGCTGACGCTGCGCAGCGCCAAGATCGCCTTCTCGGCGCGTGCCTGCGGCATCCCGCTGCCCCTCGGCACCGCGGCCCGGGCCACGCTCGGCGGGGACTTCGCGACCGCGATCACGCCGGCGCGGACCGGCGCCGAGCCGGCGCGGTTCCTCGTCCTGCGCGAGGCCGGCGTCCCGGCCGCGCGCGCGCTCCTCGTGCTGTTCCTGGAGCTGTTCGTCGAGTTGCTGTCGCTCGTGATCATCGCCGGGGTGCTGCTGCTGGTGCTTCCCGCCAGCGGCGCGCTGAAGGGAGTCGCGGCGATGGTCGGGGGTTACGCGACGATCGTGCTCGGCCTGGGCGCAGCTTCCTGGCTGGTCTCTCGCCGCCGGGCGCATGGCCCGACCCCGCCCTGGGCCCGCACGCTGGGCATCGGCGCGGGCTTCTGGCGCCGCGTGCAGGTGGGACTGCGGCACCTGCGCGAGAGTGTCGACGCGTTGCGGCACGCGAGCCTGCCGTTGATGCTGGGGGCGCTGGTCTGCTCCGTCGCGCACATCTGCGGCCGGCTGATGGTGCTCCCGGCGATCATCCTGTCGTTCGATGCGCCCGTGAGCCTGACGTCGCTGATCCTCTGGCCGCTCGTGCTGCTGTACGGCGGGGCGCTGATCCCGGCGCCGGCGGGCGGCGGCGCGATGGAGTTCGGGTTCAGCGCGATCATGCGCGACGTGCTGCCGCAGGATGTCCTCGCGGCGTCGCTGATCTGGTGGCGCTTCTACTCGTACTACATCTACGTACTGCTCGGCGCCTTCGCCGCCGGACGCACCGTCATGAGGGCGCTGAACAACCGGACCTGACGGCGAGCGGGTTGTCGCCAGCCAGCCTCACGGGCAGACGATCCTCGCGGCAGCGACCACCTTCACGCCGGCGGACCGCTCGGTCGAGGTCAGTGCCGGCGCTGGCGCAACGACGGAACGCGAGAACCGCACGACCGTCGAGTCGACCGGACGACGAACCACCAGCTCGACCAGGTCCGTGCCCCTCCCGACGAAGCGCGCACCCAGCGTGAGGCCCTCGACGGGCGTCCCCGCCACCGTCGCTGTCACGCCGGTGTCGCCGGCGGGCACGAGGCGGATCGCCTCGGGAACGCCCAGCACCCGGATCTCCGGCAGGTCGACTTCGCGAATCGCGTAGCACTCAGCCACCGCGTCATCCGCGACGGCCTTCGCCGCCAGGAAACCCGCGCGACTCGCGGCGTCGGTGCGTGCCGCCAGTCCCAGCTCCCGGCGGTCGGCCTCGCGCTGGCGGACCCGCAACGAATCGAGGCGCAGCGGCGCCTGCTGCTGGGGCGCGGGAACGGTCATAGCCTGGTTCTGTGCCACCGCCTGCTGACGCGCCATCTCGGTCGCGGCCCGGGATGCCCCGGCATCGATGTCGTCGCGACGGGCTTCGTTGGCCGGTGGCGTGGTGGTGGCAGCACCTCGTCCTGCCACGTCGCCCGCTTCGCGCTTCGCCAGCGCCAGTGCCGATGAGGGTGAGGGTGAGGGCGCGCGCACAGGCGCCTGCGTGATGCCGACGCGCGCATCCCGCGCCGCACCCGGTCCCGCTTCCGCGCTGGCAACGCGGCTCCCGGGCTGGCTGTCCGCAGCCTGGCGCACCATTCCGGCAACCGGCGCCACCCCGTCGACGCTCTGCTCGACGCCGCGCCGCAGCGCCATCGACCAGGTCCCCGCCACCAGCACCAGCGACGCCGCCACCGCGAACTCGCGGCGACGCCACCAGGGCCGCGGCCGCGCGGCTTCGCGGCGCGCGCGCAACGCCGCGAGCTGGTCGCCGCGGCCGCGCGTTCCGGGAATGACCCCGGCCGCGACATCGTCCAGCGACGACAGGATCCGGGACGAGGCCGCCACCAGTCCCCGTGCCTCGGCCACCGCCTCGCCACACGCCGCGCAGGACGCCGCGTGTCGCTCGACACGTTCCGACTCGTCAGGCGTCAGGGCGCCGTCGAGCCAGGCGTGGATCGTCCCTTCGTCGAGATGCTCGTTCATCGTGTCAGCCATTGTCACTCCCGCCGGCGGTCCGCCGTCCTTCCCCGGCTTGCAGGGATTCCCACGTCTCCGCCAGTCGTCGTCGCGCGCGCGCCAGCGTGGTTCCCACCGAGCCCACCGACAGCTCGAGCGCCGCGGCGATCTCCTCGTAGTTGAGTCCTTCCTCGCGCATCAACAGGGCCAGCCGATCCTTCTCGGCCAGCGACTGCAGCGCCTCACGCGCCAACGCCACTTCATGCGCCCGCT
Organism: Gemmatimonadaceae bacterium; assembly: GCA_030835125.1. Taxonomy (GTDB): domain Bacteria; phylum Gemmatimonadota; class Gemmatimonadetes; order Gemmatimonadales; family Gemmatimonadaceae; genus JABWBJ01. The sequence continues at coordinate 80,817 of JAUQWM010000021.1, read as the reverse complement.
CCGCGTTCGTGGGACCGGGTTCCACCATGGTCTCCCGCTCCTGCTCGGCGAGCACCTGGAGGTGCCGCCGCTGGCGCTCCGACCGGCGCGCCTCGTCGCGCACCATGTTCGTGGCGACGGCAAACAGCCAGGATCGTTCACTGACCAGCGAGTCCTGGCGGAGGGCGCGCAGGAACACCTCCTGCGCGACCTCTTCGGCCCAGTCGCGATCGCCCAGCCGGCGGGTCAGGTACCGCACCAGCGGGCCGTGGTAGAGGCGAAAGAGCCGCTCCAGCTCCTCGTCGAGCATCCGCTACCAGGCCTTCATGAGATCGAGCACCTGTTGCGGCGTCATGCGTTCCAGTCCATCCGGGCCCACCTGGATTGCCACCTTCGTCCCTGCGACGAGCACCCTGTCTCCGAGCACGAGTGCCTCCCGCAGGCCGTCGAGCTTGCCCAGCAGCTCGAAGTACAGCGGGGAAAAGGCCTTCACCTGCACCGTTCGCTGCGTGGGAACATAGCGCTGGTCGGTCCAGACACTTCCCTGCTGGACGAACTGCCGGGTGCCCACCTGGCGCATGCCGGCCGCCCCACCGGCCGCGGACATCGAGTCGACCTCGGCGAGCGACGTGGCGACGCGCTGCGCCGCCGCCTGCTTCGCCATCTCGAATCGTGCTTCATTGGCCGGTGCCACCGATGCCGGGCGGGGCGCCATCGCGGGACGGCTCGCGTCCGCGGCGGACCCGACACCCGCCTGCAACTGTGCATCGCGGCGCGCCCGGTCCACCTGCATCCCCGGCTCCAGGACCAGGTACGACGAGAACTCGGTCGGTATCCCGTACCGCTCGCCTAACGCCTTGATCTCGGCGTCCACTTCGGCACTCCCGACGCCACGGCGCTTCCCCGCCGCCAGCCACCCGATGCGCTGGGAAGCCCACAGCCGCGGCACGAACGCGTTGGCCGTGGTGCGCCGGCTGAACCGGGCCTGGCTGCTCCACGACACGCGGCCCGCCGCCGAACGACCCTCGATGCGGACGGTGGCCTCCCCATCGCCCTCGTACCGGGCCAGCAGGACCAGGTCCTGGCCCGCGAAGATGTCGAGCGGCGCGGCCGGCAGGACGCGAGACAGGCGCACGCCGTCCACCCGGACCCGCACGTCCGTGAGGACCGGATTCGTCAGGCGCGATGCCAGCAGCGCGACCGGGCGCTCCACGTCCTCGCCGGCGCGGACGAAATGCGCCGTGCCCCGTCCGTCGACGGCCAGCCGCTCGATCAGCGACGAGTTCACGTCGGCACTGACACCAACCGTGAACAGCCGGACGTCGCCGCGATGGCGCGCCGCCAGCGCAGCGATCGCGTCGGGGTCGCGCTCACCCACCGTCGGCTCGCCGTCGGTCAGGAAGACCACCAGCGGCAGCCGCTCTCCGTCGCTGCGGACATCCAGCGCTTCCAGCAGCGCCCCGGAGATGTTCGTCGACCCCTCGGCACGCAACCCGTCGAGGTAGCGACGGGCCGCGCGCAGGTTTTCGGGAGTCGCCGGCACGAACCCGTCACGGAAGCTGTTGACGTCGGTGGCGAAGTCGATCAGCCGGAACCGGTCGTTGCGCGCGAGAGACGCCAGCAAGGCATGACCCGCGGCCTTCGCCTGCTCCATCTTCTGTCCGCGCATCGACCCGGAGACATCGAGCACGAAGGTGAGGTCTCGCGGCGTTGGCCGCGACTCCGCGGATGGCGGCGTGATGGTGATGAGCGCGAAACCCTGTTCTCCTTCCTGGCGGTGCGTCAGCACGGAGACCGAGGCCGTCGCGGCCCTTCGCAATGGCAGGAGGATCGTCACCTCGCGCCCATCGCCCGTTGCCGTCACGGTGCGACGCCCGCCGCGCTCGCGCACGCGCAGTCGATGCGTGGGGGAGTACGGCGCGCCGTAGTCGGCCGAGCCATCCCAGGTCAGCGCGAACGTGTTGGCGACCTCGGTGTCGTCATCCGGGGCGCCACCCCGGACGATCGGCATGGTGCCGGGCTGCGCGGCGGGTTCGGTCCCCCGCACGTAGTCCACCCGAAGTGCGTCCCCCTCGCGCTGCGCGATCGCCTGGAAGCGCACCACGACCTTCTTCTCCTCACCCGGATTGATGGGGAAGATCCGGGCCCGCAGCAGGCCCGCGCCCATCCATTCGACCAGTGCGGGATCGCGCTGCCGTCGCACGATGTCCTCGTAGATGCGACGGGCGTCGGTCGCATTCATCGTCTCACCCGACACCAGCTCACCGTTGATCGACAGCTTCAGGTCCTCGAACGCCGACCCGCCCGGCAACGGGAACAGGTAGTCGGCTTCCCCGAGTGCGCGACCCGTGTTCAGGAACGTCTCGGTGACCTCGTACCGCAGGACGCGGTTCACCATGTCCACCCGCACCTGGCTCGATGTGCGGATGATGGCGTTGGCCGCGATGCAGCTGCGGACCGGGACTTCGGGGCATCGTCCCTCGACGCACACCGGGACCGGAACCGGGCAGGGTCGGGGAATGAGCCTTCCCTGGGCACCGGCGGTCGCCGAGAAGAGGATCGAGAGCAGCGCGGCATTGAGCGTTCGCATACGGGCGTCCTGGCAGAGGGTACGCCCGGGAGACGTCGGCCGAGTGCGGACTTGCACACGGCGGTGCGACTGGACCCCGTTACTGCCGCCAGGTTGGCCCTCGGCGACCCGCTAGCCCGGCGGCAAGTGACAGCCCGGCATTGACTTGCGGTATCTGGACAGTCGCGAACGGATCCGGCGGCAGTCGCTGCGTGCAGCCGCCGAGGTCACGGTCCGACGGGCCGGAGGGACAGTCCCACCAGTCGAAGCGGGCGGTCAGCAGGATCGGGGGACCGGAAGCATCAGGCGTAATCAGGGAACAGACGCCGAGGTGGTAGAGGCTGCTCGGGATGCAGGCGCCATCCCATCGAATGAACTCGGTCTGCGCGCCGCCAATCGGGAACATCCCCACGATGGTCTGCCGCGGCACCCAGGCCGTGAAGCGGTGCCAGGGTTCGTCATCGACGATACGCACGGCGTCACAGGGAACCGCGGGCGGGTTCAGGACGCGGCGACAGCCGGCGAGGTCCAGGATGTTGTCATTCTGCGCGGGGACCTTCAGTGTGGGCGCGGCGGCGATGGTGATGTAGTCCATCAGCGCCACGCCCGTCTGGTAGATGGTCACCTGCTGCATCATCTGGAAGTTGGCCTCGATGGTGAAGTCGCCGGACGGCTCGATGACGCACAGACCGCGCTCGGCGCGATCCGGGCATTCCGTCCATCCGGTGAACTCCACGTAGCGGCCGTCGCGCACCGTATCCTGGGCGGACAGGGCCGCGAAGCGAACGGAGACGGCGGGATCCGGCTCGGCGGCGATCAACGTGATCGTGCTGTATCGCGGCACGTCGAGCGTGCAGGTCGTGAGCGGTGTGGTGTCGAGCACGCACACCTCGCCGTCGCGCGGGAAGGCGATCCCCCGGGGAACGGCCCCGGAATCAGAGAAGACGTACACTCGTGCCGGGGTCGCCCCGACGTCCCGGCCGCCCGCCAGTTGCAGCCGGAGGGTGAGGGCGACCGTGTCGGTCCCGTCGACCCCCACCGGATCGCACCCCGACAGGGCGGCGACCCCTGCCAGCGCCAGCACGGACACGGAAGGGACACGTGGCATGATGCCGCCAGTACTCGGGCCCGGCTCGCGGGTTCCCCGGGGGCTGGCTACTTCTTCCGCCGCTCCAGCCCGTTCGGCAGGGTGGCGTAGTCGCCGGAACGGGACAGGACCCGGACGTTGATGAGGCCCTGGTCGGCGCGCTCGATCGTCTCCTCGAACGTCTCGCTCCCCTCCCGCATGGCCCAGCCTAACGAGAATGCCACCGGGGCCGAGCGGGCCGCGGCCTGCTGCAGGCGACCCGCCACCGTCGCGGTCCGGCCGGCGTTCTCCCCGGAGAGCACGATCAGGAACTCGTCGCCGCCCAGCCGGATCACGGGCTCGTCCGAGCGCACCTCCCGCATGAGGAACCGCGCCATGCGCTGGAGCACCTGGTCGCCGCTGGCATGGCCGTGGCGGTCGTTGTAGACCTTGAAGTGATCGATGTCGATGAAGATGCAGCCCCAGCGTCCCTCACCGCCGGCCCGGAACTCGGCCTCGATGTCGAACAGGAAGCGACGGTTGTAGCACCCGGTGAGGGCGTCGCGCGTGAGCTGCTCGCGCAGGCGATCCTCGAGTTCCTTCCGGCGGGTGATGTCGATCAGCACGCCGTGATAGTAGATCTCACCGGTCCCGGGGTCACGGATCTGGAACGTGGTGTCCAGGACCGTGCGATGGAGCCCATCGGGACGGACGATCTCGAGCTCGAACTCGCGAACGCTGCCTTCGCTGGCGAGGATCGCCATCTCCTGCTCCCGTCGCCGCGGATCGGCGAGCAGTTGGGGCACCTCGTACCGCTGCAGTTCCTCCAGGGAGGCAACCCCGAAGATGTCCAGGAACGCGGGGTTGGCATCGAGGATGCGCCCCTGGCTGTCGGTGATGTAGATCCCCTCGCCGATCGAGCGGATCAGGAGGCGCAGCGTCGCCGGGTCATTCAGCGACCGGACGCTGCGCTCGTCATTGGGGCTGGGTTCGGCTTGCGACATGAGCGGAATGAGGGTCCCACCAGGAACGCGATTGGTCAAGACTCTCCAGCCACACTCTTCCCGCAAGGGCGTCCCCGTCGGGCGGCCGGGACGCGCGGAAAGCGCGACTGCAGGATCGCCTGGCGGGACCTCCGGGGCATGTGACGCATGACCCGACCAGGCACTGTCGCTGCTGTCCCTGCCGCACCGACAGTCCTCTCATGATACGGCGTGGCTTCTGGCAGAACGCGCGATAAGGTGAGAGGTTCAGGCAGCAGGCAGCACGTCCCCTTCCTCGTCGCTCTCATCGTATGGCACTGACTCGCCGCGAATTCGCCCAGGCCTTTGCCCTGTCGGGGACGGCGGCCCTCTTCCCGTCGCGTGCCTGGGGCATGGATGACTTTGACGTCACCACCGCGCCCCTGCCCCGCCGTCCGGCCGCGCCCGACGAGAAGTACTGGCAGGATGTGCGCGCGCGATTCCTGCTGCCGCGCGACGTCATTTTCGTGAACGCCGCCAACCTCTGCCCATCGCCGATGCCGGTCGTGGAGTCGCTCTACGCGACGACCCGGGGATATGAGGCGAACCCGAGCCCGGCGGCCCGGTCCGCCCTGATGCGCGATGGCCGCGAGGCGGCGCGCACGCTCCTCGCCACGATGCTCGGAACCACGGCCGAGGAGATCGTCATCACGCGCAACACCAGCGAAGGCAACAACTACGTCTCGAGCGGACTGCAGCTCGGGCCGGAGGACGAGGTCATCGTCTTCTCGGACAATCACCCCACCAACCTGAACGCCTGGCGGGAGAAGGCGAAGCGCTTCGGGTTCACCGTGACGACGGTGCAGCACGTCGTGCCCCATCCGGGCGCCGACCACTACGTCGACCTGTTCGCGAAGGCCATCACGCCGAGGACACGCCTGATCGGGTTCACCCACCTGACGAGCAACTCCGGCGACCTGTTCCCCGCGAAGGAAATCTGCGCGATGGCGCGCTCGCGCGGCGTGCTCACGTTGCTCGACGGCGCGCAGACCTTCGGCGCGCTGGACGTGAACCTCGGCGACATCAGGCCCGACTTCTATACCGGATCGGCGCACAAGTGGCCGTGCGGGCCAAAGGAATGTGGCGTGCTGTTCGTGAACAAGGATGTGCATGACCGGATATGGCCGAGCGTGATCGGGGTGTATCCCGGGGCGGTGGGAATTTCCCGGAAGCTCGAAGGCATGGGCCAGCGCGACGACGCGCGCCTGGTGGCGCTGGCCGAGGCGATCCGGTTCCGGGAGTCCATCGGTCGCGCGGTGATCGAGGAGCGGTTGCGCCAGTTGTCGGGTTTCCTGGTCGGGGAACTGAAGAAGCTGGATGGCGTCCACGTGTACACCGACCCGAGCCCGGACCGATCGGCCAACCTCGTGGTCTTCAGGCCAGGATCGCTCGACCCACGGCGGTTCAGCATGGCACTCGCCGAGAAGGACGGTGTGGTCGCGACGTTGCGCGGCGGCCAGGACCGTCCGGGACTGCGCATCTCGCCGCACCTGTACAACACCATGGACGAGATGGAGCGCGTCGTCGCAGCGACGAAGCGGGAGCTTGGACTTTGAGAGTTGAGAGTTGAGAGTTGGGAGTAGGGAGCATTCCAGGCCGGGAGGCAGCCTTCTCTCAACTCTCAACTCCCAACTCTCAACTCCCAACTGCACCTCACGGCGTCGCGTTCACCTGGGCGAAGATCCCCACGTCGATCGTCATCCCCGTTCCCGCCGCCTGCGAGAACGCGCCACCATGGCAAATCACGATCGCGGCCTGGTTCTGGATCAGGTTCAGCAGGGTGTTCACGCCGCCCGCGTCCAGCGTCATGGTCACGTTGTTCTGGATGAGCGACTGCGGCGTATTGAACGCGGTCCAGGGACCCGAGTACGTCACGAGCGTCTGGAGATTGCCCTGCGTCGGTCCAATCCGGACCTGGCCGCCGACGATGTTGCCGTTGTACGTGCCGTTGGTCTTGACGATCACGTCGACCAGGCGCCCGCCACCTGCCACCTCGAACTGGTCGTCGATGTAGTCGCTCGAGTTCTTCGTGATGCAGCCCGGGTCGAAGTTGACGGTGCCCGGCGTCACGGTGTAGACGTTCTTGATGTCCTTCACGTTCACCGACACGACAAACGGGTCGGTGATCGAAAAGCACGAGGCCCCCAGGCCGCTCATCGCGACCAGGGCGACCAGTGCCGTCTTGATCAGTCGTGCACGCATCGATTTCTCCTGAAGCCCGCGGCGCGGGCTTCGCGAGTGGAAGTGGTCAGTCGGTCAGAAGCCGAAGCGGATTCCGCCAGCATAGCTCGTCACGTTCCCGAAGGCGGCGTCGCCGAACAGCTTCAGCGGCCCGAGGTTGAGGGCGCCGCCCGCGCGGAACCGGATCGACCGTGACACGTCCAGGTCGATGTTGACCGCGCCCGGGGCTGTCGGGTCGGTCGAGGTATAGGCCAGGTTCATCGTGCCTCCCTCCGACGCGATGCCCGCCGAGAGTCCGATGATCCCGAACGACTTCCCCGCGTTCACGCCGAAGGACGTGGAGCTGAGGTCCACGATGTCGCCGAACTTGAGCGAGTTGTACGACCCGCCGATGCTCACCTCGAGGGGGAGGGTCGTGAAGTAGCGGTTCAGGCTGTGCTGCAGCCCGAAGCCCATCAACGTGAGGTCCGGAAAGTCCTCTTCCTCGATGAACGGCACCATGGTGGACGAGGCATACCGAACCACGACTTCCGTCCCGAGGATGCCGCCCAGCCGCAACTGGGGCGCAGCGGTCGGGAAATACTCGGCGTCGACGAGGCCGTCAGACCCCCGGTAGGAAAGGCCCGGGATGGAACTGTGCGTGACCGCGCTCGCCGTCCCGCCGAAGATCGTCGACGTCGTGAACGTTGCCGGCTGGAACCCGGCTGGCGTGTTGGCCGTGTACTGTCGCAGCGACTCGTCGAGCGCGGCCGTCATCGCCACCGCCTCGATACTGAACGAAATGCCACCCTTCTTCGGTGGCGCGCTGTTGAGGTAACCCAGCGAAAGGTTGGCTACCAGCACGTCGGCGAGAGGCTGGATGTACCCCTTGATCGACGTCGCGCCATACTGCTCGATCACGCCCTCGAGACCCGATTGGCCTCGTGCCGGTGTGACCCCAATTGCAAGCGCGATCGCCACGGCACCAATGCTCGTGACAACGTGCCGCGCATCTCGGGAGGTCATGCGTTCCTCCACTGCGTGGTGAAGAGTTGAACAGCAGGTGATGCCGGGACAGCGTCCGATGTCGCCAGCGGGAAACCAAAGCATTGGAGAATCCTCAGCTTCGGCTTCCAGGTCAAGGATGCCGGCCTCAGCGACCTGGGACGAACCGCCAACGGCCGGTCACCGAGGCACTTACGGTTACGGCCCCCGGGGAAACCGGGGTCGGGGCCGCGGACGCGGCCATCCGCATCTCGGCGCCGGCATAGTACGGACGAAACTCCCCCGGCTGTGTCGTCAACTCGACCAGGTCGCCCAACCGGCCACCGGCCGCGGTCGCCATGACTTCGGCCTGCCTCCGAGCGGCAGTCACCGCGTCACCGAGCGCTTCCGCGGCCGGACCGGTCCGGTCAGCAAGGTCGTACTGGAGCGACCCGATGTTGTTGGCGCCGGCACCCAGCCCGATGTCAATGAGCCGGCCCACCTGTTCGAGCTGGCGCGTCTCGACCGTCACCATGTTGGAGGCGACGTACTGGGTGTCGGCGGGCGTGCGGCCCGTCTGGAGGTAGAGCGAGTAGCGGGCCGTGGCGATGTCGCGCTCGGCAACGCCGGCGCGGATGAGGGCGGCGCGAATGGCCGTCATCCGGTCGGCGTTGGCAGCGGCGGCCGCGGCAGGCGTGCGGGCGCGGGTTTCGACGCCCAGCACGATGGTGGCCTTGTCCGGCGCGACGTCCCGGTGGCCTTCACCGGTGGCCACAATGGTTGCAGCGAGGTCGCGCGCAGAGCCCGTTTGCGCGCTCGCGCAAGACGTCAGCAGCAAGGACGATACGAGGACAAGCATTGGCATACGCACAGGAAACTCCTTTTTCGAACGTGGTGACTGCCTACCCGACGCTTATGGAGACGTGCCGGGCGACGCGACTTGCACATGGCCGCGCTAACTTATCAGGCATCAGGCATTAGGCATCAGGCATCAGGACATCGGGTGCCAGGTCATACAAACAGCAGGCCGACCCTTCCGTGCAGACACCTTCCCACGTGGCAACTTCGATCGACGACCTCTGCATCAACACTGTGCGGGCGCTTGCCATGGACGCGGTTCAGGCAGCCGAGAGCGGCCACCCCGGCGCGCCGATGGCATTGGCCCCGCTCGCGTACCTTCTGTACACACGGCACCTCAAGCACAATCCGGCCGATCCCGCGTGGCCGGACCGGGATCGGTTCGTGCTCAGCAACGGGCATGCGTCGATGCTGCTGTACGCGTCGTTGCACCTGTCCGGTTACGACCTTCCGCTCGGCGAGATCCGTGCCTTCCGCCAGTGGGGCAGCATCACGCCGGGGCATCCGGAGCATGGGCTGACGCCGGGCGTCGAGACGACGACCGGCCCATTGGGCCAGGGACTGGCCAATGCGGTCGGCATGGCGGCGGCGGAAGCGCACCTGGCCGCGGTGTTCAACCGCGATGACCATCGCATCGTCGACCATCACACGTGGTTCATCTGCGGCGACGGTGACCTCATGGAAGGGGTCTCACACGAGGCGGCGAGCTTCGCCGGCCATTTCGGGCTCGGGAAGCTGATCGGGTTCTATGACGACAACCGGATCACGATCGATGGGGCGACGGACCTGACCTTCAGCGACGACACCGCGCGCCGGTTCGAGGGCTATGGCTGGCAGGTGCTGCGGGTCGCGGACGTGAACGACCTCGAGGCTCTCGACGCGGCGATCGCGCAGGCGCGCGCCGAGACGGCGCGCCCGACGCTGGTGATCGTGCGCACCATCATCGGCTATGGCTCGCCGAACCGGGCCGGCACCGCCAAGGCGCACGGGGAAGCGTTAGGCGCCGAGGAGGTGGCCCGGTCCAAGGAACGACTCGGCTGGACCGCGACCGAGCCGTTCACCGTGCCCGAGGAAGCCCTCGCCCACTGGCGGCGCGGCAACGGGGCGCTGGCGTTCACCAACGACGCCTGGCGTCGCGCGCTCATCGCGTACGCGAAGGCCCACCCGGGCGAAGCCAGAGAGTTCGGGCGTCGGATGCAGGGCGACCTTCCCGCCGGCTGGCAACAGGCGATCCCGGTGTTCAGCGCGGAGAACGGCAACGTCGCCACCCGGGCGTCATCGGGGACCGTCCTGAATGCCCTGGCGGCGAAGGTGCCGGAGCTCATCGGCGGGTCGGCGGACCTCAGCGGGTCGAACCTCACCATCATCAAGGACTCGCCGCCCTTCAGCGCCGCCAACGCGGCCGGCCGCAACATCCATTTCGGGGTGCGCGAGCACGGCATGGGCTCGATCATGAACGGGATGGCGCTGCACGGCGGGGTGATCCCGTACGGCGGGACGTTCCTGGTCTTCTCCGACTACATGCGGCCGGCCATCCGGCTCGCGGCGCTCATGCACCAGCGGGTGATCTATGTCTTCACCCACGACTCCATCGGGCTGGGGGAGGACGGGCCCACGCACCAGCCGGTCGAGCACCTCACGGCGCTGCGGACCATTCCCAACGTGACGGTCATCCGTCCGGGCGACGCCGCGGAGACGGCGGAGGCCTGGAGGGCGGCGTTGCTGCACAAGGAAGGACCGGTAGCGCTGGTGCTCACGCGACAGAAGGTGGCGCTGATCGATCGCACCGGACGCGGCGCGGCGACGGAACTCGCGCGCGGTGGCTACGTGCTGGCGGAGGGGTCGCGCCCGTCGCCGGACCTGGTGCTGATCGCCACGGGATCGGAAGTCGGGCTGGCGCTCGAGGCCCGGAAGCGGCTGGAGGAGGGCGGGCAGTCTACGCGGGTGGTGAGCATGCCCAGCCAGGAGTTCTTCCTGAAGCAGCCGTCGGCGTATCAGGCGTCGGTGCTCCCGGCCGGGGTGCGTCGGATCGTCATCGAGGCCGCGCATTCCATGTCGTGGCACCGCTTCATGGCGCCGGGCGACGTGATGATCGGGATCGATCACTTCGGCGCGTCCGCCCCGTATCAGCGACTGTACAGCGAGTTCGGGATCACGGTGGACCGGGTGGTCGAGGCCGCCACCGCCTAGCCCGCCAGCGTCCCGGGAACGCACGCACCGGGGCCCGGCGCCTGTCGCAGGCAACCATTGGTGGGTATAGTCTGTCTATCCCCTAGACTGACGATGCCCATGGCCACCTCCCGGCGCGACCTTCTTCCCGGCACGCTCGACATGCTGGTCCTCAAGACGCTGAGCGTGCAGTCCATGCACGGCTACGCGATCGCCCGGCACATCGAGCGCGTCTCGAACGACGTGCTGAGCATCGAGGAGGGGTCGCTCTATCCCGCCCTGCAGCGCATGCGACAGAAGGGGTGGGTGAAGGCCGAGTGGCGACAGACGCCTAACAATCAGCGGGCCCGGTACTACACCATCACCGCCGCCGGCCGGAAGCAGCTCGGCGCCGAGGAAACCGGGTTCGCGGATCTCCTGGGCGCGATCGGCCGGGTGATGGGGACCGCGTGATTCGTGCATCGTGACCCGGCACGGCTGAAACCCTGAAGCCCCGAGCCTCCCATCCCATGCGCGAACTCCTTGTCCGGTTCGTCGACTGGTTCCGCCGCGATCGCCTCGAAGCCGAGCTCCGGGACGAGCTGCGTTTCCATCGCTCCGCGCTCGAGCGTGACGCGGCATCGGCCGCCGTGCCCGGCGCCAGCGGGCGACGGCTGGGCAGGGATACCCGCACCATCGAGGACTCGCGCGAGCGCTGGTCGATTCCATGGCTCGATCACCTGCACCAGGACATTCGCTACGCGCTTCGTGGCCTCCGGCGCGCACCTGGATTTGCGTTCGGCGTGATCGTGACCCTCGCCCTGGGCATCGGCGCGAACGCAGCGATGTTCGGCGTGGTCGACCGCCTCATGTTCCGTCCCTACCCGATGCTTCGCGACCCCGCGAGCGTGAACCGCGTGTACCTGCAGTGGGCCGAGCGTGGTGAGGTGAGCACGGCCACCTGGAGCGCGTACACGCGGTACCTGGACCTGCAGAAGTGGACCACCTCGCTGGCGAGCTTCGCCGCCTTCTTTCCCGGGAACGCGGCGGTGGGTTCCGGCGAGACAACCATGGAGCGCCCGATCGCCGCGGTGAGCGCCAGCTACTTCGACTTCTTCGACACGAGACCGGCGCTCGGCCGCTTCTTCACCGCTGCCGAGGATGTCACTCCGGTTGGCGCCCCGGTCGTGGTCCTCAGCAATGGCTTCTGGCAGGGTGAGTTCGGCGGGCGCGACGTGATCGGGCAATCGCTGCAGGTCAATAACCTGTCCTACACGATCGTCGGCGTCGCGCCGCCTGGCTTCACCGGAGTCACCGAGGGAAGTCCCCGCTCGCTGTACATCCCGATCACGACCTTCGCGGGAAACCAGACGGGACCTGACGGCACCGGCTACTACCGGGATTACGGTTGGGGTTGGATGGAGACGATGGTGCGGCGGAAGCCGGGCGTCAGCGCTGAACAGGCATCCACGGACCTGACGAACGCCTTCGCGCGAAGCTGGCGTGCCGAGCGGGACATGGAGCCCCAACTGCCGGCGGTCGAGGTGGCACGGCCGCGCGCGATCGCCGGCGCGCTCAAGTCGTCGGCCGGCCCGGATCCCGGGCTCGACGCTCGAACGGCGCTGTGGGTGACTGGCGTCGCGTCAATCGTCCTCCTCATTGCCTGCGCGAACGTCGCGAACCTTTTCCTCGGACGCGCGTTGCGGCGCCGTCGCGAGGTCGCGCTGCGACTGGCGCTCGGCGTGAGCCGCCGCCGGTTGGCGGCCCAGTCGCTGACCGAGAGCCTCGTGCTCTCCCTGCTTGGCTGCCTGTTCGGGCTTGTGGTCGCCCAGTGGAGTGGCCAGTTACTGAGCGGCCTCTTCCTGCCCGTGGGTACCAGCTTCTCGCTCGTCGCCGATGGACGGACGCTCGCCGTGGCGATCGCGGCGGCGCTGGTCGCGGCGGTGCTCACTGGCGTCGTGCCGGCGATCGTGGCGACGAAGGCCGACCTGGCGGATGCGCTGAAGGTTGGTGCACGCGCGGGTACGTACGGCCGGTCGCGGACTCGTACGGCACTGCTGGTGGCGCAGGGCGCGTTGTCGGTGGTGCTCCTCGTTGGCGCCGGGCTTTTCGTGCAAAGCCTCGACAACGTCCGGCAGATGCGCATGGGCTTCGACGTGGACCCGATCCTCTTCGTGCGCCGCGAACTCCGCGGAATGGAGCTGACGGACAGCCAGCGCGTCGCCCTGCGACGGCAGCTGCTCGAGACGGCGCAGGCCATCCCGGAGGTCGAGTACGCCGCATACGTCAACAGCGTTCCGTTCTGGAGTTCGTCGAGCACGCGGCTGTTCGTGAGCGGAATCGACTCGGTGGCACGGCTGGGGCGATTCACGTACCAGACCGCAACGGCGGCCTACTTCGCGACGATGGGGACGCGAATCCTGCGGGGACGCGCCTTCACCGCCGACGATCGCGACGGGGCGCCTCCGGTGACGGTCGTGAGCCAGGACATGGCGAACGCGCTCTGGCCGGGGAAGGAGGCCCTCGGCCAGTGCATTCGTGTGGGCGCGGATTCCATGCCCTGCACGACGGTGGTTGGCATCGCCGAGAACGCGGTCCAGAACAGCCTCACGGACACGCAGTTGTTCAGGTACTACATGCCCATGGAGCAATTCCGGCCCGCGTCAGGCATCGGCCTGATGCTCCGCATGCGTGGCAGCGCGTCAGCCCAGGCCGAGGGCGTCCGGAAGGCGCTGCAGCGGGTGATGCCGGGCCAGTCGTACGTGGTGGCGCAGCCTCTCGGGACGCTCATCGACCGGCACCGGCGGTCGTGGCAGATGGGGGCCACGATGTTCCTGGCGTTTGGCGCGCTTGCGCTGACGGTGGCGGCCATCGGGTTGTACGCGGTGATCGGCTACAACGTCGCGCAGCGCATGCACGAGTTGGGCGTGCGGATCGCCCTCGGAGCACAACGGAAGGACGTGGTCCGGCTGGTCGTTGGCGAGGGGATGGGATTCGCGCTCGCCGGTGCCGCCGTCGGTGGAACGCTCGCGCTGCTGGCGGCGGGATGGGTCCAGCCGCTCCTGTTCCGGCAGTCGGCGCGCGACCCGCTGGTCTACACGGCGGTGGCTGTGATCCTCGTGCTTGTGGCCGCACTCGCGAGCGCGGTCCCGGCGATGCGGGCGACGAGGGCTGACCCGAACAGGGCGCTCAGGGCCGAATAGGGACAGAGGATGGGGCCGGACCGCCCCTTCCGTCGCCCGTCAGCAACGGTTTTCTTCCCTACAGACTCTAAGTAAAGACTCTGGAGGGTTGCATGGCCGGTCCGCTGGCGGTCGTGAAGGGCACGCTCGACATCCTGGTGCTGAAGGCGCTGAGCTGGGGGCCCATGCACGGCTTCGAGGTCACCACCTGGCTCGAGGAGCGCTCCGGGGGCTCGCTCGAGGTCGAGGACTCGGCGCTGTACCAGGCGTTCTATCGCCTGGAGGAACGCGGGCACATCGAGGCGGAGTGGGGCGTGACGGAAAACAACCGTCGGGCGCGATACTATCGCATCGCCCCATCGGGACGCGCCCACCTCAGGTCACAGACCTCGCAGTGGGTCCGGTACGCCGACACCGTGACCGGCATCCTGACGGCACCGTCCCGTGGCTGACACGCCTGACGCGACCGGCATCCGGCCGGGAATTCGCCGCCTGTTCGAGCTCGCGATCCGGCGTCGCGACCGCACCGAGCGGAACGTCACCGAGGAAGTCGCGCTGCACATCGAGCTGCGCGCCGGGCAACTGCGCCGGCAGGGCATGGCGCCTGACGACGCACTGCGGGAAGCCCGACGGCGGTTCGGGTCGCTCGAGCCCGGACGGTCCTCGATCCACCACGACGCATACCGAAGGGACCGGGCCATGCGCCTGCGGGAATGGCTGCACTCGCTCATGCAGGATCTCCGCTACGCCCTCCGCGGGTTGCGGCGCGAGCCGATGTTCGCGGGATTCGCGATTGTCACGCTCGCCCTCGGCATCGGCGCCAACGCGGCGATGTACGGCATCGTGGACCGGTTGCTGCTCCGGGGCCCCGAACACGTGCGCGAGCCCGGGCGTGTCGTCCGCATCGTCACGACGGTTGCCCGGCCCGGGATCGGCGACGTGACCTTCGGGTCCGCGGGGTACGTGCTCTACGACAACCTGCGCACCGCAGCCCGTGCCTTCGACGGCCTCGCGGCGTACCTGGTCGACGACGTCACGCTTGGCAGCGGCCGCGGCGCGCGCACGGTCCGCGGCGGGGCGGCGACGGCGGACTTCTTTCCGCTGTTGGGCGTTCGCCCGGAACGCGGGCGCTTCTTCACGCCTGACGAGGACGTGCCGTCGCGGCCATCGCACGTCGTGGTGCTTGGCGAGGCCCTGTGGCGCGCGCAGTTCGCCGCCGACCCGGGCATCGTCGGCCGCGAGGTCGACATCCGCAACGAGCGGTACACCGTCGTCGGCGTGGCGCCCCGCGGGTTCACCGGCGTGGACCTGGGTCGCGTGGACCTCTGGGTCCCGATGTCGACCTACAGCCAGGCGGTCACGTCCAACTGGCCGCGGGCGTGGAATTCGCAATGGCTGAACGTGGTCGGGAGGCTCAAGCCAGGCGTATCGCTCGACGCCGCCAGTGAGGATGCGACCCGAACGCACCGGGTGACCTATGACGGACCCCCGAAGCCGATGGCCGAGGCGCGAATGACCGCGGTGCCCGTCCGGTTCACCGGACGTGGCGTGGAGTCGAACGAGGTCGCCGTGTCCCGGTGGCTGCTCGGGGTGACGGTGGTAGTGCTCCTCATTGCATGCTCGAACGTCGCCAACCTGCTGCTCGCGCGTGCCATCCGGCGCCGCGCCGAGGTCGGGGTGCGGCTGGCGCTGGGCGCGGGGCGTGCGCGCCTCGCCCGCCTCTTCCTCACCGAGAGCCTGGTGCTCGCCTTCCTCGGCGGACTGGCGTCGCTCGCCGTGGCGGGCATCATCAGTGTCCTGGTGCGCCAGTCGCTCCTGACCAACGTGGAATGGACGTCGTCGCCGGTCAGCGGCCGGGTCCTGGGACTCTCGCTGATCGTCGCCACGGCTGCCGGATTGCTGATCGGGCTGGCCCCGGCGGTGCATGCCGCGCGCAGTTCACTGCGGAATGCCATGCAGCGCGGGAGTACCCCGGCACGGCGCCTCGGACTCGACACATGGCCCATGGTGCTCCAGGCGGGCCTCACCGCGACCCTGCTCATCGGCGCGGGGCTCTTTACGCAGAGCCTGCGGCGGGCGGAGGCGGCGCCGTTAGGCATCGAGGCCGACCGGGTGATCGTCGCCGACGTGGAGTGGAGCAGCGTGGGGGACGCCAGCGCGGACGCTCGCGCCACCGAGCGTGCCCGCCGGGTCGCCGTGTGGCAGCGCGCGGCCGAGCGGGTCCGCGACCTCCCGGGCGTCACCCATGCCGCACTGGCGGTGGGCTCACCGTTCGGCAACTCGTTCGGCCAGCCGGTGTTCGTGACGGGGTGGGACAGCCTGCCGAAGTTGCCGGGAGGCGGGCCCTACATCGCGGCCGTGAGTCCCGAGTACTTCGCCACCGTGGGAACGAGGCTTCGTCGGGGGCGCGTGTTTCAGTCCGGGGAGGGCGATGGCACGGAGCCGCTGGCCATCGTCAATGAGACCATGGCGCGCACGCTCTGGCCGGGACGTGAGGCCATCGGCGAGTGCCTGCGGATCGGCGCCGAGGCGGCACCGTGCGCGCGCATCGTCGGGATCGTCGAGGACGCCCGTCGCTACGAACTGCGCGAGGATCCGTCGATGCAGTACTACATCCCGATCGGGCAGGAGCGCGACTT
The DNA here is from genome assembly GCA_030835125.1 of Gemmatimonadaceae bacterium. Lineage (GTDB taxonomy): Bacteria > Gemmatimonadota > Gemmatimonadetes > Gemmatimonadales > Gemmatimonadaceae > JABWBJ01. The sequence goes on along the minus strand of JAUQWM010000021.1, from coordinate 64,210 downwards.
CGGCGGGACGGTGCTCGTGGCGCGCTCCGGACCGGACGCGACCGGCGCTACCGTGCCGGCGATCGCCCGCGCCATCGAGGACACCGACGCGTCGGTGACACGGGCGGTCGCCCAGCCGATGCGCGCCTCGATCGATCCGCTGCTGCGTCCCTGGCGGCTGGGGGCGACGATCTTCGGCCTGGGCGGCGTGCTGGCCCTGGTCGTCGCGGCACTCGGCCTCTACAGCGTGATGTCGTACACGGTGGCGCAGCGGACGCACGAAGTGGGCGTGCGGCTGGCCCTTGGCGCGACGCCGGGGGACATCGTGGGCCTGATCATGCGCAAGAGCCTGACGATGGCGCTGCTCGGCATGGCCGGCGGCATCCTGGTGGCGCTCTATGCCGGACGGTTCGTCCGGGGGTTGCTGTTCGACACGTCACCGCGCGATCCGGCCGTGCTGGCCACCACCGCGATCGTGCTGGTGCTGGCCGCGGTGGCGGCCACGCTTCGGCCAGCCATGCGTGCCCGCCGCGTGGACCCGATGCGAGCCCTGAAGACCGACTAGTTCGCGGCGTCAATCGCCGGAACAGTAGGTCGCAAGGCGGTTGGCGGTTTCGCGGACTTCCTCGATCCGCGCATCGGGGTGAATGAGGCAGAATCGCAGCACCGTGCGGTCGCGAACCTGGGTCGATGTCACCATAGCGTAGCCGTCGGCGGTGAGTCGCTCGACCGCGCGCTCCACGCGCGCATTGGATGCGGCCACGCCGGCGTTCCCGAGCCTCGGCGCGAACGTGACGACGGCGAGTTGCGCCGGCGTGACCACATCCCAGCGCCCGTCGGCGCGCAGCAGGTGCTCCGTGTCCTCCGCGAGCCGGATGCCACGATCGATCGCGGCCCGGAAGGCCGCGATGCCGAAGATCCGCAGCGACATCCACAGCTTGAGGGCGCGGAAGGCGCGGGTGAGCTGGATCCCGTGTTCGTAGAACACCACCTCGCGTTCCGCCATGCGGCCGACATCGGCGAGGTAGGAGGCGTTGTCCTCGGGGTGCACCGAGAAGCTCTGGCGCAGGTGCCGCAGGTCGCGCACGAGGACGCACCCGATCTCGAACGGCTGGAAGAGCCACTTGTGCGGATCCAGCGCGATCGAATCGGCGAGGTCGAGTCCGTCGAGTGCCGCCCGTCCGCGATCGGCCAGCGTGGCCGCGGCACCGTACGCGCCGTCGACGTGCATCCAGAGGTCGTGCGCCCGGCAGCTGACCGCGATCGCCCGGAGCGGATCCACCGCGCCGGTGTTCGTCGTACCGGCGCTCGCGACGACGCAGAACGGCCGGCGACCTCCCTGACGGTCCTCGGCGATCGCGCGCTCGAGCGCCGCCACGTCCATGCGCAGGTTCGCGTCGCAGGCGACCTCGCGCACCTGCGACGACGCAAAGCCGAGTACGCGGAGTCCCTTGGCGATCGAGCTGTGGGCCTGGTCGCTCAGGTAGACCACGGCTGATGCATCGGGACCTCCGAGCTTCACCGTGCGTGCCGTCGCGAGCCCGGACAGGTTGGCCATCGACCCGCCGCTGACGAACAAGCCCCCCGCGCCAGGCGGCAATCCGCAGGCGTTGCACAGGAACTCGATCGTCTGCAGTTCCACGGCGCCCGGTCCGGAAGCGGCCAGCCAGTGACCGGCGAAGACATTGAAGCCCGCCGCGAGCGCGTCGCCCATCGCGCCGACGAACCCGCCGGGGCCGGGAACGAACGCGTAGAAGCGCGGATGGTCGACGGCGGTGATCGCCGACAGCACGTCGCGCTCGACGAGGTCGAGGACGGCGTCAGGCGACGCCGGGGCGTCGGTAAAGCTCCCGAGGCGGGCGTCGAGTTCGGCGCGCGGCACCTGGACCGAGACCTTCCGATCGCGCAGGGTCTCGACGTGATCGACGATCATGTCGACGACGCGATGCCCGAAGGCGCGCATGGCGTCGGGTGTCAGGTGGAGCGGACCGGGATCGGGAGAAGGCACGAGAGTGCAGAGTGCAGAGTGCAGAGTGCAGAGTGCAGAGTGGAAATTGCCGATTGGCGACACCAGTGTGCCTGGCGGAGTGCGCAGACGGGCCACAAGGTGCAATCGCGGCCTCCGATTGCACAGTAACACTTCACCCGCTACAGCCGATTGATTCTACTGGCGCGGTGGTCTCAGAACGGATCGTCCGGCAGGCGCACGAGGGGCGCCCTTCCTTCCCGGGCTCCGTCGAGGTGCAGCAGCGCCAGCCCGATCCCCGACGCACCCTGCATCAGTCCCGTTTGTGCCACCAGCAGTTCCGGGCGCACCCGGTGCTCGGCCTGCACCCACTTGAAGCCACTGCCGTCCGCCGTGGCGCGGGCCAGGGTGTCGTGGGCCACCTCCTCCGCGTACGCGAGGTCGGCAGCATCGCGCGTGTGGCGATGCAGGGCCACGAAGAACTCGGACACGCCGCAGTTCCCGCAGCACTGGCTGACGTTGTTCCAGAAGCCCGGCGAGCGCCCGGGCACCTTCATGTCCCGGATGGCACGGGCGAGTTGCCCGACGCGCACCTCGTGCGACGGATCGCCCGTCGCCACGGCGAGGCGTCGATACAGGCGGGCCGTACCGGCCGGACCATGGCACCAGCTCAGGTAGTAGACCTGCTCGTTGCCTGGCGCACTGTGGTAGATCATCCGTCCACCGCCGACCGTCGTCGTCATGCGCGCCCGAAGCCAGCGCTCGCCGGCGAGCGCTGCGTCGAGGTACTCTGGGCGCGACGTGGCCCGCGAAAGCGTGGCCAGGAAATACGAGACACCGGCCGTGCCGTGCGAGAAGTTCGGGTAGTTGCGCGGCATCGACGGCTGGATGAGCCACGTCAGGCCATCCTCCGCCTGCTGCCCGCGCTCGATGAGTCGTGCGCCGGCGGCGGCGGCGAGTTTCCTGGCGTCAACTTCCCGTGAATGGCCCTCCAGCCCGAGCAGCGCCAGCCCGATGCCCGCGCTTCCCGAGATGATGTCGGTGCTCTCGTTCCACTCGATGCCGCTGCCGACCGGCCGCGCCGACCGCTCCAGGTGCGAGAGGATTCGCTGGACGCCGCGCTGGTATCGCTCGTCCTTCGTCACGCGATGCGCCAGCGAAAGCACGGTGGCGGTGCCCGCGAGGCCAGCGTAGAGGCCCATCGGGGCGGACCCCGGCTCGTCAGGCACGGACGCCAGCAGGAAGTCCGCGCCGCCGCGTGCCATCCGGAGCGCCGCCGCGTCCCCCGTGGCGTTATGCAGCTCGAGGTAGAACAGCACGACGCCGGCCATCCCGGTATACAGGTCGGTCGAAACGGCCTTCGGACTGGCGGGATCGGCGGCCCACGAGATGCCGGTCGCGCTGACCTGCGCGGTTGACTCGAGCCACTGCCCCGCCTTCAGCGCCGCGGCCAGCCACGGCCGTTCCGCGAGCCTGCTCCAGCCGCGCGCGCGCAGGTCTGCCCACAGCGACGATGGCGTGAGCAGGAGTGACGCCGAGGCGACAATGCCCTGGCGGACGAGCGTGCGACGGTCTGGCGCCATGGGACGCGGTGCTGGTGTCTGGTTTCCGGGCGCAGCGCGAGATGTCCGCGGACCCGGTGACTCAACCGGCTACAGCGTCAACTTGGCGCCGGCGGACGCTGGACACCAGCACCCATCCCCTGCCGCAGTGACTTCCGGCGGCATGGGTCATTCAGCAAGCAACACTCCCGCCGGCGTTACTGGAGCGGTGTCAGCGGCCAGGGAGTGTCCCGGTCCGCCACCACGGCTTCCTCGTTGCCGAACCAGATGCCAGGGGGCACCGGTTCGGCGGGGGCGCGCGAGGAATTCGGGGCGTGGGTGACGCCGGCATCCACTGCCAACTGGGCCAGGCCACTCACGAACCCGGCGTGCGACTCGACCGGCTCGACCGGACCGGCCCGGTCGATATCGCATCCCGTGGAGCAGGTAGCGGCCAGGCGGCGAACCTCGTCGAAGTCCACGCGAGCGAAGAGACTGCTCGCGTACCTGATGTTCAGGAACCGCACGAGCGATTCGACTTCGTTGGCGACGCCGCGCGCCACCGCTCGGTACATGGAAGCCACGGCGCGGACCAGGTAACTGTCCGGCGCCTGCCGCCCTCGGCCGATGCCGGCATACCGCACGCGGCCCCCAAAATCGGACGCATGGAACAGGTTGCAGGCGTCGATCACACCCTCGAGCGTCGAGGAGCCGTTGCGCAGCAGTGGCAGCAGGTCCCGGTAGGCCCGGTGGGCCGTCGCGAGGAAGACGACGGACGCGCCCGCAAGCGCGGTGTCGATGTCCCGCGTGAAGCGAGAGGTCAGCCCGAGGCGCTCCAGGTTCGCATCTCGCTCGTGGACCCAGGGATCGTGCACCACGACGTCGGCACCGGAATCCCTCAGGAGGTTCGCCAGCACCAGGCTCGGCGAATTCCGGGTGTCTTCCGAGTCGAACCGGTACGCAGCGCCGAGCACGGCCACTCGACGCCCACTCGTGGGCCCGAGTTCCATGCGCGCCAGCCGGACGGTCGCCGCCGGCGACGCGTCGTTCACACCCCGCGCGGCCAGGATCAGGCTGTTTCGCGAAGGATGCCCGGCCTCGAGCGCGCGCCACCAGAGCAGGATGCCGTCCTTCGGCAGGCAATGGCCACCGACCCCCACGGTCGGGACCAGCAAGGCACCGGTCGGCACGACGCCGCCATCGAACGAGGCTTCGTCGCGCCACGCCAGGACGTCGTTCACCTGGTCGCGCAGCGTGAAGTAGTCGACATCGATCCGGTCGCAGTACCGTGCGATCTCCGCCGAGAATGCGATGCGCACGTCACGGTACGCGTTCTCCAGCGTCTTCACGATCTCGGCGGTGAGGCTGTTCGTGACCATCACCCGTCCGCGCGACACGATGCGCCGGTACAGCGAGGCCACGACCACTGGGGTCTCGGGATGCAGTCCGGCGACGAGCTTGTCCGACTCCGCGACACGCTCGACGAGCCGTCCAGGCATGACGCGATTCGGACTGTTCGCGAGCAGGACATCCGTCCCATCGACGAGGCCGTGGCTCGCGAAGAAGGGACGGATGACGCTCTCCATCGTCGACGGCGCCAGCGTCGATTCGATGATGACCACGGGCCGCGTCGCGACGGGACGCTTTCGCAGCGCCGTCGCTACGCCTTCCAATGCCTGCATGAGGGGCCCGTATTCCGGCGCGAGTCCCGTCTTGTCCGTCTGCACGCAGACGAGGACGACGTCAGCATCGCGGCAGGCCTCGGTATCGTGGGTCGCCGACAGCGACCCGTTGGCGACGCTCTCGGCAACGATGCGATCGAGTTCCGGTTCGACGCCGCCGATCGGTGACTTGCCGGCGTTGATGGCATCCACCTTCCAGCCCGACGTCCGGGAGTTGCGTTGCACCACGACCACACGAGGTGGCGGCGATCCGTCACTTCCGATGGCGGATGCCAGAAGGGCTGCCATTGGCATGCCCACGATCCCGGGTCCCACGACTGCGATCTTCTTCGGCTGCATGAGGTTGACTTCAGGTTTTCATTCGTGCCCGTAACTGCCGTTCCCCACTCAATGCCACCATCGTGCCATCGCGCTTCCGGACGGTCGTATCGGGCGGCCCGAAGGGTTCATCGATGAACGTCCGGAACCAGAGTTCGAGGTTGAGCATGCCCCACACCTGGCGACTGAAGGGCCGTTCGAGGTCCAGCTGTGCCTCGACCGCGACCGGATCGAAGATGCCCCGTTCCCGCGCGCGATCGGACAGCAGGGTGTCGAGCACGAAGGAGCGGGTATCGCCGCGGAACCAGGCCTGGAGGGGGACCGGAAAACCCATCTTGTCCTTTCGCGCCAGCACTGACGCGGGGACAACGTCTCCCGCCGCCTGTCGCAGGAGGTGCTTGAGCTGGCCTCCCTCGAACTTCAGCCTGGCCGGCATGGTTGCCGCGAGTTCCACCAGCCGGTGATCGAGCAGGGGCACGCGCGACTCCAGCGAGTGCGCCATCGACACACGATCCTCGACGTGGAGCAGCGCCGGCAGGCTGTTCGTGACGTCGAAATGCGTCATGCGGTTGAAGTACGACGTCGTGTTCGTCGCGTTGAACACGTCGGCGAAGCGCTGGAAGATGGCCTCCGGATCGTACGACTCGCGGAACACGGGACTGAAGAGGCTGAGAGCCCCGCCGGTGCGGTCCACCAGGCGGAAATACCGCCGGTCCATCTCGTCGAACGCGCCGTTCCGCCAGAACTGGCGCAGCATGGGCACGTAATCGCGGAGCGCGGGCAGGTTGGGCACGATCGACGCCAGCGAGACGATGTGATTCCCTTCGACGTTCGTCTCGAAGATGGCGCCCTTCAGGGCCTGCTCGAGGTACGCCACGAGGTAGCGCGCGTAGCCGCCGAAGATCTCGTCACCACCCTGCCCGCCTAACGCGACTTTCACGTGCTGTCGTGCCAGCCCCGAGACGACGTATTGCGGGAACACGCCCGGCCCGGCCGCGGGTTCGTCCATGTGCCAGACCAGCCGCGGCAGGATCCGGCTGAAATCCGATTCCAGGGGTCGGACCTCGTGGAGGACCATGCCTGACGACGCGGCGACCTCGCGGGCATAGGCACTCTCGTCATAGGCCGGGCCGTCCGGGAACACCGCCGTGAAGCCCTGGATCGACGCATGCCGCGCCGCGAGGCCGGCCACGATCGACGAGTCGAGGCCGCCGGAGACATAGGCGCCAACCGCAACGTCGCTTCGCAGCTGGATCCGCACCGAGTCCTCGAGGAGCGCGCGCGTCTCGTCGACGAAGTCACGTTCCGTGCGTCGTTCATCGATGCCGAAGTCCGGTGACCAGTACTGCCACGTGCGGCGGGTCCCGGTGTCGAGGCGCACCTCGACACACTGCGCGGGCAGGATCTTCCTCACCCCGGCGAACATGGTGCGGCTGCCAAGCACGAACTGGAACGTGATGTAGTCGCGGACCCCCTGCGCATCGGGCGCCGCGCGAAAGCCGGGGTACGCCAGCAGCGCCTTGATCTCGGAGGCCAGCAGCAGCGACCCGTCCGGTGCCTCGGCGAAGTACAGCGGCTTGATGCCGAAGTGGTCGCGCGCGGCGAGCACGACGCCCCGCGCCGCATCGTGGAGCACAAAGGCGAACATGCCGTTCAGTCGCCCCACGAACGACGGGCCGTGCTCCGCATACAGGTGCAGGAGGACCTCGGTATCCGACGTCGTGCGAAACGTGTGGCCGACCTGCCGCAGCTCCTCGCGGAGCTCGATGTAGTTGTAGATCTCCCCGTTGAACACGATCGTGTGCGGACCGATGGTCATCGGCTGGCGGCCGGTGGCCAGGTCGATGATCGCCAGGCGCCGGTGCGCGAGCGCAACGCCCGGCGCGGCGAAGAGTCCCTCGTCGTCAGGGCCGCGATGCTGGAGGACCGCGCCCATGCGTTCCACGATGCGCGGTTCCGGCACGAGGCCATCGAAGCGGAGGACGGCGGCCAGTCCGCACATCGTCAGGCCGCCGTCGGGCTGAGGCGAGGTGCATCCGTGCTCGTGGCCGCGCGCGCGCCGAGCCGCGGGCGAAGCGCGAGGGATGCGGCATGCGCTTCCATCGTCAGGGGAGTGAACCCCTCCGCGATGGTCTGCAGGACGCGACGCAGCAGCGCGACCTTGCGATCGGTTCGCAGGTCCATGCCCGGGAAGAAGCGCAGCGCAGGAGACACGTCCGGCCCGAGCGCGTCGAGCGGGTGCAGGAGGATGCTCGGTTCCGTTCCCGTGCGACGGCACCAGGCGAGCGCCGAGTGCAGGTACGTCCACATGACGCGCTCCGAGTAGCGCGACAACCAGAGCAGGTAGCTGAAGTGAAAGGGCGTGCGAAGGCCCGGAAACACCGTCACCGGGATCTCGAGCAGCCGACGGCCCCCGTCGAGCGTCCAGTGATACGGCGTGTTCGGCCACCTGGCGTTGCCCCACGCGCCGAACAGGGCGGCGCGCTCCTCGCGCTGGGCCGGCGTCAGCTTCGCGCTGGCAAAATAGTAGGACCGGGCGAGCGGACCGATCCACGTGGGAAGGGTCGACGCATCGAGGACGTAGTCGCGGCGAGCGAGGGCGCTCAGCAGCGCCGGACTCCAGCTGTAGCCGGGTCCCCGGAATGCCCGCGGCCTGCGACCGGCCACGCGCTCGATGGCCAGTTCCGTGCGCTCCAGTTCGTCCTCGATCGCCGGCGGCGAGTACCGGTGCAACCACGGTTCGTGCTCGTACGAGTGGTTGCCGATCTCGTGACCCGCGGTCGCGAGTGACCGGATCGCGTCGAGGTTCTCGTCGCGGTCGGCATCGAGCCCCACGACGAAGAACGTGATTTTGAGGCCGAGGTCGTCGAGCAGGTTGAGGATCACCGGCGCGAATTCAGGGAGGTACGTCGGGCGCGTACGCCACTCCTCGTTCCCGTGCGTCTTGAGGTACGACCACAGGTTGTCGAGGTCGAGTGAAATGCTCGCCGGCAGGCGTTCCCGGGTCATGCGATCACCGTCGCGGCTGCGGCAAGCCGTCCATGCACCGCCGCCGACTGCCGGTCGGCGAGGACAATGGTCTCGTTCACGTTGAGCGTCCCGTGCGCGATCTGTGCCGAGTTGGCGATGAACACGCGTGGCAGCGACGTGTCGAGCGCGGGCATGACCTCGGTCGAGTACCGCCTGGTCGAGACCGCGAGCACCTCCCGGGCGCGCGCGACGCGCGACGCGACGATGTCCGCGGGCGTGAGGCCGGGCACCATTCGGCACAGCGCGTCGAAGAAGCGCATCGTCACCTGCTCGTCGTTCGCGCTCCACATCGCGTCATCCTGCGTGAGGTATCGCGGCAGGTAGACGAGCGAGTGTCCGCCGAACGCCTGCCGGTCCACGAGCGCCGTCGTCTCGATGACGCCGGTGAAGGGAACCCACGCGTCGGTGATGTTGGTGACGTAGAAGTCCGAGATCGGCCTGGCGAGCAGGAACGACGGGCACACCACGCCCTGGTAGACCACGCGAGCCAGGCGCTCGTGCTCAGCTGGCGTCAGCTGGCGGCACAGCCGGCTCACCGTTGGGCAGGCGGTGGTGAGGACGACGCCGTCGAACGAAACACGGCCCGATCCCTCGATGGCGATCGACGCCGTGGATCCGTCGTCCATGACGTCCGTGACGCGCGCACCAGTGACGACCTCGACGCCGCTGGCCTCGGCATGGCGGCGCAGGGCCGGCAGGACCGCCTCGTAGCCGCCCTCGACGTAGCCCATCATCTCGCGCTTGAGTCCCGTGCGCCGCGCGGCGTACATGCGCGCGATGATGGCCCAGATGAACGCGGCGCTCGCCGCACCCGCATTCTCCCCGAGCTTGGCGCGCATCAGCGGCGTCCAGATTCGCTCGGTCGTTCGCGATCCCGACCAGCGCTGAAGCCAGTCGAGCGCGCCCATTTCCTCGAGGGGAACCGGATCATCGATGCGTGACGCCCGGAGGATGGTCGCCGCCAGGCGTGCCTTGTCGACCAGGCCGAGCGGCGGGAACCGGAGGAACTCCAGTGCGGTCGAAAGCGAGATCCAGCGGCCGTCGACGTAGAACCCGGTCCTCGTGGTGCCCCAGCGCAACCGGTCAGAGAGGCCGACCTCCGCGAGCAGTCCCGTGAGGGCAGTGTCGGAGAGCAGGATGACATGATAGAAGCGATCCCACGTCCACGACCCGATCGGCCCGGCCGCGGCCAGCCCGCCGACCCGGTTCTCGCCTTCGTAGACGCGCACGCGATGACCGCGCTGTGAGAGCCGCAGGGCCATCGTCAGGCCCATCATGCCGCCACCCACCACCGCGACGTCAGGCACGGATCACCACCGCCGGGTTGTCAGTCGGCATCTCGACGACCAGGCCCTGGCGACGCCAGGCCAACAGGTCGGAAAGCAGCCGCAGGTGGCCGAAGATCACCGGGATGACGCGCATCTTCGATCGGCCGATGAGGCGCGACTCGAGCGTCGCCGGCACCTCGGTCACCGTCGCGCCGGAGAGCACCGCCCTTGCCAGCGTCTCGGCGACGCCCAGGAAGCCGCGATGCTGGAGTACCATCCCGGTGAATGCGGCGCGATGGTACCCGCGGAAGCAGCTCGTGTAGGTGTGCAGTTGCGCGCCGAGCACGCGGCGGTACAGCCGTGACAGGGTACGGGACAGCGCCAGCCGCCACGCCGGGACGCCGATGACATGACCGTCGGGATGGTACGGCGAGGCCGTCACCAGGGTCGCGCCACGTTCGAGGGCATCGACGAGTCGACCCATCTCGTGTGGATCGTATGTGCAGTCGGCGTCGATGGAAACGACCAGGTCGGACCGCGCCGCGCCGATCCCGGTCAGGATCGCGTGCGCCACGCCCCGGTTCACGGGATGCCTGACGATGGTGCAGTCGGCCCGGGCCCCGAACAGGCCGGTGAGGACGGACCAGGTCTCATCGGCACTGGCATCGTCGACAAAGACAAAGTGCAGCCGGAAGCGCTCGCGGTACGTGCGCTCCACGCTGGCCAGCGTGTTCATCAGGTACGGCAGGGTTTCCGCCTCGTTGTAGCACGGGACGACCACCGACACGACCCTTCGCCGGTCCTCGTCACGCACGAGCCGGATGACGGTGGGCGATTCGTAGCGCGCCGCGGCCGGTATCACGCGTTCCTGGGGGAGTCCGAGCCACTCGCCGAACCCGGTGAACCGCGCGCCGGACAGGAAGCGGCGCACGAGTCCCGTCATCCGCTCCAGGTTCCGGTAGTGGCGCATCCGGGCCATCCAGGAGGCCGCCGTGATGCGCGGCTGGTCGGGATCGAGCTCCCACGCCTGGAAGTACATCGAGAATGGGCCGTCGTGCGTGCGCATCCACGCGTCCACCGCCCGCCGTACCAGGCCAACCGGCAATTGCCGGAACCAATTGCCGCCGCCAATGGGAAAGGTCAGCCGGGCGATGGACGTGACGGGAACGGGGAACTCGTGGAACACGCGCCCGGCAGCGTCGACCTCATACGGCTCCGGGTGCGCGACCGCCGCACCCCACCCGACCTGGCGCAGCGACGCGTCATAGTCGTAGCCGGCGGCGGCGAGCTTCGGGAGGATGTCGAGCTGCCGGAGTCCGATCCAGTCCGGGATTCGCGTCCCCCGCACTCGCACCCCCGCGGCCGACTCGAGGAGTTCGCGGCTGCGGGCGAATTCGTCCAGCAGAGCGCCCTGAGCGAGTTCGCGCAGGCCGCGGTGCGCGTACCCTGAATTTCCGATTTCGTGACCCTGCTGGACGACCCGGCGGATCAGCTCCGGATAGCGCTCCGCGATCCAGCCGTGGGTGAAGAACGTGGCGCGCGCGTTACACTCGGCGAGCATGGCCAGGGCGCGGTCCGTGGCCACTTCGAGCCGGGGCTCGAACCGGTACCAGCGCCCGCGGGCAATGAGGTCACGAAAGGCGCCAACGTGGAAGTATTCCTCCAGGGTGATGCCCAGCAGATTCGCCGAACGGGGTCCTTCCGATGTCGACTGCGGGAATCCTCCCCGCGATACAATGCCCACGTTGCCAGTTGTTCAGGAGATCCTGCATCCATGTCAAGCGCAATTAGGATGCCACCCCCAGCGAGATCCGTCAGACGCATTCCCAATCCGTGCCCGGTAATCCCGCTTTCAGGATTGGGCGCAGCCTTTGGCATTCTCTAATGCGCCTCTCATGGCGGCAGCACGCGGTACAGGGTCAGTGCGCCGAATTCTCCCACCCGTCCGAACGCGGATGGTCTTTCGGCGATCGCGCGATCGACCGAGGCGGCGGCCGGGGCGGACTCTCCCAGGGAACCCTGCACGAGGAAGAGGATGCGGTTGCTTCGGAGCTCCTCGATCGTCTGCTGGGGCGTCGCTTCGAAGAAGCCCATCGCCGGGATGCGCGTGTGCCAGGTGAAGATGCGCGGACTCACAATGGCGACGCGAAGGCTCTCCGACGGTTCCATTGCGCGCATGGCTGCCGTGACCGCGATGACGTCCTCCCGTTCCCCGAACGGAACGGCCGGTTCACCGACGCCACGCCATGTACCCAGCGCGGCAATGAGGCCAGCCATGGCCACCGCCGTCGCTGGTGGGATGGCCGGCGCCAACCGCAGCGCGGCCCGCGCCCCCATGATCAACGCCAGGAGCTGGAGCGGCGCCAGGGGCCACCAGTATCGGCTGGCGTTGGTGGGGATGACGACCAGCATGGCGATACTCGCGATGGCAAATGCATATCCGAATCGCATGGGGCCAGCGCGCAACAGGCGCCAGGATCCCGCGACGGCAAGCAGTGCGGCAATCGCGTGCCAGGCGTCGTTGACGAGGTCCGAGCGGAAGGGGTAAATGAACGCCTCGAAGATGCCCCGCCGCATCGCGTTCAGGTTGACGCCCATATCGTGCAGCACTTCTGCCGCCCCACGAGACGTCTCGGTGACGAGGGCGGTGCTGGTCGGCAATCCGAACATCACGAGGGCCCCGGCCGCGGCCCACACGACCGACACCAGGATCAGGCCGGGCCACTCACGACGCGGCCTGAAAAGCGCGAACAGGGCAATCGCCGGTAACAGGGCGAGCGCCGCCATCCGGAACGAGAACGCGACGGCGCCACCGATTGCCATCACCATCAGGCGGCGGCGGTCGAGCGGGCCGTCCTGGTTCGCGGCCACGATCACGATCCAGATCGCCGCGCAGAACGGCAGGTCCGACATCACGCCATCGATCATGTGCTGTTGTGACGCTGCGCCCAGCAACAGCAGCACCACCGCCATGGCGGTCCAGCGGCCGGCCAGCGGCTCGACGAAGCGCCACGCCAGCCAGACGAAGACGAGCAGGGAGCCCAGCATGACCGCGCGCACCGGCAGGAGCCCGAGACCCGGGATCGCCAGCGCCGGCGCGATCAGCACCGGTACCCCCGGCGGCTCAACGACCGGACCGATGTAGTTGTTGTATCCGGTGTAGATGAACCCGATGTCCCCGTAGGGACGTCCCTCGATCAGGGCGCGGGCGTGGGACAGGTACTGCCCCTGGTCATCCCAATTGAAGGGGAGCCCGTGCCCCGCATGTGCGGCCAGCAGGAACGCGAGCGCCGCCGCAAGAACGGCCCACTGAAGGCGGCGATCGAAAGGGCTGACCTCGTTCATCATCCGGTGCCCGGAGGATACCCAAGGGCGGTCAGGCCAGCCATTGCCCGTGCGACCTCCGACGCCGCATCCCCGCTGCCATACTGGTCGCGATCCCAGGTGCAGGGCGCCGTGCGCATCGCCTCCACCGCGATGGCGAGCTCCGTCGCGGCACGAGCAGGGTCGACGAGCCGGTTGGCGCCGAGCGCCACGGTCTCCACCCACTCCGTCTCGTGCCGCATCGTCACGCAGGGAACCCCGAGCCAGTAGGCCTCCCGCTGCACGCCGCCCGAGTCGGTCACGACGACCGCGGCGGCCCGCACGGCCGCCAGCGCCTCGAGGTAGCCTAACGCGCTGACGAAGTGCAGGGCGCCGCGGCCCGAGGTGCCCGCACCGAGCGCCGTGAGGCGCTCCCGCGTGCGGGGATGCAGGGCGAGCACCACCGGGATGGGCAGTGCGGCCAGCGCCTCGATCGCCTGCGACAGCAGGCGCGGATCGTCGGTCAGCTCGGCCCGGTGCAAGGTGGCGAAGGCATACGCGTCACCCGGCTCCACCGGCCAGTCGAGGGGCGTCGACGGAACCCGGGAGAGCGCAAACTCGAGCACGTCGCGCGCGACGTCGCCCGTCTCGCGCGCCCGGCCGGCGAGGCCTTCCCGTTCCAGCGTGGCCATCGCCGTCCTCGACGGGACGCACAGCACGGCGGCAAGCCGGTCGACCTCGACGCGGTTCATCTCCTCCGCCATGGCCGCGACGTTGCTGCGAAGGCCCGCCTCGACGTGCACGACCGGGATGCCGGCATCCCGGGCCGCACGCGCGCTAGCCAGCGTGCTGTTGGTGTCCCCGATGACAACCATGGCGGCCGGACGTCGTTGCCCGAGCACCGCACCACAGGCCGCCTCGATCCGGGCGAGTTGCTCGAGGCGCGGCAGCGAACCGACGCCGAGCACGACGTCGGGGAGCGGCACGGACAGTTGCTCGTACAGCAGCGCGTTCAGGGCGTAGTCGTAATGCTGGCCCGTGTCGATCGTGACCGTATCCCACTGCGCGCGCAACGCCGGGAGGAGACGCGCGACCTTGATGACCTGCGGACGGGTACCGTAGCCAACGGCGACCAGGGGCCTGGGATCGTTGTGCGGGATGGTCGGGCGTGGCATCGAGGCGTATCGTATCGGGAAGCCTCGCTGTCGCAAACCTCGTACCGGGCCGCCAGTGACCTCGCGGAGCCTGAGGCTGCACCAGTCTACCCTCCCGCACCCGTGTCCACCCGATTTTCTGTGCGGCTCCCCGCGACCCTGACGCTGGCGATGGTTCTCGCGACGGGTGCCGAGGCCCAGGTCGTGCGCGGCCGCATCACCGAACGCATCTCGGGAGCCGCGATCGCGGGAGTCCTGGTGACCCTGGAATCGAATCGCGACAGCACCACGACCCGGCTGGTGGTGCTGTCGGATACGCGGGGCGAGTTCGCCATTCGCGCGTCCGGGCCGGGGCGTTATGTCGTCACCGCGAAACGGATCGGCGTGCAGCGCCACACCTCGGCGCCCTTCGCGCTGGCGACCGGGGAAACCCGTCGCGTCGACATCGCGCTCGAGGCCCTGGCGCAGGTGCTCCCGGAGGTGCGCGTCGCGGACGCCGGGATGTGCGTCCGGCGCGAGGGCCAGGCGTCACGCGTCGCATCACTGTGGGACGAGGCACGCACCGTGCTGACGGCCGCCCAGGTCTCCCTGCGCGACCGCCTCTTCGAGGGTCAGCTCACGCGCTACACGCGGGGACTCGACCCGCGGAACCTGCGCGTGCTCGAGGAGTCCTGGTCGGACAAGCAGGGCATGATGGACCGTCCCTTCGTGAGCCTGAGCGGGGATTCGCTGTCGCGAGCCGGCTATCACCGGAAGGTCGGCGACTCCGAGTACTACTACGCGCCTGACGCGGACGTCCTCCTCTCCCGCGCCTTCTTTCGGGATCACTGCTACGACGTGGTCGAGGGCGGCCGTGACCGCCGCGGGCTTGTCGGGATTGCGTTCGAGCCGGCGCCCGCCAGGACGCTGCCTGAGGTGCGTGGGACGATCTGGCTGGACGCGCGCACCTTCGAGCTTCGCCTCGTCGAGTTCCGGTACACGCAGGTCGACATCGCCGAGGGCGCGGACCGGGTGGGCGGCGAAGTCCACTTCGGCAGGCTGGCCAACGGGGCGTGGGTCACCTCGCGCTGGTTCATCAGGATCCCGCAGTTCGCCCAGAGCATGATGCCGGTGGATGCCTACACGCGAACGCCAAGCATCCTGGTCAGGCCGACGATGCATCGCCTCGTCGAGGAAGGCGGCATCGTGTTTACGCGTGGCCTGAAGATGTTCGACCGGCCCGCTTCCGTGGCCGGTACGGTGCTCGACAGCGCCGGCCGGCCCTTCCCTGGCGTCACCGTGCGCCTTGGCGGTACGCCGTTCAGCATCATCACCGGTGAAGACGGGCGGTTCCGCCTCGATAGCCTGCCGGCCGGCCGCTTCACCCTCATCGCCGAGCATCCGGCGTACACGCAGCTCGGCAGCTTCGTCGCCGATGCGCCCGTCGATTTCCGCGAGGGCGTCGTGGCGAGCGCGGTGTTGCGGGCCAGGCGCACCAACGAGCTGGTCGAGCGCCTCTGCGAGGGCAAGCGGCCGTCGGAGGACAACGGCACCCTGCGACTGCTCGTCGTCGACCGCGTCTCGGCGCGTCCACTCCCCGGCCTGCGCGTCTGGTTGCGGTGGGTGGGCAGGTTCGTGGGCCGACAGCCGAAGATGATGATGCCGAGCGAGGTTGGCGGGACGGAGACGCTGACGGACGCCTCGGGCACCGTCGCATTCTGCGACGTCCCCGGCGACATGCGCCTCGTGTTTTCGGCGATCAGGCCGGACGGCAAGCCGGCGGCCGATTCGATCATCCTGCGGATCGGAAGGAACGAACTTCGTGCCGTCAGGGTTTCCACCATCCGACCATGACCGGAACCCGTACGACGCGCGTCCTGCTGTCGGCACTGGCGTTGTTGGCGCCGGCGCTCGCGCCGGCCCAGGTCGTCCGGGGAGTCATCACCGAGGTGAATACCGCGAGGCCCGTGGCCGGTGCGCTGGTCTCGCTGCTTCCGCCCACCGGTGACTCGGTGATCGTGAACGTACTGAGTGCCGCCACCGGGGAGTACGGGATCAGGGCGCCCTCGTCGGGGACGTACCGGCTGGCGGTGAAGCGCATCGGCGTCCGCCGCTACACGTCGGCACCGTTCGATCTGGGCGACGGCGAGACCCGCGTGTCCGACGTGCGGATTGACGCCGTGGCGATTTCCCTGCCGGCCGTCAGTATCTCGGGACTCTGTGTCACGCGGCCCCGCGACCTCGCGCGGGTGGCGTCGCTGTGGGACGAGGCGCGCACGGCGCTCGAGGCGGCAGACATCTCCCTCAGGGACCGGTTGATCGATGCCCGTCTGTCTCGATATGCGGCCGAACTGGACCCGTCCTCGCTGCAGGTGCGGTTCGACTGGCGGACCGACGCGCAACTGATGGTGCAACAGCCGTTCACCAGCCCGAGCGGCGACTCCCTTTCGGCCACAGGCTACTGGCGACAGCTGCCGGGGGACTCGGTGGAATACCTGGCGCCGGACGCGCGCGCCCTCGCCTCGAACGCGTTCATCCGCGACCACTGTTTCAGCCCGGCCGCGGCGCCGCGCAATCGTCCCGATCTCGTCGGCCTGGCCTTCCAGCCGGCGCGCGACCGTCGGTTGCCCGACATCCGCGGGACCGTCTGGCTCGACGCGCGCCGCTTCGAGCTGCGGTTCATCGAGTTCCGGTACACGATGCTGCCGGACATCCCGAACGCCGACCGCGTGGGTGGCGAGGTTCACTTCACGCGCCTCGCCTCGGGGGCGTGGATCGTGGACCGGTGGTTCATCCGCATGCCCCAGGTCATCGTGCTGCCTGACGATTGGCCCCGGCGCCAGCTGCGCGAGGAAGGGGGAAGCGTCGTTGCCGCTGGCATCGAGGACCGGTCGTTCGCCACGCTGACGGGAGTACTCCGGGACAGCGCCGGTCGTCCCTTCGGCGACGCCGTGGTGCGCGCCATCGGGACGCAGCGGCAGGCGTTGACCGGTCCCGACGGCTCGTGGCGGCTGGACAGCCTCCCGGTGGGCGGGCTGTCGGTGGTTGTCCACGCGGATGGCTATGACGCCTTCGGCGTGCTGGCCGGGGCGCGCCGGGTCGAACTCCTGGCGGGACGGACGGTCCGGGTGGACCTGCGTGCGCCAGGCGCCGCCGCCCTGCGCAACGAGGTGTGCCCGGTGACGCCCAGGCCCTTCACGACGCAGCGCCGCATTCCGCGCGGCGTGCTGCGCCTGCTCATGGTCGACAGCGCCACCACCGCGCCCCTGCCCGGCGTCCGCTTCCTCGTGTCCTGGCCCGCGACAGCGGAGAACGCGGCCGCCGACTCGGCGCAGGAGCGGTACCGCCAGGCGGTCACCGACTTGCGCGGTGCGGCGACATTCTGCGACCTCCCCACCGGCTTTCCGCTCGACGTCTCCGTGCTGGGGGCCACCGGAAGCCGGGCGCATGTGATGCTGGCGACGCTTACCCGGAACGGTGTCCTCAACCGCGTGATCACAGGCCGGGTGGCGCGCTGACGCCTAACGCAGCAACCGGGCGCGAAGGGCGGAGTCGGCCACGGCACATTTTCCGTGGGACGTGCACATGACCCGCACGCGCGCCGCGGGAAGCCGTTCCCACAGCCGGCGCAGGCTCTCCCGGCTCTGCGCGATGCTGTCGGAGAACTCCGGCCGTGCCCCCTGGAAGCCGCTGCCGGGCCGCCAGTTGAACGCGTCGCCACCGAACAGGATGCCGCGAAACAGGTACGCCATGCTCCCGGCGGTGTGGCCCGGGATCGGGAACGCGTACACGGTGTCGCGCCCAAGGACGATGGCCGTGTCACCGCCGACCGCGACCATCGCGATGCTGTCACGCGACGGGTGCGGATACTCATTGAGCCCGTCGCTCATCCGCGTGGCCCAGCCGAGGTACCCGGTGTCGCCCACGAACCCGGGGACTTCCGCTGCGCCAAGGACGAACCGCGCCTGCCTGACGAGTGGCCACCCGGCGATGTGGTCCCGGTGCGCGTGCGTGAGGAAGACCCAGCGCACGTCGGCCGGGGTCCCGCCGAGGTCGCGTGCCGATTCCTCGATCACCGACTCGGCGCCGGTCCAGCCCAGGTCGATCGCGACGAGGCCGCTGTCGGTGCGGGCGAGGTAGACCATGCTCGCCCACGGGCCGGTGGTGGTGCGCGCCACCGCCCGCGGCGGGTCCTGGATCAGGTCGAGGTCCTTCGTACAACCCGCGGGCCACAGGGCACAGGCGACGGGCCACAGCAGGGCGAGTTTCGAGGTCTGGGGCCGGAGATCAGCGCGAAGCGGGTTGCCCATCCTGCATCTCACCGCTCCCCGCTCGCGGCCTCGATGAATCCGCGGAACAGGTCGCGTGTGTGGGGATCGTCGGCGTCGAAGACTTCAGGGTGCCACTGCACGCCGACGAGCCAGTGACCGTTCGCCGACTCGACCGCCTCCACCAGACCATCCTCCGCGCGGGCGCAGGCGACGAGGCCGGCGCCGAGTTGCTTCACACCCTGGTGGTGCATGCTGTTCACCGGCAACTGGTCGAGATCGACCAGGGCCCGGAGCCGGGATGACGGCTCGACCGCGACGTCGTGCGCGAGGTGGCCACGCGCGAATCCGAAATTCGGGAAGTAGTCGTGACGGATCGCGCCCGGGAGTTGGGCGTCGAGGTCCTGGAACAGCGTGCCACCCGCCGCGACGTTGATGACCTGCAGCCCGCGGCACAACCCGAGCAACGGCTTCCGGTCGGCGACAGCCCAGTGCGTGAGCTGCAGCTCGACCCGGTCGCGAGCCGGGTCGATGCGGCCCAGCCGTGCGTGCGGCGCCTCGCCGTACGTCGCGGGGTCCATGTCCACGCCACCCGGGATCAGGATGCCGGCGCACGCCTCGTAGGTCGCGCGCAGCGCGTCGAGGTCCTCGAGCAGCGGAATGAGGATCGGCGCGCCGCCGGCGGCGGCCACGGCTTCGTAGTAGCGCTGGTTCATGACGACCGACGGCGGCAGGGCCGACGGGATGCCGTCGATCGCCTGCAGCGTCTGCGTCGTGATGCCGATGATGGGTCGTTGCGTCATGAATGCCCGTTGGGGGATCAGCGCACCGCGCGCTCATCGTCCGGCAGGGAATATACCCGCCGACGCCGGTCAGTCGCCCGCGGGCGACGCCAGTGACGAGGACGGCTCTCCCGCCGCGGAAATCACGACCGGGACCTGGACCTCGGAGACGGGCCGGAAGGCGATCGGCCGCTCGGCGGGGCGCGCCTTCGGCTCGGGGGGGACCACGACCCCCTCCGCCGTCTCGACGATCAACTGGTCCACGACCGCGCGCAGGTCGCCGGTCCGGTGGAACGTCTCGAGCTGGCGATCGGCGCTGGACCCATGTTCCAGGATGTGGAACGCGTATTCCACTTCCTTCCGCGTGCCCAGTTCGTCGAGCACATCGCCGAGGAACCATTCGATGAACTCGCGAATGAGGTCCTTCGCCGGCTTCTCGGTCTCGCGCCCGAAGTCGATCAGCTTCCCGCCGAGGCCATAGCGAACCGCGCGCCACTTGTTCTCCTCGATCAACTCGGCTGGGTAGACGCGAAACGTCATGTTGTCGCGGCGCAGCTTCCAGAGCTTGAAGACGAGCGCCTGGAGGATCGCGGCGATGCAGACGGCTTCCTCGACGCGCGTGCAGACGTCGCAGACACGGAACTCCAGGGTCGGGTACTTCCAGTGCGGGCGCACATCCCACCAGACCTTCGAGCCGTCGGGGATGCATCCCGTGGTGACCAGCGTCTGGAGGTAGTGCTGGTACGCCGACCAGGACGCGATGTACGGCGGGAGCCCCGTGCGCGGGAACGCGCGGAAGACCGCCGATCGGTACGACTTGAGTCCCGTGTCGTGCCCGATCCAGAACGGGGAGCTGGTGGACAGGCAGAGGATGTGCGGCAGGACGTACCGCGAGACGTTGCTGCAGTCGATGAGGAAATCGCGATCCTCGATCCCGATGTGCACGTGCGTGCCGAAGATCAGCAGTTGCTGCGCCAGTTGCGCCATGGCCTCGCGCGTGCCGAGGTACCGTTCGAGCGGCGTGATCTCCTGGTTCGCCCAGTGCGAGAAGGGATGGGTGCCGGCGGCGGCGATCTTGAGGCCCTTCCGCGCCGCGAGTTCCATGACGCTGCGACGCAGCTCGATGAGCTGGGCGCGGACATCCTGCGGCGTGTGGCAGACCGTGGTCCCGACCTCCACGATCGACTGGTGCAGTTCGGGCTTGACCTGGCCCAGCACGAGCCGTTCGTCCTCGAGGATCTGCGTGATGTACGACTGCAGCTCCCGGGTTTCGGGATCGATGATCTGGTACTCTTCCTCGACGCCGATGGTCAGTGACGGAGACTTCATGGTCCTGGGCGGGAGACGGGAGTGTGCGGCAGGTGCGGCGCTGCGGACGGGACAGGGCCGGAGATGCCTCCGGTCATGCTCGCGCCGCCGCCAGGAACGTGGGCACCTGGCTCCCGCCCCCGGCCGTCACGTTAAGCAGCACCGCGGTCGAGAGGCGCGTCAAGAGGCCTTCCATGCATTTGCCGTTGGTGACGAACGGCGCCGTGTCGAACTGCCGGTCCGCGATCTCGAGCCGGCCGTCGACCCACCCGGGATACGGCTCACTCGGCACCTCGACCCGTTCCTGGACGATGTGCGGGGTCGCAAGGGCGGCCCGCACCGCCGCCTCCCAGGTCGCGTCATCCACCGTCCAGCCCAGCGTGATCCCCTTGCCGCCGTACTCGTCGTTAGGCTTGAGCACCAGCCACTGGCGGAGGTCGAGGATCAGCCGCATGAGGTCGACCGCGGCACCCCGCCAGGTCGTCGTCCGTTCGGCGACGACGCGGGTCCAGGGCACGCAGTCGGCAATCGCGAGCCGCTCGGCGGTCGTGAACATCCCGGCGTTCACTTCATCGCTGAGCACCGCCAGCGACGCCTTCTTGTGGAGCACCTTGCACCGGAACCCGTTGACGAGGCACACCGCCCGGTCGCGCACGGCCCGCACGACGTCCCCATCGAGCCCGCACCGTTCGACCAGCTCGGAGATCAGCACGCGCTTGTAGATGACGTCGGCCGGGGCGCCCTGGACGATGAGCTCCCCGTCACGGTACGCGACGTTGCGCGGATCGTCGATGACGCACGACATGCCGAGGGACCGGAAGTGCGCCTGGAACAGCTCGAACTCGGTGATCGTGGGCACGTCGTGCCAGTCGAGAATCGCGACCCGCGGCAGCGTGCGGCGACTGGAGAACTGGTGCCAGGCATCGAGGACCGCGCTGGTCACCCCGTGTCGTGACGGGATGGGAAAGACCTCATGGGTCTTCCGGAACTCGCGCATCGCCGGCAGGTCCTGGAAGGCCTCCGTCAGCGCATCGTTGTAGGCGGCACCGGCCGGGGTCTCGGCGTTGTACTCGGTGAGGCCCAGCGCCCCGGAGCCCGGGGCGAGGAAGAAATCGAGCCGCGAAGTCGGCGATGGGGTGGGGTAGCCCGGATCCGCGGCGAGGAGGGATTCCTCCCAGTCGGCCAGGCCGAACTGCATACGGAACACGGGGTCCGTCATCGCCCGCTCATGGATGAGCGCGAAGGCGCCGAGCAGGGGCATGAGGCGGCGCTGGAGCTTCACGTACTCCTCGACCGCCATGAAGCGGGGCCGCAGCACCGTGCATAATGCCCGCCCACCGAAGACGAGGCCCTTGCGCCGAAGGGCAGCCTCGAGGTGCGCGTGGCTGGACGCGGCCACGTCGGGCGTCAGCAGGTCATGGTAGGCGTGGTGCATCGAGATGGGAGGCTGGAGATCACGATCCAATGCGAGTCACCATCGGTCCCTCACGTCACAGCAGCCGGCTCCAGCGCAGCTCGGCGAGCGGCGGCCGGGGATGGAGCGCCAGCCGGACCGTCAGGTCCGCCATCTTCTGCACTGCCCACTCGAAATAGGTCGGGGTGAGCGAGTACACGTCCATGTCCGGGGCCGGGTTCATGAAGTCGATCGCATACGGCACGCCATCGCGCACCGCGAACTCGATCGAGTTCATGTCATAACCCAGCGCATTCACGATCGCCTTCGAGTCCCGCACGATGCGCGCCCCCAGCTCCGGGGTCAGGTGCTCGTGCTCGACCAGGTACTTCCGTTCCCGGGGATCGTACTTCATCGGCAGGATCTCCTCGCGGCCGATGCACAGGCAGCGCACGAACTGGTCCCACTGGATGAACTCCTGCACGATCATCGTGAGCAGGCCCGACTCGTCGTAACGATGGATCAGTTCGTCCAGCGACTGGCAGACGTGGACCTGCTTCCACCCGCCGCCGTGCGCGTCCTTGAGCACGCAGGGCAGCCCGATGTAGTCGAGGATGGCCCCCCAGTCGAGCGGGTACCGCAGGTTGCGCAGGCTCTCGCCCGGCACGATGCCCGGTACGTAGTCCTTGTTCGGCAGGAGGACGGTCTTCGGCGACGCGACGCCCAGCTTCGCGACCAGGGTGGCCCCGAAGAACTTGTCGTCCGCCGTCCACATGAAGGGATTGTTGATCACCGTCTTCCCCTCGAGCACGGCCTTCTTCAGGTACGAGCGGTACATCGGGACCTCGTGCGAGATCCGGTCGACGAGCACGTCGTAGGGCACCGGCGCATCGAAGAACTCGCCCCCGACCCTGGCATACTCGGCGACCACCCCCTGATCCCGCTGGTTCACCTCGTCGATGAAGGCAGGGGGCCAGCTCCATTCGCGTCCGACAAAGAGGCCGATTCGCTTGCTCATGTGCCGTCCTCAGGCTCGGTGTGCTCGCTGACCAGCGCAGAGCGCAGAGCGCGGAGCGACTCGGCACTCGACCCCTTGCGCACGGCGCTGGGCGCTGCGCGCTCAATCATGTCCGCCCACGTAGCGCACGATCATCCGCTCCCAGTACGGCCAGTCGTGCGCGTGGCCGTCCCAGACCCGGAACGCATTCCCGATGCCCTTGCGCCACAGGATGTCCGAGAACTCGGCGTTCTCCTGGTAGTTCGGGTCGCCGCGCCCGGTGGCCATGATGATGTCCTGGCGGCGGAACGCGGCCAGCCGCGCCGGGTCGTGCTCGTGCTGCATGAAGTCGAACGGGTTGCAGGCGTAGACGTTCGCGTCGGAGTAGCCGCCCGTCATCCCCTTGATGTCGTACATGCCGCTCATGCCGACGATGCGGTGGACGAGCGTCGGGTTGCGGAGGCCGATACTCATCGCGTGGAAGGCGCCGAAGCTCGCCCCGGTCGCGATCACGAACGGGTTCCCGTTCACAGAGGCCGTGAAGGGCAGCAGCTCGTCGCGGACGTACCGGTCGTACTGCAGGTGCCGCCAGGCCCGGTGCCCCGGGTGCGCCTCCTTGTCGTACCAGCTCGCGTCATGGTTGTGGTCCAGGCACCAGAGCTGGATCCAGCCCCGCTCGATGTGCTCGTGCAGCACGTCGGGCATGTACCGGTCCGGCCACTCGTTATGGTTGCCCATCGTGGTGGGGAAGGCCAGCACCCTGGCGCCGGCGTGGCCAAACCACCGGACGTGCATCGGGCGCTCGACCGCGGGGCTGTGCCACGCGCGATGCTGGCCGGGCATCCGGGTGCCCATGGTCAGGCGCGCCCGCCGAGGAGGAAGGGCAGCGCCGGCCGCAGCCGGCGGCCCCAGGCCGCCTCGTTATGCATCCCTCCCTGGTCCTCGACCCACATCAGGTCCTTCCCCCGTCGGTAGCCCTTCGCAACCAGCAGGTCCCGCATCGCCCGCGCGTTCGCCAGCGTGCCCTCACCCTCGCGCGTGCCGACGTCCAGGTAGATCCGACCGCGAACGTACGGCGCGGGCTCCACGAAGCGGAAGATCTCGCCGTCGGCGAACCACAGGGCCGGGCTCAGGGCGCCCACGAACCCGTACCGTGCGGGCGCCCTGAAAAAGGCGTACAGGCTGATCAGGCCGCCCAGCGACGACCCGGCGATGCCCGTCCCCTCCGGACCCGCGACGGTGCGATACCGGGCATCCACCATCGGCTTCACGGCCTGCTCGATCCAGTCCAGGTACGCGTCCCCCAGGCCGCCACCGTTCCGGTCGTCGACAAAGGGCGAGTACTCACGGATCCGTTCGATCCCGGCGTTCGGGATCCCCACGATGATCGCGCGGCGCCCTTTCCGCGGCGCCTTCGCCAGCGCCGTATCAACGCCCCATTCACCCGCAAACGACGTGGAGGGATCGAACAGGTTCTGCCCGTCCTGCATGTAGATGACGGGATACCGCGCGTCCGTGCGGTCATACGACGCGGGCAGGTAGACCAGGATGTCGCGCCGGTTGCCCAGCGCGCGGCTCGCAACCTCGGGAATGACCTCGAGACGGCCGGGCGCGCCACGCCGGCGCGCCTTCCACTTCTCGAGGAACCGGCCGCCTTGATCCATGCGACCGGGAAAGTAGGACCGGCGCTTCCGGCCGCACAGGGCCGGGAGACTCGACGGACGCCCTTCCTGGCTGCCTCCGGAAAGCCGGTGGGCCATTCCGGGATTGCGATTGCGAAGGTAGAGCGTTGCACGGCGCAACTGGCAGACCCGAAGACATTCCTCGGGGCATCGCGCGGAGGTCCACGGAATCCCTTACGACCGCTTCCTCGCCGCCGCCTCCTTCGCGGACGAGAGGTAGCCCGGCTCCAGTTCGAGCAGGTTGGAGATCTTGCGCGTGAGGTAGTGCTCGTGCTCGGCCACCTTCCCGTCTGCCAGCACGATTCCCCACATGATCTCGGCCAGCACCATCTTCTGACCCGTGTCGTAACCGCGCTGCAACTGGGACGTGAACCTGAAGTGGTCGACGGCGCCCCGTCGTTCCTGCTCGGCAAGTGCCATCAGCTGAATGCCCGCTTCGGCCGGCAGTGAGAAGTGCCGTTCCAGCACCTTCTCGAGATGCTGCCGCTCTTCCGCCGAGAACTCGCCGTCCGCATACGCAACGTCCAGCAGCAGCACGCAAGCCGCCAGGTGCAGCGGATCGAACCCCGGGGACGCCTCCGGCCCAGCGGGCGTTCCCTCGGCAGGTGCCGCGCCGACGCCCAGCAACCGCTTGATCGCCTCAATCACCGTCGTTCCTCCAATTCCACGGCCCGTAGCCTCTGGCCTCCAGCCTCTCAGTTCGCGTACAACTGCAGGTCGGTGCCCACTGCGTCCGAGATCTCGTAGCACGCCTGCAGGTCGGGATGCCTGACGGTGACGTACCCATCGCTCACCAGCGTCTGGATCCAGTTGCGGCGCTCGGCGCCCACGGGCAGGAGGTCCATGTGCACGATGTGCTCGCCGAATCGCGCCATGATGCTTTCCAGTCCCTCGACGCGACGGATGCGCCCCTGCCCCTGCGCCCGCTTGAAGATGTTGGCGGCGTTGTACCTCCTCTCGGTCGATACCGAGAACGTCCCCTTCAGGTCCGCCTCGGCATATCCCGCAAACAGGTCCACGTCCCCGACGAAGTTCATGAGGTCGACGGTGTGCGCGCCGGGCGGCCGCGCCGCGATCTCGCCGAACACCACCTCCCCACGCGACGTGTAGAACCACTCCATGTGCGTGAAGCCGGTCCCGAACTCCAGGGCCCTCAGCACCTCGTGGCCGAGCGCGATCCCGGCCTTGACGTCCTTCGGCGACAGGTCGCGGAGCGCGATGGTCTGCGGGGAGATCCACTCGGTGCTCCGCGCCACCAGGGGGTTGGGGCGGTAGTAGCAGACGTTCTCGTACACGATGCGCCCGTCGATGCAGATCGTGTCATAGGTGAATTCCTCGCCGGTGATGAACTCCTCGACGTTCACCTCGTCGTACGACTTCACCTGCGCCAGCGCCCGCTCCAGCTCGGCCTCGGTCGACGCCTTCACCGTATCCATGGAGCCGGCACCCGCGATCGGCTTCACGATCACGGGATAGCCGATCTCGCGGGCCGCGTCGCGCACCTGGGCGACGGTGGTGGCCGAGGCATGGCGCGCGGTACGGATCCCGGCCGCGGCTACCTTCTGCTTCATCACGTCCTTGTTCCGGAACGTGACCGCCTGGGCGACGCGCATGCCGGGCGCGCCTAACGCGTCGCGCAGCTTCGCCGCCAGCACCACCCCGGGTTCCCACAGGCAGACCACGCGCTCGATCCGATGGCTGCCAACCCCCGCCACCACCGCCCGCACCACGGCATCCTCATCCGTCAGGTTCGGCACGCGCAGGTAGCCCGACAGGTGTTGGCGCGCCAATGCTGGCAGGTCGGCTTCCGGGACGTCGCTCAGGCCATACACCTTCGCGCCGTGCTGCGCGAGCCCGCGGCAGAAGTAGGGCATCTCGCCAGGATAGCCCGGCGCGATCATCAGGACGTTCATCGCAGGTGGGAGGTGGGAGAGGGGAAAGGGGAGATCCCCTTCCACTGCCGGGCATGGCTGATGCGTAGTGGCGGTCGCCGCATGTGATCAGGTTCCGACTGGATCATGGTTGTCTGTCAATCCCAACACCCCGGCCGCCCCTCACGCCAGTTCAATCCTCATCAACGCCACGATCCGCATCACCGCTTCCTCCACGACCCTGGTCTCGGGGTGGCGAACGATGACGAAGCCCTCCCCTTCGTAGCTGCTCGACGAGGCCGAGCCGACCTCGGGGAGCTTCACGTCGGTGATCAGCTCCCGCAACTCCCGTTGCACCAGGTCCCACCCCTGCACGGCGCTCACCCGGCCCTGCCCCTGACCGCGAAGGAACGCCGCGCCGGCGGCATACTTCCGTTCCGGGATCTCGAACGCGTGGTGGATCATGAGGCGCGCCCAGGCCTGCACGAAGTCGACGTCGTGCGCGCGCGACATGAGCGTGGTGATCTGTGCCCCCGGCGGGCGGGCGGCGATTTCGGAGATCGCGATGCTGCCGTCGGCGCGGCGGAACCACTCCATGTGGCTCAGCCCGGTCGTCATGCCGAGGACGTCGAGCGCCTGCCGACCGGCCTCGCGGATGTCGCGGTACCGGTCGCCGTCCACCTCACGCGGCAACACCAGGCACCACTGGATCCACGGGTTCTCCAGCACGTGCAGCGGCGTCGGATAGTAGTGCGTCAGGGAGTGCCACACCGCGCGTCCGTCGATCGAGACGGTCTCGAACGAATGCTCGTCGCCCCGCACGAACTCCTCGAGCAGGACGGGATTGGACGGCGTCGGCAGTTGCGTCACCAGGGCGCGGCGCAGCTGGTCCATGTTCTCCACCCGGTACGTCTGCTGCGCGCCCGCGCCGGACGGCGGCTTCACCACGACGGGGTAGCCCGAGACCTCCGCGAACGCGACGGCGTCGTCGATCGACGGGGCCAGCCGGTGGCGCGCGCACGGCAACCCATGGGAGCGCAGCAATGTCTTCATGCGCGCCTTGTCGCGAAAGTTGGTCGCCGCCTGCACCGAGAGGCCCGGCAGGCCCAGCGAGTCCCGCGCTCCCGCCAGCGGCACCTGAAGTTGCTCGTACGCCCCGAACAGGCGCTCCACGTGACCGTGCCTGCTCGCCAGCTCGCGTGTCGCCCAGACCAGCTGGTCGACGCTCATGATGTCGGACACGCGCCAGTGTGCCACGCTTCCGCGCAGGTGCTGCAGGCCCTCGGCGGCATCGTGCGTGATGACGCCCAGCCTGACGTCGGGGAGCGACGCCACCGCGTCCACCATACGCACGGCGTTTTCGGACAGTATTGGCGCGGCGAACACGACGAACATCGAGGACGTGAGGTTGAAGACAGTGACGCTGAGACCCGCGAGTCAACGGCTCACGGCTGGTCGCTCACCGACAGGCGAACTTCCCCGGTCCCGTCGGCCACCGGCCAGCGCACCAGGTACGACGTGCCCTGCAACGTCCGGTCGAGCCCGCGCTCCGACTTGGCCACGGTCTCGATCGGATGCTCCCACACGGCGGCGACCGGCTCGGTCACCAACACACGCGGACGTGACAACGACAGTTCCGTCGTGAACCACGCGTTCGCGGGGAATGCCGATGCATCCCAGTGGAACCTCGCTCGCACGCTGCCGTCAGGGAAGAAGGTCACCCGCTTCTCGATGCGCGAGTCCGGCGACCGCATGACGATTGCCAGATCCGTCCCCTGCGATTCGACCTCGACCGTCATCCGGAGGCGCGCCGTCGACGCGAGGGGCGCATACGTGCCGTCGGCGTACGACGTCGGCGTGACCTCGGCGCCGAGCACGCGCTCGATGAACAGCGCCCGGTCGTCGAGGTCGACCGGCGGCATTTCCGACAGGGCCAGCGCGGCCTCGATGTCGTGAATGCTCGGCGCCGATCCCGGGGTGCCAGCGCTGGCCCCGGCCTCCGCGTCTCCCGGCTTCCGGAGGGCGGTCACGTGGTAGGACTCCCGCCGCCGCGTCAGCACGTCCACCAGGTTCTCCGCCAGCGCGAACCGCGTCAGCTCCTCGATCGCCCCACCGCGCGCCGGGCTCACGATCGCCGAGAACGCCCCGGAGTGGATCCACAATTCCTCGTGACCGTCGCCATCGAGGTCGAGGCGATCGCACTGCAGCGCCTCGCCCTGTCGCAGTTCCCGCTCGGCCAGCGCCAGGTTGCGCCAGATCTCGGCGCGCAGGAACGGCAGGTACAGTCCGCCGAACACCCCGTGCCAGTACGCATCGTTGCACTGCGACCGGCCGATCGCGCGCCGCGCCAGCGGAGGGTCTCCCCGCTCGCGGCAGAGGGCGGACAGCGCCAGCATCTTCTTGTGCATCCGGTTGGACTCCGGGTACTTCACCAGGAAGTTGCGCCAGTGCCCGCCGCGCACGAGCGCGCCGTCAGCCCGGAGACGGTCTTCTCCGAGTTCCTCCTCGAGGGCGAGGAAGCGCAGCGCCGCCGCCGTCGGGAGCGACCACCCCTCCATCTCGCGATAACTCGCCGTGGGAAGGTAGGCGAGGCCGCCGCTCGGCACCTCGCGCAGGGCATCGTCGAACCGGGAGAGCACGACCTCGCCGCTGTCGACGGCTGCGCGCATGGCGTCGAAGAACCGGTCGATCCACCCGTTGTCGTAGACCCATTCGCGCGTGCCCGGCCACCCGCCGAACTTCTCGCCATCGTCCGCGAGCACCGCCAGCCGTTGCCCTTGTGCGCGCAGCGTTCGCAGGTAGGCCACCGTGTCCTCGGGCGGCTGGAACGGAATCAGGTACCGCAGCCGCTCGTCGATCGGGAAGAGCGCCAGTGGCTTGCCATCGTGCTCGGTGCGGAATGGCGCGTGCAGGCGCTCACGGGGAAACCCGGTCGCGAGAAAATGACGATCGTCGACCAGCGCGAACCGGATCCCCGCCTCGTGGAGGTCCGCGGCGAGGTCCGGCTCCCAGACTCGCTCGGTCAGCCACAGGCCCGTCGCCTCCGCGCCCAGCCGCTGGCGGAGTGCATCCCGCATCCAGCGGACCTGCGTGAGCCGATCGGCGCGTGGCAGCGCGGCGAGGACGGGCTCATAGAAGCCGGCGGCGAGCAACTCCACCCGACCGTCGCGGGCCAGGTCGGCGATGTCGTCCAGCAGGGAGGGTTCATGCTGGTCGAGCCACTCGATCAGCGGCCCGGATACGTGCAGCGTGATGGGGAAGAACTCGCGCTTGCGGACGTGCTCGAGGAACGGGCGGTACACTTCCCGGACGTGCTGCTCGAAGACGTACCCGAAGTTCCCCTCCGGTTGATGGAGGTGCAGGCCGAAACAGAACCTGATGGGTCCCTGGGTCACCCGCTGGCTCCTTCGCTGGGGGGACGGCGGTCGGCGAAGCCGAGCCGGCGGTGCAGGACATCGAGTGCGGCCTGGCGCGCAGGCGACGCGGCGATCCAGATCCGCCAGAACACCGATTGGGCGTCGAACGGGATCCGCGCCTCGAACTGGTCGAACACGTCCACCAGGTCCAGCGCCAGGCGCAGCGTGGCCTCGTCCTCCTCCAGCTCGAGTCGCTCGATGGCGCGAATGAGGGCAACCCGCAGCAGGCCACCTAACGTCGCCGCCCCCGACATGAGCTGGTCCAGCTCGTCCGCGCTGAGGCAGCGCGGCAGCATCGCCTTCCGCAGCACCGCACGGATGGCGAGCCGCGGCCGCTCCGGGAAGTCGGAGAGCTGCAGCACGTGCACCGCCCCCTCCGCCGTCATCAGTTCGACCGCGACGTCCGTGACGGTGTGGTGCAGCACGCGCCAACGGTAATCATGGCGGCGCCCGGTGCGCTTCTCCGTCACGCGGACCCAGTCATCGTCGATCTCCACGGTGGCCGAGGTGAACCGTCGGCGCTCCGCAGGCGCCGAGTGTCGCGCCGCGACCGCGGCCGCCGCATGCCGCATCGGCGCCGGGAAGACCGGACGCGCCGAGCGCAGGTAGATGTCCTGCCCGGTCCCGCTGGCGCGGTCGTTGCTGGCCGCGGTCGCCAGGGTCTCGAGGAGCCGTGACTCGGCCGCGGCGGCCGCGGGACCGGCGAGGGCGATCGCGCGCGCGGCATAGCGCAGGTCCTGTCGCGGCTCGATCCCCCCGATGTCGTCGAAGAACCACCCGCATGACGTGAACATGCGCAACGCATCGCGCTCCATCTCGAGCAACTCGCGCGCGCGCACCAGGTCGTCATCGGTCACGGCGCCGGTCGCGACGGACCGCGTGAATCGTTCGAGCGTGACGGCGTCGGTGGCGACCACGGCGCCGTAGGCATCGCGCGCGCGCCATGGATCCGGAATGAGCCGCGCCGCCTCCCGTTCGTAGAGCTGGTGCAACGTCGCGGCCAGTGACTCGAGGCCCTCCCGCAGCGGGGCACGCCAGGCCTGCGACGGGTTCCGGGTCGCATCCACGCGACAGCCGCAATCCTCCTTCCATCGACCGACCCCGTGGGCGCAGCTCCACGAGGTCGGCGCGACCAGCTCCACGTCGTCCACCGGCGGGTTGCGGGCCAGGAACGCCCCGAAGCTCTCGATGCGAATGTCGCGCGCCCGCAACTGGTCGAGCGCGCGCGCGAGCGCCATCTCACCGAACTTGTGGTGATGGCCGTAGCTTTCGCCGTCGGTCGCGATCGACAGGAGCGTCTCCGGACGCGCTACCGATGACGGCGTCTTCCGCCCCCGGCGCGCGGAGCTACTCCCCCCCGCCGCGACCGGAACGTCCGGCGCCGCGGCGTCCCCCGCGAGCGCGTTTCCCCAGGCGACGCCGTCGTGCAGTGCGCCCCCGAAGGCAACGGCATGCGAGGCATCGCCGCGGTAGACGAAGACCGCGATCGCCGCGCCACCTGGCAGCCGGCACAGGCCCGGCCGCCCGCCGTTAGGCACCCGGGCGACCTGGTGCGGGGCCAGGATGGTGAACCGGATTCCCTCGCCGGCCAGCACCTCGAGAGTCTCGACATCGACCGCCGTTTCCGGCAGCCACATCCCCTCCGGCTCGCGACCGAACCGGCGCCGGAAGTCGGCGATCCCCCACCGGACCTCGGTCTCCTTGTCGCGGCGCGTGGCCAGCGGCAGGATCGTGTGGTGGTACGGCTGCGCAATGGCGTTCCCGTGCCCGCCCAGCCGATCCGCGCTCTCGCGATCGGCGGCGAGGATCGCTTCGTACGTCGCGCGTGCCTCCCGTTCCATCCACTCCAGCAGCGTCGGTCCGACATCGAACGAGATCGACTGGAGCGTGTTGACCAGGCGCTCGATGCGCCCATCGCCACTGCTGACTCGCGCGGCGACGACCGCGCGGTAGCACTCCCGCTCGATCCGCTGGTTCCAGTCATGGAAGGGCGCGGCCGACGGCTCGGTCTCCACCTCGTCGAGGAACGGGTCCTCGCGCGGTGGCTGGTAGAAATGGCCGTGGATGACGACGGAGGGCAAAGGAACGAGTTGAGAGTTGAGAGTTGAGAGTTGAGAGTTCAGAGTGAGGATCCCGAGCACGAGCCGAGGAGCGAACCAGCGCCCCTCTCAACTCTCAACTCTCAACTCCCAACTCTCAACTCGTTAACCACCCTCGCGATCGATGGAATGATCTCCCGGAACACGTCGTCGCGCTGTTGCTGGTCGCGCGCCAGCGCGAGCCCGCCCTCCAGGTCCTCGCCATCGAGTGCGCGCGCCAGGGCATCCAGGAGCGCCGAACAATCCGCCGCGTGGCCGTTGAAGCGGCGGATCGCGTAATCCTCCACCTCGCCCGTCGAGATGATGAACTGCCAGTCCGATGACTGGAGCAGGAGCATCGCCCGGGCCGCCTGGGCCAGGATCTCGTGCACCCGGTCGTCCGCCAGTGCGCGGGGCGCGAGCGCCCAGAAGCGATCCTCCACCTCCCAGATGACCGGCCAGGTCCAGTCCACCAGCGCGCTGTGCCACATCGAGAAGTCGCCGTTCGCGCCCCACGAGCCCTCGGCGAGCCGCAGGCCGGTGCGCGGTGCCTGCGCGTCGAGGTGTCCACCAGCGGTGGCGGCGCGGAGCGCCCCGAAGTGCGGGAGCTGCGCGTAGAGGTCGCCGAGGAAGTCGGGTCCCTCGTACCACCAGTGCCCGAAGAGTTCCGTGTCGAAGGGCGCGACGATGACCTGGCCTCCACGCTCGCCCTGGGCCTGTCGCACCTGGTCAACCAGCCGGGCAAAGTGCGCGGCATGGGCGGTCGCCTGGCGCCGCGCCTCGTCAGGCACGTACGCCTCCTTGTGCCCCAGGTCCGTCCCGGGCGCGCTCACGCGCCAGAGCCGCAGGCCGCCGGGCCAGCGGATCTTGTGGAACTCGAGGTACGGCGCGGCGCCCGGATAGCCGCCATGACGGCTCCAGACCTGCATCGACGAGCGCGGGTCGCGCACGAACGCGGCGACGTCGCGCGGGTCCCCGGGCCCCGTGACGCGGTAGGCCTCGTAGGGCGTGTGCTCCCCCTTCGCCGGCGGCTCCACCGGCCCGTCGGCCAGCCGCGTCGTCTCCCCGTCGAACAGCTCCCCGTACAGCCCCAGCGGGCTGCCGGCGCGCGCCATGTGCGAATCGACGAAGAAGTAGCGGTAGCCCGCCCACGCCAGGTGCGACTCCGTGCCGTCGCGCTCCACCGGGGCCATGCCGGCCATCGGTGCCCACGGCCCGGCGGGACGGCAGGCGCACTCCGGCACCCAGCACCCCTCCGGCGCCCGGCCGAAGAGGCGCTCGTGCTCGGCGGCGCCTAACGCGAGCTGGAACCGGATGCTGGCGTCGTGCTTGAGCATCGGCAGGAAGCCATGGGTCGCCGCTGACGACGTGACCTCGAGGCGCCCCGCGTCCTGCAGGCGACGGAACTCGGCCGGGAGGTCCCGGCGGATCTCGTGGAACAGGAGGCGAAGGCGCACCAGCCGCGCGCGCCAGTACTCCACCAGCGGCAGCAGGTGGCCATCACCGGTCGCCTCCATCGACGCCGGGGCCTCGTCGCACGCGGCAAGCCGCTGGTCGAAGTAGGCCGCGAGTTCCGCCGCGAAGGTCGGGTGCTCGAGCTGGTTGGCCAGGATCGGCGTGAACCCGATGGTCACCGGCGCGGCGACGTTCATGGCCTCGAGCGCCCGGAACTTCTCGACCAGCGGCAGGTAGGTGTCGATCGCCGCCTCGCAGATCCAGTCGCTGCCGTGCGGCCACCGCCCGTGGTTCAGCACGTAGGGCAGGTGACTGTGCAGCATCACCACCAGGTCCACCGGTCGCATGCGCCTAACGCCGGAACCGGGGGGACGCCAGCACGCGCCGGTACACGTCGCGATACTTCAGCTCCGATCGCTCCCAGCCGAAGTCGCGCGACATTGCCTCGCGCTGCATCTCCTGCCATGCGTCCTGGTGCTGGTAGTGGTCGATCGCCCGGATGCATGCCGACAGGAACTCGGGCGTGGTGAAGCCGTCGAACAGGAACCCGGTCACGCCGTCCTCGATGGTGTCGGCCAGCCCGCCGACCCGCCGCGCCACCGGCAGCGATCCGTAGCGCTGCGCCCGCATCTGCGTCAGGCCGCACGGCTCGTACTGCGATGGCATGATGATCACGTCCGCCCCCGCCATCAGGCGGTGTTCCTGCGTGCTCGTGAAGTTCGTCTGCACGCCAATGCGGCCTGGGGCCCGCAGCGCCAGCTCGGTCAGGATCTCGACATACCGCTTCTCCCCCTGCCCCAGGAACAGGAACTGCGCGTCCAGCGACAGGAACCGCGGGCTGCCCAGGATGAGGTCGAGCCCCTTCTGGTAGACCATCCGCGCGCTCATGCCGAAGATCGGCACCCGCGAGCGCTGCGGGAGCCCGAACACCCGCTGCAGCGCCGCCTTGCATCGCTTCTTGCCCGACAGGTCCTCGCGCGTGTACCGCGCGGTGATGATCGGGTCGGTCGCCGGGTTCCACTCGTGCTGGTCGATCCCGTTCACGATGCCCACGAAGCGCTCCCGCAGCCCGATGAAGGCGTCGTGCAGCCCGAAGCCGCCCGCTGCGGTCCGCAACTCGTGGGCGTGTGACGGGCTCACCGTGGTGACCGCGTCCGCGAACGCCATCCCGCCCTTCAGCAGGTTCACCCGGCCGTACCATTCGAGCTGGGCGAAGTTGTACAGGTCCCAGGGCAACCCGAGCTCCTGCATCGCGTCGGTCGGGAAGTGGCCCTGGAAACCCGCGTTATGCACGGTGAGCACCGACGACATGCGGCGGTAGAACTCGCGGTCCGGCCCCGAGTCGTAGGCGCGCAGGTAGATCGGCGCCAGTGCCGTGTGCCAGTCATGCGCGTGCAGCAGCACCGGCGCCTTCGCCACTTCGGGGAGCACGGTGAGCGCTGCCAGGCAGAAGAACGCAAACCGCCGGTGGTTGTCGGGATAGTCGCCCCGGCTGTCGCCGTAGATCTGGTCCCGCCCGAAGTACTCCGGGTTGTGGATGAACAGGATCCGCGGCTTGCCGTGCCCCGGGTTGCCCATCAGCGCTCGCGACTCGTAGAGGCGCCCCTCCTCGCGGCGCGGCCCCACCTGCACGGTGAACGGCTCGCTCACCGGCTCGAGGTCGGTCGCCACCTCCACCACCTGCTTGTACAGCGGCATGATGATGACCGACGTGATGCCCGACCGGGCCTGGTAGTGCGCGAGGCTGGACACCGCCTCGCCCAGCCCGCCGGTCCGTGCGAACGGCGCCAGCTCGGCCGCCAGGTGCACGACCGTGACCGGTTCGTTGCCGGGACTCGTGACCAGCGGTGAGCCCGACCCGTTCGCCGCGCTCGAGACGGGAGTCGACGACAGGGGTGTGACGGTGGGCGGGGTGCGGCCGCGTCGCGAAGCCATGGTGCCGCGCTATGCGACCGGTGGGTCGTCGGGCCCGCCGTTCCCGTGCATCGCGGGCACATACGATTGCTTCACGTAGTCGGCCACCATCCGCCGCGCATTGAACTGCTGGCCGGCCACCCGGAGGGCATGCTTCATCTTCTGGACCCAGCCCGTGGGAATCCCGCGATCATCGCGGGCATAGAAGGTCGGCACGACCTGCTCCTCGAGCAGCCGGTACAGCCGCTCCGCATCCCACTCGTCAGGCGTGGCCCGGCTCGCGCCGGGCGGGATGGCCCAGCCGTTCAGGCCCTCGTACGCCTCGTGCCACCAGCCATCGAGCGTCGACAGCTGCGGGACGCCGTTGAGCGCGGCCTTCATGCCGCTCGTGCCGCTGGCCTCCATCGGCACGCGCGGAAGGTTCAGCCAGACGTCGACGCCCTGCACCAGCCGGTGGGCGAGGTGCAGTTCGTAGTCCTCGAGGAACGCCACCCGCCCCTCCAGCCTGGCGTCGCGCGTGAAGCCGTACACGGACCGCAGGACCTCCTTGCCGGGCGTGTCGGCGGGATGCGCCTTCCCGGCAAAGATGATTTGCACCGGCCGCGCCGAATTCACCAGCAGCGCCCGCAGGCGATCGATGTCCCGGAAGATGAGGTCGGCCCGCTTGTACGTCGCGAATCGCCGGGCAAACCCGATCGTGAGGACGTCCGGGCTGAGCAGCGTGCCGGCCCCGACCACATGCGTCGCCTCCTTCCAGTGCCGCACCCACCGCCGCCGCGCTTCCTCGCGGATGAAGTTCATGAGCGACACCTTCAGCCGGCCGTGCACCTGCCAGAGCGTGGCGTCGTCCAGGTCGCGCACGGGCTCCCACGTGGCCGGGTCCAGCATGCGACGCTGCCAGTCGGTGCCCAGGTTCGCGTCCAGCAGCTCGGAGATCTCCTGCGCCATCCACGTGGCCGCATGGACGCCATTCGTGATGTGGCCGATCGGCACGGCCGCCGGCGCCCGATCGGGCCACAGCGGCGCCCAGATCTCGCGCGACACGTCGCCGTGACGACGGGACACCGCATTGACGTGCTTCGACATCCGCAGCGCCGTGACCGTCATGTGGAAGCGGCCGGGCTCCTCGGTCGGGTGCGTGCCGATCTCGAAGAACGTCTCCCGGCTCACGCCCAGGTCCTCCCACACCGCGCCGGAACATTGGGCCAGGTCATCGAAGGTGAACGTGTCATGACCCGCCGGCACCGGCGTGTGCGTCGTGAAGATGCTCCGCGCACGCACCTCCCGGACCGCCTCGTCGAAGGCGACTCCCTTGACCGTCATCTCGCGGACCCGCTCGACCATCATGAAGGCCGCATGTCCCTCGTTGGCGTGCCACGCCGACGGGTCCACGCCCATCGCGCGCAACACGCGCACCCCCCCGACGCCCAGGATCCACTCCTGCTTCAGGCGCACCTCGGGCCCGCCGATGTACAACTTCGACGTGAGGTCCCGGTCGTCCTCATGGTTCTGTTCCAGGTTCGTATCGAGGAGGTACACGGGCACCCGGCCCACCAGCATCCGCCAGGCACCGACGTGCACCTCACGCCCGTTGGTCTGCAGCCGCGTCAGGAACGGCTCGCGGCTCGCGCCGTAGACACGCTCCAGCGGCGCGTTCACCACGTCGAACTGCTCGTCGGAGTCCTCCTGCCAGCCGTCG
Source organism: Gemmatimonadaceae bacterium (assembly GCA_030835125.1). Taxonomy (GTDB): domain Bacteria; phylum Gemmatimonadota; class Gemmatimonadetes; order Gemmatimonadales; family Gemmatimonadaceae; genus JABWBJ01. Next base: position 27,127 of record JAUQWM010000021.1, on the reverse strand, counting down.
AGCCGGAGCTTCTGGTCGAAGTAGCCCTTCTGGTAGAAGAGGCCGACGCCGACGAGCGGCACACCGAGATCCGACGCTGCCTTGCAATGGTCGCCCGCCAGCACGCCCAGCCCACCCGAGTAGATCGGGATGGAACCGTGCAGCCCGAACTCCGCGCAGAAGTACGCCACCGGGCGCTCACGCTGGAGGTCCGCGTACTCGGTGGCGAACCAGGTATCCTGCCACGACTGCTCGCTGGCATACTCGGCCATCATCCGATCGTACCGCTCGAGGAATCGCGGATCGCGCGCGCAGTCGCTGAGGCGGCCGGGATCGATGCGGCGGAGGATGGCGATCGGGTTGTGGCGAGTCAGGTGCCAGAGGGACTCGTCCAGCAGCTCGAAGACCCGTCGCGCATCGCGCTTCCAGCTCCACGAGACGTTGGTGGCGACTTCCGCCAGTCCTTCAATGCGTTCCGGGAGGAACGGGAAGCGATTCCGGTCGACGGCCATAGGGCAGGAAAACTAACCTGACGGGAGACGCGTGACGGACAGGGGAATCGCCCCTCTGGCCTCTGGCCTAGTGTCCCGTATGCATCTCCCGCTCGACTCGCGAATACCCGGCCTGCTCCCCCGCATTCGACGTGACCAGCGACACCACCACCGCGATGAGGAACGACAGCGGGATGGTGATGAGGGCCGGGTTGCGCAACGGGAAGGGGGCGTCGGCGTGCTTCAGGATGTCCACCTGGATGGTCGGGGACAGGTAGATCAGGGTCAGGGTCGTTGCCGTCCCCAGCACCATGCTGGCGACCACGCCGGCCGTGGTGCACCGGCGCCAGAAGATCGACAGGACCAGCGCCGGAAAGTTGGCGCTGGCCGCGATGGCGAAGGCCAGGCCGACCATGTAGGCGACGTTCTGGCCCTTGAAGGTGATCCCGAGCATCACCGCGACCACGGCCAGCACGACGGTCGCCGCCCGGGCGACCCGGAGCTGCTCGCCGGGCGTCGCGTGCCCGCCGCGCGCGACGTTCACCCACAGGTCGTGGGAGAGCGCGGCCGCCCCGGACAGCGTCAGGCCGGCGACCACGGCCAGGATCGTCGCGAACGCCACGGCGGCGATGAAGCCGAGGAACGGCGTCCCGCCTAACGTCTCCGCCAGCAGCGGGGCCGCCATGTTGCCCCCGGCGTCCACCGCCCGGATCGCGTCCGGGCCGACCAGGACCATCGCGCCGAACCCCAGCACGAACGTCATCAGGTAGAAGAACCCGATCAGGCCCGTGGCATAGAACACCGACGTGCGCGCGGCCTGCGCGTCCGGCACCGTGTAGAAGCGCATCAGGATGTGCGGCAGGCCCGCCGTCCCGAACATCAGCGCCATGCCCAGCGAGATCGCGTCCAGCGGCTTCGCCACCAGGCGGCCCGGGGCGAGGATTCCATCACCGTACTGCGCGGCGGCGGCCGCGAACAGCCGCACCGGGTTGAACCCGAACTTCGCGAGCACCATCAGGGCCAGGAGCGCGGCGCCGCCCAGCAGCAGCACCGCCTTCACGATCTGCACCCACGTCGTCGCGATCATCCCGCCGAACAGCACGTAGGCCAGCATCGCCGCGCCCACGATCATGATCGCCGTCTCGTACCGCAACCCGAACATCAGGCGGATGAGGCCCCCCGCACCCACCATCTGCGCGATGAGGTAGAAGGTCACCGTCGCCAGGGTCCCGATCGCGGCGGCAATCCGCACCGGCGCCTGCCGCAGGCGCGACGCGACCACGTCCGCGAACGTGTACTTGCCCAGGTTGCGCAGCGGCTCCGCGATCAGGAACAGCACTACCGGCCAGCCCACCAGCCATCCGGTCGAGTAGATCAGCCCGTCGAATCCCGTCGTGGACACCAGGCCGGCGATCCCGAGGAAGCTTGCCGCACTCATGTAGTCGCCGGCGAGCGCAAAGCCGTTCTGGCCGGCACTGATGGTCCGGCCGGCCGCGTAGAAGTCCTCGGTGGTCCGGGTGCGGCGCGCCGCCCAGTACGTGATGCCCAGCGTAATCGTGATGAACCCGAAGAAGAACGCCATCGAGACGGCATTCGGTTCGCCGATCCGGGTCGCCTGTTCCGCGGCCTGCATCCCGCTCATGCGCGGCCGCCGGCGCGGAGGTCGGCGAGGGCGCGGTCGTAGTGCGTGTTCGCCCAGCGTACGTAGATCCAGGTCAGGATCCACGACGACACGATCACCAGCGCGCCCAGCAGGATGCCGAGGCTCAGCCCCGGGACGACCAGCCGGCCGAGGAGTGGCTTGTTGTAGGCCACCAGCAGGATGAACCCGAAGTAGATCGCGACCATCGCCATCGTCAGGACGATGGCGATGCGCCAGCGGCGACGGGCGAGGTCCTGGAGCGTGGGATCGGGTCTGGGCATGGGGAGGTTGGCGTTAGGCAGCGCGGCCGCGACCAGGGGCCCCCAAACCTGCGCGCCGGGCGCGCGCACGGCAACCGGCGTCAGAGCGCCGCGGGCGCCTCCAGGGACCCCTCGCCGGCAGCCACGGCCGCCGCCAGGGCCTCGATCGCGTCGCTGTCGAGCCGGATCGTGGCCTGCGCCCGCAGGATCTCCATCGCCTCGGGGTTCGACAGCCCCGTGCGGTACGCGCGCGACTCGGTGACCGCCTCATAGATGTCCGCGACCACCAGCACCCGGGCCGGCATGTCCAGGTCCTCGGCCGTCCGCCCCCACGGATACCCCGAGCCGTCCAGCTTCTCGTGGTGCAGCGCCGCCAGCAGCGCGAAATCCTCGAACGCGCGGACGCGGCGCAGGATCTCCCACGTGTAGTGCGGATGCTGCTTCATCTCGGCGCGCTCGAGGGTGTTCAGCGGCCCCGGCTTGTCGAGGATGCGGTTCGAGATGCCGAGCTTCCCGATGTCGTGCAGCAACCCGGCACGGTACATCTGCCGGACCCCGTCCTCGCTGAAGCCAAGCTGGCGGGCGGTCGCCTGGGCGTACGCGGCGACCATCGTGGAATGGCGATAGGTGAACGGCGACTTGGCATCGATGATGTCCGCGAACGCCTCGGCGATCTGGTCGAGAGCGTGATCGTCGACGACGCGGACCCGTGCCGCGGGCTCGAGCTGCATGACCTGGTCCGCCGCCTCGGGCGAGCGGATGCCGGTGCACCAGGCATCGTCGCCCAGCAGCTCCAGGGCGAGGTCGGCGAGCAGGGGGTCGAACCAGCGCCCGCGGCGCGCCCGCAGGGCCTCCGCCGCGGCGAGACGATCGCCTCGCGCGAGGAAGAGCTCGACGGTTTGCGCGAGGTTCATGATGCGCGAAAGCGGCGGGATCGCCTCTCCGGCCAGCCCCTGCGGGTGCCCCTTGCCGTTCCAGTGCTCATCGAGCGACCGGATCGCGAGGGACGTGCCCTCGGGAAAGCCGAGCCGCCTGGCAATGTCCGCGCCGCGCTCACAGCGCGCCGCGATCAGTTCCCGTGTCACGCCGGGATGTTGCGCGATGCCCAGGAAGTGCCGCATCCGCGACCAGAGCGGCTGGCGTGGAGCGACGGCGTTCCAGGTTTCCCAGGCAAGCCGGCGCCGGTCGTCCCAGTCGACGATCCTGAGGCGCGGCTTCACACGCTGGTCATCCGCGCCGAACAGCGCCGCGGTGCGAGCGGCGTTCGACGAACAGCCGGCGTCCTTCAGCAGCGAGGCGTAGTACAGGTCCGCCATCAACTCGGCGCCAAGGCCGGCCATCTCGCCAAGCCGCATCCCGATCATGCAGGACCGCACGGAGTGCCCCAGCGGCTGTCCCTCGGTGAGGTCGAGCGCGTGTGAGAGCGCCGCGAGCACCTCCGACATCGGGACCGACGCGCCCGACGGCGCCGGCGTGGTTGTGGCGCTGGCCGCGCTGCCCTTCCTCTTTCGCCTGGAGTTGGTAGCCGACATGGGTGCGGTCCTCTCCTGAGGACGACTGCCCGCACCGGACGTTGCGTTCCACCACGGAACCCGGGAACGAAACAGCGCCCGGTCCGCGGACCGGGCGCTGTTTGCGTGTCCCGTGGGACGGCTACTGCACCACGCGCGGGGGCGCTTTCCGCGGGAGCTTCTCGTCCCGGTTCGCTGCCAGGTACACGAACGCCGCCACCACCACCGCGTTGTGCTTCATGTCGTCCGCGACCAGCCGGTCGTACACGTCCATGTTCGAGTGGTGCGTGCGCGAGCCGTACTCCACTTCGTCCTGGATGAACTGCCATCCGGGCAGCCCGACGCCGTCGAACGCGAGGTGGTCCGTCCCCCCGGTGTTGCCGGCGTTCAGCGTCTTCATCCCCATCGTGTTGAACGGCTTCATCCACTCGGTGAAGATCGGCGCGACCGCGGTGTTCCCCTGCAGGTAGACCCCGCGGAACTTGCCCGTCCCGTTGTCCATGTTGAAGTACGCCGAGAACTTCCCGTAGGCCGGCGTGACCGGCGCGGTCGAGTCGGTCGGGCTGCCGAACGTCTTCCGGACATAGGCCCGGCTGCCTAACAAGCCCTGCTCCTCGCCGGTCCAGAGGCCGATCCGCACCGTGCGCTTCAGCGGCAGCCCGGTCGCCTTGAGGATGCGCAGCGCCTCCATCATCACGGCCGAACCGGCCGCATTGTCCGTGGCGCCCGTGCCCGCGTGCCACGAGTCGAAGTGCGCCCCCAGCATCACCAGCTCGTCCTTCAGCACGGGGTCGGACCCCGGGATCTCGGCCACGACGTTGAACGCGTTGAGGTCCTGGTCGTGGAACGTGTTCTTCACGTTCGCTTCCATCCGCACCGGCGTTCCCGTGTCGAGGATGCGCGCGATCCGGTTGTAGTGCTCGGCGGCCAGGATCAGGGTCGGCGTCCGCGTCGGGGTCTTCGGGTCACGCGACCCGGTCGCCCCGGTGAACACCGTGCCCATCGTGCTGTTGCCACCGCCGGACTGCAGGATCGCGGCGACGCCCTGGTCCGCCAGGAACGCGGTGCGCGTCTGCATGAACGACGGCGCCCCGGGCGCACCACCCCGCCCGGCCCCGCCCCCGCGACCGCCGCGGCCGGGACCACCACCACGCGGCGCGGGCGGACCTGACGCGGCCATGCTGTCCAGTTCAGCGTCCGTATACCGCTCGGCATCGGGCACGAACCGCGGGCTGAGCTGGCGCGGCGGCGCGAGCACCACGAACGCATTCCGCAGTTTTCCGCGGTACTTCTCCAGGTCCGGCGCACTGTCCGCCTGGATCCGCACGACGTCGCCCGTCACCGGGCCGTTCGTGCCCGGCGTCCACGCCGCCGCGTAGGCGATCACCGGAAACGGCGTGGGCGCCACGACCTGAAGGCTGAGCCGCTCGTTCGTCCAGCCGCGACCGAAGTACCCCCACGGCTCGAGCTTCGCGTTCACCATCCCCCACTCCGTCAGCTTCTTGGCCGCCCACTCCCCGGCCGCCTTGATTGCCGGCGAACCCGTCAGCCGCGCGCCGAACACATCCGTGAGCCAGCTCGCGGTCTCCATGACCTGCGACCGCTCCAGACCCTCGGCCTTGATCCGGTCGATGGCCGCCGCATCGACGCCCTCCTGGGCATGAACAGGGACGGCCAGCAGCAGCGCGACAGCCGCCGCGGCCAGGGTCCCCAGCCTGGTGGAAGTGGAACTCATCTGCATCGTTGAACCTCGTGGAGGTGACGTGGGTGGCTTGGTCCGACAGCGGACCCGCTGTGTTACGGGAGTGGCTCCCCTGCCTGTTGAAGAGCCGGTCAGGGACGAACCGTCGCCGGGCCGCCATCCTTGCGGCCACGGCCCCAAACGCAAAGATATGGAGATGCGTAGGAATCCGGGGTTTTGCCACCGGGTTCTGTCCCGGGTCCTTCCAACGCGCTTCCAGGAGGCGAGATGCTCCTCTCCATTGCTCTCATGACCGTCGCCGCCGTGCCCGCACAGGGCATGGACTCGGTGAAGATCCAGGAGTTCAGGGTGCCCTGGGAGAACACCCGGCCCCGTGACCCTTCGGTGGACAAGCAGGGCAACGTCTGGTTCGTCGGCCAGACTGGCCACTACATCGGCAAGCTCGACCCGAAGTCCGGTGAGTTCAAGCGGTACGAACTGGATCCTGGCACGGGTCCGCACAACCAGATCGTGGGCAGCGACGGCAACATCTGGTACACCGGCAACCGCGCCAACCACATCGGGAAGCTCGACCCGAAGACCGGCCAGATCACGAAGTACCCGACTCCCGAGGGCGTCCGCGATCCGCACACGATGATCGAGGACAAGAACGGCACCTTCTGGTTCACCGCCCAGCAATCCCAGTACGTCGGGCGCTTCAACCCGAAGTCCGGCAAGATGGACGTCATCAAGATGGACGGGCGCAAGAACCCCTACGGCATCGCCGTGGACTCGAAGGGCAATGTCTGGTTCAACGAGTTCGCATCCAACGCCATCGGCAAGCTCGATCCCAACACGATGGAGCTGACCGAGTACCCGCTCCCGAACGAGCGCACGCGCGACCGCCGCATCGCGATCACGTCGGATGACATGATATGGTACACGGACTATTCGCGTGGCTTCATCGGCCGCCTCGACCCGCGCACGAAGAAAGTCGATGAGTGGGCGCTGCCGGGTGGACAGAATGCGATGCCGTACGGCATGGCCGTGGACGACAAGGACCGCATCTGGATCGCCGAGATCGGGAGGCAGCCGACGGGCGGCGAAGGCGCGAAGGTGCGGATCGTCGGCTTTGACACCAAGGACTGCGCCCCCATGAGCACCACCTGGGTGCCCTCGGGCGGCGGCACCATCCGTCACATGATCTACGACCGGAACGCGAAGGAAGTCTGGTTCGGCAGCGATGCCGGCACGATCGGCCGGTTCAAGGTGCCGCAGTAGACGGAGCCATGGCGGGACTGCGAAAGGGGGCGCCAACCCGGCGCCCCCTTTCTGTCTCCCTGTGGCCTCTGGCCTCAGACCTCTGCGTCAGCAGGCAGTCCTTCTGGTGTCGGCGAGCTCCAGGATCTTCCACGTCCCCCCTTCCTTCACCATCAGGAAGTGGTCGACTCCGCAGTGACTGAACGTCGTGCCACGGTGGAACGTGTAGTCCATCCACACCGACGCCAGCGGGCCGTCGAACATCGCCCTCACGTTTGATACGCGTTCGTCCCAGACCTCGGGATGCGGACGACCCACCGCGGCGATGAATCCCTCGACCGACTCCTGCACCTGGACCACGGGCGCGCCATCGCGCATCGTGATCGAGATCATGCGGGCCTTCGCGTGAAAGAGCGGACGCACCATGCTGCTGTCGTTCTTCCGCATGCCATCGAAGAGGCGGTCCACCACGGCGCGGACCTCCGCCTCGGCGCCAGTCCCCTGTGCGTCGACGGCCGTGCTCACCACCAGCATGGCCAGGGCCATCGCACTCAGTCGAGTCATTTCCGAACCTCCTTTCGGGAACCGGGCGTTTCACCACGGATCAGGGGGTCATCTCCCGACCCGGACAGCGCGTTGCGCCCGACAGCGACCAGCGCCCCGGTCGGGGGAACTTGCTGCCGTGACTGCCGGCGCGAAACCCGCGCCGGGGTGAACTGGCTCCCCACGATGACCAGACGCGACTCGCGTCCAGCAGGAGGTTGCTCATGACCCGCAACGTTGGAACCACCGACCGCGGCATCCGGCTGGTCGTGGGCGTCGCGCTGCTGTCGCTGGCGTTCATCGGCCCCCGCACGCCGCTCGGATACCTGGGCCTCATCCCGATCATCACCGCCCTCGTCAACTTCTGTCCGCTCTACGCGATCCTCGGCATCAACACCTGCCCGCGCACGCGGTAATCACGTCATCCGTTCGCGGCCGCGAGCAGTGACCTGACCACCTCGTCGACGGCTTCCGTCGTCGGGGCAGAACCCTGGGCGAGGCGCGGCGAACCCCCGCCTCGACCCTGCACCGTCTCGAGCAGGGGTCGCAGGGTCCGGCCGGCATCCACGCCGGTGTCTGGCGATGTCGCCAGCAGGATGGACGGCGGCGACGTCGACGCCGCGATGAAGATCGTGCCGGCGACCGCGCTCATCGCCAGCGCCAGCGACCGGGCCGAGTCGGCTCCACCCTCCACCCGCTCGACGACGCGCCGCAGGCCGTCGGGTCCCGGGATCGTGGCGGCATGGAGTTCCGCTGCCCGGTAGCCTGCGAGTCGCTCGACCAGCCGCTTGACCTCTCCCTGCAGTTCCCGGAGCTGCGTCGCCTGCGCCTCGACGAGTACCGGCGCATCATCGATCGATGCCGAGTACGCGCTGGCGATTCGCTTCAGCGCATCGAGGTCCGCGCGCGCACGCTGGATCGCGCGATCGCCACAGGTGAACTCGAAGCGGAGTCCCTGGCGCACGCGCTCCTGTCGCCGGACCAGGATCGGCCCGATCGCGGCCGTTGTTGCCACGTGCGTGCCACCGCACGCACTGCGATCCACGCCTTCGATCGACACCACCCGGAGGACCCCTGCCCGTTCGCTGGGCTTCCGTAACCCCGCGGCCGTCGTCGAATCCTCGAACGACACCACCACGGGGCGTGACTCCGCCACGATGCCATTGACCCGGCGTTCGACCTCCAGGAGCACCGCCGCGGGAAGGGCTCCCGTTCCGGCGGAGTCGTCTGCGTCGAGCGTCGAGGACCCGGCGCCGAAGTGCACGCTCACCGTGGGGAAGCCGGTCACGTCCTCGAGCACGGCCGAAAGCAGGTGCTGGCCGGTATGCTGCTGCATGTAGTCGTGACGGCGCGCCCAGTCGATCTCGCCGCGGACGACCGCTCCCGGCCCTGCCCCGGTGAGCGGCCGCTGAAGCACGTGGGCGATGCGATCATCCTCGTCGACGACATCGATGACCGGAATGCCTTGCAGGGTTCCTGTGTCGTGAGGTTGGCCGCCCGACGTCGGGTAGAACGCCGTGCGGTCGAGGTATGCCCGCTGTCCCTCGTTCGCAAGCTCGACGACCGTCGCGTCGAACACGCGAAGCATCGCGTCCGTGTAGTAGAGGCGCTCGGTCACCGCGCAGGTGGCGTGGGGGAAAGCCCGCGCCGACAGGCGACGCACCGGTAGGGAGCCCCGAGCGCGATTGCGACGCGGCGCAGGGGAGAGCCGTGCAGGTGTGTGTTGCACAGGATGCGGCGGCACCGGTCGCATACGCCGCCGGTGTTGACCGCGAACGCCTCCTGGCACTCGTCGCATTCCGTGGTGAATATCGATCGGCGGAATACTTCCATGACTGGTCCTCCCCTGCCGTCAATCTAGGGGCGGGTGCCACATGGTCGGGATGTGTCACAGTTCGCGGATGAACCAGGCAACGGCTCCGGCGAAGTCGAGGATCAGGACATCGCCGGCCCCGAACCGGAACCGCGTCTCCCGCGCGTGTGGCGCCGCCGGGTTGTCCGTGTGCAGCAGGTCGCCATCGACGCGGTAGACCAGCATGACCGACTGCTGGATGCCGCCGGCGGCGAACTCGTACCGCAGTCGCCCGCCGACCTGGAACTCCATGGCGGCGTTGGGGGCGAAGTCCAGCGAGTCGTCGGCGCGGACCAGTCGCCAGCGACCCAGGAGGCGGGGGTCGGGGAGCGGGATCACGGCCGATCGCCGGGTACTGCCGCGCTGCCCTCCCCTGGCCTGGCCTGGGCACCGATGTAGCTCACCGCCAGGACGACGGCGGAGAGCAGGAGGTTCACGACCTCGAGCTGGTCGAAGGGCGGGGCGGGCAATCCGGCATCCGCCGCCGCCGCGTCGATCGCGGCGAGGTACCGCACCCCGACGCCCAGGACGAGGAGCGCGATGTTGGCGCCGCTCTCGACAAGTCCGACGAGCGCCGCCCGCGCGGGCCACCGGGCTGCGGCCACGCCCGCGACGAACGCGAACGCGTAGTACGCAAGTCGCAGCGGCCAGCCGCCGTCGAGGAATGCCACCCGGACGTTGATCCCGGCGGCGAAATCGAGGACCGCGAAGAGCGGCGTCGCCAGGTAGTAGGCCTGGAGGGCGCGCCCCCGCCGGCGGGCGGAACCGCCCGGGTCGCGGCCGGGGACGGTGGCCGGGTCCTCCTGGTCCATCGGAGCCGCCGGCCCGCGTCGTTAGGTGCGGGCCCGGCGGGGCCGGGCGGCTACTTCTTCGAGACGCCCTTCAGCCACTTCATCGCCGCCTTCAGCGCCTTCGCCTTGCCGCCATGCCCGGCGTCGCCGAAGAACGACCGGTGCTTGGGGCGCCAGGCGCCCTCGCGCGTCCGGTGGTACCCCACGCGGACGAAGAAGCCGTGCGTGCGGGTGGATGCCTGGTCGATGCGGCTGATGCCCGCGGGCAGGTTGCTCTTCTTCCGCGTCGTGCGCCGCGCCGTGCCGCGCGTCGCGCGCTTGGTCTTCGCCTTCGCCTTCGCCATGTCGAGCTCCGGACTGGGGCTGCGTCCGCCTGACGAGACGGCGCGCAGCGGTGGGGGGGCGGTCCGGTCCAGCCGACCCGGCCGGCCGCGTAGGGACCCAAGTATACTCCCCCCTGCGCCACCCCGCGAGGGGACGCCACTCGTGAGGCAGCCCGTTAGGTCGGGAAGGCCCTGCCGCCTGACGATGCCTGACGCGACTCCGGCCCCGCCGGGCCGGCTCCCGGGCCCGGCTTGCCTGCTTTCACGGATCAGGATGCCTGACGACTGCCTGACGAACGCCTGACGACTCCGGACCCGCGCCCGCCCCGGCAGGCCCGCGCCCGCCCCACCCCGACACCCCACCCAGGCCGCCCCCAGCCCCACCACCACCACCCCGCCCCAGAACGACGCCGGCAGCAGGTACGACGCGTTCGAGCCGTCCGTCGCGACCAGGTACACCACCTCGTCCAGCGCCAGCGCCAGCCCGCTCCCGAACGCCAGGCACCCCGCGTCCAGCCACCGGCTCCGGCCCGCCCGCAACGCCAGCGGCACCCCGCCCAGCGTCGCCAGCAGCACGCCCGTGAACAGGTGATGGATGTTGTACCCGGCGACATTGAAGTCCGCATCCGGGCGCATCAACATGGCCACACGGACGGCTACGAACGTGGCCAGCAGGCTGCCCAGGACCAGCCGGGCCCGATGTCGGTCGCTCACTGGGTGATCATCCCACGCCAGCCACGGAGGCACCTCCGGCGCGGCGAACGACCTCCGCTCCGCCTCACTCGAGTGCGACGCTCACCACCGGACCCGCATATGGGGCCGCCGTGACCCGGGCCACCCCCCGGATATGGTAGAATCCTGATGGCAGCCGGGCCCCGGCGAGGTTCGTGCCATTCCACGTGTACTGCTGCACGTACGTGTCGCCCGCGAGGATCTCTTCCGTCGCCGTCGCGCCGACGCATTCCCCGTTCGAGTGCCACACCACCTGCCCCTGGTTGCTGAACACTTCGATGTACAGCAGGCAGTCGCTTGGACCGGTCAGCGTGATCGGGTCGTAACCGACGTTCCTCGCCGTCACGGTCACGACCATCGACTCGCCAATGGGCAGCGTGCCTTTCTCGAGGGTCAGGTTCACGTTGATCGACCCGGCATCCACCGGGTCGCCCAGGCTGCACGATCCCGCCACCAGCAGGGCGACGAGGCTTCCAATCCAACGGACAGGTCGCACGCTTGATTCCTCCATTCCGGTGACGGCGCAGGCGCCGGGGGCACGTCATGCTGACACGGGGCCGCCTTCCTACCCCGCACCTCCACCTTCGATCGGCTGGGCACTCGGCAACTCCAGGGGCGAAACCGCACCAACCCCGGAGGCGTCGCCGGTCACCATGCGGCGATGAAAATCCACCTGCCCCACGTGGTACGCCAGATGCGAGGCAAGGTGCAGCATGAACTCACCCGTGTTCACCCGTCGGTTCGCCACCGGTGACGGATACGCGCGGTCCAGGACCCCTGGCTCGATCCTCCCCAGCGTGGAGTCCACGATACCGGCGGCTGCTCGAAGCCGGGCGACCAGTTCCGCCCTCGGCACGCCCCGGAGGCTGAATTCCGCATCGCGGTCCCGGACGTACGCGTCCCCCCCGAGCACCGCGCCGATGAAGTGCCGCAGGTTGCCCGCGGCGTGCAGCGCGAGCGTGCCCCCGCTGTTGGGGATGCCCGGTGGCAGGATCCACACCTCCTCCTCCGTGCGGTACTTCCCCAGCTCGCGCTCCAGCGCGCGGAGCTCCCGCCCGATGACGGCGGCGATGGCGGTGGCGGTCATGGCATGACCTCGTTAGGTGAGGGGAGACAGCGGCACGAGCGGCCCGGTCGCGAGGCGGCGCGTCGGGCGATGGATGGCCAGCGAAAGGCAGTCGGGACGGCTGTAGTGTCCGGAGACGTCCAGGGTCATGCGCTCCCGGCGCAGCCGCCCGAGGTCCACGTCCACGCCGATCACCGCCGGGCGATCCCGGAGCGGCTCCACGAGGTACTCCCCGTCCGGACCGATGACGGCGCTGCCGCCGCGGAGCACGAGGTCCGCGGCCGAGTGCACGCGACGCCGGTCGACATCCAGCTCCGCCGGCAGCGACGACGCGCGCATCACCGCGCCTACGGCCAGGACGCAGCAACGCCCCTCGAAGGCGTAGTGCCGGCTGGCCACCTGGTGCCGGTCGTGGACCGTCGGCCAGAGCGCCGCATGGATATCCTCGCCGCTGTCGTGCAGGGCCTGCCGCGCCAGGGGCATCCAGTGTTCCCAGCAGACCAGGCCGCCGACGCGCCCGACCGGCGTGTCGACGGCGACCAGTCCGTCGGCATCCCCGTTCCCCCACACCAGCCGCTCGGTGTACGTCGGCACGAGCTTGCGATGATGGTTCAGGAGCTCGCCATCGCGGCCGATGACGAGCAACGCGTTATACAGGGTGCCGTAGCCAGGGCCGGCGCTCACGCGCTCGCTCACGCCGACAACCATCGTCACGCCGTGGCGCGCCGCGACGTCACGCAGGAGCCTGCCGCTGTCGCCGTGCACGTCCACGCTCTCGCGCGCGTACCGCGCGAACACGGCCTTGACCGGCTCGTGGTCCCAGAGCGCCACGTCGCGGCAGACGTCGAGCCACGCCGGATACCCCGGCAGCCACGTCTCGGGGAACGCCACCAGCGATGCCCCGCCGGCCGCTGCCTCGCGCGCAAAGGCGTCGGTCCGCTGCAACCCCTCATCGAGTGTGGGCGCGGGCTCCGCCTGGATGATCGCGAGGCGCGCGATCGTCATGCCCCGGTGCGCAGCCGACGCAGTTCCGACTCGACTGCCGCGACCAGTTCTCCCATCTCGCGAGTGTTGAAGACCAGTGCCGCGCCGGCGGTGCGATACATCTCGGGCAGCCCCACCGTACCGCCGAGGGCGAGCGCCTCGCGATACCGGCGCATCGTGCCTTTCGGGTCGCTGAGGCTCGAGCGCCAGAGCTGGAGTGCCCCCAGTTGCGCGATGCCGTACTCGATGTAGTAGAACGGGTACTCGAAGATGTGCAGCTGCCGGTACCATCGCGCGATGCGCTCCGCGTCCAGGCCGCTCCAGTCGACACCGCGCTCGAACCGCGCGCGCACCTTCAGCCACGCGGCATCGCGCGCCGCGGCATCGCCCCCCTGGCCGCTGGTGTAGATCCATGCCTGGAATGCATCGACGCTCGCGATGTGCGACAGCGTGACCAGCACGTCCTCGAGGTGCTCCGTCCAGGCCGTGCGCGCCTCATCGGGCGGGTAGTAGCCCGTCGGCAGCGCGAGGTGCGGCGCCGCAAGCAACTCCATGCTCATGGACGCCAGTTCGGCCGCCTCGTGCGTCACGTTCCGTTGCCACACGTAGGGCTGCCGGTGCGACGCGAAGTCGTGGAACGAGTGCCCCGCTTCGTGGACCAGCGTGCTCACGTCGTCAGGCACCCCGACCGCGTTCATGAAGATGAAGGGCATGCCGCGCCACGACAGCTTGGTGCAGTACCCGCCCGGCGCCTTGCCCTGCCGGCTCTCGAGGTCGAGCAGTCCCTCACGCGCCATGCGGTCGAACTGCGCGCCAAGCTCGGGATCGAGCGTGTTGAAGACCCGCTTCGCTGGTTCCACCAGGCCCGCGACGTCGGAGAACGGCTTGAGCGGACGCGCGCCGGCCAGCTCGACCTGCGTATCCCACGGACGCACCGAGTCGAGGCCGAGCGTCTCGCGCCGATGCGCCATCAAACGCTCCACGGCCGGTGCCACGGTCGCCTCGACGGCACGGTGAAAGCTGGCGCAGTCCGCCGGCGTGTAGTCGAAGCGGTGCTTCGACCGGAAGGCATACGCCTGGAAATCGGGGAAGCCGGCGTTCCGCGCAACCTGCTGGCGCTTCTCGTACATCCGGTCGAATAGCGCCGCCATTTCGTCACGGCGCTCGAGGTACGCGCGCGCGCCGAGGCGAAACGCCTTTTCCCGCACGCCGCGGTCCCGATCCTTCAGGAACGGCTGCAGTTGCGGGACGGTCCTGGTTTCGCCCTCCCATTGCACCATCAGGCCGCCGGTGATCTTCTGGTACGACGCGACCAGCGTCTCCAGCTCGGAGAAGATCGGGACGTTTTCCTCCCGGAAGATCTCGATGTCCGTGCGAAAGCCGCGCAGGACGGTCTCGAGTCCCGGCTCGGTGTATCCCGACTCGACGAGGCGCCGTGCCAGGCGCACCTGCATCTCCAGGGCCTGCGGAAAGATCTCCGACGACCAGCGCAGGTTCGCCGCTTCCTTCGCGGCGTCGGCGGTGTCGCATGTGTACGCGATCATCGCCAGCGTCCCCGCCTCTTCGATCACCTCCTCCAGGCGCGACCATTCCTGCAGCCACGCCGCGGGATCGGTCATCGGCGCGGCCAGCAGCGCTTCGTACAACGGCGAGAGATCGGCCCAGGTGGCACCAGCGATGGCCTGCGGCGATTCGGGAAGGGCGACGATCACGGCGGTTGCGGTGGGGTGGTGGATGTCCAGCAACCTACCGTGTCAATCGACGGACTTCATCCCCGGTGTCCGCTCAGTCCCTCGACCCTCGACCCTCTCCCCTCGACCCTCCATCCGGAGACGCGCCAACGGATCCGTTGCCATGGAATGCGTCGTCCGATGACAGCAACTGCACGTGACCGCGCAGTCGCGCCAGCGCGCGCGGGATCTCCTCCAGCAGGGCCGGAACCCCAACCGCCGCCACCGCGGCCCTGGCTTCATGCGCCGCGCCGGCGATGGACTCGGTGAGCGGATCGTCAGCCCCGAGTGAGGGAAGAAGTCGCTCGTACTGTCGCAGGACGTGGTCCAGGTCGCGAAAACCCTCGCTCAGGACGCGAAGCTCATCGCGCAACGCCGACATGCTGTCCGTGGTCGTGCCCGCCGCCTCGAACGCGCGGACGCCGTATAGCAGGTCGCGGACATCCTGGTCGATGTTGCGATCCTGTGCGACGTCGCGATACGACTCCGCGAAGGCCACGATCCGCGCCCGGGCGTCGCGGATGGCGATGACGCGCGCCTGGCAGAGCTTCATCCCACCATCCGGCTGCCGGGCCCATCCCTCGCCGACCCACACCGTATGTTCGGACGCGACGCGGTACGGGTCTCCCTGGTCGAGCCCGTCAAACCGGCGCACGCTCGTCGCGTACTGGTCCTCCAGCTCGCCACGATGGCGCCCGAACAGTGTCAGCGCCGAGCTGTTGCAATCGCGGATCCGGCCGTCCTTCTCGGCGATGAGCACGGCCTCGGCCAGGGAATCCAGCGCGGTCGCCCGCAGGGCGGCGCGCTCGTCAGGCGGTGGCGCCGGTGGTTCGGGTTCCTTCAGCGGCGCCTTGCCGGCTCCGCCGCGCCCGATTCTCCACCCAAGCACCGCGCCCACCGCGGTCAACAGGACCGTGGCAATGAGCCAGGTGATTGGGTTCTGCAGGGCGTTCACTCGAAGCTGGATACGAGCCGAACGGCGGCTGGGGGTAGGGCCGGTTTTGGCAACGACGGGACCAACGCTATCTCGGACGACGCACCTTCCGCCACTTCGTAACGCGCATGGTGGAAAGGGCTTGCGTCAGGTTTTCCCTAACTACGGTCGGATGGGCCCACGCGATGGATAGAGCAGGAACGGCAACGCCTTTTCCTGGAACTCGCGCGACTCCCTCTCGAGAATCGCCAGCAGGGAGTCGATCCTGCCCAATTCGACTGCCTCGCGTAACCTGTTCGAGCCTGATAGCCGGTCAATTGAACCAGTCCGCCACTGGAACTCCCCCTTGTGGCGAGCATAGATCGCACGAAGCATCGCGAGAGCTACCCGATCCGCTCGAACTGTATTCCGGTCAGACACCGCGATCGCGAGCATCGGGATACGCCGACCTCCCCACTTCTGGCCTGCCTCCACGGTCACCAGCGTCGAGTCGAAGACCACACCCGGCAACCGCATGGCATTGAGCTCCCTCGCGATAGCGCCGGCGTCCGTCAGCCAGGCCGCACCGACCAGCTGGAAGGGACGAGCCGTACCGCGTCCCTCGCTCAGGTTTGTGCCCTCGAAGAACACCGTGCCCGGATACAGAAGCGCTGCGTCTGGAGAACGGATGTTTGGCGACGGGTTCCGCCACGGCAGCCCGGTCTCTTCCCACCACATGTCGCGACGCCAGCCAGACATCGGGACGACGGTTACCTGGCCACGAACCTGACCGGTCCCGACCAGGTAACGCATCAGCTCACCCGGTGTCAGGCCGTATTTCTGCGCCACCGGATACTGACCAACAAATGAGCGGTATTCCGGATCGAGGACGCCTCCTTCAACTCGGTCGCCGCGAATCGGGTTCGGCCGGTCGAGGACGATGAACGCCTTCCCCTGCGCCGTCACCGCCTCTGCCGAAAGTGCCATCGTCCACTGGTACGTGTACACCCGAGCGCCGACGTCCTGGATGTCATACAGCACCACGTCGACGTCACGGAGCATCTCGGCCGTCGGGACCCGCGTCTCGCCGTACAGGGAGTAGACCGGAACGCCGGTGGCGGAATCGACCGTCGATCCCACGCGTTCGCCCGCCGCCGCCTGTCCCCGGATGCCGTGCTCCGGCCCGAACAGCGCCGTGAGCTTCACGCCGGGTGCGCGGTGCACCAGGTCGATCGAGCTGCGTCCGTCCGGGACGGTGCCGGTGTGATTGGTGATGAGCCCGACCCGCTTGCCCTGGACCAGGTGCAGCGAATCCGTGAGCAACACCTCGATACCCAGACGGACCCGTTCCTGCGCCTGGAGCGACCGGGTCACTGGGCTGGCCGCGAACGTCGCGCCGATGATCGCGGACAGGACGGCGATCCGCGTTCCGCCGCTGGCGTCGATCAGACTCCTGAGTGGCTGCATGATGAAAGATGATATATGGTGCGACCGTCGCCGAAAACGCCCCAGGCCCCCGCTCAGTACCCCGTGTCGAGATTCGCGCGCCTGTCCGCGCTCCTTCCCAGGCTTCGCCGCCTGCTGCTCATCGTCATCGCGGTGATCGCCCTCGGCCCGATCGTCCTGACGCTCCCACTCAACTTCATCCAGCCGCCAACGACCGCCATGATCCTGTGGCGCACCGTCCAGCGCCTCGGGGAAGGCAAGCGGCCTGTGTACCCACGGCGTGACGTGGTGCCGCGCGACCAGGTCTCGTCTCACCTGCGCCGCGCCGTCCTCGCCTCGGAGGACGATCGGTTCTATCTCCATTACGGCTTCGATTTCGAGGAGATCGGCAAGGCCCTTGAGCGACGCCAGCAGGGCGGACGGTTGCGCGGCGCGTCCACCATCACCCAGCAGGTCGCGAAGAATCTGTTCTTGTGGGAGGGACGCTCCTACGTCCGGAAGGGCCTCGAAGCATGGATCACCCTCGTGCTGGAGGCGTGCCTGTCGAAGGAGCGGATCCTCGACCTCTACCTGAACCTCGCCGAGTGGGGAGACGGGGTCTTCGGTGCCGAGATGGCCGCGCGCACCCACTTCAGGAAATCGGCGCGAAACCTGACGAGGGAGGAAGCCGCCCGCCTGGCCGCCATCCTTCCCGCGCCCCGGCGCTGGCCGGTCTATGGATCGGTGGCCAGTCGCCGCGTGCCCGTCATCCTCGACCGCATGGCCTTCGCCGCGCCGCGGTGAGTGGTGGGCTCCTGCGACTAGTCTCCCGCCAGCAGCGTCGGCGGGCGCTTCGCGGGAAGCGGAACCGGATCCTGGGGAGCCAGTACGTTCCCGAGGCGCCTGACGAGGTCCCGCCCTGCCTTCACGGCCTTGCCGGCCGCGAGGCCGAGCGCCGTGCCGACTACCGTCGGCAGGTCGACCGGTATCGGCCCCTGCCCGAGTGATGCGAGGATCTCGCGCCGCATCCGCATGGCGATCGGGCTGGCGAACGTGATGGCGTTGAAGTTCTCGTCGTAGCGCACGCCGAGCCCCTCGATGAGCGCGGCCGTCCGCGCGAAGTACACCATTTCGCTGGGCAGGCGCACCGGCCAGTCATAGAGCGCGGCCATCACCTCGTCGGTCACGATCGTGACGCGATCGCGCATCGGCATCTCGACGTACGCCAGCGTCAGCAGCCGTTCGACCAGGCCGCGCACCTGGGACGTGTCCACGCCGGGGTCGATCATCCCCAGCGACTCGAACCCCGCAAGGAGTCCGGCCGCGTCGCGCCGGATCGCGGCGAAGATTGTGGTCACCAGCCTCCAGCGCATGTCGCGGGATACCGGGATGACCATGCCGAAGTCGAGCACCACGACCCGGCCGTCCGGGGTCACCAGCACGTTCCCCGGGTGCGGGTCGGCGTGAAACAGTCCGTCCACCAGCATCATGCGCAGGTAGAGCTCCATCACGGCACTGACGACGCCGCGCGGATCCTGCGCCCGTTCGCCCGGGCGACTGGACAGCCGGTCGACGCGCGTCCCCTCGACGTACTCGAGGACCAGCACCCGCCGCCGCACCAGCCCGGGAATCACCCGCGGGATCACGATGCGCGGATTCCCCCTGAAATTCTCGCCAATCCGCCGCGCGTTCTCCGCCTCGTGCTCGAAGTCCATTTCCTCCCACACGCGGGCCGCGAACTCCTCCACGACGGTGCGTGCATTCCGCAGGTGCGGGTTGGGCGCGCGCTGTTCCAGCCATCGCAGGATCGGCCGGGCGATCGCCATGTCCTTGCGGACGAGCTCCTCCACGCCCGGGCGCAGCACCTTCACCACGACGTCCTCGCCCCCGTAACGCGCGCGGTGGACCTGTCCCAGGGAGGCCGCTGCCAACGGCTCGGTATCGAACCGCTCGAACAGGTCCCGGACCGGCCGTCCATACGCGCGCTCGATCTCGTGCTCGATGATCGGCGTCGGCACCGGCGGCACCTGGTCGGTGAGCGTGGACAGCACACCGACGTACGGCTCGGGAATGAGGTCCGACCGCGACGAGAAGACCTGCGCCAGCTTCACGAACGAGGGGCCGAGCTGGGCGATGCTCGATACGAGGCGCTCGGCCCGGCGCTGGTGGAACTCGGCCGTCCGCGTCAGGCGGGTGCCGAACACCCACCAGCGTTTCCGGTCCCGGAGGAACGAAAGCGCCAGCGGCAGCAGGTGTCGCAGGATGGTGAGCGCGCGCATCGGGGACGTCCTACCCCTGAATGAAGGTCAGAAGCTTGGCATGAGCGGCCGCGCCCATGGGACGAAACCGGCCACAGCGGCCAGCGCCAGCCCGAACCAGATCGACGCGCGCTGGAAACGCTCGGGATCCGACGCGGCCCGCTTCACCTGCGTCGCGCCAACGTGCGCTGCCGCGATGGCGCCGATCATGATGACGGGATGCTCGACCAGGAAATACCGGATCGGGGCGTCGCGCATCGCCGCCCCCATGTCGCCAAAGCCCTGGCGCGTCAGCGGGCTGAAGAACACGTACAGCGACAGCCCGATCAGGAACTGGAAGTCCAGCATCCCCACGAACGCGCGCGAGGCGGTGGCCTCCGCCTTCGTCCATGTCCGGCGGCCAAGCCATCCGCGCCAGGCCAGCGCGACGGCCCACACGCCCGCCAGGAGCACGAGCCACCGAACGACGTTGTGAAGGCCAAGGACGTATGGAAACATGGATCGGTCTCGCTTCCGGAAGTGGACGGGACTTCAGTCACTTCTGTAATCTACCGGGGTGAGGTCCCGGCAGCGCCCGCTGCCGGCTATCGAGACCCCCCGTTTCCACGGATTTCGCCCATGTATCGGCTTTCCCGGGTCCTCCTGACCCTCCCCGTGCTCGCCGCCTGCGGCGGCTAGCGCCTCGACCACACCGCCCTGGAGCCAGCACTCAACAGCATCACGGCCGAGGGCATGCTCGGGCACATCCGGACCCTGTCGTCGGATGCCTTCGAGGGCCGCGCCCCCGGCACCGCCGGCGAGGACAGCGCCGTCGCCTACCTCACGGCGCAGTTCAAGGCGTTAGGCCTGGCGCCGGGGAACCCCGATGGAAGCTACGTCCAGAACGTCGAGTTGATCGGGTACACCGGAGCCGCGACCGCCTCGGTGCGCATGGGCCGGCAGCCGGTCGCCATGCGGTCCGGCGACGACTTCATTGCGGTCGCGCGCCACGACACGAGTGACGTGAACGTCACCGGGAGCGAGATCGTCTTCGTCGGCTACGGGGTCGTGGCGCCCGAGTACGGCTGGGATGACTACAAGGGAATGGACGTCCGCGGGAAGACCGTACTCATCATGGTCGGTGATCCGCCCGTGCCCGATCCCGCTGACTCGGCCCGCCTCGACTCCGCGACCTTCCGCGGCAAGGCCATGACCTACTACGGTCGCTGGACCTACAAGTACGAGAAGGCCAGTGAGATGGGTGCAGCGGCGGCGATCATCATCCACCAGACGGGCCCCGCTGGCTACCCCTGGGAAGTCGTCAGCGGCAGCTGGGGGGCCGAGAACCTCGACATCCCCGGTGCCGGCGCGTCCACGCGCGTTCCCATCGAGGGCTGGATCACCGAGGCCAAGGCGCGCGAGATCTTCCTGGCTTCCGGCCGCGACTTCGACGGCGTCGTCAGGCACGCCGCGACCAGGGAGGCCACGCCGCTGCCGATGTTCGGGACCGCGTCCTGGCACGTGAAGAACAGCATTCGCCGGATCCAGTCGCGCAACGTCGTCGCCAGGCTCGAGGGGTCCGACCCCGCCCTGAAGGACGAGTACGTCGTGTACTCCGCGCACTGGGATCACTTCGGCCGGAATCCCGCCCTGCCGGGAGACCAGATCCTCAACGGCGCCTTTGACAATGCCTCGGGCACGGCGCAGATGCTGGAGATCGCGAGGGCGTTCACGCAGCTCGGTGAACCTCCCCGGCGGTCCGTCCTGTTCCTCGCCGTCACCGCCGAGGAAGCGGGACTCCTTGGCGCGAAGTACTATGCGCAGCACCCGCTGTATCCCCTCGAGAAGACACTGGCGAACATCAACATCGATGGCGCCAACCAGTGGGGCCGTACGTCGGACGTCGTCGTCATCGGCCTCGGGAACTCCACGCTCGATGACGTCCTCGACACCGTTGTCACCGCGGCCGGGCGGACGATCGTGGCCGATCCCGAATCCGAGAAGGGATTCTTCTATCGGTCCGATCACTTCGAGTTCGCCAAGGAAGGCGTGCCGGCGCTCTACGCCGACGCCGGCGTGAACTACGTCGGCAAACCAGCCGGCTGGGGACTCGAGAAGCGAAACGAGTACACGACGAACGACTACCACAAGCCAAGTGACGAGGTGAAGCCTGACTGGGACCTGTCGGGCGCGGTAGAGGATGGACAGATGCTGTTCGAGGTCGGCTATCGCGTCGCGCAGTCGCGCACCTGGCCGGCGTGGAAGCCGGGTACCGAGTTCAAGGCGAAGCGCGAAGCCATGCTCGGCAAACCCTAGCCCTCGACCCTCGACCCTCGACCCTCGACCCTCAACCCTCCCCCAGCGTCCGCGGCCAGTCCTGCTTGAGCAGTCGCGACATCGCGCGGTCGGCCAGCAACCGCCCCCCGGTCTGGCACCGCGCGCAGTAGTTGGTCTCGTTGGCGGCGTACCGGATCCGCTGCACCGGTGCGCCGCAGACGGGACAGGGTTCGCCAAAGCGCCCGTGGACCGCCATGCCTTCGCGGAACGCGGTCACCTTCTCGGGAAACCCGCCTGCAGCTTCCGCCCGCAACCGCTCGATCCACTCGCGCATCACCTCCTGCACGGCGGCGTGCAGTCCGGCCACCTGCTCGTCGGACATCTTCACGGAAAGCTGCAGGGGCGACAGCCGCGCGCGGTGCAGGATCTCGTCCGAGTAGGCATTGCCGATCCCGCTGAACAGCCTCGGATCGGTGAGCGAACGCTTCAGCGTGTGATTCTCCGATCGCAGCCGCTCGGCGAAGTCACGCAGGGGGACGCCCATCACCTCGAGGCCGCCGCGATCGAACTGGGCCAGGGCGCCTTCGCCCCGCACCAGGTGCAAGGAGGCGCGTCGCTGCTTCCCGGCCTCGGTGAGGACGAGGACCCCGGCCGGGAACTCGAACCGGGCCAGCGGTGTCGGCCCCGCCGTCTTCCCGCCGGGAGGACGCCAGCGCAATCGACCCGCGATCATGAGGTGGATGACCAGGAACAGGTCATCCTCGGTCCCGATCACGATCCGCTTGCCCATGCGGCGGAGCCCGGTCACGTGACGGCCCACGAGTGCTTCCGCCGGCGGCTCGACGCTGCGCAGCACGAACGGGTTCACCAGGCGCACGGCGAGGAACGGCGTCCCGAGGATGCGCGCCTCGAGTGCCTCGAGATAGGCGGTGATGTCGGGAAGTTCCGGCATTCGCCGAATCATACTCCCTTCCCGTCGTTCCCTGCTCCCATCTTGGGGCATGCTTCCCGTCGAGGCGATCCTGAGCGACATCCGGCGCGCACTCGCCGATCGCGGCGCCGCGGTGGTGCACGCGCCTCCCGGCGCGGGCAAGACGACCCTGGTGCCCCCGGCCCTGCTCGAGGAGCCGTGGTTAGGCACGGACCGCATCGTCATGCTCGAGCCCCGGCGCCTGGCCGCCCGTGCGGCCGCCCACCGCATGGCGCACCTGCGCGGCGAGGCCACGGGACGCACCATCGGCTACCGCACACGGCTCGATACGCGCGTCAGTGCGGCCACCCGGATCGAGGTCGTCACCGAGGGCGTCCTGACGCGGATGATCCACCACGATCCCACGCTCCAGGGCTACGGGCTGGTCATCTTCGACGAGTTCCACGAGCGCAGCCTCCACGCCGACATCGGGCTCGCCCTCGTGCTGCATACGCGCCAGGTCGTGCGCGAGGACCTGCGCGTGCTCGTAATGTCGGCAACCCTCGACGGAATCGCCGTCGCACGGGTGCTCGGCGACGCGCCGGTACTCACCGCCACCGGACGGCAGTTCGATGTCGAGACGCGGTATCGCCCGCCACCGGCCGTCGCTGGCCGGGCATCGCGACACGAGGCCGCGTTCACTGCATCCATCATCCGCGAGGCCGTCCAGGACAACCCCGGAGACGTCCTCGTCTTCCTGCCCGGCGCCCCGGAGATCCAGCGTGTCCTGGGAACGCTGGAGGCGGAGCCCCTGCCTTCCGGCGTCGACCTCATTCCGCTCCATGGGTCGCTGGACCCTGGCCAGCAGGATCGCGCCATCGCGCCGGCACCCACCGGCCGCCGGAAGGTCGTCCTGTCCACCTCCATCGCCGAGACGAGCCTCACCATCGACGGTGTACGGGTGGTCGTGGACGCGGGATGGTCGCGCCGTTCGCGCTTTTCCCCGCGGACGGGCATGTCACGCCTGGAGACCCTTCGCGTCTCGCACGCCGCTGCCGACCAGCGACGTGGACGCGCGGGTCGCACGGCGCCGGGCGTGTGTTACCGGCTCTGGTCCGAATCGGATCACGGGTCGCTGCAGGCGTTCGCGCCACCCGAGATCCTGGAGGGCGACCTCGTCCCGCTCGCGCTCGACCTCGCCCTCCTCGGCATTGCCGATCCGGCCCAGCTCCGATGGCTCGACCCTCCACCCCCCGCCGCGTTCGCCCAGGGACGGGAACTCCTCCGGGAACTCGACGCAATCGATGACGTGGGACGCGTCACCGACCACGGCGAGGCCATGGCGCGGCTGGGGATGCATCCAAGGCTCGCGAACATGGTGCTCCGTGCCGGCAGCGAGGGGCTGACGTCGCTGGCCTGCGAGTTGGGCGCGATCCTCACCGAACGCGACCCGCTGCGATCGATGGCCACCGCCGTCGGCTCCGACCTGCGCGCGCGGATCGACGCCCTGCATGATCCCCGCGCATACCCTGGCGCCGATCGCGCGACGCTGCACCGCATCACGGCACAGGCCAGGGAATGGCTGGCGCGGGTCGGAGCGGCGACCTCGCGCGCCGGTGATGCCGACATTGGTCCGCTCCTCGCGCTCGCCTTTCCAGATCGCGTCGCCCAGCGACGTCCCGGCCCGGCACCACGGTACCTCCTGCGCAACGGCACAGGCGCGGCGCTGCCCGAAGGCGACGCGCTCGGGAGCCAGGCGTTCCTCGTCATCGCCGAATCGGACGGACGCGCGCCAGAGGCGAAGGCGTACCTGGCGGCATCAATCGGCGCGGTCGACGTGGAGCGCGACTTCGCGAGCCAGGTGGTGGAGTCCACGACCGTCCATTGGGATGACGAGCACGGCATTCGCGCCCACACGGAGCGGCGCCTTGGCGCACTCGTGCTGTCGCGACGCCACGAACGCAATCCGCGCGACGATGATGTCGTCGCCGCGGTGGGAGCGGCCATACGACGGAACGGCCTGGAGGTCCTGCACTGGAGCGACACCGCCCGACAACTCCGGCAGCGACTGGCATTCCTTCACGCGCATGATCCCTCGTGGCCGGATGTTGGCGATGCCACGCTCAACGTGGCCCTGCTGGATCGGCTGCGGGATCAGCTCGCGCGCGTCCGGACCGCAGCGGCATTGCGCCGAGTCGACCCGGAGTCGGCATTGATGGAATTGCTGGACTGGGAGCAGCGCCGGCGTCTCGATCGTCTCGCCCCCACCCACTTCGAGGCACCCACCGGGTCGCGCCTGCCCATCGACTACGCCGATCCGCGCTCACCGGCGGTTTCCGTCAGGCTTCAGGAAGTGTTCGGCATGGCGGAGACGCCGGCGATCATGGATGGCCGCGTCGTCCTCACCCTGCACCTCCTCTCGCCGGCCCATCGCCCCGTGCAGGTCACCCGGGATCTCGCCGGGTTCTGGCGGTCGTCGTATGCCGACGTGCGAAAGGACATGCGGGCCCGCTATCCACGACATCCGTGGCCGGAGGATCCCATGTCGGCCACCGCGACCCGGCGCGCGAAGCCGCGGAAGGGTGGGTAAGTCCACCGGCTGCCGCCCGCGACGCGGCTGCACCCTCTGCCCGTTCCCCTCCGCCTTCACCTAGCTTCCACGCATGAGGATTCGCCATCTCGCGACGCTGCTCGCGCTGCCAGTGCTGGCTTGCGTGGAGAGGGCGGACTTCGCGCCCTATCCCGAGCAGGTCCTCGACGCGCGAATCCTCGCCTCGGATCGTGACCTGCTGCCGGGTGAGGCGACGACGCTGACGGTCAGCGTCACCAACACGCTGGATGAGCCGGTGCGCCTCACGTTCCCCACGACGTGCCAGGCGCTGGTCTTCATCAGGAACGCCCAGGGACGCGTGACCACGCCTGAGGACGGGACGTACGAGTGTGCGTCGGTGCCGTCCGCGGTCGACATCCCCGTGGGCGAAACGGCCGAGTACCAGTTCGTGTGGGGCGGCGGCATCGAGTTCGGGCCGCCAGGATCCTCCACGCGCGTGGCGCCCGGCTCGTACTACGCATCCGCCGAGCTGCGCGCGGACGGCCATACCGCCATCGCATTCCCCATCCTCATCGTCGTCCAGTGAGGGCACCATGATTCGTCGACTCTTCGCCGTCGCCGCGCTCCTCCCGTCGCTCACCCTCGCGCAGGACCAGCACGCCGAGAAGGTCCGCCGCGTCCTCGACGCCGTTCCGCTGGTCGACGGCCACAATGACCTCCCCTGGTACATCCGCGCCGACTACCAGCGGGCGCCGATGGATGTGGAGTCCTACGACCTGCGTCGCCCGACCGAGGGGAACACCGACCTGGCGAGACTGCGCCAAGGGCGGGTCGGTGGCCAGTTCTGG
Source organism: Gemmatimonadaceae bacterium (assembly GCA_030835125.1). Classification (GTDB taxonomy): domain Bacteria; phylum Gemmatimonadota; class Gemmatimonadetes; order Gemmatimonadales; family Gemmatimonadaceae; genus JABWBJ01. The sequence continues at coordinate 1,121 of JAUQWM010000021.1, read as the reverse complement.
TCGGTGTACGTCCCGGGCGACTACCGGGACTCGGGGTATGCGCGTGTCCAGCTCGAGCAGATCGAGATCGCCCGCCGCGTGATCGCGAAGTACCCGGAGGCGCTGCAGCTCGCCCTGACGGCGCAGGACGTCTGGACGGCGCACGGCGCCGGTCGCATCGGGTCGCTGATCGGCATGGAGGGCGGTCACGTCATCGAGAACTCGCTTGGCGCCCTGCGCGCCTACTACGATCTCGGCGCCCGGTACATGACGCTCACCCATAACGTCACGCTGGACTGGGCCGACGCCGCAGTCGACTCCGCGAGGCACGGCGGCCTCACGCGCTTCGGCGAGGAAGTCGTGCGTGAGATGAACCGGCTGGGCATGCTGGTCGACCTGTCGCACGTCTCGCCGGGCACCATGAGCGACGCCCTCCGGGTCTCCGAGGCGCCGGTGATCTTCTCGCACTCCTCGGCGCGGGCGCTCACCGACGTGCCCCGCAACGTCCCGGATTCCATCCTCGCGCGGCTCCCCGCCAATGGCGGCGTGGTGATGGTCACCTTCGTGCCCGGCTTCATCTCGCGGGTCATCGTCGATCACAACGCGCGCCGGCGGGCGCAGCTGTCGGACGCCACGCGAAGGACCGGCGGCGACACCGCGACCGTCGCGCGGGCCATGGCGCAGTGGGACGCCGCCAATCCCGCGCCGAAGGCAACGCTCTCCCAGGTCGCCGATCACATCGAGCACGTCCGCACGGTCGCCGGCGTGGATCACGTCGGCCTCGGGTCCGATTTCGATGGCACCGGCAATGACCTGCCGGTCGGGCTCGAGGACGTCTCGACGTTCCCCGCGCTGCTGGTCGAGCTGTCGCGACGAGGCTGGTCGGAGCAGGACCTGCGGAAGCTCGCCGGGGAAAACGTGCTGCGCGCCTTCACGAGTGCGGAGCGCATCGCTGCCCGCCTGCGCCGCGAGCGCGCGCCGTCGACGGCGACCATCGAGCAACTCGACCGCAAGCGCGCGTCGTGACCGGCGCGTTCCGGAAAACTCGCTCTCGCGCAAACGGCCCGATGCTCTTACGTTGTAGCACAGCGAGCCAGGCCGGTCGCTGATGCGCAACACCGGTGCGGCGCCAGGATCTCCGG
>JAUQWM010000020.1 GCA_030835125.1 Gemmatimonadaceae bacterium | reverse complement strand
CTCAACTCTCAACTCTCAACTCTCAACTAGTCCCATAAGGCGTTCCCCGACACGCGCGCCGCCCCCGGCTGACAGATCCCGGGCGGTCATCCGGCGATGCTCCGTTCAGGAATTGCGTCCCCGAGGCAACCTGCGGGGAGGAACGGATGCCTGCCCTTACCGATGTCCGTGGCGTGCCAGCAGCCCCCACCGTCCGGCAACCGGAGGCGCTCTTCCACGCTCGGGGCCTCACCAAGACCTACCACATGGGCGAGGTCGACGTGCACGCGCTGCAGGGCGTGGATCTCGACCTGTTCGAGGGTGAGTTCGTCGTCATCCTCGGCCCGTCGGGCAGCGGGAAGTCGACGCTCCTCAACATCCTCGGCGGGCTCGACGCGCCCACGGGCGGCGCGGTGACGTTTCGTGACCATGACCTGGTCGCCGCAAGCGAACGGGACCTCACGCGCTACCGGCGAGAGCACGTGGGTTTCGTGTTCCAGTTCTACAACCTGATCCCGAGCCTCACCGCCGTCGAGAACGTCGCCCTGGTCACGGACATTGCGGAGCATCCGCTCGATCCCCGCGAGGCACTGGAGCGAGTGGGACTCGCTGACCGCGCGGATCACTTCCCCGCCGAGATGTCTGGGGGAGAGCAACAGCGGGTGGCCATCGCTCGCGCCATTGCCAAGCGGCCCGACGTCCTCCTCTGCGACGAACCCACCGGCGCCCTCGATGCCGAAACGGGCAAGCTCGTGCTGGAGGCCCTGACGCGGGTGAATGCCGACCTCGGGACGACCACCGTGGTGATCACGCACAACGTCCCGATTGCACGCCTGGCGAACCGCGTCCTGCGCATGCGCAGCGGGCGGATCGTCGAGGTAGCGGCGAATGCCGAGCGCGCCCGGCCCGACGAGCTGGAGTGGTGAGCCATGCGCGCGCTCGACCGCAAGCTGTTCCGTGATGCCTGGCACTATCGCAGCCAGCTGGCCGCGATCGTCGCGGTGGTGACGTGCGGCATCGCGCTGTTCGTGTCGCTCCGCAGCATGAACGGCCACCTCCGCGCGTCACGCGACCAGTTCTACGATCGCTATCGCTTCGCCGACATCTTCGTCCCGATCAAGCGCGCGCCTGCCTCGGTCGCGCGTGCGGTGGAACTCCTGCCCGGCGTGGCCTCCGTCGCGACGCGCATTGTCGCCGAGGCAAGTATCGACGTCCCCGGGTTGGGCGAACCGGCGGTCGGCCGGTTCGTCTCGATCCCCGTGCCCGCGTATCCATCGCTGAACGATCCCCACGTCGTCCGCGGACGGTGGCCCCTGCCTGACGAGCCTGACGAGATCCTGGCGAGCGCCGCGTTTGCGCACGCCAATCGCCTTGTGCCCGGCGACTCGATCGGCGCGGTGCTGCATGGCCGGTGGCGGTGGCTCCGGATCACCGGGACCGCGGTGTCACCCGAGTACGTCTACGAGGCCGGAAGCGGCAGCATCTTCCCGGACAACCGCCGCTTCGGCGTGCTGTGGATGGCGCATGACGGACTGGCAAACGCCTTCGACCTGGCGGGGGCCTTCAATGACCTCAGCGTCACGACGCGACCGGGCACTCGCGAGGACGTGGTGATCGCTGCGCTCGACCATCTCCTCGAGCCTTATGGCAGCTTCGGCGCGTACGGACGCGGTGAGCAGTACTCGCACGTCTTCCTCGATGGGGAGATCGACGAAACACAGGTGACGAGCATCCTCCTGCCCGCGATCTTCCTCGGTGTCACGGCGTTTCTCCTTCACCTCGTCCTCTCGAGGCTGATCGGTACGCAACGTGAACAACTGGCAACGCTCAAGGCGTACGGATACTCGAACGTCACGATCGCGGGTCATTACCTCGGCCTCGCGTTCATCCCGATGGCGCTTGGGTCGCTCCTGGGCGCGGCGCTCGGCCTGTGGCTTGCTACGCAACTCGCCGTCGTGTACGCGCGGTTCTTCCAGTTTCCGTCGGCCGCCTTCCGGGCCGACTGGGGCATTGTCGTGGCGGCCGTGGCCGTCGGCTGTGCTGCCGGGCTTGCCGGGACGCTGAGCGCGGTCATCCGCAGTGCGTCGCTGCCGCCGGCCGAGGCCATGCGGCCCGAGGCGCCGGCACGATTTCGCACGGGGCTGCTGGAGCGCCTTCGCCCGTTTCGCCGGTTGGGACCCGCGGCCCATATCATCGCGCGCAACCTGGAGCGCCGTCCGGGGAAGGCCCTGTTGTCCATCACAGGACTGGCACTCGCCGGTGGACTCGTGGTCACCGTGCTGGCGATGTACGACGCCGTCGACTTCATGAAGACGGTGCAGTTCCATGAGGTGATGCGGGAGGACGTCACCGTCACGTTCGAGTCGCAACGACCGATGTCCGCGCTGGCGGAGATGGCCCGTCTTCCCGGCGTCCTGGCGGTCGAGCCCTTCCGGTCGGTGCCGGTCCGGCTTCGCGCCGGCACGCGCGACTGGCAGACAGCCGTGCTCGGCCTGGAAAGCGGCGGTCGGTTGCACCGGATCATCGGGAGCGGTGGTCGAACGTTTGCGCCGCCCGAGCACGGACTCCTGGTCTCTGCGGTCCTCGCGCGGGTCCTCGACGTGCGCCGGGGCGATCACGTCCTGCTGGAAGTCCTCGAGGGGACCAGGCCGACGCAGGACGCGCTCATCGCCGGCGTGACCGATGAGCTCATCGGATCCGCGGCCTACATGGACATCGTCGCGCTGAGCCGGCTCGCGGCCGGTGGCGCCGCCGCATCGGGGGCATTCCTTGCGGTCGACCAGCGACTCGCTGACACGCTGTATGCCGAGTTGAAGCGCCTGCCGGCAGTCAGCAGCGTGTCGGTGCGTGAGGTGCAACTGCGCAGTTTCGAGCAGACCATTGCCGAGAGCTTCAACATCTCCCTGGCGATCATGCTCCTGTTCGCCGTGGTCATCGCGTTCGGGATCGTCTACAACAGCGCGCGGGTCGCGCTGTCGGAACGCGGACGCGAGCTGGCCAGCCTGCGCGTCCTTGGCTTCACGCGCGGCGAGGTGTCGGCGATGCTGCTGGGGGAGCAGGCCGTGCTGACGGTGATGTCGCTACCGATCGCCTGGCTCCTGGCCTGGGTGCTCTGCTGGCTGATCGCGGTGCGCTTTGCCTCCGCGCTCTTCCAGATCCCGATCCTGATCGAGGGCAGCTCCTTCCTGCTGGGGGTGATCGCGGTCGGTGCTGCTGCAGTGCTTTCGGCGCTGGCCGTGCGCGGCAGGATCGCGCGCCTCGACCTGGTCGCCGTGCTCAAGACGAGGGAGTAAACGATGACCGTACCTGCGCGCTGGAAATGGACGCTTGGAGCGGGTGCCGCGCTGGCACTCGCGGCGTTCTTCATGACGCGGCCGGAAGTGATCGAGGTCGAGTTGCACGAGGTCATGCCCGGGCCGCTCACCGTCACCGTGGACGAGGATGGCATCACACGCCTCCGGGAGCACGTGGAGATAGCGGCGCCCGTGAGTGGACGGATGCTCGAGAGCAGCCTGCAACCCGGCGACAGCGTGACGCGCGGGCAGGTCGTTGCACGCCTGGCACCGGCGCCCCTCGACGCGAGAGGCGTGCGCGAGGCGGAAGCCGCGCTCGCCGGGGCCCGGGCCCTGCGGGAGGCAGGCACGGCCCGCGTGCAGCAGGCGGAGATCGCGCTGGACGAGGCGCGCCATGACCGGACGCGCGCCGAACGCCTCGCGGAGGCGGGCGCGATCGCCCAGCGCGAACTGGAAGGAGCGATCGCCACGGAGAAGATGCGGCAGCGGGATGTGGAGGTGTCGCGTTCGTCCGCCGAAGCCGCGGCGCAGGACGAACGCCGCGCTCGTACGGCACTCCTCGGCTCCGGCCCGGGGCAACAGGACGCGAGGGGATTGGTCGAGATTCGCACGCCGATGACGGGTCGCGTGCTCCGGATGCTGCAGGAGCACGAGCGCGTGATCCCGGCCGGCACACCGCTGCTCGAGGTCGGCGATCCGTCCCGCATCGAGGTGCTCGTCGACGTGCTGTCCGCGGACGCCACGCGGATTGTCCCCGGGGCGGCGATCGTCGTTCGCGTGGCGCAGGGACCGCCGCTCGCCGCGCGCGTGGAGCGGGTGGAGCCGGCCGCGTTCACCAGGCTCTCGCCGTTAGGCGTCGAGGAGCAGCGTGTGAACGTGGTCGCGCGGTTCAGGGACCCAGTCACGGGGCTTGGCGATCGCTTCCGGGTGTCGGCGTCGATCCAGGTCTGGAGCGCCGACTCGGTCCTCGCCGTCCCATCGACCAGCCTGGTGCCACTGGATGGAGGCTGGGGCGTGTTTGTAGTGACCGACGGTCGCGCCCGGCTGCGCAAGATCAGCACCGGTCAGCGCAGCGCCTCGGCGATCGAGGTCACGGGCGGGATCGAGCCCGGTGATCGCGTGGTGCGGCACCCGGACGAGCGGCTGGTGGATGGAACGAGGGTAAGGGGGTAAGCGAGTGCAGAGTGCAGAGTGCAGAGTGCAGAGTGCAGAGTGCAGAGTGAAGATTGCGGAGGGCGGAGGGCGGAGGGCGGAGTGCAGAGCGCAAAGGGGCTTCACAAGCCGGGATTACTTGTGGTGTCCCTCGCGCAGGCGGGAACGCATGCGGGCGAGCATCCGCAGGACCTGGTCCAGCTCGGCGAGCAGTTGGTCGCTCCTGGCCTTGTCGCCGTACTCGAGTCGCTGGCTTACGAGGAGCAATGTCTCGACCTCGCTGGCGGACCCACGCGCAACTGAAAGCGCTTTGAGGAACTCGCCGCGAGTGGATCGCCCATGTCCGTTGGCGATGGTGCTGGGAATGGAAACGGCGGCGCGCCTCAGTTGTGACGTCAGGCCAGACAGTTCAGCCTCGGGGAACGTGGACGTGAGGCGGTAGACATCGCAGGCGAGCGTCAGTGACTTCTTCCAGACGATCAGTTCACGATATGAATTGGGTGCCATGAGAGAGGAGTCGGAGACGCGCCCAATCTCGCGCCATCCGACCCCAACTCCGTAACCATGGTATTGCACTCCCCAGCAAGATCACGCACCTGCATTATGCACTCTGCACTCTGCACTCTGCACTCTGCACTCTGCAATTCTTCAGCTCCAGGGCGGCTTCACTCCATTCGTCCGGGCATACGCAATCATCTGCCCCAGGTGCTCGTGCAGGTGCGTCACGGCCAGGATCCACGCCGACTGTCCCGTGAACGGCTGCCCGAACATGGTCACTGGTCCGGTCAGGGCCGACGGCGCCGTACCCTGCAAGGCCTGCTTCACGAACGCGAATGACCGCTGCATCTCGGCAATCACGCTGTCCTTGCCCAGGGCGCGCTTCTCGAAGGCGACCGCGGTGTTGTAGTCGGTCGTGATGCCCGTGGCCGGGTCCGGCGTGTGACCGAGCATCGCCGGCAACAGGTAGTTGTCCGACGAAAGGTGGAGCAGCACTTCGCGGATCGACCGCGCACTGTCCGGGTGCCAGCCGTATTTCGACTCCGGGATTGCCTGGGCCAGGTCGATCAACTTCTTCTCGACGCCGGTCAGGTCCGTGAGCAGGTCTGCCGTCACGGAGGACGGGCTGGACGATGCACTGTCCACCGCCGGGGGAGCTTCCTGCGCCTTGCAGGCCGCAACGAAGGCGATGAGGGCGATACCGAGTCGAGAGAATCTCTGCATTGGGCGGTGGGGTTGGGGTTCAGTTGTGGGAAGCCTGAAGCTGAAGCCTCAAGCCTCAACCCTCAAGCCCGTCCGTCAATCACCCGCGCCGCGCCAGCTCGGCACGAAGTCGATCCAGGCGCAAACGGGCATCGCGCACCTTGGGCTGGAGCTCCGGATCCGCGTCCTTCCAGAGTTCGACGAACTTCTCCAGGTTGGAGACGGCCTTGGGCAGGTCCCCGGCTGCCTCGTACAGCTCGCCGAGCCGCTTGTGCGAACCGGCCAGCCAGTCCTGGTCCTCGAACAGCAACGAGCGCGGCGTGTCGATGAAGCGCTGAAAGTACGCGATGGCGGAGTCACGCTGCCCCGAAAGGTCGAATGCCCGGGCCAGGTTGATCATCGCGCAACGCTCGCAGGACGCGTAGGTGCGTCGCGCCTCCCGGAACAACGGGATCGCGTCCGCGGGCCGCCCCGACGCCAGGGCGGCGATCCCACGCGCTTCCGACAACACCCCGCTCGCCTGCCCAATGCCCATCTGCGGCAGGTCGCGCTCGAGCGCCTGGAGCGCGCCGCGCGCGGCCGCTGCATCGCCGCTGGCGTCGGCAATCCCCAGCAGGAACTGCCACAGTCGTTCCGAGGGCGGCAGGGATTCCATGGGCACCTGCACCAGCGCGCGCCGGACCTGTTCCCGGGCTCCCGCCGCATCCCCGAGGTAGAACGCCCGCACCCACGCCGAGTCGAGCGAAGCGCGCAATACGGGCATCTTCGTGTCGGATTGCGCGCCCAGGATCGCTTCCGATTCGCCGATCCAGCGCAGGCTCTCGCGCATCTTTCCGCGGATGCTGCTGGCCTGCGCCAGCAGGAGCGTCGAGAAATCGCGCTGCGAAGCGGCGCGCGGCTCGGCGTACGTGGCGCGGCTCACCTCCTCCAGCGCATCCAGGTCGCCACGGGCGATGGCGATGTAGGCATCGCTGACCCAGTGCCCGGCGCTGGATGGCAGGATGGTGCGGTACGCCGCGGCGGTCGACTCCGCCGCGGCGTACTTCCCCAGCATCACCTGGGCCTGGATCAGGTTGCCGAACGACCCGCCGAACGGCTCGGGAAGGGCGACCGCACGGCGCAGCAACCCCTCCGCCCGCTCGTAATCGCCCTTGGTCATGTAGCGGAGCGCGCCGTTGTTCAGGGCCGGGCTGCTGGTGGAATCGCGGTCGAGGAGTGCCTCATACGCGGCGATCGTCCGGTCGATGTCGGGGTTCGGGCCGTAGCTGTGGTAGCCCGCCTCCGTCGTCAGGCGCTCGTTGTCGCTGAGTCGATCCCGGAAGCGGTACGCATTCTCGATCGCCGCCATCTGCGCGGCCCGGCCGCTGCCCTCGGCGGCGTAGGAGGCCGCGATGCGCCGCCACGCCATGGCGAACGTGGAATCCAGCGCCACGGCTTCATACAGCATGGCGCGTCCGCGCACGCGGTCATCGAGCGCCTCGATCACGGACATCCCCTCGACATACTTCTTCAGCGCCGCGAGGGAGCCGGTGGTGACCCGCTCGAGCGCCTTGGTGTCGCGGATGCTCTTCAGCGACTCGCCGACGCGCTCGCGGACGTCCTTCGCCAGTTGCCCGAGCGACGCGATCAGCTCGCCGTCGTTGGCGGCCGTGGCGCGAAACGTCGCCAGCTCGCCGCCGTCCAGCGCCGAGACCAGCCGCGCCGACACGACATACCCGGTGCCGACGCGGTCCACGGCGCCGTCGAGCAGCGCCTTCGCTCCCTCACGCGTCGCGACCTCGCGGGCCGTCTCGTACAGCAGCGACGTGCCCGGGTCCTTTCGCATCAGCTGCAGCACGTCGCGCACCGCGGCCCGCGTCATGACGCTCAGGCTCGCCGATTGCGTGAGGTCCGTCCGGATCGCCTCGGCCACCGTCGCGCCAAGCGTGGAGTCGCTGGACGGGCTGCGGAAGTCGGCGACGATCAGCTTCTCGCGGGCACCGAAGGCGCCCCGGCCGATCAGCGAGCCGGCCGGCCCGATGCCCATCGCGCGCATCACCATGAACCCGATGACGAGGACGGCGAACAGGCCGACCGCCACGGCGCCCCCCAGCCAGGTGCGCTGCCACGACACATGCGGGCTGGCCTTCATCGCCAGGGTCATCAGCGTGCCCTGCGCCGTCGGCGTCCCGCCCGGCGTGAACGTGGGTGTCGCGGTGTAGGCGCGCTGCGACGCGCGTTGCACCCACGCGGTGAAAAGGATGGCCGGCAGCCCGGCGAGCATGACGCCTAACGAACCAGGCAGGGCCCAGTCGGGCAGTCCGATCACGATGGTCGCCGCCCACGCCGTCAGCCCCACCAGCGCCGTGGCGCCGGCCCACAGGGCAAGCGCGCGACCGGTCCTGATCCTGGGCGCGAGGATCACCGGCGCCGCGGTGGACGACCCGCTCGACGTCACCGAGTCCAGGACGCGGACCAGGTCCGCCGCGGCCTGTGGTCGATCGGCCGGGTCCTTTGCCAGGCACTGCATGACCAGGTCCGCCAGCCCGGGGGGCGTGTCGGCGCGCAGGTCGCGGATATCCCGCGGGACCTCACCCAGGTGCGCGCCCAGCAGTCGGGACGGCGAGGACGCCTGGAACGGCGGCCGGCCCGCGAGCAGTTCATACGCCATGCAGCCGAAGGCGTAGATGTCGGAGCGATGGTCGATGTCGGGGTCGCCGGCCGCCTGCTCGGGCGCCATGTAGGCCGGCGACCCGATGGACGTCCCCGCCATCGTGAGCGTCGCCCCTTCCTGCCCCGTGCGGGCCGCCGATATGGCCTTCGCGATCCCGAAGTCGGTGACGGTGGCGCTGCTCCCCGCCAGCAGCACGTTGTCCGGCTTGATGTCGCGGTGCACGACGCCGTGGCCGTGCGCAAACTCCAGCGCCCGCGCGACGTCGCGGAGGACCCCGGTGATCTCGGAGATACCCATGGGACCGCGCGCGAGCCGGTGGCGCAGCGATTCGCCTTCCACGAACGGCATCGTGAACCACGGCAGTCCGCTCGCGTCCCCCGAGGACAGCACCGGGACGACATGCGGGTGCTGCAGCTTGGCGGCGAGCATGATCTCGCGGCGGAAGCGCTCGATCGAGACCCCGGCGGCGAGTTCGGGGGACAGCACCTTCACCACCACGCGTCGCGACAACGCCTCTTCCATCGCGACGTACGTCCGGGACATGCCCCCCCCACCAAGCTCCCGTTCGATGGAATAAGCCTTCCCGAGCGACGATTGGACCTGCTCGCGAATGTCGTCGGACAAGGCTGGGCCGCTCCCGGCGGGGAAGCCACGAATCTACGCCCGCGGCTGCACCCCGTCGACCCGAATGAGCCGGACCGGGAGGCGCTTACGCCGGATACCGGGCCGCATTACTCTTGCCGCCGCCGAGAACCACTCAACGGAGCCCTCATGCGTTCGACATCGATATCCCGGATGCGTCCCCGGCGACGGGTATACGCCGCACTCGCGGTCCTGCTCGTCCCGGCCGCGATGGCGGCGCAGGGTGGACGGCCCACCGCGCCACCGGTGCCGGCCCTCGCCGAGTCGACGTTCGCCGGCCTTGCCTACCGCAACATCGGCCCGGCGAACATGTCCGGCCGCATGGCGGACGTCGAGGGCGTGCCGGGAGATCCGTCCATCCTCTACGTCGGAAGCGCTTCGGGTGGGGTCTGGAAGTCGACCAACGCGGGGACCACCTGGACCCCGATCTTCGACAAGCAGCCGGTCCAGTCGATCGGTGACCTGGCGCTCGAACCCGGCAATCCGGACGTGATCTACGTCGGTTCGGGCGAGGCCAACGTCCGCAACTCGGTTTCGTTCGGGAACGGCGTCTACAAGTCCACCGACGGCGGACGCACCTGGAAGCACCTCGGCCTCTCCGACACCCGCCACATCTCGCGCATCGTCATCAACCCGCGCGACCCGCGGAAGGTCTATGTCGCCGCCATCGGCCATTCCTACGGGCCGAACGAGGAACGCGGGGTCTTCATGTCCGCGGACGGCGGCGAGACCTGGAAGAAGGTCCTGTACACCGACGACCGGCACGGCGCGGCGGACCTCGACATCGACCCGCAGAACCCGAACATCCTCTACGCCGGGATGTGGTACTTCGACCGCAAGCAGTGGACGTTCCGCTCCGGCGATGAGGCGGGCGGCGTGTACCGGTCCACGGACGGCGGGCTCACCTGGTCCCGGATGACGAAGGGCCTGCCGACGCTCATGGGCCGGCTCGGGATCAAGGTTGCCCCCAGCTCGCCTAACGTCGTGTACGTGGTCGCCGAGACCCGCGAGGGGTATGTCTTTCGCAGCGACGACCACGGTGAGACCTGGCGCAAGGTCAGCGACAACGCCCACACGCTGGGCCGCGGGTTCTACTACGCCGACCTGCGCGTCGATCCCCGGAACCCGGACCGCGTCTACACCCTCGGCATGGCCTACATGGTCTCGATCGACGGGGGGCTCACGTTCAACGCGATGACCGGGAACTTCCACGGCGACTTCCAGACGATGTGGATCGACCCGGCCAACCCGAAGCGCCTGCTGATGGGCGATGACGGCGGGCTCAACGTGTCGTACGACCAGGGGAAGGGCTGGGAGTGGTTCCAGAACATCCCGGTCGGCCAGTTCTACCAGCTCAGCGCCGACCTGCGCGAACCGTTCTACCATGTGGCCGGGGGCCTCCAGGACAACGGCGTGTGGACCGGGCCATCGCGCGTTCGCGCCGGCGCCATCCTCTCCCGCGACTGGCGCTTCATCCAGAACGGCGACGGCTACTACGCCGTGTCGCATCCCGACGATCCCGAGTTGTTCCTCAGCGACTACCAGGCCGGCGGGATCCAGGCGACGAACCTGCGCACGTACGAACAGCGCGAGGCGTCTCCGCAGGTGAAGCGCATGGACGGCTACCCGGCCGACTCCAACACGGTGCGCTTCAACTGGAACGCGCCCATCGTCCAGTCGCCGCATGACCGGAAGGTCGTCTACTTCGCCGGCAACCTCGTCTATCGCTCGTCCGACTGGGGGAAGACCTGGACGGCGATCTCGGGTGATCTCTCGAAGAACGACAAGTCGCGGCAAGGCGATGCCGGCGGCCCGATCCTCAAGGAAAACACCGTCGCCGAGTACTATGGCACGATCTTCTCGTTTGCCGAGTCGCCCGCGCAGGCGGGGGTGCTGTGGGCCGGCACCGACGACGGCAACCTCCAGGTGTCGCGGGACGCCGGCCGCACCTGGACCAACGTGGCGCCTAACGTGCCCGGGGTCGGGCCGGATGCGGTCGTCGCCGGCGTCGAGCCCTCCCGCAACGCCGCCGGGACGGCCTACGCGGCATTCGAGCGCCGGATGTCGGACGACTTCAAGCCGTACGTCTACCGGACGACCGACTTCGGTCGCACCTGGACGAACATCACCGGCAACCTGCCCGTGCAGGGCTGGGCCCAGGTCGTGCGCGAGGACCCGAAGAACCCGAACGTCCTCTACGTGGGGACCGAACTCGGCCTGTACGTGACCTGGACGGGCGGGACGCAGTGGACCCGGCTCCACCTGAAGAACCTCCCGTCGGTCGCGGTGCACGAAGTGCTCGTGCATCCGCGCGAGAACGACCTCATCCTCGCCACGCACGGACGCGCCCTCTGGATTCTCGACGACGCCGCGCCCATCCAGCAGATGACGACGGCCATCGCCGCGAAGCCCGCGCACCTCTTCCCGATGCGGGTTGCCACCCGCTTCAACACCGGCGACCAGTCCTGGGACTGGGGCCACAAGCAGTTCCGTGGCGCCAACACGCCCTACGGCGCGCTCATCACCTACTGGTTAGGCACGAAACCCGCGGCCGACTCCCTCGTGAAGGTGGAGATCCTGAAGGACGGATCCGTCATTCGCACGCTCAAGCGTCCGTCGGCGTCGCCGGGATTCAACCGCGTGGCGTGGGACCTGCGCATGGACCCGCCGAAGTTCCTCACTGACATGAACCCGGATTCCGCCGAGGCTGGCGATTGGCGCGCACGCCCGGTCGGCCCGCAGGTGCTGCCCGGCACCTACGCGGTGCGCCTGACGGTGAATGGCCAGTCGCAGGAACAGCCGCTGGCGGTGCGCATCGATCCCTCAGCGCAGGTCACCGTGGCGGAGCTGCAGTCGCAATTCGACCAGGCGACGCGCCTCTTCAACGTCATCACCACCATGATCGAGGTCGAACGCAACCTCGGCGCGTTCAAGAACCAGGTCGACGAGCGATCGTCGACCGCGCAGGAGCTTCGTGGCGATGCGGCGCGCGACCTGGCCAGGGCGTCCATCGAGGAGCTGGTGAGGCTCGACAGCGTGCGGCTTCAGCTCACTCGTCCCAGGTCGGACAAGGTGCCGTACTACTCCGAGGGACCGCGCCCCGTGGAGCGCGCGCTGAACCTCATGGGCGCGATCGACGCCGGCCTGACGCCGATCATCGAGGCGCAGCGCGAGTACATGGGGGACGTGCGCCGAGACGCCCAGACCGTGATCGACATGGTGGAGCGGCAGATCGATGCGACCTCAGCCAGGATCAACCCGCTGCTGCAGGCGCTCGGCCTGCCGCCACTCGTGGCGCCGCCGAAAAGGCCGGTTTCCATGTAGTGCAACTTGACGCGGAGCGGCTGACTGGAGAGGTGACGTGATGGACCTTCCCGGCGCCGCGTCGCAGATTCCGGAAATGGACCTCACATCCCTGACCGACCGATCGTTGGCCCCCGAAACGATCGTGGTCAGCGGCCGGGCCGTCGTGTACCGCATGTTCGATGTCGGTGGCGAGATTCACCTCAATCAGGTGCTGGAACGGCTCGCGACGAGCTCGCCCGCCCGGGAACGTCCCTCTCGCGGAGAGGCGCAGGCGCTGCAGATCGTGAACCTGCCGATCACGGTGGGCCTCGGCAGCGAACCGGTGATGCTTGAAGGGCGCAAGGTGATCCTTGACGTCTCGGTCCGGATCTTCGACTTCGGGGTCCTTTCGATGCGGGGACGCGTGGAAGCCGGGGAGCTGTCGTGGCCGGACTTCACTGCGTTCGGTCGCGCGGTGGATTCGGCACCGGAGATCCCGGAGTTGCTCGAGCAGCACGCCCGGCGACTCACTGATCGCATCGCCTCCTGCATCGAGCAACCCGGACTTGCCGGTGTGCGTGAGGACTACGTCGTCTACCATGTCACGTACGCGAAGGACGCCCGCGGGGCCGAGTTGCCGGCGACCGTCGTCCAGCAGCTCGACCTGGTCCCGCTTCTCCTGGGCGAAACGCGCCCGTTGTCTGCCGACGCGCGACGCGAACTCCTGCCGCACCGTTTCTCGTACTATGCCGATGACCTGGCGATCCTGAGCTGGGACAACGCGCTCATCGTCGAGCGGTCCAGCGCAGCGTCCGACGTGGAGTACATCCTCGAGTTCGCGAACGCGCAACTCCTCGAGTTGCGGTATTACGACGCGATGCTGGACGCGGAGTTGCCGAAGCTGTACGACCGGATTGCGCGCGCCCGATTTCGCGCCCGGCGCCTGTTCCGGCCGGGGTACGCGCACCTCCTCACCTCGATGCAGACGCTCGTCGCGGAGATCACCGAGCTCGTCGAGAGGGCGGAGAACGCGCTGAAGGTGACGGACGACGTGTATCTCGCACGCGTGTACTCGACTGCGCTCGAACTGTATCGCGGGCGTGTCTGGCGAGCCGGGATTGACCGGAAGCTCACGATCATCCGGGAGACGTACGCGATGCTGAACGGTGAGGTCCAGGCACGGCGGGCGGAAACGCTGGAGATCGCGATCGTGGTCCTGATCCTGTTCGAGATCATCCTGTCGCTGGTGTGAGCGGGAGCCGGGGCGCTGGGCGCAGAGGCTGCGGCTCCAGCCGCGGAAGACGCGAAGTGGCCGCTGCGGTGGCCAGCCGTCGAACGGTGGTGCGCGCCGGCGAAGCGTGTTCGTGACCGTCCGGTGACCTGACGGGCCTGAGTCACAGCCGTTACCGAAACCGGCGGGATCATCGTTCGGAGCGTTACCCGGAGCCGCGATACTGGACGGCCAACGGGACCCGCGATGGCATGCGCATCCATGCAGGCGGGTCCGTGACGCTCACTCTTCGCCCTCCGATCCATGCCACGTGTCCTTCGTCTGTCCGCGCTCCTGGCCGCGCCGCTCCTCGGCATCGCGGCGTCCGCCTTCGCCCAGGGAGTGACTCCACCGCGCGACACGGGCGCAGTCACCCTGCGAACCGTGGAGGTAAAAGGCTCGGCCACCGGGATGGGAAGAGTCCTCGCGGCCAACGCGCTGACGCGTGCCGACCTGCAGCTGCGCTCGCCGGGGACGACGCCCCTGAAGGCCGCCGAGCGCCTCCCGGGAGTGAACTTCAACTCCTCGGATCCGTTCGGTTCCTACGAGTGGTCCACCACGCTCACCATTCGCGGGTTCCAGGCCGGCCAGATCGGCCAGACCTTCGATGGCATCACGCTGGGCAACATGCAGTACGGCAACTTCAACGGACTCGGGGTCGGCCGCGCCGTCGACGCCGAGAACCTCGACGATGCCACGGTCACGCAGGG
Source organism: Gemmatimonadaceae bacterium (assembly GCA_030835125.1). Lineage (GTDB taxonomy): Bacteria > Gemmatimonadota > Gemmatimonadetes > Gemmatimonadales > Gemmatimonadaceae > JABWBJ01. The sequence goes on along the minus strand of JAUQWM010000020.1, from coordinate 80,836 downwards.
GTCTGGCGCGTTAGGCACCGCCTCGAGCAACAGCCTGGGTGGCGTCGTGCAGTATAGCTCGTCCGACCCGGTCAACGACGGCGGGTTCAGCCTGCGGCAGATGCTCGGGGCGGCCAACGCCCGTCGCACCTTCGGCCGGTGGGACACCGGGTTGAAGGGTGACCTCGCCGCCGGCCGGGCCATGAAGGCGTTCCTCAGCTACTCCCGGCTGGATACCGACAAGTGGAAGGGCTCGTACGAGCGCTTCTCCCCCGAGGCGCGGAGCCTGTTCGGCGCCGACGGCATCATCGGCGGCGGCGAACAGTGGCAGGACCAGATCAATGCCAAGCTGCTGGCGTTCGTCGGCGCCAATCGCTTCACCCTGTTCTACGACTTCTCGGATCGCACCGAAGGGGACTACACCGACCTCTCGCTCGCCCGCTTCCGGCAGAGCAGCCGCGACTGGGACCAGTTCTCCAGCTGGGAAGCCGCCAAGGCCGCGGCCATCAGCGCCTCACCCGACCAGGCATACTTCCATTCGGCACACGGGGCACGGCGCGACAACCTCGCGTATTTCGCGGGCGACTTCGCGGTGAGCGACCGGGCCAGGCTCGTGATCACGCCCTACTTCCACACCAACCGCGGCGACGGCGACTGGCACGCGCCCAACTACGGTTCGACCGCGTTCAGCCCGGACCCGATCTACTTCCGCCAGACGCAGTACGACAACCGGCGTTCCGGCGTGAACGGCAGGTTCTCGCTCGACCTCGGCGCCAATCGCATCGAGGCGGGCGCCTGGTACGAGAGCAACGAGACGCACATCCGTCGCGTCGCCTGGCGCCTGAAGGACTACGCCACCAGCCCCGAAGTGGACTTCGCCAACGTACTTCGCCTGTTCTTCGACCGGACCGGCGACCTGAAAACGACCTCCGCCTACGTGCAGAACACCACCAGCCTGGTCGACGACCGGCTGAAGCTCACGTATGGCGCCAAGTACCTGCACATCGGCGCCGACTTCCGGAGCAACGGCCTGACGATTCCCGACGCCGCGTCGGCGCCTGACGTGAACCGGCCCACCCTCTCGCTCCCGACCGATGGCGGGCTCCTGCCCCAGCTCGGCGTGGTCTTCGCGACGTCGACGACCGATCAGGTCTTCGCGAACTACTCAGAGAACGTGAACGCGTATCCGTACTCACCGCAGACCGGGGTCTACAACACCAACCCTGCCGGCTTCGACAACCTGAAGAACAACACCGATCCCGAAAGGGCCCGCACCTACGAGGCCGGCATCCGCACGCGCCGTGACGGGTTTGAGGCATCTCTGGCCGGCTACTTCATCGACTATCGCAACCGCCTGATCGGCGTTGCCGTGTGCCCCCTGACGGCGACGTGCGTGAGCTCGTTCGCCAACGTGGGCAACGTGACGTCAAAGGGCGTCGAAGCCCTGGTGGCGATCCGGCTCGCCGACGGGCTGACCTGGCAGTCCAGTGCCGCCATGAACCGTTCGACCATCGACGATGACTACCAGGACGGCACGAACACGATCGAGTCGGCCGGGAAGGATATCGTCGACGCGCCGCGGTTCCTCGGGAACACGACGCTCCAGTTCAATCGCGGACCGCTCTCGGCGTCGTTCACGGCCCGCCACGTGGCCAGGCGGTACTTCACCATCCTGAATACCGAGTCCGTGCCCGCGTACACCACCATGGACGCTTCCCTCGGCTTCAGCTTCGGTAGAGTCGGCGCGTTCAACGAGTTCACGATCCGGGTCAACGCCGCCAACCTCACCGACGAGTCGTACATCTCAACGATGGGCACGAACGGGTTCTCGCTGACCGCCGACCAGGAGACGCTGCAGGCCGGAGCGAAGCGGTTGTTCTTCCTGACGATTGGCACGCGGTTCTAGTCGATGACAACCCTGACGACCACCGTGACCCATATCGCCCGCGCGGCGGTACGGGCCACGGTCGGGGTCCTCGTGACCTCGTTTACGCTGTCGGCCCAGGATGCCGGTCGGCCCGTCGTCCTGATCTCGATCGACGGGCTTCATCCAGCGTATGTGACGGAGGCGGACCGCCACGGCCTGGCGATTCCCAACCTGCGCCGGCTACTGCGTGAGGGAGCCCATGCGACCGGCGTGCGCGGCGTGATCCCCACCGTGACGTATCCGAGCCACGCGACGCTGGTCACGGGTGTCTCGCCGGCGAGACATGGCATCCACTCGAACACGACGTTCGATCCCCTCGCGAAGAACCAGGGCGGGTGGTACTGGTACGCATCGGATCTGACAAGCCAGGCCATCTGGGACGCGGCCGCCACGAAGGGCGTCAGGACCGCGGGGGTGCACTGGCCCGTCACCGTCGGCGCACGGATTGACTGGAACATTCCGCAATACTGGCGCACGGGCACGCCCGATGACCGCAAGCTCGTCAAGGCGCTCTCGAGCCCCGGGCTGGTCGATTCCCTGGAGGACGCACTGGGTCCCTATGCCGACGGAATCGATGAATCGATCGAGGGCGACGAACGTCGCGCGAAGTTCGTCGTGCAGCTCCTCAAGACGCGGCGTCCCGCGCTGATGCTGGCGTATTTCACGGCCCTCGACCACGAGCAGCACGAAAGAGGGCCGTGGACGCCGGAGGCGAAGGCGATCCTGGAGCGCATCGACCGGATCGTGGGCGACGTCTGGAGCGCGTCAGCCGAAGCGTCCGGCAACCGGGCGGTGGTGGCGGTCGTGTCGGACCATGGATTCCTGCAGACCGGAAAAGCACTCAACCTCGGCGCGGCGTTCGTGAACGCAGGGCTGATCACGGCTGGCGCGGACGGGAAGCCGGCGAAGTGGCAGGCGATGCCGTGGGGTGCCGGGGCATCAGCGGCAATCATGATCGCGGACGATGCTCCCCGGACCACCCGCGAGGCGGTACGGGAACTCCTGAGCCGCGTCGCCGCCGATTCGGCGAATGGCATCGATACGGTACTCGATGCGTCGGCGCTTCGGGCGGCGGGTGGCTTCCCGACCGCTGCCTTTCACGTCACGATGAGGCCCGGCTACACCATCGGGGCAGCGTTGCAGGGGCCGTTGGTCACGCCATCCACGGTGCGCGGCATGCACGGCCACCTGAATGCGCGCCGCGAACTCCATGCCTCGTTCTTCATCGCCGGGCCCGGAATCCCGGCGGGGAAGACGTTAGGCATGGTGGACATGCGGGACATCGCTCCGACGGTGGCGGCTGTGCTGGGCCTGCAACTCCCGGCCGCGGAAGGCCGCAACCTGCTGTCGCGCCCGTAGTCTCGCCGGAGCCGCCGGCGTTCGACGCTCACCCGCGCCGACGCTGGATGCGCTCGACCGCGCCCGCACGTCACGCATCCCGCAGTGCGTGCCGCCTACCCTCCAGTCCCGAGCTGCCGCGTGTACTTCACCACCAGGCTCCGGGACTGCGGCTGCACCCAGTCGAAGAACCCGCCGGCCTGCTGTCCCTCGTTGTAGACCACGAACAGCCCGGTCCCCGCGGTGCTCAGCCACCCGAATCGCGCATTCGCCGTCCAGACCCTCGCCTGGTTGTTGTACTGCACCAGCGACTGCAGGAAGACCTTCGGCGTGAAGAAGTACCCGACCTTCACACCGACGAGCTTCCGGATGAAGTCGCCCTGGTCGAGGGTCACGTCCTGGTAGTCCACCAGCAGCGACGTCGTCAGCGAGGCGCCGCGCCGGTACGTCAGGGTCACCGTCTCGCCGATGCGGCTGCCGTTGTAGAACGGCCCGATCTCGCTGCGGGAAACCAGCGACAGCCTGGCGCTGGGATCCGTGTCCCAGTCCAGTCCTAACGAGCCCCAGTTGTAGTCGCCGGCGGGGAGCGTGACGCCGCTGGCGATGGCGAACGGCTGCCGCAGGCCCTCGTGGTAGAAGTTGTACTCCGGCCCGAAGCGTCCCCCCCGCGCGAACTCGGCCTCGGTCATGTCCACGTGCACCTGGCCGCTCTGCCAGTACCCGTCATGGCTGTAGTAGCCGCGATAGCTCGCATGCGGGTTCCATTGCTTGAGCCACGGCCACTCGCGCCTGCGCACGGTGCGCATGAACGAGATGTCATAGAACCGGTACCCGCCCGCCCGGTTGAGGAACCCGACCTGCGGGTTGAAGTCCTCGCCGACCTCCACGTAGCGCAGGGCGTTGTTCCACGCCGACGTCTGGTACCCGGCCCGCACGCTGTACCCGATCTCGCGCGACCTGCTCGGCCGCAGGATGCTCTCGTCCACGTCCTCCGTCATGGGTGACGTCTCGGTTTTCGCCGCCCACCAGTCCACGGTCCAAGCCTCGCCCATACCCAGTCGACCGTCTATTCCGTAGGTCCGGTTCCAGTCGGAGCCATCGTCGGTCGCCACACGCTGCACGGCAATCGCCCCGACACGCGAGCGCCCGCCCAGCTCCCGGCTGATGCGCCCCACCGAGAACGCCTGGGCTTCGGCTCCGGCGGTTTCGTCGGTGAAGATCTGCAGCACACCCACCGTCGCGGCGCCCACCCGCCCGCTCAGTCGACCGCCGCCGATGATCGGTACCGGGTTGCCCAGCGTGTCGATGCCGATACGCCGCGTGAAGAACAGGTCGACGGCCTGCGGCGTGCCCGCCGAGAACACGCCGGCATTCTCCAGGAAGAACGGACGCTTCTCGGGAAAGAACAGCGGAAACCGGGTCAGGTTGGTGCGCTGCTCGTCCACCTCGACCTGCGCGAAGTCCGTGTTGACCGTGAGGTCCAGCGTCAGGCTCGGGGTCACCCCGACCTTCAGGTCAGCGCCGAATTCGCCGGTGCTCTTCATCCGGGAATCGACGTTGAAGTTCCGCGCTGACTGGCCGAGGACGTACGGCGTCACCGTCGCAATCCGGCGGCTGGGCACGGCGAGGCCCTGCAGCGTCCCTGCCCGGGACAGGCGGTACAGGTTGAACTGGCGCGGGATGAACGACCAGAATGCTTCCTCGTTATGCCGGCGGATGCTCCGCGCGAAATTGAGGCCCCAGTCCTGCATGGTGCCCGCGCCGTAGCGCAGCGTCGAGAACGGGATCCGGAACTCGGCGTACCAGCCGGCGGAGTCGATCGACGTGGCCACCTGCCAGGTGGCATCCCAGTTGAGGTTGAAGCCGCCCATCGAACCGGCTTGCGCCCGCGACTGCCCAGCCTGGAACACGCCGCCGCCCTCGCCCTCCTTCACCACCTGGCCGTCGTACTCGACGCCAGCGGGCGTGGTGGCGAAGACGAATCCGTTCTGACGGTCGAGGTACGTGTCGAGGATGAACGCGAAGTAGTCGCTGTTGGTCAGCGTGACGTCGCGGAGCTTCTCGCCGGCGACGATGGCCGAGGGGGTCCGGTCGAACAGCCACGCGCCGACATACAGCGCCTCGCCGTCGGTCAGGACGCGGACCTCGGTGCGCTCGGTCGCCGGCTCGCCCTCGCGTAACTCACGCTGGATGAAGTCGCCATAGGGCTGGCCCGACTTCCAGGCGGCGTCATCGAGCCGGCCGTCGATGACGGGTGCCGCGGTCACCACCGCGGCGCTGCCGGTCCGGGGTCCGGAGGCCCCGGTGTTCGCCATCACCTGCGCGCCGGCGCGGCCGGCCATCAGGGACGCAACCAGAAAGACGGCCACCTTCCGGCAGGCCGTCGCCCGTCTCGTACGTGAGGTCATTGCGTGTTCGATTGTGTCAGGGCGCCTTGGAGAGTTCCACCACCAGCCGGACGAGTGCCTCCACGTCCCGCAGGTCCAGCACCTCGGCCGGCCCGTGGGAATAGCGTCCCGGCCAGGAGAGGCCGATGTTGACCGGTCCCCACGGCTGGATCGCCGAGCCGTCCGTGCTGCCGAAGGTCGTGCCCACCTGGAGCGGGATGCCGCGGGCCCGGGCGAGCGAGACGATGCGATCGCGCTCGGCGCGCGGCACCAGGCTGCCGTTGTCGAGTCCCCGCAGCACGGCGCCCATGCCTAACGGCAGGAACGCGAAGTGGGGCGACTCCAGCGGCGTGTCGCTCGAGACGAACGTGTCCACGCTGTAGACGCGGCGGAGGTTGCGTCCGTGCCGGTCGCCGAAGTAGCGCGCGCCATTCAGGCCGCCCTCCTCCTGCACCGTCCACACGAAGATGACCTTGTGGGTCAGCGAGTCCGGGTTGAGGCGTCGCAGGGCGAACAGCAGCGCGGTGGTGCCGGTGCGATCGTCGCTGCCACGGCCGGTGAGACGCGTGCCCACCAGGCGGTCGGCGCGCTTGTAGGACGTCAGGCTCGCCCCGATCCAGGCGCCGCTCGCCAGCAGTTGGGTCGAATCCATGCCGAACCAGGCCGTGAGTGTCCCCGGCGATCGCGTGCGGCCCGAGTCACGAGGCACGAAGATGCCGCGGAGCGGCGCCCGTGCCCGGGAACTGCTCGTTGCATCGAAGTGCAGGTACGCCGGCGTGCCCTCCCAGGACGGGAGCACCACGCCGCCACGGCTCCGCAGCGTCACCCGTCCGTCGGGCAGGACGGATGCGACCTCGAACCCCACTTCGTCGGTGTGGGCGACGAACGCGACCGAGTCGCGATCGGGCCCCATGGCGACGACGATGTTGCCTATCGAGTCGACGACGGCACGCGAGCGCGCCCACGCCGGCAGCGCCGCCAGGACGGCCTCACGAACCGGTCCCTCGTGTCCGGCGACGCCCGGCAGGTCGGTGAGCTCCATCCATTGGCGCTCGATCTCGCCGGTGAGGCCGCCGCGCCGGCTCAGCGTGCGCGCGGTGTCCACGCCAGGGGTGACCCAGGCAGCGTCCGGCGCCAGCGTGACGGCACCCGCCTCGGCGACCTGCGCCAGCAGGGCCTTCGCGTCGTTCGCATGAATCGTCTCGACCAGGCTGCGCGCGTGACGGACGCGCGGCGTGATGATGCGGATCGAGTCGGTGCTCGCGCCGCGCGGGATGGCGGCGCCGCGTCCACCACCACGCCCCCCGCGCCCGGGAGATGCTCCGTCGGTTCCATCAACGACCATCGCGACCGTGCGCACACGCCCCAGCTGGGCGAGCATCTGGGACAGGCCGAGCCAACTGTAGCTGCGCTGCGCGGAGATGACGAAGATCGTCTCGCCGGCTCCCACCCGGCCGGTGGCTGCCGTGGCGACCGCTGCGCACCCGGCGCGGGCGCCCATAGCGGGTCCCGAGGCATATCCGCCGTAACTCCATGCCGGTCGATCGATCGAGAGCGGATCGAGCAGCGATACGCCGGCGCGCGAGACTTCGGCCGCGGACGACGCGCCGATGTCGATCCAGAGGTCGTCCATCGTCATCGCCACGGTGTCGGCGCGGTGTTGTTGCGCGAAGTGTCCGTTGGCGACGGCGACTACGCCCGGCACCCGCCCGGTTCGCGTCATCACGGCGATTCGCTGCGCCTCGTGGAACTGGTCCCACAGTGGATGCGACGGTCCTCCCGTCCTTCTCACCCGCAGGTAGCCATCGTCGGTGACCTGGCTGACGACGTACGACGGGAAGTCGAGGCCGCAGGCGACCACGCGACGGGGCGACCCGCTGCCGACGCGCTTGACCATGTTCCCGAAGCGGTCGACGCTCCAACCCGTGCCCAACGCCCGCGCCAGCACCGGATACGCCTCCGGCTCGGAACCCGGTGGCGCAAGCACCGGCGTCCAGGCCGCAACCGCGGCGGCAATGGGGTCAGACCCCATTGATTGGGCGTTGCCGACTGAAGTGGTGGTGAGGGCCGCCCAGATGATGAAGCGCGCGTGAGGCATGGATGGATCAGGGGTGGTTGAAGCCGGTGAGGTTGCAGCCCAAACCGAATCAACACAAGCAGCTGAGGCCTACTAGTTGAGCCCGTCTTGACATTTGCCGGTCGGCATGTATTATACAGGCATGAATCAATCGGACGGAGCGGGGCTCACCTCGGATCTCACCTTCAGCCTTCTCGGTGCGGCGCACGCCATTGAAGACCGGATCGAGGGATCGCTTGAGCCACTGGGGTTGTCGCTGGCGAAGCTCAACGTCCTGAACACGCTGGTGGAGGCGCCGGCCGCATTGACCCTGGGAGAACTGGCACAGCGGCTGGCTTGCGTTCGATCGAACATCACACAGCTCGTCGACCGACTCGAGTCGGATGGTCTGGTCCGACGGGAGCCGGATCCCGCCGACAGGCGGAGCATTCGTGCCCTCATCACCGACGCAGGAAGGGAGCGTCAGCTCTCCGGGGCGGCGGCACTGTCGAAGGTCCAGGAGGACGTAACTAATGTCCTGTCAGGCTTTGACGCCGCTCATATCGAGCAAGCCCTGACGGCGCTTCGGTAGGCAGCGGTGTTTTTTTGGGCATACACTACAGCTATGTAGTATGCAGTTCTATAAAATCTGTGACTGCACCACAGGTTTTCACTCAATGGAGAAGGAACATGACCGCCACATCCACTACCACAGAAACCGCCATCCCGACTACCGGAACGTGGAGCCTCGACCAGTCCCACACCCAGGTCGGCTTCGCCGTGAAGCACCTCATGATCTCGACGGTGAAGGGCCGGTTCCGCGATGTCGCCGCCACCGTGCGTCTCGATCCGGCCAGCGCGACCCCCGACATCAGCGCGACGATTCAGGTCGCGAGCATCACCACCGGGGACGAGAAGCGCGATGACCATCTCCGTTCCGCCGACTTCTTCATGGCCGAGCAGCACCCGGTGATGGAATTCCGCGGAACGCGAATCGACGGAAACATCGACACCCGATTCAAGCTGCACGGCGAGCTGACGATCCGCGGCACGACGCGGCCGGTGACGCTCGATGTCACGACCGAGGGCCAGGCCACCGATCCCTGGGGCAACCAGCGCATCGGGTTCACGGCCACCACGAAGATCAGCCGGAAGGACTTCGGGCTGGAGTGGAACGTGGCGCTCGAGACCGGCGGGGTGCTCGTCGGCGACGACGTCCGCATCACGATCGAGACGGAGGTCGTCAAGCAGTAACGGGTCGTGAAACGCCGGGGGGAGAGGGGCAGGCCCGCCCTCTCCCCCCGGTCACGTCCGTCGCCCGGGCACTACCAGTGCGAACCGTCTGCCCGGACCTGCGGCTTCCCGAAGACGAACCGCCGCTCCGTGAGCTTGTGCTCGGCCACGGCCCCGGAGATGTCCGAGGTGGTGACGATGCCTAACAGTCGCTCCTTGTCCATCACCAGCACGCGGTGCACTCCCCGTTCCTTCATGTACTCCGCCGCCATGGGCACCGCCGTTTCCGGCGGCAGGCTGCAGAGTGACGAGGTCATGGCCTCACTCACGGTATGCTCCGCGAGCACGTTCCACTCGGGGGATCCCGGGCTGGCGGCCCGCTCGACGACATCGGCGCCGGCGTCCTCCCACATCTCGGTGAAGAACGCGGCCTGGGCCTCGTTGAAGTCGTCCTCGCCATCGGTTTCCCGTTCACCCATGTCGGATGGCGGCTCGCGCAACGGCGGAGCCTCCGGCAAGCCGGCGGCAAAGGCAAGAAGGTCGGTGGTCGAGACGACGCCGAGGACCTGGTGCCCGGAAACCACCGGCGCGCCGGAAATGTGTTCCGCGACGAACAGGTCCATCGCATCGCGCAGCCCAAGGTCGGGGGACACCGTCACCACTTCCGTCGACATGATGTCCGCAAGGCGTAGCATCGTGGCCTCCATGGCTGCCGCCTCGGACATCGAGGCGGCGTACCTGCATCCTCGCCACCGGGACGGATCGCCGTAGTCAGCAGATCCGGCCCGCGGGGCGAGGCGGTCCCCTACACGGTACCGGAAACTGCGCTGGCGTCCGAAAGCACGAAGCGAAGGCGGGCACTGATCCCGCCGACCGTGTCGAGCTTCTGCGCGGCGTCGCCGGAGACATGCTCAACGAGCGCCCCTTCGTCGAACGCCCGCCGGATCGTCGACTCTGCCTCCGGCGAATGATCCCGGAGGAACGCTGACGTCACGTACAGGTCGCGCACCTGGCTGTTCAGCAATGCACGCCCGGTATCCTCGAGTCCGACGGCGCCCGGACCGCGCTGGGCCGTGGCCGCGATCACCTGCTCGACGCGGTCCAGGTCCTGCTGCGCCCGAAGCCGGGACGCCGCGTCCCTCGCCGCCTCGGCGAGCTGCGGCTCCGTCGCGTGGACGTCCAGCGGCGAGAGTATCGACCGGGCCGCCACCGGTGGCGACAACCGCCCGCGCAGCGCGGTCGCCACGACGTCAATCCCCCCGACCACCACCCAGGCTTCGTCGCTCGCGAGCTTCTCGACGTGACTCCCGGCCTCGGCAAGAAGTGAATCGGTCGCCTTCCGCAGCTCCCGCTGTGCGGCGTCCGCGCCCGTACGGCCGCGCGTGCCGGTGCTGAAGCCCTGGGGGGAGGGACGCCCCATGTGGTACGGCGTATCCACGTGTGCCTCGCGTTCCAGCGTGTCGACAAGGGCGATGGAGCGATCTGCATAACGATACATGCGCACGACGCTGCTGTCGGCCACGACCACCAGCACCGGGCGCGATTCCTTGAGCACCCGCAGGCATGGCGCGACGTTCGCGCCGATCGCCCATGCCGCCATGGTCGGCACCGCCACCGGCACGACGCCCGCGTGGTGCACCGCGTCGGCGGTGAAGAACCCCATCCATCCCGGGGCGTCCTGGCCGGGCGCATAACTGTCCACGGCCTCCAGGACCCGGCGGCGCGTCGCCGCGAACGACTCCCGTTCGGAATGCGACGCCCCGGCGAGCGAGGTCTCGATTGCGTCGAGCGCATTCCGCAATTCCGTTCGCCACTTTCCGCGGGCGGCGACATCGGCGATCTCACCATTCACGTAGACGCTAAGGACGGTCACGTCCCGGAGTGATTGCTCCAGGGTCACGAGTTCCGTGTGGTTCAGCATTTCGGCGATCCTCCCGTGTGTTCCTGCATGGACACTCGGTGATACCGCTCAACCGGTGAGTCGGCCCTCCTCACCCTGATTGTCGGGGAAAGCCCGCAAACACGCGCCTCCGTGGCGGCACGTCCTGAACTCGCGCCCGGCAGCGTGTGGAGTTGCGAAAACGTCAGGAGGGAACGACAGGCCTGGCGCGGCCCGACAGGGGTGCCAGCCTCGACTGATCCACCGTCCTGATTTCCACGAACGAGGCGTAGAAACGGTCCACCGTCACCTGGCCGCCGTCGCCACGCAGCAGCAGCATGTCGCGCGCCGTGCGTCGCTGGCAGTGAAGGACGTCGCCGAGGTGGATGCCGAGCGTGGGACAGAGTTCGCGGATCGTCTCGAACACGATGTCAACGACCTCGACTCGCTCACCGGCCTTCACATCGGCGAGCGCGCGGGCCCGTTCAGCGGTGCCGGCGACGTGCATGTGGCCCCCAGGCTGGAGGTACGATTGGAAAACATCGCGACAGTCGGCCGGGCAAGTCAGCAGGGCAGTTCCCGATCCTGTGTAGGGGACTTCGCCACTACGGGATAACCCACATGCAGGAGGGGTACTTGCCGACTGACCCGGTCCGGCTTTCACGTATCGTTGACGCAGGATGCCAGTCTCCCCGATTGCCACTCCGCCCATGAACAGGCAGGTCGCCGACCGCCTGGAGGAGGCGGCGCAGCTGCTGGAGTCACAGGAGGCAAATCCGTTCCGCGTCCAGTCATACCGGAATGCCGCCACGACGATCCGCCAGTTGCCGAGGAACGTGCTCGAGCTTCTCCACGAGGAGGGACTCGACGGACTCGACCGACTGCCTGGTATTGGCTCGGCGCTCGCGCGGGCGATCAGCCTCATCGTCACCACGGGCCGACTGCCCATGGTCGATCGGCTTCGTGGCGAGAGCGATCCCATCGTGGTGCTCTCGTCGGTGCCGGGGATCGGGCGCCGGCTTGCCGAACGGGTCCACGAGGCGCTTGACATCGGCACACTCGAGGAGCTCGAGGCGGCTGCCCATGACGGAAGGTTGGCGCGCATACCGGGGTTCGGCGAGAAGCGGCTCGCTGGCGTGCGGGATGCGCTCGCGGCACGCCTCGGGCGACGCCGGGCGCGTCCTGCCCTGGATGATGATGCCCTGCCGATGGTCGGTGAGGTGCTGGACGTCGATCGCGAGTATCGCGAGGCGTGCGCGGCCGGGAGGCTCCCGATGATCGCGCCGCGCCGCTTCAACCCGGGACGCAAGGCGTGGCTTCCGGTGATGCACGCATGGCGTGGTCCGCGCCATTACACCGTGCTCTTTTCCAATACGGCGCGTGCGCACGAGCTTGGCCGGACGCGTGACTGGGTGGTGCTGTACTTCAACGGGAAGCATGGCGAGCGCCAGCACACGGTGGTCACGGCGACCAGCGGCCCGCTCGAGGGAAAGCGGATCGTAAAGGGCCGTGAACTGGAGTGTGAGTCGTGGTATGGGGTTCACCGACGGAGGAGCGCATGATGACCGACACGCGAATGGACACGAGTCCCGAAGGTCGTGCGGCCCCGCCGCCAGGGCCGACCGCCAACCCGGTCCTGCGGGGTCCGGTCCTGCTCGCGATCCACGGCGGGGAAGCGACGTCCGCGGCCATCGGCGCGGCGCAGTTGCTGGCGGCGCACCTGGGACGCGACCTGCGTGTCGTGACGGTCGTCGAAGCGGTGCCGGCGACCGGCACTCCACCCGACGTCCTCCCCGCGCTCCCGACGTCCGCGCCAACCGGCGTCCTGGAGAAGGCATCGACAATGGTAACCCAACGCCTGCGTGATGCCCTCGGCGTGGATGCCAAATGGACGCTGGACATCCGCATCGGTTCGCCGGGACGTGAGATTCCACGCGCCGCGCGGGACGCCAACGCCACGGTCGTCGTCGTCGATGCCGCGCCGCGGCGTGGACTGCGCCACGTGGTGACGGGGGTTCGCGCCCTGCAGGTCGTGGCGCAGTCGGGCTGCCCGGTGCTTTCGGTCGCACCGTCCTTCCCGGCGCTGCCAGCGGCGATCCTGGCGCCAATCGATTTCAGTCCGGCGAGTATTCGCGCGGCGCAGGCCGCCCTGCTACTCGCGGCGGATGGTGCGCGCCTGCTCCTGGTGCATTGCCCGATGCCGCTGTACTACAGTCACACCGCGCTCGATCCATCGGGCGCGCTGGTCAGTGGAGACGTCGCGCAGTTCTTCACCCGGGTAGTGGCGCAGCTTGCGCCCCACGCGCCAGCGGGCGTTACCATCGACACCAGGACGATCGAGGGTGGTCCGGTGAGTGGGGTCCTGTCGATCGCGGAGGCCATGAAGGCCGACCTCATCGCCGTCGGCACCCATGGCCACGGTCCGGTGGAGCGGTTCTTCGTCGGCAGTGTGGCGGCGGGCTTACTGCACAGCGCTCCGTGTCCCGTCCTCGTCTCGCCGCCCCCGCCGCCTGACGAGTATGAGCGACTGACGCGCGGGATGCGGTAGGGTCAGGGGTCCGGAGGCCGAGGCGGGAGCGTGAGCAGCAGCTCGCTGACGGCAATCCTCAGCGGGCGCCGCGATGTGGCGCGCAGCCTGCCGACGAGTCGCTCCACGTCCAGGGCGTCCCTCGCGATTCCATGCCGGACCAGGGCATCGATCGCGCGCTCCCGCTCGCTGCGTCGCTCGAGGCCGTAGACGTCACGATGGAGGACGAGTGAGTCGCTGTCGACCTCGGCGACCTCGTACCGGACCACGAGTGGGACAGGGACATCGAGCTGGATCAGTCGCGTGAGCGTGGTGTCCGCAACCAGCGAATCAAGGACCACAGAGTCGACGCCGGGTGTGCCGGCGGCATGCACGAGCCGGGCGAGCGCCATCGCATCGGCGTTCGCCATGCGAACACAGCCATGCGAGGCAGCCTTGCCCAGCGACGACTCATGCGGCGTGCCGTGAAGGAAGTACAGCGGCAGGAAGTAGAGCTTCACGCGGCCCATCGGATTCATGGGCCCGGGCGGCGTCACCTTCTCGTCGCGCGCCCACTCGCTGGCTGGCGGGATCCACCACGGATTCCACTCGATCGACGTGATCGCGAACGTGTCGCGCGGGGTCCGATAGCCACGCATCCCGACCGCCACCCGGTACCGGCGGATCCGGACGCCGTCCTCGTAGGCGTCGAGCTGGAAGGACGGGACGTTCAGGTCGAGTCGCAGCGCGACCGGCTGCGATGTGCCGCACCCGGAGTCCGGTGCGACCTGCATCGGGACAACTGGCAGGAGCGCCAGGAGAACGGCATGGAGGCGCACCGGAGTCCACCGACTGGAGGGTACCCTCACTCTGCGGGGTTCACCCCCTTCTCGCCATCCGCAATGACCCTACCCCGCAGGGACCCGTCCCCGACAGAACCCCGCGGTGACGGGAGGCACCGTTCACGCGTAGCCGACACGAACGCGGGCGGCGTTACCGCGGCATCGTCCCGCTTGCCGGCGCGCCATGGGAGGAATGATGACCTCAGCAGTCGATGTCCTCGTCCGCGACCCGCGTCCGGGTGCCGGAGCGCGCTTCATCCACGCCCTGCGCGACCTCTCCCGCGCCGACACTCCACGGGTGGGCGGGAAGGGTGCCAACCTCGGCGAAATGGCGAAGGCGGGACTACCGGTGCCTCCCGGCTTCGTCATCGACATCGATGCCTGGGCCCACTTCCGGGACGGCTCCGGGCTTGGCGCGGAACTCGACCGCCACCTGGCGCAGGTCGACGTTGACGACACCGACGGGCTGCAACGGCTGTCGGGGACGCTGCGCCGCCTGGTGGAGGATGAGCCCCTCCCCCGCGAGATTGCCGACGCGATTTCCGCGGCGTACGCCGCGCTGTCGCGGGAGGCTGGGCACGCCGAGATCCCGGTGGCGGTTCGCTCCTCGGCGACCGCGGAAGACACGGTCCAGTTCTCGTTTGCCGGCATGTTCGAGAGCTTCCTCAACGTGCACGGACGCGAGGACCTGCTGCGGCGCGTCAAGTCGTGCTGGGCGTCGACGTTTCATGCGCGCGTGCTGTTCTACCGCCTCAAGCAGGGTATGCCGGCGGAGATGCCCGTTGGCGTCGTCGTCCAGGGCATGGTGAATGCCGACAAGGCCGGCGTGATGTTCACCGTCGACCCCACCACGAAGGATGCCGATCGCGTCGTGATCGAGGCCGCCTGGGGACTCGGTGAGGTCGTGGTGCTTGGGCAGGTGACCCCCGACCGATACGTCATCTCGAAGTCCACCGGGACCGTCGTGGAGGAGTCGGTGGGGATCAAGGACTTCATGCTGGTGCGCCATGCGGAGACGGGCGCGAACCAGCGAGTCGACCTGTCCGGGGATCCCCGGGCGGCGGCGCGCGTGCTCGACCGGACCGAGCTCGAGGCGTTGTCGGCGCTCGCCTGCAAGGTGGAGGCGCACTACCAGTCCCCGCAGGACGTCGAGTTTGCCATCGAGGCAGGGCGCGTGTACCTGACGCAGTCGCGGCCGGTGACCACACTGATGCTGGCATCCGCGGCGCTGCCTGACGAGTCCATCGGACAGGCGGAAGTGCTGGTGCAGGGCCTGGGCGCCAGCCCGGGCATCGCGAGCGGCCGGGTGCGTGCGCTGGTATCACCGTCCGAGGCGGGAACGCTGGATCCGGGCGAAGTCCTGGTGACGCGCATGACGTCCCCGGACTGGGTGCCGCTGATGCGGCGCGCCTCGGCGGTGGTGACCGACGCGGGCGGCATGACGTCGCACGCCGCGATCGTGTCCCGCGAACTGGGGATCCCCTGCATCGTCGGCGCGAAGGACGCGACGGCGAGGCTCACGACCGGGATCGAGGTGACCGTTGACGGCGCTCGCGGGACGGTCACGGCTGGTCGCCGCGCTCCGGCCAGGTCGCGGGTGGAAGGTCCCGCGTCCGCGGCACCGTCGACGCCGGGACCGGCCATCGTGACCGCCACCCGGCTCTACGTGAACCTGGGCGAGCCGGAGCGAGCGCGTGAGGTGGCGACCCGGGATGTGGATGGCGTCGGGTTGCTTCGCGCGGAGTTCATGTGGCTCTCGGCGTTCGGGAGGGTGCATCCGCGCAAGCTGTTGGCCGACGGGCGCGCCGACGAACTGGTCGCGCGCATGGTCGAGCCCCTGAAGGAGTTCGGCCGCGCGTTCGCCCCCCGTCCGGTGATCTACCGGGCCATGGATTTCCGCTCCAACGAGTTCCGCGGGCTGGACGGGGGCGACGCGTTCGAGCCCGTCGAGGAAAACCCGATGATCGGGTACCGCGGCTGCTTCCGGTACGTCCGGGAGCCGGATCTCTTCGCCCTCGAGCTGCGCGCGCTGGCCGAGGCGCGCCGGGAGTGCGCCAACCTGCACCTGATGATCCCGTTCGTGCGGACGGCATGGGAGATGCGCGCCTGCCGGCAACTCATCGACCGGAGCCCGTTAGGCGCCGACCGTGGCCTGGAGCTGTGGGTGATGGCCGAGGTGCCGTCGGCGGCGTACTGGCTGCCGGAGTACGTGAAGATGGGCGTGACCGGCATTTCCATCGGCTCCAACGACCTCACGCAACTCGTGCTGGGGGTGGACCGCGACAGCCAGGCGGTCGCGCCGTTGTTCGACGAGCGCGATGGCGCTGTACTCGACGCGATCAGGATCCTCATCGAGGCGAGTCGCCGGCTGGGCATCAGCTGTTCCATCTGCGGGCAGGCGCCATCGGTGTACCCCGGGTACGTGGAGCACCTGGTACGCTGGGGAATCACCTCCATCTCGGTGAATCCGGACGTGCTCGAGCGCACGAGGCGGAATATCGCGGCAGCGGAGCAGGGGCTCCTGCTGGAACAGGCACGAGCGCCGCATTGACCCGGATCTGGCGACAGGCGGACCATGACCATCCCGGCAGGCGCCCTGGCGGCGCAGGTGATCACGAAGCGGGTGTTCCGGGGTGTCCAGCCCAACCTCGCGGACTACGAGCTGGCGTGTCGTGACTTCTCCTGGGAGGAAGCGCGCCGCCGGGAGCTCACCGGCCTGCCGGGAGGCGGCATCAACATGGCCTTCGAGGCCGTGGACCGGCACGTCGCTGGCGGCCGGGGCGGCCGGGTGGCGGCGCGCTGGCGGGGCCGGCGCGGTGAGCGCCGCGACATCACCTTTGCCGAGCTGGCGCGGGAATCCAGCCGGTTCGCCAACGTGCTGGCCCGGCTTGGCGTACCCGCCGGGGCGAGGGTGTTCTCCTTGCTCGACCGCGTGCCGGAGCTGGATGTAACGGCGTTAGGCGCCCTCAAGGCCCGCGCGGTCTTCTCCCCACTCTTCTCCGCGTTCGGTCCCGATCCGGTCCGCGCGCGGCTGTCGATCGGGGAGGCGACGGCGATCGTCACCACGCCGGCCTACTTCAGGCAGAAGGTCGCGCCGGCCCTGGCCGACGTGCGATCGCTGCGGCACGTGTTGCTGGTTGGTGACGCCGGGGAGATCGCGGCGATCCCGGGAGCGCTGGACCTGGTCGCACTGATGCGGGCGGCGCCGGATACCTGGACCATTCCCCCAACGTCGGCGGATGACCCAGCCCTCCTCCACTTCACCAGCGGCACCACCGGCAAGCCGAAGGGAGCGATCCATGTGCATGGCGCGGTGCTGGCACATCACGTCACCGGACAGCTGGCCCTCGACTTCCATGACGACGATGTCTTCTGGTGCACCGCGGATCCGGGTTGGGTGACGGGGATGTCGTATGGCGTCATCGCCCCCCTCTCGAATGGCATCACGCGGGTCATCGACGAAGCCGACTTCGACGCCGAGCGGTGGTACCGGATCCTCGAGGCGGAAGGGGTGTCCGTCTGGTACACGGCCCCCACGGCCATCCGGATGCTGATGAAGGCCGGCCCGGAGCTGGCCCGGTCCTTCGACCTGTCGCGCCTGCGCCTGGTGGCCAGTGTCGGCGAGGCCCTGAATCCGGACGCGGTCCGGTGGGGCGAGGCCGTGCTTGGCCGGCCGATCCACGATAACTGGTGGCAGACCGAGACGGGCGGCATCATGATCGCCAACTACCCCTCGATGGACATCCGGCCGGGGTCCATGGGGCGACCGCTGCCCGGGATCACGGCCGCCATCGTGCATCGCACGGATGATCGCATCGAGGTGGCGCCGCCTGACGAGACCGGCGAGCTGGCGCTCAGGCCGGGGTGGCCGTCCATGTTCACCGGCTACCTGAACGACCCGGCACGGTACGCGAAGTGCTTCGTCGGGGGCTGGTACCTCAGCGGTGACCTCGCCCGTTGCGATCCGGACGGATACTACTGGTTCGTCGGTCGCGGCGACGACGTCATCAAGACGTCGGGGCACCTCATCGGCCCCTTCGAAGTCGAGAGCGTCCTGCTGGAACACCCGGCGGTGGCGGAGGCGGCCGTCATCGGCAAGCCCGACCCCATCGCCGGCGAGATTGTGAAGGCCTTCGTGGCGCTCAAGGCCGGGTTCACCGGCGATGCCGCGCTCATGCAGGACCTGCGCGGATTCGCGCGAACGCGACTGGGCGCCGCCGTGGCGCCGAAGGAGATCGCGTTCCTGCCCGGCATTCCCCGGACGAAGAGCGGCAAGCTCATGCGCCGCGTCCTCAAGGCGCGCGAACTTGGCCTGCCGGAGGGGGACCTGTCCACCCTCGAGCGGGACACGCCATGAGTCCGACCGCGAACGGCGTGGCGCTCCTGAGGGCGATGATCCGCATCCGCCGCTTCGAGGAACGGTGCGCGGAGCTTTACCAGGAGGAGAAGATCCGCGGCTTCCTGCACCTGTACATCGGCGAGGAAGCGATAGCGGTCGGTGTCATGCAATCACTGACCCCAGAGGATGCGATCGTCGCCACCTATCGCGAGCACGGACATGCCCTCGCGCGCGGCATCGACATGAACCGGGTAATGGCGGAGATGTACGGTAAGGCGACCGGGACGAGCGGCGGGCGCGGGGGCTCGATGCACCTCTTCGACGCGAAGACCCGGTTCTTCGGTGGAAATGCGATCGTCGGCGGCCACCTCCCGCTGGCCGCCGGCCTGGCGCTGGCCGACCGGATGCAGGGGCGGGGCGTGGTGACCGCCTGTTTCTTCGGTGACGGCGCGGTGGCCGAGGGCGAGTTCCACGAAACGCTGAACCTCGCCGCGCTGTGGCAACTGCCCGTCCTCTTCTGCTGCGAGAACAATCGCTATGCGATGGGGACGGCGCTGGAGCGCGCGCAGTCCGAGACGGAGCTGGCGCTCAAGGCCGCGAGCTACCGGATCCCGGCCTGGCCCGTCGATGGCATGGATGTCGTCGCGGTGGAAGGAGCGGCGCGACGGGCGACCGGCGCCATCCGCGCCGGCGAAGGGCCACACTTCATCGAGTTCCGGACGTACCGGTTCCGCGCGCACTCGATGTTCGATCCCGACCTGTACCGGTCGAAGGGTGAAGTCGAGACATGGCGCCGCCGCGACCCGATCACGCTGCTGACCGACCGGTTGCGGGGTGAGGGTGCGGTGGACGACGCCGCGCTCGAGGGCATCGAACGTGAGGTGGCGGCCGAGATCGACGCGGCCGCGGCGTTCGCCGAGTCGAGTGAGTGGGAGCCAGTGGAAACGCTGGCACGGCACGTCACGAGCGAGGCGCCGTCGTGAGCATCGTGACACTTGCGGAACCACGGGCCGCGGCCGCCGCGCCGCAGGGGATACGCACGACCTATCGCGATGCCGTGCGTGAGGCCGTGCGTTCCGCGATGCGCTCCGATCCGCGCGTGTTCCTGATGGGAGAGGACGTCGGCAAATACGGTGGGACGTATGCGGTGAGCCGCGGGCTGCTGGAGGAATTCGGGCCGGAGCGGATCCGCGACACGCCCCTGTCCGAGTCCGCCTTCGTGGGACTCGGCATCGGCGCCGCCCTGGGTGGCCTGCGCCCCATCGTCGAGATCATGACGGTGAACTTCAGCCTGCTCGCGCTCGACCAGATCATGAACACGGCCGCGACGCTGCTGCACATGTCGGGCGGACAGTTCAATGTCCCGCTGGTGATCCGGATGGCGACGGGGGCGGGTCGCCAGCTTGCCGCGCAACACTCGCACAGCCTCGAGGGATGGTACGCGCACATCCCGGGCATCCGGATCCTGGCCCCGGCAACGCTCGAGGACGCGCGCGGCATGCTGCCCTCGGCGCTCGCCGACCCGGACCCCGTGCTCATCTTCGAGCACGCCCTCCTGTACAACCTGGAGGGGGAACTGGACGCCGGGGCCGGGGCGGTGCCGATCGACCGCGCCGCCATCCGGCGCGAGGGGCATGATGTCACGCTGGTCACGTACGGTGGCACGTTAGGCATCACGATGACCGCCGCCGGCCAGCTGGCGGAGGCTGGGGTGAGCGCCGAGGTGATCGACCTCCGCGTCCTCCGGCCGCTCGACACCGGTGCGATCCTGGACTCGGTGAGGAAAACGCACCGCGCCGTGGTGATCGACGAGGGGTGGCGTTCGGGCAGCCTCTCGGCCGAAGTGAGCGCGCGCATCATGGAGGGCGCGTTCTACGACCTCGACGCCCCGGTGGCACGGGTGTGCAGCGCCGAGGTGCCGATGCCGTACCCGAGACATCTCGAACAGTACGCCCTTCCGCGCGCCGAGGTCATTGTCGAAACCGTTCAACGCATGGTGAATCCTCATGCCGCATAAACGCCTCCTGTTCAAGTCCGCCGCGCGCGAGAAAGTGCTGCGCGGCGCCACCGCCCTGGCCGATTCCGTGCGCGGCACGCTCGGACCGCGGGCGCAGTGCGTGATCATCGAACGCAAGTGGGGCCGACCCCTCATCTCGGACGACGGCGTCACGATCGCCAAGGAGGTCGATCTCGAAGACGCCGAAGAGAACCTCGGCGCACAAGTCCTCCGCGAGGCGGCGGAACGGACCGGCGATGATGTGGGTGACGGCACGACCACGGCAACGCTCCTGGCGCACACGATCTTCGCCGAGGGCGTTCGCAACGTGGCGGCGGGCGCCGCGGCCATCGAGCTGCGGCGCGGACTGGAGCGCGGGCTCGGCGCTGCGGTCGAGGCGATTCGTGGAATGTCCCGCCCCGTGACCGGCCGCAAGGAGCAGGCGCAGGTGGCGACGATCTCGGCGCACGGTGACGCCCAGATCGGCGAGCTGGTGGCCGACGCGATGGATCGCGTCGGGAGCGAAGGCGTCGTGTCCGTCGAGGAGGCCAAGGGCACCGAGACCTCACTGGAGGTCGTCGAGGGGATGCAGTTCGATCGCGGCTTCCTGTCGCCGTATTTCGTGACCGATGCCGAGAAGATGGAAGCAGTCCTCACCGACGCGCTGATCCTGCTCCACGAGAAGCGGATCACGTCGATGAAGGATCTCCTTCCCCTCCTGGAGCAGGTGGCCAAGGCCGGCCAGTCACTGCTGGTGGTGGCGGAGGACGTCGAGGGCGAGGCCCTGGCCACGCTGGTGGTGAATCGGATCCGGGGGATCCTGTCCTGCGTCGCCGTGAAGGCGCCGGCGTTCGGCGATCGTCGCAAGGCCATGCTGGAGGACATCGCCACCCTGACCGGCGGCCGGGCCGTGACGGAAGAACTGGGCCTGAAGCTCGAGACGCTCACCGTGAGCGACCTGGGGCAGGCACAGCGCGTGGTGGTCGATCGAGATACGACCACGATCATCGGCGGCCGTGGCGACAAGGCGCGCATCGAAGGGCGACGTACGGAGTTGCGCCACGAAATCGACAAGGCCACCTCGGACTACGATCGCGACAAGCTGAAGGAGCGGCTGGCCAAGCTCTCGGGCGGCGTCGCGGTCATTCATGTCGGGGCCGCGTCCGAGACGGAGATGAAGAACCGGCGGGAGGCCTTCGAGGACGCCATCAGCTCGACGAAAGCCGCGGTCGCGGAGGGAATCGTGCCGGGCGGCGGTGTGGCGCTGTTGCGTGCCGTGGCGGCCGTGGACGCTGCCGCGGCGACGGCGCAGGGCGACGAGAAGTCAGGAATCCTGATCCTGCGCCGCGCGCTCGAGACACCGATGCGCCAGATCGCGGAAAACGCCGGCGTGGACCCGGGAGTCGTGGTGGACCGCGTCCGGAACGCAGCCGGGCACATGGGTTTCGACGCGGCGACCGGCCAGTATGTCGACATGATCGCGGCGGGGATCATCGACCCGACGAAGGTCGTGCGCGTGGCACTCGAGAACGCGGTATCGATTGCCGGTACGCTGTTGCGGTCGGAAGCGACGATTACGGACGTGCCGGAGCCGAAGGAAGAGCGACAGGTCCCGGCGGAGTTGGAGGCGTGAGGCAGGTGTTACTCGTCAGGCAGTCGGGGAGATCGTGGCTGAACTGAAGATGCCCTCGCTGGGCGCGGACATGGCATTCGGCACGCTGGTCGCCTGGCATGTGAAGCCGGGCGACCATGTGCGCCGTGGTGACGTGGTCGCCGAGGTCGAAACGCAGAAAGGGGTCTTCGACATCGACGTCCGTCAGGATGCCGTGATCGGGGAACTCACGGCGGAAGTGGGGGCGCGGGTGAAGGTCGGCGCCCCGTTGGCGACCCTGACGCCGACCACGGAAGTCGCACCGCCGCCAACGCCTGCACCCACTCCCCCGCCGTCCGTCGCACCGCCGGCGGTCACGACGGTGGCGAAGGGGGTGCACGACATTGAGCCAGCCGCCGGGCGCCTGCGAGCCTCACCCCTGGCACGAAGAGTGGCGGCCGATCTTGGCGTGGATCTCACCACCGTCGCCGGCACGGGAGAGGCTGGGGTCATCACCAGGGGCGACGTGGAGCGAGCGGCTGCCCAGGGTGTCGCGGTGCTGCCCGTGGCGGGAGGTCCGGAGGTTGCGCCGGCCTCGCCAGCAGAACCGGCGGCTCGTGCGAACGCCATGCGGCTGGCGATTGCGGCCGCTGTGACTCGCTCCAAGCGGGAGATCCCTCATTACTACCTCACGCAGGACATCGAGCTGGGGGCGGCGATGGCGTGGTTGCACGCCGCGAACGAGTCGCGCCCGGTGACCGACCGGATACTGCCGGCGGCGCTGCTCCTCAAGGGTGTCGCCGTCGCCCTGACGAAGTTCCCGTCGCTCAACGGATTCCATCTCGCGGGCGAATTCCAGCCTGGTGGCGCGGTGCATCTCGGCGTGGCGATTGCGCTGCGCGACGGTGGGCTTGTCGCGCCTGCCATCCACGATGCGGACCGCCTGTCGCTCGGTGACCTCATGCGCTCGCTCACCGACCTCGTTCGACGGGCGCGGGGCGGAGGACTGAGAGCATCGGAGATAACGGATCCGACGGTGACCGTCACCAATCTCGGCGATGACGGTGTGCAAGCCGTGCTGGCCGTCATCACACCGCCGCAGGTCGCCGTCGTCGGGTTCGGGGCGATCCATGAACGGCCCTGGGCAGAACACGGGCTGATCGGTGTGCGCCCGGTGGTCACGGCGTCACTCGCGGCCGACCATCGCGTCAGCGATGGCCGCGTCGGCTCGCAGTTCCTCGCCGAGCTGGCGCGGCTCCTGGCGACGCCGGAGGCACTGTGACGGGCCAGGATGTGCGGCGCATCGTGCTCGACGCGATCCACCGGGTCGCGCCGGAGATCGATCCGTCATCGATCCGCCCCGCCGAGCGGCTCCGCGCACAGGTCGACATCGATTCGATGGACTTCCTGAGCATCGTCATCGACTTGCACGAGAAGTTGCAGGTCGATATTCCGGAGGCCGATTACGGACGGCTGACGACGATCGATGAGATTGTCAGCTACCTCGAAGCGCGGACTGCCGCGACACCAAGGTCCCGGTAGGTCGCGGGAGGCGCATCGAGTTGCACCGCGTGCCGAGATAGGGGGACGCGGGGCAACGCATCAGTCGTGTCCCGACGCGGTTGCGGCGACTTCCCTACTGCATTGGCCACCGCTGGTCAGCACTCTCAGGGATGCCGGTTGCCCGCTGGAAGCGCCGACGGCCGGGTGCAACTCATGCTCCCGACAGAGCCCGATCCAGACAAGGGTTCGTACGAACCCGGGGGAGTGAGCGATGAAGACCGACCTGCAGCTCCGTGAGGATGTGATGGAAGGGCTCGCGTTCGAGCCAGGTATCAACGCGGCAGCCATCGGCGTGGCGGTGAAGGACGGTGTCGTGGAACTATCGGGCACGGTCGACACATTCGCCCAGAAGCGCACGGCGGAATTCTCTGCCGAGCGCGTCAGTGGGGTGCGCGCGCTGGCCGACGACCTCGAAGTGAAGCTCCCGCGATCACTCGCGCGCACGGACACGGATATTGCGGCCGCGGCCGCGTCGGCGCTGGAATGGGACGTCGAAGTTCCGGAGGCGGTGAAGGTACGGGTGGAGAAGGGATGGATCTTCCTCGATGGCGAAGTGCAGTGGCAATTCCAGAAGGGAGCCGCCGAACGGGCGATTCGCAACCTGAACGGAGTCCGGGGCGTCACGAACCTCCTCTCGCTCAGGCAGCCAAGGGTGTCGGAGCTCGAGGTCACGGCGAAGATCCGGGCCGCGCTGCGCCGCACGGCCGAGCAGGAAGCCGATCGTATCGCCGTCGAGACCACCGACGGACGGGTCACGCTTCGGGGAAAGGTCCGCTCCTGGGCCGAGCGTGAGGAGGCAGAGCGGGCCGCGTGGTCCGCCGCCGGCGTGAGGGACGTGGTGGATCGCATCTCGATCGGAGTCTGAGGTTGACAGGAGGCGGCGAGCCGGCGTCGTCACGTCCGGCCGCCGTCACTCCGGGTGGCGCAGTCGAAGGCGGCCTTGGCGTTTCTGCGCCGAGCGGCACGACTCACTGAGGAGGAAGGTGTGGTTACGGGGGTTGATGAACTCGTCGAGCCTCGCCCGATCCGCATTGGCATTACCGGCGACGTAATGCTTGGCCGCCTGGTCAACGATGCCATTCGCGAGCGGGGGGCCGTCTATCCGTGGGGCGACCTGCCGGCGACGCTGTCGACGCTGGATGCGTTTCTGGTCAACCTCGAATGCGCCGTTACCCGTCGCGTCGAGCGGTGGCGGAACGGATACTCCCGGCCTTTCCATTTCCGTGCCGATCCGCTGGCAATCGAGACGCTTCGCAGTGGGCGCGTGGATTTCGCCTCCATTGCCAACAACCATATTGGAGACTTCGGCCCCGGGGGTCTCCTGGATACCGTGGAGGCGCTCGATCGCGGCGGCATCGCGCACGCCGGAGCCGGCCGCGACCTGCACGCGGCGGGGGCGCCGGCGTTGCTGAACGTCGGTGGCCTTCGGATAGCAGTGGTGTCGTTCGCGGACTACCCGGACACATGGGCCGCAACCGACTCGCTGCCTGGATTGAACTTCACGACCGTTTCCGCGACCGACGAGGACTTCGCGCCCGTCGCGGAAGCCATTGCGGTGGCACGCAGCCGGGCCGATCTCGTGATCGTCTCGATTCACTGGGGTCCGAACATGCGCGAGCGTCCCTTGGACGCGTTCCGTCACTTCGCGCATCGCGTGATCGACTCGGGCGCCACCGTGCTCTGGGGACACAGCGCCCACATCCTGCAGGGTGTCGAGTACCGGGGTAACGGGGTGATCCTCTACGACGCCGGCGACTTCATCGATGACTACGCCGTGGATCAGGACCTGCGCAACGACCTGGGTGCCCTGTTCATCATTGAGGCGCTCCCGCACCAGGTCCGGTCAGTGTCGATCCGGCCGGTCCGCATCGATCACATGCAGGTGAATGAAGCGCACGGCGCGGATCATGCCTGGGTGATGCGTCGGATGGAGGCTCTCTGCGCCGACTACCGGAGCCTTGTCGTGCAGGATCCCGATGGGTCGATCAGGATCGAGCGCGCTCACCACGTCATTCCGTCTGTCCCGCTGGAGTAGCCGGGGCCGCGTTCCGGGCGGCTGAGCGTGTTCAAGCAGATAGTCGAAACCCCTGAGGAAGCTTGCGCTTCTTCAGGGGTCCCGATCCGCTGGTGACTTTCGGCCTTCACGGTTCAACTCCGCATCTCGTGATTCTGATGTCACGAGGTGAAGACGAGCCGTCAGTCTTCTCCCTTGTCGGACGGGTCCGACTCAGGTGCTCCATGATCACGGAGCGTCGGTCATGGCCAGCGACCTCACAACCTGCCAGTCAGGGTTGAACGCCTGACGAGCTGCCTTTCGCCGGTATCCCGGGAAAAAGCTCCGTTCGCGGTGGATAGCCCGTCCGCGAACGCGAGTGATATATGCAATGCACCGACATTGCGCGCCTCAGTGGTTTCCCTGATATCCGGTAGGGCTTCTTCGCCCGCTCAGGCGACGAGTCCGCTGACTCGGAGGGGCGACAACTTCGGTCCCCGAATGCGACCGACGGCGACGCGTGGATTCCCCGATGTTGGACGGCAACGTTCGTCACGATTCTTTCCGGGTGACGCAGGTGGGCTGGCCAACGGGCGATCGGAGACGTAGATGAGACTCTCCACAGCAGTCGGTCTCGTGGTCGTGGGCATCGTCGCAGGAGCGGTCCCTGCCGCGGCACAGCGTGGTGCCGCCGGGGAGTATCGAGCGGTGCCATCGATCTCCCTGACGCGTGTGGGGATCCAGTCGCGTGTTCTCCATGATGACGCACCCTTCGGTTCCGGTCGTGGGGATGCGCGCTCCTACCTCATTGGCGGGGACTCCGTGGGGCGGGGATCCGGGCGATCGCCGATCATCGCCGGTGTGGCAAGCGCATTCATCCCGGGCGTTGGATCGTTCTATGCCGCGAATCCCCGGCATGGAGTCACCCACCTGGTGATCCACGTCGTCGCGGGGACGTACGTGCTGGCCGGTTCCGCATCCTGCATGATGTCCTGGGGCGGTGAGACCGAATGCCCGGATGACAATCTGCTGAACGTCGCGGCGGTTGCCTGGCTCGTGAACTGGGGCTGGTCGATTGTCTCCGGCGTGAATGATGCGAAGGCTTTCAATGCGCGACCATAGCTCAGCGCGGTACGGGCGCGCGGCATAGCCTCGTGGGAACCCCGCGAAGTCCGGTTCCATGGATCGGGTCGTTCCCGACGCAATCTTCCCGCTCTCCCTATCTCATGCGACGGCACCGCAAGCCAGATTGGGGGCACACAGAAGGAGTGTCCCCATGAAAGCCCGAGAGATCATGACCGGAGCGCCCATGACCGTGACGCCCGGAGACACCGTCCGACGTGCAGCAGACGTGATGCGGGAGCTGAACGTCGGTGCCGTGCCGGTGGTGGAGGACCGGGTAACCAGGATGCTGCGCGGGATCATCACCGATCGCGACATCACGATCCGCTGCACCGCCGAGGCACACGCCTCGACTTGCCTGGTCAAGGATCACATGACCGCGATGCCGCTGCAGACGATCCACCCGGACGACGACGTGACGCGGGTCATCGAGAAGATGGAGCGCGGACAGGTGCGCCGCCTTCCGGTGATCACGCCGGACGGCGTCCTGGTCGGTATCATCGCCCAGGCGGACCTGGCCACCAAGGTCGGCCCGACGCAGCCCCGCCAGGTCGAGGAGTTGCTGGAACGCGTCTCGGCGCCGTCGGTTCCTGCGGAAGCAATCGTGCACGCGTGACCGTCAACGCGCTCGACCACGTGGGAGAGTGGAAAGTGACCATCTCTGGTCACACGCTCGAGGACGTGTTCGTGGCGATGGCGCGGATCATCGCCAATGCAGCGGGGCGCATCGGCGACGAGGAACCATCGGCGTGGGAGTCGATCGAGGTGACCGCGCGCGACGTTCCCACCTTGCTGGTCGACTGGGCCAACGAGTTACTGGGCCGCTCGGAGGTGACTGGCCTGGCGTACTCGGAACTGCGGAGCGCATTGGTACGACCCGCGGCGGACGGTTCGGCGCGAGTGACGGCACAGCTTCGTGGCAGGCGGGTCTCGCAATGGACCTCGCCGCTCAAGGCGGCGACGTACCATGCGTTGTCCCTCGAGAACGTCGGAGGTGAGTGGCGCGCCGAGGTGCTGTTCGATGTCTGAGCCGGGCGCAGCGGCTTCGACCACTGCGGCAACAGCAGCGCCCGGACTGGCGGAGCAGGTCGTCAGGTCCGGGCCGTACACCGTCGACGTTCCCGTCAGCGCGAGGGAGGACATGCGCGTCCCGGTGCGTATCTACGCGGACGACGAGCTGCTTCGCGGGATCCTCCAGGGCGATGCCCTGGCCCAGCTGGTGAACGTGACGACGCTTCCCGGCATCGTGGACTTCGCGTACGGCATGCCGGACATGCACGAAGGCTACGGCTTTCCGGTGGGCGGTGTGGCGGCCACGCTGCTGCCCGATGGTGTCGTGTCTCCGGGTGGCGTGGGATTCGACATCAACTGCGGCGTGCGGCTTCTGGCTACGCCACTCACGCGGCAACAGCTGGGTGATCGCCACGTCGATCTGACGCACGAGATTTCACGGAGCATCCCCGCGGGCACCGGTCGCGGCGGCCGCTGGGTCATGTCCGACACCGAGCTGCATCGAGTGCTGACGGAAGGCGCCGAGTACCTCGTCAGGGATCGCGGGTTCGGCCTCGAAGAGGATCTCGCGCACACCGAGTCGCACGGTCGCCTCCCCGAAGCGGATCCCGCGGCGGTGTCGCGGCGCGCGCAGGAGCGCGGAGCGGGGCAGCTCGGGACCATCGGGAGCGGCAATCACTTCGTGGAGATCCAGCAGGTGACCGAGGTGCTGGATCCGCTGGTGGCCGCCGCGTTCGGTCTCACGCCTGGCCAGGTCACCGTGCTGATTCACACCGGTTCGCGAGGCCTGGGTCATCAGGTGTGCACCGATCATGTACGCCTCTTCGACGCGAAACTGGCGCACTTCGGGATCACGCTGCCAGACCGACAGCTCTCGTGCGCGCCTGCTTCTTCCGCCGAGGGGACGGCGTACCTGCGGGCGATGTCGGCTGCGGCGAACTACGCCTGGGCGAACCGCCAGTTGATCACCTTCCATGTGCGTGAGGTCGTGCGCCGGATGTTCCCGGACACCGCGCCGCGCCCGGTGCGCGTCGTATACGACGTGGCCCACAATATCGCGAAGCGCGAGACCCATCAGGGTCGCGCCCTGTGCGTCCACCGGAAGGGGGCGACGCGTTCCTTCGGCCCCGGCGAACCGGAGCTGCCTGACGAGTACCGGGACGTGGGGCAACCGGTGTTCATCCCGGGAAGCATGGGGACGGCGACCTGGGTCATGGTGGGGACGCGGGAGTCGGCGTCACGCTCGTTCGCGAGCGCGTGCCATGGGGCGGGCCGCGCGCTCAGCCGCGGCGCCGCGAAGCGGGCGGTGACGGGTGCTGAGGTGCGCGCCGCACTGGAGTCCCGCGGAATCGCGGTGCGTTGTCCCACGAGCAGTGGGCTCGCCGAGGAGGCCCCGATCGCCTACAAGGACGTCGATCGCGTCGCCCTGGTCGTCGAGAAGGCGGGCCTGGCGCGGCGGGTCGCGCGCCTCGAGCCCATCGGTGTGGTCAAGGGCTGATCGGGCGTCGGCCTCGCCACCGCTTCGGGTCGACGGGGCGAGTCACGGCGTCGCCAGCGCGGCGCGATGCAGGTGCTCTTCGAACCAGGCCGACGCGAGCTGACAGACCCGTTCCAGCGTCCCGGCCTCCTCGAACAGGTGGGTCGCTCCCGGAACGATCTCGAGCCTCGCCGTGCAGTCCAGGTGCTCCTGGGCCTGTCGATTCAGTCCGATGACGACCGGGTCGGCCCCCCCGACGATGAGAAGCGTCGGCGCCTGCACACTATCGAGCATCGGGCCCGCAAGGTCCGGGCGACCGCCACGCGAGACGACGGCGGCGACCTCGCCTTGTCGCGCCGCCGCGGCAACCAGCGCGGCGGCGGCGCCGGTGCTGGCACCGAACAACCCGATCGGAAGGTCCCTCGTACGCGCGTCGGCGCGAGCCCAATCGATGGCGGTCACGACGCGTCGCGCGAGAAGCGGAATGTCGAATCGAATCTGTCCCGTCTCCTGGTCGAGACGATCCTCCTCCTCCGTGAGCAGGTCGAGGAGGAGCGTGGCGAACCCGCCGGCATTGAGCGATCGCGCCACGAAGCGGTTGCGAGTGCTGAATCGACCGCTGCCACTTCCGTGCGCGAAGATGACGATCCCCCCCGCATTGGCCGGAATCATGAGATCGCCGACGATACCGCCATTACCGACGTCGATGCGGACGCTGGTGGTCGATTGGTGTTCGAGAATCGGGCCGGCCATGGACGGTGTCCTCAGGGCGCGAGTGCAACGCTCACGTGATGCCTCACAACGTGCGTCCCGTCCGCCCGGCGGTCTGTCGGGGATCCGGACCGCCCTCGTCCGGGAATGAGCAGTGATGCGTTGCGGGCGCGGCGCGGTTCCGGGAAGGAACGGGGAGCTGGACCGCGATCTTCCCCAGGTCAGCCCGGTGCCCGCAAGGACTCGCCAGCCTCGAGGCGGCGGATGACGCGCGCAAGAAGCGAAGCCACCGAGGTCACGTGCAGGAGGGGAGTGGCGGGCCACCCAACCGCTGCGGCAGCGACCGTATCGGTCACGAAAACGTCCCGGATACCCGACCCGGCGAGCCGCTCAGCCGCTCCGGGGGCGAAGACCGCATGCGTCGCCACGACGGCGCGCACTTCACGGGCACCCGCCGCGAGCAGCGCCCGCGCGCTCTCGGCGACCGTGGCGCCAGTCGAGATCATGTCGTCGACGATGATGCAGCTGCGGCCGTCCACGTTGCCCACCACGCCCGTGACCTCGACCTGCGTGCCCGAGCTGCGCTGTTTGAGGCAGAGGGCCATCGGGCGTCGCAGGCGACGGCTCGCGTCGCGCGCGCGACGCACCGCACCGAGGTCGGGTGCGACGATCACCGTCTGCTCGTCGAGCAAGGGACCGATGGCCGCGTCCAGCGACGGCATCGCCTCCACGTCGTCGGTGGGGATCGAGAAGAACCCCTCGATCTGCGGCGCGTGAACGTCCAGCGTCACCACGTGTCCGATGCCCGATGACTCCAGGGCGGTGGCCGCGGCGCGTGCGCTGACCGGGGCGCGAAGCCCGCGCCGTCGATCGGAGCGGGCGTACCCGAAATACGGCACGACCGCGGTGATGTGCGAGGCGGCTGCCCGGCGGCAGGCGTCGGCAAGCAGGATGAGCTCGACGAGGTGGTCGTTGACCGGCGGCGAGGTGGCCTGGATGATCACGACCTCGCGACGGCGCACGTTATCGCTGATCTCGAGCGAGATCTCGCCATCGGGGAAGCGCTCGATGCGGCACGGCGTCAGCGCGATCCCGAGTTCGCGCGCCACCAGTGGCGCGAGCGCTGCGCTCGCGGTGCCGGCTATCAGCAGGTATTCCGTGCGTGGCATTTCGTTGCCGGGATCACAGTCCGTGAATCAAGGCGATGCACGCCCGTGTCGCCTGGCGAGCGCACCAGGCACCATCCAACGGTGCTACGCAGGTCCCTGGCTTACAGTCGGCAAACTCCTGCGGGAGCGTGGGGCAAGTCACCATGTGCGGATGCCCCAGTTGGCACACCAACCGTAGGAGGCTTCCGGACTCCGGAGGGGCCGCGGCCTGACAGACAACGCCCGCCCGTGAGGTGAACGTCCAGCCGGGACGCCGCTTGGTCCCGGCGCGATTCGACCATCAGGGACGAGGCAGTCATGAACAACGATTTCATGCTGGGGCTTGGCGCCAGCCAGGCATTCTTCGCCGATCGGGCGGACGCGGGGATCAGGCTCGGCAAGGCACTGTTGCAGTATCGAGGTCAGCGGCCGCTCGTTCTGGGCATTCCTCGAGGAGGCGTCCCGGTGGCGGCAGAAGTGGCTCGGGCGCTGGACGGCGATCTCGATGTCATTGTCGCCAGGAAGATGGGCTCACCCGTCTCTCCGGAACTCGCGATGGGCGCGGTCACCGCCGATGGCGTCCGCTACCTCAACCAGGAGACCATTCGCGATCTCGCAGTCCCCGCCGAGTACCTGGAGGACGTCGCACGGGAGAAGAGCGCCGAGGCGCTCGCACGGGAGCGGCGATTCCGCTCAGGGAGGCCGCCGCTGGCGGTGGAAGGGCGCACCGTGATCCTGGTCGACGACGGACTCGCCACCGGTTCCACCATGATTGCGGCGGCCCGGTCCATTCGCGCGCGCCACCCGGCGCGGTTGGTGATCGCGGTGCCGGTCGGTCCGCGGGACACGTGCGACACAATGCGCGCCGAGTCGGACGAGGTTGTGTGCCTGGAGATGCCGGCGAACTTCATGGCGGTCGGCCTTCACTACGGGGACTTCTCGCAGACCGAAGACGAAGACGTTGACCGGATCCTGCGTGCGCATCCCGTCCCGGGCGGCAGCGGCGCGATCGCCGTGCATGCAGCGCACGACAGCTGACGCGACGTCCCGCAACTTCGTGAGGTAACGCCGGGCCGGCACGCTGCACCGGCGATCATCGACCGCTATTGGCCCCGAGACGTGGCTCGGCGGAATACTGCTGAAGGCGCTTCCGGAGCGGGAGCGCCGCGTCTGGCGACATCTTCGTGGCGATGTCGGCCTCGGCCACAATACCAATCAGGATGCCGTCATCGCTCACGACCGGAATGCGCCGCACCTCGGCAGACTCCATCTTGCGGACGACCTCAGTGATGTCCGCGTCGGCAAGGACGGTCTGGATCGGCAGCGGTGTCATGACGTCCGAGACCAGGCTGGATGCGGGTTGACCGCGGGCGACGCAGCGAATCACGATGTCCCGGTCAGTGATCAGGCCGGCGAGTCGCGGCGTCGCGGGATCCTTCACGACGGGAACTCCCCCGACATCCTGGTAGCGCATGATTTCCGCGGCACGGCTCACGGGGTCGGCCGGCGTAACGACGAACGGCCTCGGTGTCATGATGTCTCGCGCCTTCATCGGAATCCCTCCGCGTGAACAGGTTGTGTCATCAGGCTCAATGAGGCACCGCATGGCCGAGCTCGCGCTCGATGTCGTCCACCGCTTCGTGAATCCGGTCACTGGTGCCCGCATGATCGTCGACCGTGAGCACCATGTACACGCGGTCGTACGACCGGCGAAGGCGTGACAGCGCCCGGTGAATGACGGGCATGACGCGATCCCAGTCGCCTTCGATGACGGTGGCCGCGCCATTCACGACATAGGGGAGTCCGGCCGCGCCGATCTCGTCGATGACGTCCGCAACCGGCCCGGCGATCGCGTCGCCGGCGCCGACCGGGAACATGGTGAGGTTGAACAGCATGAAGTCCTCCCGGGAGACGGCCCGCAGGGCACGAGGGAACCTGGACAGCATCACCACTCAGGTATGGGTTCCGGCGGAGCGGTCCGCAGTCGTGGATCTTCCCCAACCGCTGTGAGCGGTACCACCGCAACGCACCAACCGAGTCGGCGACAGGTCCAGCCGGCTATCGGCGCGAAGGCTTCCCGCTCGATGCCGCCCGGCAGTGCTCGCTTCCGGTATCGGCGGCGATCCTGGAGTAGAGCACGCTCATGCGGAGGTCGCCACTCATGTCCGCATGGATGTCAAGGCATGGTCGCACGCCGGTGACCGACACTTCCGGGGATATCCATGAGCTGCTGGATCCGATCGCATGCAGGTACAGGACGAGCGAAAGTCCCTGCCGGAGTGCCGCCGGCGGGACGCGAAGTTCCGTGGTGGTGAAGGCGAACACACTGCCGAGGCGAACGCGCGTCGGGCTCGCCGGAGAGGGCAACGCGAAGACATTGACCTCAAACGCCGAGTGATTGCGCACATCCAGCATGACCTCCGGCCGCGTTTCGTCCATGGCCGGCCTGGTGCGATCGCATGCCAGGCCGGCTGTCAGCAACAGGAGCACCACCCCTGCCCATGGCCGGGGCGCTTCGAGCCTCTTCGCGAATCGCATGTCACCCTCCGCCTGGAATTCGTGGACCGGGTCTCTCACCGGGCCCGGCGCCGTGATCGCAACAGCCTGGCCAGGGGCCAGGCATTGGCGACGCGCGCGGTATCAACCCATCCCCGCCGTGCCTGGTCGACTCCCCAGCGCATGAATCGGAGTTCCGCGGTCGAATGGGCGTCGCTCCCCACGACGAACACGGCACCTAACGAACCCGCGAGGCGACAGGCCGCGTCGTCGAGGTCCAGCCGTTCAGGCTGCCCGTTGACCTCGAGCCAGACCCCCGCCTGGACGGCTTCACGCAGCACCACGTCGAGGTCGAGGTCGATTGGCGCGCGGCGGCCGATCTGCCGGGCGGTGGGATGCGCCAGGATATCCACGCTCCGATGCGCGATGGCGCGAAGGATGCGCTGCGTCTGTGCCGCCCGGCTCAACGAGAAGGCGCTGTGCACCGAAGCCAGGACCAGGTCGAAGCCGGACAGGATGCTGTCATTGAGGTCGAGCGACCCGTCGGCGTGAATGTCGACTTCGACCCCCCGCAGGACGTGCAGTCGCCTGAGACGGGCGTTCAGCGCATCGATGCGCCGCCACTGCTTCCGGAAGCCGGCGGCGTCGAGACCGCGCGTCACCCGCACCGCCGGGGAGTGGTCCGTGATCGCGAGGTACTCGTAGCCCGCGGCTTCCGCCGCCTCGGCCATGTCCGCCAGGGTGTCCCGACCGTCACTGTCGACCGTGTGGCATTGCAGGTCTCCGCGAATCGCCTCGAGCGTGATCAGGCGCGGGAGCACTCCGGCTGCCGCCGCCTCGATCTCGCCGCCGTTCTCGCGCAGTTCCGGCGGTATCCACGGAAGCCCGACTGCCTTGAACATGTCGCGCTCGTCGCGACCCGAAATCCATTGGGCTCCGCGGAAAACGCCGTACTCATTCAGCTTGAGTCCCCGGTCGCGGCCCATCCGCCGGATGGCGATGTTGTGTGCCTTGGATCCCGTGAAGTAGTGCAGTGCGGCGCCGAACGACCGGTCCGGGATGACGCGCAGGTCCACGCGGAGTCCGGAATGAAGCCGGATTGTCGCACGCGTCCGCCCGCGCTGGAGCACGGCCGAGGCGTCCGGGCAGGCCGCGAAGTGGGCAATCGTCGCGGGGGCATCGGAAGTCGTCACCAGCACGTCGAGATCGCCAACCGTTTCGCGGCATCGACGGAAGCTCCCGGCCAGTTCGGCGCGATTCACGGCGGGCGCCTCTCGCATGTATGCCAGCAGCGCCTCGCCATACTGCGCCGCCTCCGCCCGCGACATGCGTTGTTCTTCCGACGCCTGTGCCGCGACCTCACGCAGGATCGACTCCTCCGTCTTCCGTCCGAAGCCCCGCAGCTGCCTGATGCGCTGCTGTCTGGCCGCCCTGGCGAGCCCCTTCACGGAGCGCACGCCAAGCCTGGTGCTCAGCAACCGCGCCCGGCGTGGACCGATACCTCGGACGTGCATGAGGTCGACGGCGCCCTTTGGCGTCCGGCGTCGCAGGTCACGGATGAGTCGAAGCGTTCCCGTCCTGGCGATCTCGTCGATCTTGCCGGCGAGATCGGTTCCGATCCCCGGGACGTCGGTCAGCGACTTCTCGCCGTCGAAGTATGACTCGACCGCCGCCGGCAGCTCCTCGACCGTTCGCGCGGCATTCCGGTATGCGCGAACCCGAAAGACGTTCGCCTTCCCCAGTTCCAGCAGGTCACCGACCTCGCGCAGGATCCGGGCCACCTCGGCATTCTCGATGTGGCGGGTTCCTCGGCGGGGGTGGCGATTCCCGGGCATGGCCGAATGTGTTGCCGGAACCCTGCGCCCTTCAGCCGGGAGAACACGCCAGTGCGTGAGGGATACCCTCACGATTTCGCGGCCGGTATCCCATTGGATATGAGTCGCCGCGGCGCCATCTCCTGAAGCGTGGTGTAGTCTTGCCGAGTTCACATCCTGCACACTGACGAGGAGGTCAGGTTCGATGCGCCAACCGCGGAGTAGCTCAGACCGGCGCGCGCCCCTGGGCGCCAATGCCGCAACTCGCCCTCGCGCCGCTCGCGGACGGACCGATGCCACGGAGACGCCGCTCACTGTCAGGGCGCGCAACGTGGAGCTCTCCGATGCCGCTCGCGACTACGTTCAGTCGCGGGCTGGATTCCGGCTGAGTCGCTTCGCGCGTCCCATCGAGCGCGTCTCGGTACGCTTCGACCGGGTGCGGAGCATCGGCACGTCGGCGCCGTCCATCCGATGCCGGATCAAGGTGGTCGTGTCGCGCCTCCAGAGCGTTCTCGTCGAGGCAACGGCACGCACGGTGGAGCTGGCATTCGGCGACGCGCTCAACGCCAGCTCGCGTTGGGTGAATCACCTGCAGGAAAGGCGGCGGAAGGTCCGGCGGCGCCGTCCGGCCGCCACGCGCTGATTCCGATGTAACCACGACGGCCTTCGTTCTCCCGAACCACGCGATGGTGGAATCCGCGGTGACCTGGACCTGGCCCGTCCTCGCCGGGATCGCCGCGAGCAGCGCCGCGCTGATCGGCAGTGGGCTGATCCTCCTGCTCGGTGAACGGGCACAGCGTGCGGCGACCTGGCTGCTGGCCTATGCCATCGGGACGCTCCTGGGCGCCGCCACGCTGGGGATGATTCCCGAGGCACTCGAGATAGCGCCCGTCGACCGAACGATGTGGCTCTTCCTGGGTGGCATGCTCGGCTTCGTGGCGGTCGAGCGAGCGCTCCGGTGGCGTCACCCGCATGAGCCACACGCGGACCGAGCCCACCACCCCGAGATGGAGCCGGCAACGGCGCTCATGATCCTCTGGGGCGACGCCCTGCACAACCTCATCGATGGCTTCGTGCTCGGCGTCTCGTTCGGGGTGAGCCCGGAAGCCGGCCTGGCGGCCGCCATCGCGATCTTTGCCCACGAAGTGCCGCAGGAGATCGGCGACTTCGCCATCCTGATCGGCGCGGGCATGCCGAAGCGAAAGGCAATCGTCCTGAACTACCTCGCCGCCCTGACCGTCATCCCCGGCGCCCTGATTGCCTATCACTGGGCCTCGACTTCAGCCGGTGTGATTCCCTGGCTCCTGCCGGTCGCCGCGGGCGGTTTCGTCTACATCGCGCTCGCCAACCTCGTTCCGGCGCTGCACCATCGCCGAGGCGCATGGGTTGGCGCCATCCAGCTGGCGCTGATCGGCGTCGGTGTCGGGACGATCTGGATGATTGGACAGGCGCACCCGCATTGATCCTTCGGTGGTACTGCCCGCACGGCGACCGCCGATTCCC
Organism: Gemmatimonadaceae bacterium; assembly: GCA_030835125.1. GTDB lineage: Bacteria > Gemmatimonadota > Gemmatimonadetes > Gemmatimonadales > Gemmatimonadaceae > JABWBJ01. The sequence goes on along the minus strand of JAUQWM010000020.1, from coordinate 43,925 downwards.
CCAGGCGAGTGCGGACGGGCGGGCGCTACGGTCCGACCTTGTGGCCGAGACTGTGGACGAAAGCGGTCACCGAACGCAGCCGGGGTCGGGCGTCACACCCGGATCTGGCCGGGCGTGTGGGCTTGAAGGCCCCTTTCTTCCCTCAGCGCACGGCCCCCTTCGGTCCGCGATACAGCCACTGCGTCTGGTACTCTCTCGTCAGCGGGGCATTGGTGAGCATCGCGCGGACCATCTCCACCGGCATCGCGCCACCGCGGAGCACGGCGTCGTGGAACGCCTTGTTCGTCATCCGCCCGGAGCCGACCAGCTCCTGCTGCAATGACCGGAACTGGAGTCCGCCCATCATGTAAGCCAGTTGATAGAGCGGCGGGTACGTCCCCAGGAAGCTCCGCCGGACCTCGGCTTCGGCGTTGGCGCGCTCGTGGCCGACCCGGTCCACCAGGTAGTCGATGGCCTGCTGCGGCGTCATGGTGCCGAGGTGGAACCCTAACGAGAAGATGATCCGGGCGCTGCGGTGCATGCGCCAGAAGAGCGCGCCGATCCGGTCTTCCGGCGTGGCGTTGAATCCCTGGTCCCACAGCAGCATCTCCCAGTAGAGCGCCCAGCCCTCGGTCCAGAACGGCGTCCCGAACGCGCCGCGCCGGTGCGCCTGGTAGCGCGAGTTCATGAAGCCCTGGAGGTGGTGGCCCGGGATCAACTCGTGGTGCACCGTGGCGTGCGAGAGGTACGGGCTGTTCCCCCGCATGCTCATCAGCTTCTCCTCGTGGGTCATCCCGTCGGTCGGGTACGAGACCTGGATGACCTCGCCGCCGAGGAAGAACGGGCTCACGCGCTGGCGCTCCGGTGACATCATCTCGATGCGCCAGATGTCGCGGGCGAGCGGCGGCACCGTCACGAGGTCCTTCTTCTCGATGAAGTCGATGGCCTCGAACGCCAGCCGCCGGATCAGCTCCGGCTGCTCACCGGGCGGGACGTAGAGTTCCTTCACCTTGTCGAGCGCCGCCTTCCAGTTATCGCCGAATCCAAGCTCCTTCGCGGCCTTCTTCATCTCGGCTTCGCTCCACGCGAACTCGATCTCGGCGATCCTGACCAGGTCCTCGGGATCGTAGGCGATCATCTCATCGCGGAGGTCGGCGATGATCGCGTCGCGACCGATCGGGTCCCCGATGATCGGCTCGGGCTGGCCTGTCCGGAACCCGACGATGCGTTCGCGCAGCGTGCGGTGGTAGGCGGTCATCAGCGAGTCGGCGCGGCGGTACGGATCGCGCGCCCACCAGGTGAAGAGGGGGTCGTAGCCCGAGTAGAAGTCGTACCAGCTCTTCAGGTCGCCCTTGAGCTGGTTCAGGATCTCGGCCGACCGATGGGCGACGACCTTGTTCACCTTGAGCGGTGCGATCTCGCCGTTCGGCTGGGGCCGCTGCGCACCGGCACGGCCGGAGTCGGTCTGGAGGCCGGCGACGACTGCCTTGGAGACATCCTCGAGCTTCTTCGACAGTCCGACGAGCGTGAGGGCGGTTTTCTGGGGGTCGATCTTCTCCATGCGCCGGCGGGCGTCCACCAGCGCGAAGATGTCGCTGCCGAAGGGAAGCACCGGAGCGGATTCCACCCACATCTTCTCTTCGCGATCGAGCAGGCCCAGCGAGTGCCGCAGCGTATGATTCATCAGGACGTAGTCGATCCGTCCCTGCTGGCTGAGCTTGTCGAAATCGAGTTCCTTCAGGCGGGATTGCCAGCCGCGATAGTATTCACGGAAGCGATCGCGCCGACCTGGCGCATAGTCGACCGTCCACCGGCGATTGAGCGCACTTTCGTCGGCCTTGAACCGGGTCACGATGTCGCGCAACTCGCTCTCGGTCCCGCGCGCGGCCAGGAGCGGGGTCAGGGCCGGCACGTACTGCGCCCCGTCGACGCCCGTTTGCAGGGTCGCGTTCTGGGCGTAGAGCGGGGCAGCGAGGACGAGGAGCGAGGCAGCGAGTCGCAAGCTGGACATCGGTGGGATCGTTTGGGTTGGGAACCGAAGCTTCAATTCTGGTCTTTCGTAACGGGCTGTGCCAGAGGGGGCAGAGTGCAGAGTGCAGATTGCTGAGTGCAGAGTGCGAAGAACTCCGAGTCCCGATTCCCGACAATGAACCAACTCGAGAAGGCAACACTGGGTGGGGGGTGCTTCTGGTGCCTCGAGGCCGTCTACCAGGAAGTCGACGGCGTGAAGTCGATCACGTCCGGGTACGCCGGAGGGCATGTGCCCAACCCTTCCTACGAAGCGGTATGTACCGGCGCGACCGGGCATGCCGAGGTCGTGCAGCTCGAGTACGATCCGGCGAAGGTCAGCTACCGGGACATGCTCGAGACCTTCTTCGCCATCCACGATCCCACGACGCTCAACCGGCAGGGGAACGACCATGGCACGCAGTACCGCTCGGCGATCTTCTGGCACGACGAGGCGCAGCGCGACACCGCGCAGTTGGTCATCGCCGACCTGGCGTCGAACAACGCCTTCGATGAACCCATCGTCACCGAGGTGACGAGACTCGACCGCTTCTGGCCCGCCGAGTCGTATCACCAGGACTACTATCGCCGGCACACCGACCAGCCGTACTGCTCGTTCGTGATCTCGCCCAAGCTGGCGAAGTTCCGGAAGCGGCTTGCGTCGAAGAAGGGCTGACCATGGCGTGCCACGGTGCCTGAAGGAGCGGCCGACCCGGCGCACCCACTCGCGTCGTTCCATCCGCTCGTTCGCGCCTGGTTCGCCGAGACGCTTGGTGAGCCCTCGGCGCCACAGCGCGCGGGCTGGCCCGCGATCGCCAGCGGGGACGACACGCTCATCCTCGCGCCGACGGGCACGGGAAAGACGCTCTCCGCGTTCCTCTGGGAACTCGATGCGCTGATCACCGAAGGGCAGTCGGGGCCGCTCGCCAACGCGATCCACCTGCTCTACGTCTCGCCGCTCAAGGCGCTCAGCAACGACATCCAGCGGAACCTCGAGCTCCCGCTGGCCGAGCTCAGGGCGCGGTTCACGGCCGCGGGGGAGGTGTTCCCGGAGATCCGGGTTGCGGTCCGGACGGGAGACACGAGCCAGGCGGCGCGCGCCCGCATGGTGCGGCGGACACCGCACATCCTCATCACGACACCGGAATCGCTGCACATCCTCCTCACGAACATCCGCGGGCGCTCGATGTTCAGCAGCCTGCGCGCGGTGATCGTCGACGAGATCCACGCGATCGCCGGCACCAAGCGCGGCGCGCACCTCGCGCTCACGCTCGAGCGGCTGAGCCAGGTCGCCCCGGCGCCGCCACAGCGCATCGGCCTGTCGGCGACCCAGCGACCGCTCGACGAGATCGCCCGATTCCTGGGCGGTTGCGCGCCGTCCGTGCCCGGCGAGTCGCCACGGTTCCGGCCAGTCACGATCGTGGACTGCGGCCTGGTGAAGACGATGGACGTGTCGACCGTCTCGCCCGTGGAGGACCTGAACCACGTCGACGGCACGATCTGGACGTCGGTGGTGCCCCTCGTGCTCGAGCGCATGCGCGATGCGCGGACCACGCTCGTCTTCGTGAACAACCGTGGACAGGCGGAGCGTATGGCCGCCCGCATCAACACCCTCGCCGGCGCCGAGGTCGCGCTGCCGTATCACGGATCGCTCTCGCGGGAACGCCGCCACCTGCTCGAGGGGCAGCTCAAGGCCGGCGACCTGAAGGCGCTGGTGACGACGAGTTCTCTCGAACTCGGCATCGACGTAGGCTCGGTGGACCTGGTGATCCAGCTCCAGAGTCCCAAGCGCGTGTCGTCGGCCCTGCAACGCGTCGGGCGCGCCGGGCATTCGCTCGACGCCGTGAGCCGCGGGCTGTTCATCCCGACGTTCCGGGACGACGCCCTCGAGCAGCTCGCCATCGTCGAAGCCATGCTGGCCGGCGACGTGGAGCCGACGCGGGTCGTCCAGAACCCGCTCGACGTGCTGGCGCAGCTCATCGTGGCCATGGTCGCCTCCGACACCGATGGATGGACGGCCGATGCCCTCTATGACTTCGTGCGGTGCGCCTATCCCTGGCATGCGCTCGCCCGCTCGGCGTTCGACGAGACGGTGGCGATGCTGTCGGGGAAGTATCCCGCCGCCGTGGCCTCGGAGCTGGAGCCGCGAATCCACTGGGACCGGATGACCGACGCGCTCACCCCGGCGCGCGGCGCCCGCCTCCTGGCCACGATCTCAGGAGGCACGATTCCCGATCGTGGCCTGTACACGGTCAACCTGCCCGACCGGACGCGGCTCGGCGAACTGGATGAGGAGTTCGTGCACGAGTCGCGGGTGGGCGACGCGTTCCAGCTCGGTTCGTCGACGTGGCGCATCCGCTCGATCGAGCACGATCGCGTCGTGGTGATCCCCGCACCCGGCGCGCCGGCGCGGATGCCCTTCTGGCACGGCGAGTTCATGGCGCGATCACACCACCTCAGCGGCCGGGTCGGCGCCCTCCGCCGCCGCCTCGACATGGCGGAAGGCCCGGACGCCGTGGTCGCGATCGGGCAGGACTATCATGCCGACCCCCCCACAGTCCGGTCGCTGGTGGAGTATGTCCACACGCAGCGGGCGATCACCGGCACCGTGCCTGACGAGCGAGCACTCGTCCTCGAGCACTTCCGGGACGAGGTGGGCGGTGTGCGCATGGTCCTCCACGCGCCTTTCGGCGGACGGGTAAATGCGCCGTGGGGCATGGCGCTCGGCCGCCGCCTCCAGGAACACCTGGGCGTCGACGTCCAGGTGCAGACCACCGACGACGGCCTGATGCTCAGGCTCCCCGATCTCGGCGCGGTGACCGTCCCGGTCGACGTGATCCGGACCCTCACCGCCGCCGAGGCCGAGCAGCTCCTGCTCGAGGAGGTCGGCGCGTCGTCGCTGTTCGGGGCGCGCTTCCGGATGAACGCGGCCCGCGCCCTGCTCCTGCCGCGCGGCAGTCCGAGGCGGCGCATGCCCCTCTGGCTGCAGCGGATCAAGGCGGCGGACCTGCTGCAGGCGGTCCGCGACTTCCCGTCGTTCCCGATCGTGGTGGAGACCTACCGCGACGTCCTGCAGGACGCCTTCGACCTCGACGGGCTGCGCGATGTGCTGGGCCGCGTCGCCTCCGGCGCGTTAGGCATCCGCCCGGTGGCGACGGAGATGCCCTCGCCCTTCGCGCTCTCGCTGCAGTTCGGCTTCGTGATGGACTGGATGTACGGCGACGACACGCCCCGCGCCGAGTCCCGCGCGGCGCTGCTGTCGCTCGACCAGGCGCTGCTGGACGAACTGCTGGGCGGGCAGGGTGCCGACGAAGCCACCCTCGCCGTGCTGGAGGAGGTGCTGGCGCGACGCCGCGGAACGGCGACGGGGTGGCAGGCGCGGGACGCCGACGAACTGGCCGTGCTCGTCGACCGGGCCGGCGACGTGACGGAGGGCGAACTCCGGGCCCGCGTGGCGCCGGCGGGCGAGTGGCTGCGGGGCGATCCGCTGGCGGCGCTCCTGGCGAGCGGGCGCCTGGTCTCGGTCGCGCTGTTCCCCGGGGCGCGCCGGTTCCTGCTGGTGGATGCCTGGTCTCGTTATGCGGCGGCCTTTGGCGACGCGGTGCACACCGTCTGCACGCACCGGGATGGCGATCCGGCGCGGGGGGTCGAGACGCCGGCCAGCCAGGCCATCCCGGAGGCCGTGCGGCAGGTGGCGCTCACCGGACCCGCGGCGCGGCGGGATGTCCTCGCGCGGTGGATCGTCCTGGCCGGTCCGGTGTCCGTGGACGACATCGTCACTCGTTATGCGTTCGATGCCCGATGGGTCGCGCGCCGCATGGACGACTGGCTGGCGGCACGGGTGGTGGTGCGGGGATCGTTCGGGCCGGGCCGCGAGGTCGTCCGGTGGACTGCCCGCCGGCCGCTGGAACGCGCCCGGCGTCTGGAGCTGGCGCGCGCGCGGAAGCAGATCGAGGCGGTATCGATCGAGGCGTTTGCGCGGTTCATGCAGCGCTGGCAGCACCTGACGCCCGACACGCGACTGGCGGGGCCTGACGGGACGGCGACCGTGCTGTCGCAGCTCTACGGGCTGTCACGCCCGGCGGCGTCATGGGAACGTGATTACCTGCCGGCGCGGCTCTCGCCCTACGACCGCGGCGCGCTCGATGCCCTTGCCGCCAGTGGGCGCCTCGTCTGGGCCGCCGAGCCGCCACCGCCGCGGCCTGACGAGGGCGGCCCTGCCGTCGTCGGCGCACCGGCGGCGGGCGTGGGCCGGGTCCGGTTCTTCGAGCGGGGAACCGGGCGTCTCTGGCTGGGCCAACCCTCCGAGGCGACGCTTGGCGCACCAGCGCGCGCCGTGCTCGCGGTGCTGCGCGCCCAGGGCGCATCGTTCGTCGCCGACCTCGCGGCCGCGACGTCGACCGGCTCCCAGCGACTGCACGATGCGTTGCGCGAGCTGGTTGCCGCCGGCCTGGTCACCAACGACACGGTCGAAGCCCTTCGCGACGTGATCCGTCACCGTCCCGTCCTTCCCGCCAGGCGCCCGACCGAGGTCGACCCCACGCGCTGGCTGCCCGAGGGGTTCACGCCCTCGACCTCGCGTCCGGTGGTGCAGCGCCGCGCCGGCATGCGCCGCCTGGCGCGATGGAAGCGACCAGACCGTCCCGGTGCGGCCACCTGGGGCGGCCGCTGGTCGCTGGTCCACGCCCCGGGGACGTTAGGCGCCGAGCCGGGCGAGGAAGGGGAGCTGGCGGAAGCGGTGGCGCGGCAATGGCTGGCGCGCTACGGCGTGGTGTCGCGGGACTGGTGGCGCCGGGAACGACCGGCGGTGTCGTGGCGGGAGATCTACCTCGAACTCAAGCGGCTCGAGTTCCGGGGTGAGGTGCAGCGAGGCTACTTCGTCGCCGGCCTGGCGGGGGCGCAGTTCGCCCTGCCGGCCGCGGTGGAGATGCTGCGTGCGAAGGCATCGCCGGACGCCGCGCCTGACGCGGTGGTGGTGATGGCGGCGTCTGACCCGGCCAACGTGTATGCGTTGCCGCTCACCGGGGTGGACGTGGATCCGTTCACGCGCCCGCGCGGGAGCGGGGCGCTGCTGGTCTGCGCCGGTGGCCGCGTCGTCCTCTCGGTCGAGGGACGCGGTCGCCGGATCGCGATCCGCCCTGGCGAGGAACCGGCGCTGGTGTCGGCGGCCGTCGGGGCACTGGTGGTGCACCTGACGGCAGGGAGCGGAGTCGGCCGCGCCCCCGACATCATGGTCGAGACCATCAATCGTGAGCCCGCGGGCGCGTCAGCGTATGCGGAATTGCTGCGGGACGCCGGGTTCAGGCGGGAGGGGCTGGGGGTACGCTATAGATAGGCATCAGGCATCGGGCATCAGGCATCAGGCATCGGGCATCGGGCGTCGGGCGTCGGGCATCGGGGATCACTGCTCATGGGCAGCCTGGGATCTGGACCTGTTCGTTGCGGTGCAGCGAGTACGGGCCGAGGCCGAGGATCGTCGGACCCACGACGAGGGTGAGGCGATCCCCGCTCAGGTGGCCGGAGAATGTCGCGGCGCGACTCTCGCTCATTCCGGCACCGCCTTGCGAGTTGAGGGTGCCGACCGCCTCGAAGTCGTCGCCGTCGACCTGGATCGGAATCGCGATCTCGCCTCCCCAGCACGACGATTCGAAAGTGGCCTGCGTATTGGAGAGCGTGAGGCGCACCCCCGTGCCCCCCCATACGCCATAGAAGTCCTCCGGGCCCAGCGACTCGGAGCAGGCCAGCCCGGCGACCAACGCGGCCAGGCAGAAGAGACGGCGCGTCATCCTCAGAATGAATAGGTGGGCGACAGGGACGAGCCTGTGATGCGCAGCGTCATGATGCCAGTCGCCGAGTGGTACGACGCCGCGTAAGCGGTCTTCAGTGGCGTGAGGTCGAAGCGGAGGGTTCGGGTCAGCAGCGCGTCGCACGCGTCCCCGTGCGCATCGTGCGCGAGCCGCATCCCGATCTGCACCGGATACGATTCCATCCACGCCGTGCCGGCCAGCATGCCGAAGGCGTGGTCGCTGCACCCGCCGCCGTAGGACACCGTCAGGTTGAGCGTGTCACCGTCGATCGTGGCGGACACGATCGTGACGGCATCGGCCGGGTAGCGAGACTGGTCATCGGTGATGACAACGCGGCCTTCCCAGCTGCCCGCTGCGGACCAGCTGCCGAGCGGCTCGAGCGCCTTCGTGGAGTCGCGACAGGCGACCGTCACGAGTGACGACATGGTCGCGACCAGCGCGAGGCACACGGTGCGCTGCCAGCCCGTCTTCACGCTACCGGGTTTCCTGTCCATTGCAGTCCTCAACGGTGTTGCCTTCTCAAGATAGCGAGCCGAGTGCCGTCCACGCGGTGTGTGACCACCGGACGCACTCGCTGTCCCTCCAGCATCCAGACACGCCAGCCGACCAACACCCGGTAGACCTGTGGCGGTCCGCCCGGATCCGCTGTCGTCGGGATGTCCGCGTGGTTTCCGGCTTGCCCCTGACCCACTGTCATTCGTCGGGCCGGATCGTCCGTTCATCGTCAAGCCGGCGCGATCGCCCGCCACCGCCGGTTCATTCCAGCATCCCGAACCCGGAGTGGAGATGCTGGGCTGGACGCACATGCAATGGATGACGGCCGTGGTGACGCTCGGCGTGGCGAGCGCCGCTGCGCAGGGACAGGACGCGGCGCGATTCGAGTTGCCCCGCCTGACCGCGCCGATCGTACTCGACGGCAACCCGAACGAGGTTGCCTGGGAAGGCGTCGAGCCGTTGCCGCTCACCATGTACGCGCCGGTGTTCCGTGGCTCGGCGTCCCAGCGCAGTGTCATCAAGGTGGCCTATGACAACGAGCACTTCTATGCCGCCGGCTGGTTCTACGACGAGACCCCGTCCGGCATCCGCATCAACTCGCTGTATCGCGATCGCTGGAACGGGGACGATGCGTTCGCGATCTACATCGATGCGTTCAATGACAACCAGAACGCGAAGTGGTTCGGCACCACGCCGGGCGGGATCCGGTTTGACGTGCTGGTGTCCGACGACGGCGCGACGCTGAACGACAGCTGGGACACGTTCTGGACCGCGCGTTCCACCGTGACGGCTACCGGGTGGTTCACCGAGGTGCGGATCCCTTTCTCGAGCCTCGGATTCCGGGTCGGCGACGATGGCCGGGCGACGATGGGGCTCACCGTCACCCGCCTCGTCTCGCGAACCGGTGAGCGCGTCACCTTTCCGGAGATCGATCCCAGGTTCGAGTTCCGGCGCCCGTCGGTGGCGCGCGACGTCGAACTGCGCGACGTCCAGACCCGGAGGCCGTTGTACATCACTCCGTACGTCCTGACGTCGAGGAACCAGGTCGTGCGCCCCACGCCGCCGGGGTTCAGCACCGACCGCGGCAGCGAGAACGAGGTGGGGCTCGACGTGCGCTACCCGCTCTCGAGCCGGATGACGCTCGACCTCACCGTCAACACCGACTTCGCGCAGGTCGAGGCCGACGACCAGCAGGTAAACCTCGATCGATTCCCGCTCTTCTATCCCGAGCGCCGCCGTTTCTTCCAGGAGAACAGCGGCCTGTTCGATTTCGTCGGCGGCGGGGGCACGCGGCTGTTCCACTCCCGGCGCATCGGGCTGGCCTCCGACTTCACGCCCGTGCCAATACTGGCCGGCGCCCGGCTGGTCGGGCGCGCCGGCGCCTGGGACGTTGGCCTCCTCGAGATGCAGACCGACGACCAGGGCGTTTCCCCGAGCGAGAACTTCGGGGTACTCCGCCTCCGGCGGCCGGTCTTCAACCGCCACTCCACCGCCGGCTTCATGCTCACGTCGCTCGCCGGGGCGGGCTCGCAGAACGTCGGCGTCGGGGCTGACGGATCGTTCCGGGTGCGCGGTGACGACTACCTCACCCTCAAGTGGATGTCGTCCTTTGACGACACCGACACGCTCGGCATCGTGGACCGGAGCCAGTACTTCGTGCGCTGGGAGCGGCGCACGGGCCGCGGACTCCAGTACCAGTTGAATGCGACCCGCTCCGGCGCCGACTTCCAGCCCGCGCTCGGCTTTCTCCCCCGGCGCGACTTCACCTCGGCGAACATCGTCGGCAACTACTTCATCTTCACCGATGCGCACCCGGTCTTGCGTCGCGTCTACCCGGGCGCGCTCGCCTTCTCCACGTTCCGGAACAGCGACGGCGCGCTCGAGTCCGGACAGTACGCGGCCTGGGTGCAATGGGACACCAAGGCTGGTGGTGGTGGCTGGGTGGAGCCGAAATGGTTCCACGAGAATGTCGCCGAAGCCTTCAGGATCGCCGGGGTGATCGACGTTCCCGTCGGGGCCTACGACTTCGCCGACCTCCAGGTGGTCTTCAGCATGCCGTCGGGCTCGAAGCTGCGCACGGATGTGGACATGCGGGCCGGCAGCTACTTCGACGGCACCCGGATGCAGGTGATCGCCAGCCCAACCTGGAACGTGTCGCCGTACCTCGAGCTGGGCGGCGAATACCAACTGAGCCGCCTGCGCTTCGCGTCGCGCGACCAGGCGGCGACCGTCCAGGTGGGCCGGCTGCGGGTGCGTGCAGCGAAGGACGCCAGCGCCTCCGCCAGCGCTTTCGTGCAGTACAACTCCACGACGGAGCGCCTCGACCTCAACGTGCGGCTGCGGTACGCATTCTCCGAGGGCACCGACCTGTGGCTGGTATATAATGAAGGCCTCGATGCGGACCGGACGCAGGATCCGGCGATGGCTCCCATGCCGTTGTCGCTTTCCAGGGCGTTCATCCTCAAGTTCTCGAGGACGATCGGGCTATAGGAGGCTCCGAGGTCGGAGGTCGGAGGTCACACGGTACAGGCCAGGGGCCACAGGACTGATTGATGGCGCAGCCGACGGGCGAGGTGGCAGTGGATCGGCCTCCCCTCACCGGGCGGGTCGTCCTCGTCGTGTGCGCGATCTGGGTCGCGGCGGGGCTCGTCCTGGCCGGGCAGGCGTCGCTCGACGCGACGCTGCGGGGGGGCGACCCGGTTGCGTTAGGCGCGGCGCTTCGGGGCGCGTTCACGCAGACCCTGGCGTGGATCCCGGCGACCCTGGCGGCGATCGTACTGGCCGCGCGGTTCCCGCTCATCGGTGGGGCGTGGCGGCGGCACGTGCCGGTACACCTCGTCGCCGCCGTCGCCCTCGCCTTCGTCAGCAATGCGCTGGTCGTGCTTGGCTACTGGGCCAGTAGTGGCCAGTTCCTCGGGGTGGGCGTGCTGGTGCGGCAGGGGGCGCTGTGGATGACCCTGCGGTTGCACATCGCGCTGCTCATCTATGCGGCCATCCTCGCGGTGACCCAGGGGTTGATGTTCTACCGGCGCGCCCGTGCGCGCGAACTGCACCTGGCGCGCCTGGAGGGACAGGTCACGCGCGCGCGGCTGCAGGCGCTCAACGCGCAGATCCGGCCGCACTTCCTGTTCAACACCATGCACACCATCGGGCAGCTCTGGCGATCGGGTCGCGCCGACAGCGCCGATGAGATGCTCGACCGGCTCGGCAGCCTGTTCCACCGGGTGCAGGACTCGACCAGCGAGGCCGAGATTCCCCTGGCCGATGAACTCGACATGGTGCGCGAGTACCTCGCCATCGAGGCGGCGCGTTTCCCGGATCGCCTGCGCTGCTCGATCGACGCCTCGGACGAGGCGCTCGAGACGCTGGTCCCGCCACTCATCCTCCAGCCGCTGGTCGAGAACGCGGTGCGCCACGGGGTGTCGCGCGCCTCCACGGCGGGTCGCATCGACGTGCGGGCCGTGGTGGACAGCGGAACGCTTTCGCTTGTCGTGCGCGACGACGGTTCGGGTTTCGATGCCGCCACCATGAACGGGAAGGGCACGGGACTGCGGAACACGCGCGAGCGGCTGGCGGAACTGTACGGGGACGCGGGCCGCCTCGATGTCCGGCGTGACCCGGCGGGAGGAACCGTGGTGACCGTCCTCGTCCCGCGGCGGAGTGGAACATGACGAGCGAGGCGGGTTCCGTGCGCGCGGTGATCGTGGACGATGAACCCGTGGCGCGGGACGCGGTTCGGGCGCTGCTGGCCGAGCACGCGTCGGTGCGGCTGGTTGGCGAGGCGGCGAATGGCCGTCAGGCGGTGGAGGAGATCCGGCGGCTGAAGCCCGACCTCGTCTTCCTCGACATCGAGATGCCTGACGAGGATGGGTTCACCGTGCTGGAGCGGCTGGGCCCCGACGTGCCGCCGGGCATCGTCTTCGTCACGGCGCACGACCGGCACGCGATCCGCGCGTTCGAGGTGCACGCCCTCGACTACCTGCTGAAGCCGTTCGGCCGTCCGCGCTTCGCCGCCGCGGTCGATCGCGCGCTCGACCGGCTGCGTGCCCTCGATGCGCTCACGCTGCGCCGGACGCTGGAGAGCATGGCCGACGATCGTCGGGGCGCGCCGGAGTCCACCGTGGAGCTGACGGGCGCCGGGGACGGCGAGAGCGAGAGCTTCCCGACCCGCATCGGCGTGCGCGCCGGCGGCAAGGTGATCGTGGTGGACGTGGGGTCGATCGACTGGGTCGAGGCCTCGGGAGACCACGCCCGCATCCACTGCGACGGCAGGGCCTGGGTCATCACCCAGCGCATGCACGTGCTCGAGCGGCTGCTGCGTCGCGGCGACTTCGTCCGCATCCACCGGTCGCTGATCGTGAACCTGGCACGGATCCGCGAACTGCACCGCGACGCCGATGGCGCCGGCACGGTCGTCCTCACCACGGGCGTGAGGCTGCGCGTGGCCCGGGCGCGCTGGGAGGCGTTGCAGAAGGCGCTCCGCATGGAGCGCGGCTGACGCGAGCCGTTACTTCGACGCGTCGTCGATCACCTGGGCGAACAGCTCCCAGGGGATCGCGCCGGGGATCACCCGCCCGTTCACGTAGAACGTGGGCGTCCCGCGAATCGCGAGCTGCTGCGCGATCGCGTCATGGCGCTGGATGCGCGCCCGGATCTGCGGGTTCAGCGCGCAGCGGCCGAACGCCGCGCCGTCCAGCCTGAGCTGGGTCGCATAACGAGCGATGAGCGCGCGGATGTCCTTCGACGCCATCCACTCCTTGCGCTTCGCGTACAGCAGGTCGTGCATCTTCCAGAACGCCCCCTGCTCGCCCGCGCACTCCGCGGCCTCGGCCACCTCCCGCGAGTTGCGGAACATGCCGGTCACGAACGGCACCATCTTCCAGCGCACCGTCCCCTTCTGGATGTAGACGGAGTCGATCTTCGTCAGGGTCTCGCTGGCGAACTTCGCGCAGTAGGAGCAGCCGAAGTCGGCGAACTCGACGACGAACACCCGCGCCGTCGCGCCCCCGGCGTCATGGCCGACCCCGGCCAGGGAAATCCCCCCGCGGCTGAGCTGCGCGCCCGCGGGGGACGCCCCGAGGAGCGCGAGCACCAGGATCGGCGTGGAGAGAAGACGGATCATCGAATCGAGGTCATGGCGGTCCGGGTTGAAACCTAATCAGTTGCCGTATCGTGGGTTATCCACGCTTCCGTGAAGTCGCGGCCGCATCGGCCTGTCGTGCCCCCAACGCTTTCGACACAGGTCGTGTCGAAGTTACCGAACTGATGACACACGCCGCACTTGCAGCCGAGGCCTCGACTGTTCCTGACGAGCGTTTCCTGATCGCCCGCGCCCAGCGGGGTGACCGGGACGCCGCCCGGAGCCTGTACGACGCGCATTCGCGACGTGTGCACCGCCTGGTCTTCCGGCTGTGCGGTGACGAGGAGATGGCCCAGGATCTCGTGCAGGACACGTTCATCCGGGTCTTCGACAAGCTGTCGACGTTCCGTGGCGAGTCAGCGTTCGCCACGTGGGTGCACAGGATTGCGGTGACCGTAGCGCTGAACGGGCTCCGGAAGGAGCGACGGTTGAAGCGGGGCGCGGACGACCTGGATGTCGCGAACGAACTGCCGGCGCCGTCAAGCAATGTGGACCCCGACCTCCGCGACAAGTTGCGCGCGGCGATCGAGGCCCTCCCGCCGGGGAGCCGGGCTTCGGTGATCCTGCACGACATCGAAGGCTACACCCATGCGGAAATCGGCGAGATGCTGGGCATCGCCGAAGGCACGAGCAAGGCGCGGCTGTTCGACGCACGCGGCCGCTTGCGGAAAGCGTTATCGGCGTATGCCAAGGAGCAGGACAGATGAACGAACAACGACTGGACGAACTGCTGGACGACGCGAGGCGCACGTGGCCGCTGCCACCCGAGCCCGATTACCAGGCGATGTGGGCCCGGATCGAGCGGGAGGCATTCGCCGGAGCGCGGCCGGAACGTCGCACACCGTCCTGGAGGATCTTCTCGGTGGGCCTGGCCGCTGCCCTTGCGATGGGCATCGGGCTTGGCCGCTTCACCAGGGCCGTCGAGTCCCCGGCCGTGGCGGTCGCTCCCACCATCGTCAGCGACACCGCCGTGCGCTCGTCAGGCGCGTACGATCGCGTTGCTTCCGAGCTGCTGGGGCGCACCGTCGTGCTCCTGACCGCGCTCCCGGAAGGCGGGAACGTCGCTTCCGGCGAACGGTTCTCGATGCAGGCTACCGAATTGTTGACCAGCACGCGGCTCCTCCTGGATTCCCCGGCCGCGTCGGACGCCCGATTCAAGGACCTGCTCGAGGACCTCGAGCTCGTCCTCGCGCAGATCGCGATGCTCCAGTCCGGACGCACGCGCCAGGAAATCGACCTCATCACGGACGCCCTCGTTGAGCGCGACGTCGTACCGCGGATCCGTTCCGCGGTCGCGCGCCTCGCCGCCGGCGACTGAACATGGAGACCCAGGTCATGAAGATCACGTGGACCATCGCCGCGCTCGCGACCAACGCGCTGCTGGTCGATGCGCAGCAGGCCCCCCGCACGCCGCCCGCTCCTCCGTCGCCCACGGCGGCGACCGCTCCGGCGCCCAGGCCGGCGGCCGTTCGCCCCGGACAGTGGCTGCATGAATTCGAGCTGCCGACGATCGCGGGACTGCATCTCGAAGTCCCCCTGACGCCGCTCCCGGCGCTGGCGCCGCACATGCCGTTCGCGCCCATGGAACCGCTCGTCCCCCTGGCGTTCGAGTTCCCGTCGATGGCGATGTCACCGATGCTGCCGCTCGAACCGCTGTCTCCGTTGCCGGCGATCGCGCCATCCATGCCCATGGAGCCGATGTTCCTGGACTTTCCGCAGGGACAGGGTCCCACCCGGCGTCCCGCGCGCACCGAGCGATCGGTCGAGGCGGACCTGGCGCGGGCCCTCGCGGCGCAGGACCGGGCCGCGGCGCAGATGGAGCGTGAGTTGAATCGCGCGGCGGCCATGCAGGAGCGCGAGTTCGAGCGCGAGATGGTGCAGGTGCAGCGCAGCATCGAGGCGCAGGAGCGGGCCATGGCGCGCGAGGTCGACATGGCCCTGCGCAGCGCGCAGGCCGCGAGTCACGCCCTGTCCTCCACGCGCGCCGAAGAAGTGGCGCAGGCCATGAGCGCGGCCCGTTCGGCCGGCTGGGGGAGCGGCCTGAGCGCGACGGCGCCGGCGTCATGGGCGCCGCAGGACGTCGCGGATTCCGCCTGGAAGGTGGCGCGCGAGTTGTTCAATCGTGGCGAGTACGGACAATCCGTCCAGGCATTCCGTGCCCTCTCGACGCGGTACCCGAACTCGACGTACGCGCCGGAGGCCGCCTACTATCAGGCCTTCGCTCTGTATCGCATCGGGGGCACCAACGAGCTGCGTGAGGCGCTGGCCGCTCTCGACGCCCAGGCCGCGAAGTACCCGAATCCGCGCACCAAGGCGGAATCGGCCACGCTGGCAACACGCATCCGCGGCGTGCTCGCGGCGCGGGGCGACGCCGACGCGAAGGCCTGGCTGGCCCGCGCGGCCAACGAGCAGGGCGCGACCTGCGACCGTGAGGAACAGGCGGTCCAGGCGGAGGCCATGAACGCGCTGAGCCGGTCGGATGCCGGGAACGTCAATGAGTTGATCACCCGCGTCCTCGCCCGCAAGGACGAGTGCGCGATCCCCCTGCGCCGGACGGCGGTGTTCCTCGTCGGCAACCGTCGTGATGCGCAGGCGGTGACCATCCTCGCCGGCGTCGCCCGCAACGACCCGAGCGTCGACGTGAAGGTCGAGGCCATCGGCGTCATCGCCCGCCTGCCGAACGAGGAAGGCGTGGCCGTCCTGGAGGAACTCACCCGCAGCGACGACGAGCGCATCCAGCGCGCGGCCGTCCGTGCCCTCGTCAGGCACCCCAGCGCCCGCGCCCGGACCTCGGTGCGCTCCCTGGTCGAGCGTGACGACGTGTCGGAGCGCGTGCGCAGCGACGCCCTCTCCGCGTTCGACTCCGAGCGTGCCACGGCCGACGACGTCGCCTGGCTGCGCGCGCTGTACGCCAGGGTGACCACGACGTCGCTCAAGACCCGCACGCTGGCCGCCATCGTGCGGGTGGGCGGACCCGAGGTGGACCAGTGGCTGGCCACGATCGCTCGCGACGACAACCAGCCGAGCGAGATCCGCGCCACCGCCATGCGGCGTATCGGCGAGTCGATGTCGGTCGCGGACCTGAGCAGCCTCTACGACGGCGCGACGCAGCAGCGGTTCCGCAGCGAGATCATCAGCGTGCTGGGCAAGCGGAAGGAGGACGCCGCGACCGACAAGCTGATCCAGATCGTCAAGACGGGCACCGATCCTTCCCTGCGCCGCGCGGCCATCAACGCGGTCTCGAGCAAGAACGACGCCAGGGCCACGCAGATGCTGCTGGAGATCATCAACAAATGACGAGCTTCCTGCGGGCGACGGCGGGGTTCGCGCTGCTGGTGACGGCGGCGGTCCCGGCCTGTGCCCAGACGCTGGATCGCCGGGTATCCGGCGCTCCCGATGGAAACGTGACGTTCCAGTTCGCGTCGCGCGCCGATGTCTGCGGCGACGGCCGCACCTACATCCGCGCCGACGACATGTGGATGGGATCGTTCAACGACGGCGTGCGATCGATGGAATGCCAGCGCGGCCCGATCCGGGTCCTGCTGGTGCGTGACGGCCGGGACGTCCTCCGGATCAACACCTACGCCGGCCCGGTGGCCGAGGAGCCCGGCGCGACGAACCTCGGCGCGGTGCCGGCGAGTGAGGCGGCCGCGTGGCTCCTGGGGATTGCGGGAAGGATCGACGGCCGGCCCGGTCGCGAGGCGATCATGCCGGCCGCGCTGGCCGACAGCGCGCTGGTGACGCGCGAGCTGCTCGCGATTGCCCGGAACGTGGATCGGTCGCGCGAGCTGCGCCGGAGCGCGCTGTCCTGGGTCGTCAGGCGGCGCGGCGAGCGGGGGGAGCTTTCGGCGGAGGAAGTGAGTCGCACGCTGGTGACGATCGCGCGGGACGAGAATGAAGTCCGCACGGTGCGCGACCAGGCCCTGAGTTCGCTGTCGCGCCTCGAGTCGTCGTCCAGCCTGGACGCGCTGGTGGCGATGACCACCGGCACGACCGAGGCATGGCTGGCGCGTCGCGCGGTGGAGATGATGGCGAATTCCGGCGACCCGCGGGCGCACGACCACCTGCGGAGCGCGGCGGAGAGCGCCAACCTCAACGAGGAAGCGCGCGTTGCGGCGATCAATGGGCTCGCCGGTTCCTATGCCACGTCACGGGATGCCGAGTACCTGCGTTCGCTGTACACGCGGGTCGGCTCCGACCGGTTGCGCGACGCCATCATGAGTGGCATTGCGACGATCGGCGGCAAGGCAAGCCGGGACTGGATCGTGGGGATCGCGCGGGACAACAACGCACCGATCCAGCAGCGCAAGCGCGCGATCTCGCTGTCGGAGCGACTCGGCCTTTCGGCGGCCGACCTGGGCTCCCTGTACGACGCGATCGAGGATGGAGAGGTGCGCGCGACCCTGATCGCGCAACTGTCGGCCAACGGCACGCGCGTTGCGACGGACAAGCTGGTGTCGATCGCGAAGACGGACCCCCTCGTGTCGAACCGCCGGCGGGCGATCCAGGCGCTCGGGAAGTTTGACGATCCCCGGGTGAAGGAAGCGCTGAAGGAGTTGGTGGGGAAGTAGCGTCAGGTCGGAGGTCGGAGGTCGGAGGTCGGAGGCTAGGCCAGAGGTCAGAGGTGGGGGCAGGGGACAGAGGGCCGAGGGCCTTCTGCCCCTGCGCTCGTTGTCGGGCTGACCCTGATGACGTGAGGCGCGTCTGTCAGCGATGTTCGCCGGATGCTTCCCCACACCATCATCGAGCCCTTCCGCATCCGGACCGTCGAGCCCATCCGGCAGACGACGCGTGAGGAGCGTGAGGCCGTCCTCCGCGCGGCGCACTACAACCCGTTCCTGCTCCACGCGACCGACGTCCTGATCGACCTCCTCACGGACTCGGGCACAGGCGCGCTCTCGGCGGCCCAGTGGGGGGCGATGATTCAGAGTGACGAGTCCTACGCGGGCGCGCGCTCCTTCTTCACGTTCGAGAAGGCCATCCACGACATCACCGGCCTGCGCCACGTGCTGCCGACCCACCAGGGCCGCGCCGCGGAGCGCATCCTGTTCACGGCGATGTGCAAGGCCGGCGACGTGGTCCCGAACAACACGCACTTCGACACCACCCGCGCCAACATCGAGGATCGTGGCGCCACGGCGCTCGACTTGCCCATTCCCGAAGGGCGCGAGCCGGCGACGCTGCACCCGTTCAAGGGGAACATGGACCTCGCGGCGCTCGACCGCGCGTTGCAGGAACATGCGGGGCATGTGCCGCTCGTCATGCTCACCGTGACCAACAACTCCGGCGGTGGCCAGCCGGTCAGCATGGCGAACATCCGCGGGGCGCACGACATCTGCAAGCGGCATGGCGTTCCGTTCTTCCTCGATGCCTGCCGGTTCGCCGAGAATGCCTGGTTCATCAAGCTGCGCGAGCCGGGCTATGCGGACCGGACCCCGTTCGAGATCGCGCACGAGATGTTCAGCCTCGTGGACGGCTGCACGATGAGCGCCAAGAAGGATGGCATGGCGAACATCGGCGGGTTCCTGGCGGTGAACGACGACGCGTTGGCGCGGAAATGCCGCAACAACCTGATCCTCACCGAAGGGTTCGTGACGTACGGCGGTCTCGCCGGATACGACCTCGAGGCGGTTGCCGTCGGGCTCCGCGAGGCGCTCAACTCGGACTACCTGCGGTACCGCATCCGGTCGATCGAGTACCTGGCCGAGAAGCTGGTGAAGATCGGCATCCCGATCATGCAGCCGGCCGGAGGGCACGCACTGTACATCGACGCCAAGGCGATGCTGCCGCACATCCCGCAGTCCGAGTACCCCGCCTGGGCACTCTCATGCGTGCTCTATCTCGAGGGTGGCATCCGGGGCGTCGAGATCGGTTCGATGATGTTCGGGCTCCAGCCGGACGGCAGCGAGAAGCCGGCGGCGATGGAACTCGTCAGGCTTGCCTTCCCGAGGCGGGTGTACACGCAGAGCCACGTGGACTTCGTCGCCGAGGTGCTGGCGTATGTGTACGCCCGCGCGGGTTCGATCCGTGGGATGCGGATCGTTGAGCAGCCATCCGCGTTGCGTCACTTCACGGCGAGGATGGAATTCAGGGTCGAGGCTTGAGGCTCGAGGCTTGGGGGTCGAGGGTCGAGGGTCGAGGGTCGAGGCTTGGGGGTCGAGGGTCGAGGCTTGGGGGGTGACGGTCGTACCTCAAGCCTGAAGCCTCGACCCTCAAGCCTCAAGTCTACTCATGCCTCAACGCCACCATCGCGTCGACGCGTGAGGCACGCCATGCAGGCACCGCGTTCGCCAGGGCGGCCACCGCGACCAGCACGGCGAAGGCTGCGCCGAAGCTGAGGATGTCGAACGGACCGACGAACAGCACGCTCGACAGGGCCTGGCTGGCCAGTGCCGCCAGCCCCGCGCCCACCGCGCCGCCGATGAGCACGAGCACCATGCCCTCCCGCATCACCATCCCCACCACCTCGCGGGACTCCGCGCCTAACGCCTTGCGGATCCCGATCTCCCGCACCCGGCGGCTCACGGAGTAACCGATCACGCCGTACAGCCCGACCGCAGCCACGGCCAGGGCGAGCACGCCGAAGGCGCCGATCAGCCAGGCGCCGGCCCGCACGGGGAACAGTCGCACGTCGACCAGCTCGCGCAGGGCGCCGGTGTCCAGGAAGACGAGGTCGGGCTTCAGGGTCCGCAGCTCGCGCTCGAAGCTCGCCACCAGGGGCTCGGCGCGGAGTCGCGTCCGGACGACGTAGTTGGCGAATCCGTCGTTGCTGCCGAGTGGCAGGTGGATGTACGGCTTGGGATCCTCGCCCGGCGTGTCCACCTTGTAGTCGGCCACGATGCCGATCACGCGCCACGGGTCGCCCTCGAAGCGCAGCCTGAAGTCGCGCCCCAGCGCCTCGCGATCGGGCCAGTACCGGCGGGCCATCGACTCCGTGATGACGGCCACGCGACGCTGTTCAACGCGATCGGCCGCCTCGATGCCGCGCCCTGATATGAGGCGCAGTCCGATCGCCTCGCCATAGCGCTCGTCCACGTACGCGCCATCCATCACGTACGGCTCGTCGCTCGCCGACGCCTGGTGCCCGTCGATGAACACCGAGAAGCCGTTGTTGTTGAGCGATAGCGGGACCCGGCTCGCGAGCGCGACAGCCTCGACCTGCGGCATCACCAGCAGTCGTTGCCGTCCCTGCTCGAAGAAGGCACCGGCTCTGTCGCCTTCGAGCCCGTTCATCTCCCCGGCGATCGACAGGAACGCGATACGATCGACGTCGTAGCCCAGGTCCACGCGCGCGGCGACGTTGAGGCTCCTGACGAGCAGCGCACCCGCCACCACGAGCACCAGCGACACCGCCACCTGCAGGACGACCAGCCCGTCACGCAGCTCGACCCGACGCCGCTTGCCACCCATCCACTCGCCGGCGTCCTTGAGCGCCGGCACCAGGTCCGGCCTGGAGGCGCGCAGCGCCGGCAGCACGCCGATCAGGAGCCCGGTCGCGATCGCCGTCGCCAGCGTGAAGGCCAGCACCCGCCAGTCGGGCCCGATCTGCAGTCCCAGGTCCAGGGGCAGCGGCGGCTGCACGCGCGCGATCACCGCCGCGATCCACGCCGACACCGGCACGGCCACGACGCCACCGGCGATCGCCAGCACCATGCTCTCGGTCACCAGTTGGCGCAGCAGTCGCTGCCTCGCCGCCCCCAGCGCGATGCGGAGCGAGATCTCGCGCCGGCGCCCGGCGGCGCGCGCCAGCATCAGGTTCGCCAGGTTTCCGCATGCCACCACCAGCACCAGCGACACGGCGCCGATGAGCACGAAGCCGACCGGCGCGATGGCGCGATCGGCATCCGGGTTGATGCGCACGTCCTTCGTCGGCACCACCGTCACGCGCTCCTGCGCCATGGTCTCGGGGTACGACGTTGCCAGGCGGGCCGCCATGGTCTCGAACTCGGCACGCACCTGGGCCGGTGTGACGCCGGGCTTCATGCGGCCCTTGAACCAGAGCCAGTGCTGGCCACGCCGTTCCAGCCGCGACTCCCCCACGGACCGACCCGAGGTCCGGTTGTTCCCCAGCGGCTCCACCTGCTCGGCCATCGCCGTCGGGATCCACATCTGCGCCGTCACCGCCGGCATCATGCCGCCGAACGCCGCTGGCGCCACGCCAATCACCGTGTACACGCGGCCATTCATGCGGAACTCCCGGCCGACGACTCCGGGGTCGCCCCCGAACCTGCTCTGCCACATCCCGTTCGAAAGCACGGCCACCGCGTTCGCCCCGTCCGCCGAGTAGTCCCCGGTCGAGAAGGCACGGCCCCTCGCCGGCCGGATGCCTAACACCTGGAAGTAGTTGTCGCTGACCAGCTCACCCACGACCAGCTCGGAACTCCCCTCGATCGATGCGTGGGCGAAGAAGTTGGAGTACGCGACCAGTCCAGAGAGCGTGGTGCTCTGCTGGCGATAGTCGACGTAGTTCGGGTACGAATGCGTATCGTGGGTGGAGGCGGTGGCCGTGTGGCCGTAGATGTCCACGAGTTCCTGCGGCCGCTCGACCGGCAGGGGGCGGAAGAGGATCGCGTTGACGATCCCGAAGATGGCGCTGTTGACCCCGATGCCCAGCGCCAGGGTGAGCAGCGCGACCATGGTGAAGCCGGGCGAGCGGCGCAGTCCGCGCAGTGCGTAGCGAATGTCCTGCAGCAGCGTGTCCATGCGGCACCTCGTGGGCAGGCATCTTTCCCGGGGTCACGGCTCCGACCGCAGGAACTACGACACGAGGTCAGCCCGGTTTCGCACTGGCCCCGGCGCACTGTCCGCCGGATGCCTTCCGGGACACCAATGGGGTCAGACCCCATTGGCATGCGATGACGCCCTCAGCGACAGCGCACCGCCGGATTCCAGTCGGCGAACAGCCCCGCCGTGTTGGGCGTCCAGACCCACATGTGCGTATACCAGAGCTGGAGGGGTTCGCTCCTGAGCATGTCGCGTCCCATGAGCCTGGGCGGCACCGAGTCCTTCGGCCAGGCGCGATACGGGATGATGTACTCCACCCCGTTGAGCGCGTACGATCCGTCACCCCGGCGCTCGTACAGCAGGATCTCCGGTCGCTCGATCTCGATCCTGTTGTCCAGGTACGCGCGATTCATGTGGTGAAAGCCCATGGCGCCGTGGGTCGAATCGGACAGGCATTGCGCCACGGCGCGTGGATACCCCGCGGCCACCGCCGAGTCGAGCACGCGGAACGCAGTCGTGGCGGCGCGGACGCGGGCATAGCCGTCCACGACCTCGGGGCTGTATGCGCCGGGATCGGGCGACGCCGATGCGGACATGGCCATGCCATCGTGCGCCGACCGCGCGCAACCAGCGAGAAGGACGACCAGCGCCAGACGAACGAGTCGCATGCGAACCCCGGGGTGAGTGTGCCGGAGACGAAGGACGTCCCGGCGCCGTGGCGAAAGCACCACCGCAGCGGGCGTGGCGCTTCGTGCAATGGAGGTGACGAGCCGTGCAACCTGTGGGACGCTGACCCCTTCGGGCGCGCACCTCGGCGCATATCCTTCACCATGGTCCGTAACGACGGGATCGCCGGCTGGTTCGCGGCGCGGCGCACGATGTTTGCCATTGCCGCCGTGATCTGGATGAGCTTCGCGCTCATCCATTGCGCGCAGTCGTACGTCCTGGCGCGCGCGACGGCCCGGGAGTGGACCCTGGCCGGTGGCCTCGTCTCCTCATTGCCCTGGTGGACCTCCTGGCTCGTCCTCACGCCGCTCATCGCCTTCCTCGCCGAGCGCTATCCGTTCACCACGGGCCGCCATTGGCGGTCGTTCGGCAGCCACGCGCTGTTCGGCGCGATGGTCTCGCTCGCGCAGGTGGTGGCCGTCGGGGCGGTCTTCTGGTACACGGTCGGGCGGCACGCCGGCGTGGCGTCGTCCGCCGTGAACCAGATGCAGCGCTACTTCGGCAACTTCTTCCTGGAGAGCATCGTCACGTACGCCGCCACGGCGGGGGTCTTCATCGCGATCGACTTCGCGCGCGCGGTCCGCGACGAGTCGGTCGAGCGGGCCCGCCTCGAGGCGCGCGCGGCGGCGCTGGAGTCGTCGGTGGCGCAGGCCCGGCTCGACGCGCTCTCGATGCAGATGAACCCGCACTTCCTGTTCAACACACTGAGCGCGATCTCTGGGCTGGTGGCGCAGGACCGGCGCGGGGAGGCGCGGGAGGTGATCCAGCGGCTGGGCGAGCTGCTGCGCCAGACGTTAGGCGCCGGCAGCGGTCCCTTCACCGGCGTGGCGCGCGAGGCGGCGCTGCTCGACGACTACCTCTACATCCAGCGCATCCGCTTCTCCGACCGCCTCGGCGTGGCGGTCAGCATCGACGACGGGTCGCGCGACTGCCTCATCCCGTCCATGCTGCTCCAGCCGCTGGTGGAGAACGCCATTCGCCACGGCGTGGAGCCCCTGGAAGGGAAGGGCCAGGTAGACGTCACCGTGCGACGCGACAACGGTGCGATCCGCATCCGCATTGCCGATACCGGCAAGGGCTTCGCGCTCGGCCCCGACGGTCGTCCCCTGCGCGAGGGGATCGGGATCGCCAACACCCGCGAGCGGCTGGAGCATATCTATGGCGGTGCGGCCTCGCTGGTGCTCCGGAATGGTGACGATGGCGGCGCCGAGGTGATCGTCACCCTGCCGGCGGGGGAGCCGGGACAGCGAGCACGGAGCGCCTGACCATGTCCGCTCCCTTGCGCGTTGTCGTCGTCGATGACGAACCGCTGGCGCGGGAGGACATCCTCCAGTCACTCACCGGCCGTCCCGATGTGCAGGTCGTCGCCACCGGCGCGAACGGCGCCGAGGCCCTGGAGGCCGTGCGGCGAACGCGGCCCGACGTGCTGCTGCTCGACATCCGGATGCCGGGGATCGACGGCTTCGGCGTGGTGGCCCGGCTCGAGCGGGGCGAACTGCCTTACGTGGTGTTCGTGACCGCGTTCGACCGGTTCGCGATCGATGCGTTTCGCGTCCGGGCGCTGGACTACCTGCTCAAGCCCGTGCAGGCGGCCCGGCTGCACGAGGCGCTCGACCATGCCCGCGAGCAGCTCGGCCAGCGGTCACGCGCCGACTGGCGGTCCGACGTGCAGGCCGCGGCGCGGGAACAGGCGAGCCCGCCTGACGAGTCCGCGTACCTGGCCGAGCTGATGGTCCGGGTCGGGACGAGGGACATCATCATCCGGGTGGACGACATCGACTGGGTCCAGGCGGAGACATATTACGCCCGGCTGCACGTGCGGGGACGCTCGTACCTGTATCGTGAGCGCATGCACGTCCTCGAGACCCGGCTCAACCCGCGCCACTTCGCGCGCGTGCATCGGTCCGCGATCGTGAACCTCGACCGCGTGCGCGAAATCGTGCACGACGCCGGCGGCGATCATGTCGTGGTGCTGTCCACCGGCGCGCGGGTGAAGACGAGCCACCAGCGGTGGCTCGAATTCCGCGACGTCATGCGCCAGCGGACGCGGGCCCGTCCCGGCTAGAAGTAGCTCAGCCAGCGGTGCCGGCCGGTCGCCTTCAGGTCGGCCATCTTCCGGCACGGGACATACAGGAGGGCGACCACCGTGAGCCAGGTCGCGTAGACCACCGGGAGCGGGTATCCCCATCCTGGCGGCGGCGTGAACGGGTATTGCCCCAGGCCCGGCGATTCGAACATCCAGTGGGCGTCGCCGTACCGGAGCAGGCAGATGACGACCGCGAGCAGGTGGATGAGGAAGAAGTGGGAGACGTAGTAGAAGAACGGCACCCGTCCGTAGTCGAGGACCGGTCGCAGGAACGACGGCGTCTCGCGGTCGACCCATCGGAGGATGAGCAGCGCCGGACCGATGGTCATGAGGAGGAAGAGCAATGACGGCGGGTACTTGCTGGTATTGAGGAAGGAGATGACGGTGAAGGCGGTGCTGTCGCGGGATGCCCACGAGACCGGGTCGCCATAGAGGTTGCTCGCGCGCAACGCGACGAAGAGGGCGACCGCGGCGAGGCCCCCGATGAGGAGCGCCCGGCGGCGACGTTCGGGCGGCCACGAGTAGAGCGACGCGAGGGCAAATCCCATCGCCGTCACGCCGAGCCACGGGATGAGCGGGTACGCAACGAAGACCGTGTGGTCGCCCTGGAGGACGAACCCCGGGGCGTGGAGGATGCTCCAGAGCGGGCTGTCGGGCCGGAAGGAGTCGAGGGAGTTGTGGCCGAGGATCATCGCGGCGCCGATGCCGGCGATCACCGGGACCGGGAGGTAGACGATGAGTCCGAGGAAGACCATCGACCAGCCCAGCGCCCAGATGACGAGGAGGAGCGTGACCTGATAGTCGAGGTTGAACTGGTAGACGGCGCGCAGGAGCGTGAGTTCGAGCACGATGAGGACGGCGCCGCGCGTGACGAGGTAGCGCGAGAGCGCGGCGGTGCCGCGAGAGGCGCGGGCGAGTCCGGCGCCGGTCCCCGTGAGCAGGAAGAAGGTGGGCGCGCAGAGGTGTGTGATCCAGCGGGTGAAGAAGAGCGGAACGGTGGTAGTGTCGAGGTCGACCGGGTTGGCGCCGAAGGTGCCGAAGAAGTCGCGGGTGTGGTCCAGGGCCATGATGACCATGACCATGCCGCGGAGGAGGTCGATGGACTCTATGCGGGGCGGAGGAGAGTTCATCGGGATTGCAGCGTCCGAGGTGATGACTGCTCAAGCTGCCTACTGATTGCTGCCTGCTGGGGCTGCCGCAGGTGGCTCGAGCTTGCTGCTCCAGCCCCAGCCCCAGAATCCAGCCCGAGCCCGAAGAACCAGCCGCAGCAAGCAGCAATCAGCACGCAGCGCACTTCCCTGGTGAGACTTGGTACGACCGTTCCCCAATGATGGGAAATGGTATGCCACCAAGCCGCGCGCCGGCGCAACGGAACGGGCTGCTGGGACGTTCTTGACGACCTGGAGTTGCGACGGCTCCCCTCGGCAAGCGAAATTGGAGGAGCCGTGCAAGCGGCTGATGGGGTGTAGCTTAGCTGGCAGAGCGCCTGACTGTTAATCAGGAGGTCGGTGGTTCGAATCCACCCGCCCCAGTTGGTGTAAGCGATTGCGGGATAACTCGATAGCGGCTCGCGCGTCGCCTCGATGCCGGGCCGCTATTGCTTTCACCATTAGTTGGCAAACACCACCACCGTCCGGTTTCGCTGACTCTGGGGAACGAGATGGGCTGTTCCGGCATGACCCATTTCCATTCCTCCCACTGAACTCACTCAGCTCACACTGGATAGACCGGTCGAGCGAGCAGAGTCAGCGAGTCTTCCATCGCAGGCCGGTTCCCAATCCTCGCGAACTAGTGACGCAGTAGCTGGCTGCTCGTTCCTTCGGATTTGTGGAATGGAGCCCGTCAGGTGCTTGCAGTTCAACCCTTAACGAGCTGCGATTGCGCGATTCCGAAGTGGAATGGCGGATTCCGACACAGCATGGAAGCGGGCCCGGATAACAGTGGCGGCACGCGCAAAAGCAGCATTCAGTAACCGACGATACCTGCAAAGCCAGGTTGGGGCCTATTGAGCCTCATACGCGGTTACGAAACAACCTCGCGCGTCCCGCCCAGCACGCGCTGCCCATCGCGTTGTACGTTTGGTCTATGATCCCGGATCGTTTCGCCAATCCCGCCAACTCGGCCAATAGCACCGACGCAGACTGGATTGCGCGCATTCGTGCCGGTGACCGCGAAGCCTTCGAGGCTCTCGTGAGGCACTACGCCGATCGGTTGTGCGGATTCGTCTACAACCACATTGGCGATGCGGATGCAACGCAGGAACTCGTCCAGGATCTCTTCCTGTGGATCTGGCGGAACCGCCATCAATGGGAGATTCGGGGTGCGCTGACGACGTACCTCTACAGAGCAGCGCGGAACCGTGCGATCAGTCATATCCGCCACCACCGGCTCGAACGGCGTTGGCGTGACCAAGCTACCAGACAGGTCCAGTCTGTGACAGACTCTCGAAGCACGGAGCACGCGTCCGCTGAGCAAGACTTGCGATCAGGGCTCGCGCGTGCGCTCGAGATCTTACCCGATCGCTGCAGGCAGGTCTTTCTGCTGAGCCGGGCGCATGGGCTTTCCAATGCTGAAATCGGCGAAACGCTCGAGATCTCGCCAAAGACCGTCGAGATACACATGAGCCGGGCACTGGCGATACTCAGAACTGAGCTCGCCGACTGGCTCGAGTAGGCGATTAGGGGTGGCGCGGGCGGTGCGCGTCGGTACGTCGCCATGACCAACGATCCGCGGCCGGACCCGAAGAAGCTTGAGGCGTTTCTGCAGGGAGAAGCGTCCACTGAAGAGAGCCGGCAAATCATCGCCTGGGCGCAGTCGCACCCCGACTGGAATGCCAATTCCATCTGGGAGAGCGTCGCGGCAGCGGTCAACGAAGATCTCGCGCCTCCGAGACTGCACACTGCAGTCGCACGCCGTAATCCGCTCGCGAAGCCGCGAAGGATGTGGGCGATGGCGCTCGCCGCCACGATCGTCTTTGCTGTCGTGGGTGGAGTCTGGGTCTACGTCGACGCGCTTCCCGAAGAGACGACGCTGGCCGCGAGGACGTATCTCACGGAGCGCGGCCAGCGTGCTTCGGTGCAACTCTCCGACGGGAGTGCGATCCAGCTCGGTCCACAAACCACACTCCGCGTCGATGAGGGCTTCGGGACAAGACACCGTACGGTCACACTCGATGGTGACGGGTACTTCCATGTGATCCATGACGCTTCTCGTCCGTTCATCGTACGAACGTCGCGTGGTGAGGTTCGTGACCTCGGCACGCGTTTCGTAGTTCGGGCACGAGGCCGCGAGCCGCGCGTCGATGTTGCCGTCGCCGAGGGAACGGTTGTTATCGGAAAGAATGCCACGCCGGCAACCAGTGTGATCTCGGCGCTGGGTGGCGACAGCGTAGTGCTGAACGCCGGTGAGATCGCGACCATCGATGAAGCCGGGCAAAGCTCCCCAGTAGCAGTAAGTGACGTTGAAAAGTACTTCGCATGGACACGTGGGCAGCTGGTCTTCGACCGAGCACCGCTCGATGATGTCCTGGCCGAACTGAATCGCTGGTTCGCCGAAGACTTCGTGCTCGGCGATCCCGCGCTGGGAAAGGTTCGCCTGACGACCGTATTGCACGGTGAAACGGTGGATGAAGCACTGCTCGTTCTCCGAACGTCACTCGATATGGACGTCCGCCGAACTGGCGGCAAAGTCGTCCTCCAGCGTCGTATGTCCGCGGTCGATACGACCGGGAGGCCGTGAGTCATGAATCGCTTCCTCGCAGCCGCTTTGTGCGGTGCCATGCCCGTCTTCGTCACGGGCGCACAGACAACCATTCTCTCCAGGGAAGACGTCGCCGGGATTCCTCAGCTCCGGAAGCAGATCTCGGTCAGTCTTGTCGGTGTTTCCCTCGAGACCGCGTTGCGTGAGATTGGCAGACAAGCCGGCCTGCCGATCACCTACAACGACCGCATTCTGCCTGCCGAGCGTACAGTGTGGCTGACGCGGGAGGAAATCCGGACGGATGCAGCGCTCGAAGAAGTCCTCCGTGGATCGGGGCTTCGATTGGTCGCACTCACCTCGGGTCAGGTGGTCGTGGTCAAAGCGATTGAACCTGAACAGCAAGGCTCGCGTATCCAGCCAGACACCATTCGCGGACGGGTAACTACGGACAGTGGTCGCGTGATCATCGGAGCCGACATCATCATCACGATGGCGCCTGACCGTGAAGTCTTTCGAACCACGACCGATTCGGCCGGCCAGTATCTGGTTTACGTCCCTAACGGAACAGGTGACTACCTCGTCTACATCGGCGCCGCCGATCGACGGCCTATTCGTCGGCGGATGACGCAAACCGGCGCAAGAACAGCGCTCGTAGTGGATGCGGCGCTGGGGAGCGCCGCGGTGACACAGCTGGCGACGGTGCGGGCCACCGTGCCGCGACCCCGACCGCGCAGGAATGACGATGCCAGCTTCGATGTCGGTGGAACATCCACGCAATTCGTCGGCGTGACCGGTGCGCTTGCCCCCGACCAGATGGGCGATCCTAACGCGATGTTGCTGACCACGCCCGGGGTATCCGTAACGCCTGACGGTGGAGCCTCGGCATTCGGCCTGGGTGCTGACGCGAATCGCGTGACACTCAGCGGCATGTCCTTCGACGGAACGCTGCCAAGGGACATCCACGTTCGCTCGCGCGTTGGTTCGTCCTTTGACCCGACACGCGGCGGATTTGCCGGCGCGAACATCTCGATGGAGATCAGCCCGGGCTCCCTGATCGGTTTGCGTCGGGGGCACATGACGCTCGATACCCCCCAATTGCAGTTTGGTGATAAGGCTTCTCAAGCGCTTGGGCAGCAATACACCAACGCGAGCTTCAACGTTGGAGCGTCCGGCGAGCTGGTGCCTGACCTGTGGGTCTACAGCAGCGGCCTTCAACTGAAACGCAGGACCTCGGACGCCACTACCATCCTGTCACACGACCTGGATGCCCTCAGGCGACTGGGCGTGGCACCCGATTCGGTTGATCGGTTCCTCAGTCTGCTAGGCAGCAACAGTATTCCAGTCTCAACCGCCGGCATTCCCGGCACACGCGCGAATACCGAGATCTCGTCGGCCTTCAGACTCGATCGCGGCACGGCAACTCCTATTCTCGGTCTCGTGTCCGACCAGCGAAGCATCTTCACGGTAACCGGCATCGCCCGGTATGCGTTCGACGAGCCAATCGGTGGCAGCGCCCTCGGGTTACCGGCGTTCGGCGGAGAGCGGAACGATGGGTATTTGCTCTTGCAGTTGGGCTACTCGCGGTACCTCGACGCAGCATCGGCAGTTCTCAGTGAAACGAGGACTGGTTTCTCCATTAGTCGCGCGGAAGCGCGCCCCTACTTGAGGCTACCCGAAGGGCGCGTGCGTATCGCGTCGCTCGATCCGACCGGTGTCAACGGCATCGCCTCAGTCGGCTTCGGCGGGAACGGCGGTATCGAGGCCACCTCGTCGACCTGGCGATGGGAGACGTCGTCGGAGGTGACGTTCACACCCGCGAATCACCTTACGCATCGCCTCAAGTTCCTGGCCGAGTCGCAGCTTGAAGGCAGCGACCAGAAGAGCCTCGCGGGCCGCTTCGGTGCGTTCACCTACCAATCGCTTGCCGACTTCGCAGCGAACAGGCCGGCGAGTTTTGCGCGGACGCTCCAGTCACTCCCCCGAGAAGGTGGGCAATGGACAGGAGCGCTGGCCGTCGCCGACTTCTGGACGCCCAGGAACAACCTCTCGTTCGTGTTTGGGCCGCGACTCGAATACAACACGTTTGCCGACCGGCCGGTGCGCAATGCCGGAGTCGTTTCGGCGTTCGGCATTCCTAACGACGCCGCCCCATCCCGCTGGCATGTCAGTCCGCGTTTCGGATTCACGTGGATCTATCCCGGGGTTGTTCGTGCCGGGCGCGGCGGCTTCGCGACGAGTAACATCGGTTCGATGATCGTAGCGCCGCGCGGCGTCTTGCGCGGAGGCTTCGGTGAATTCCGCGCTCGGATGCCGGCCACGTTACTGGCTGATGCGCGCAGTGCCACGGGGCTTCCCGGATCGACGATTCAGCGCATCACGTGCCTGGGCGATGCCGTCCCGATTCCGGATTGGGCGAGCTATCAGACCAATCCGCTGCTGGTCCCAGGTGCGTGCGCCGACGGCAGCACTGGCGAGTTCGCGGATGACGCACCGACCGTCAGGTTGGTTGACCCGTCTTACGACGCAATGCGCGCCTGGCGAGCAAACCTGCACTGGGGCTCGGCGTGGAAAAACCTGATCTATTCGATCGAAGCGACATACTCACACAACCTGAACCTGCCGGGCACGCGCGACCTCAACTTCAGTGGTGTGCCGCGGTTCTCTATGAGCAGTGAAGGCGGGCGACCGGTATTCGTGAACCCGTCAAGCATCGTCCCTGCCACGGGGCTCAGTACCGGTATGGATAGCCGCCTTTCGACGGCATTCGGTCGGGTGATCGACCAGGTGTCGGACCTCAGGTCCAACACAAAACAGCTCATGCTCTTTCTGCACCCGTATACACCTACATCGTTGTCGCGCTGGCAGGTTCATGGCTGGTACATGTTCCAGGATCATCGCGCGCAAACGAGAGGATTCGATGGCGCAACCCGCGCTGACCCACGCACGATCGAGTGGGCGAAGGGATTCTCTCCGCGCCACGTGCTAGGCACACAGCTCGGTTACTGGTTGAGACGGCCGTCGATCATCATGAGCCTTAGGAGCTCGGTACAGTCCGGTTACCCCTTCACACCAATGGTCGCCGGCGATATCAACGGTGACGGGCAGTCGAATGACAGGGCCTTCATCTTCGCCCCAGGCAACGAACCGGCCGAAATCAGTGGCACGATGTCGGAGCTGATGGCGACGTCGCCGAGCGCAGTCAGCGAGTGTCTCCGCCGTCAGGCCGGGAAGGTCGCGTCGACGAATAGTTGCAACGGGCCCTGGCGGCTCATGATGAATGCCAGGATCGACTGGCAGCGCCGGTTCTTCAGCGCGGGCACATCTCGCTACGTGAACGTCTCGCTGAACTTCAGCAATCCGCTGGCGGGCATCGATCAGCTACTTCACGGAGGTGACAACCTTCATGGATGGGGGTCGCCGGGTTTCCCCGATCGCACGCTCTACTACGTGCGTGGATTCGATCCCGCGAATCAGCGATTCCTCTATGAGGTCAACCCGCGGTTTGGGAATCATCGACCGGCGTTCACGGGAGTCTCCAATCCCTTTCGCATCACGCTGGATGTCTCGGTCAGCGTGAATGGTGATGTCGTGCAGAAAGTGGCCAAGACCTACATCAGGCCAACCAGGAGAGATCCTGGCAGACGTCCGCCTGCCGACACCATTTATAGACGCATGGCTTCTGAGGGTGTGAGTCCGGCGTATCCATTGCCATTCGTCATTTCGCTGAGTGACTCGCTGCTTCTCACGGCTGAGCAGGTGCGAGCTCTTCGGGACACACACGCACGGTTAGCCACGGCATACGATTCCACCATGCGCTCCCTCTCCGTCGACCTGTCGGAGATGCCTGATCCGGTTGATCTCAAGGCCGTCACGGAGCGCATACGTACGGCTCGTTCCGCAGCATTCGATACCGCCCGGCACTATGTCGCACTTCGCGAGATCCTAACGCCGCTGCAAATCACCTTGCTCCCAGCGGACTATCAGCGCCGTATTCGCGGTGGGTAGAGCCGGGCAGCAGCAGAGGTTCATGGCCTTTGCGGATGTTGTCTATGCAAGACAGGACTCTTTCGGTCTCAAATCCTGGGCGTCTTATGCTGTCAACGCTGGTGTAAGTGACTCGAGTGCATTCGCGCAGTGCGTGGCAGTGTCTACGTCACACCCACGAGTGGAACAGAATCTAGCCCTTGGCAGGCGGATCGGGATTCAAGTTACACCGACCGTGATGGTTAATTCATGGTCGCTACCGGTTCCTCCGAGGGAGGACGTGCTTGAGGCGCTGGCCAAGAGCCCGGTGAGTGGAGAGACGATGAGCAAAGTGTCTATGGCAAGGCGCCGGGCGCAGTGCGGTGACACCAGCGTTCTTAGGTCAGGTTGCGGCACGGCGAGGGGTCTCGGATCGCAACAGTGCCTTGGTGTCGCTATTAGTCTCTCGCTGAACGGTGAGAAGGAGGCTCCTTCGTGGTAAGTCGGCATATTGGGTCAGCGCGACGAGGCGTGTACGCGCTGGCCATTGTGTGCTTAAACGCTCCCACCGACATCGGCGACTCTCACGGCGCGAGCGCGTTGAGAACCGAAGGAGCGGACTTTCGGCAGGGATCGGTGTGGCAGGTGGATCCCGACCCAGAGTTGGATGTTGGCTCATTATCGTCAACGGACCAGTTCAATAGAGTGCTCGCAGTCTTCCGGCTTACAGAGGGCCGGATGCTTGTCGTTGACGAAGCAACTCGTGAGCTTCGCACCTACAGCCCGTCTGGTCTCCTGGTGCGGACTGCTGGCGGTCGCGGTGGCGGCCCGGGAGAGTTTCAAGGGATCTTCTGGCTGAGGCGTTTTGGTCGCGATTCTCTTGTCGCATTTGACCAACTGCTCCGAAGACTCAGTATCCTTGACGACGGCGGGAATGTCGCAAGGATGGTACGATTCAGGGGGAGCGTGCCGCAGCGTATGCTCACGGCTGTAGAAGGACTGTTGTCCAACGGCAACGCCGTTGCCAGATGGTCTAGTGTGGAGCGCCCCGATGCCGACCGTCTGATAATGCACGATCAGATCGTTGTGACGACACCGAGTGGTGAAACGGTCAGGGTGCTTGGTGACTTCGTTGGTGGCCGGGTGGTAAAGGGGCTACCGACGGATGGTGGCCCAGCCACAATAGACATGCCTCTCTTCGATAGGAGCACGTTCGTCGTGACCTCTGGCGACCGAATATTTGTTGGTGACAACTCTTCGCCTGAGATTGCAGTCTACGATGCTCTGGGTCGGCGTCGCTTCAGCGTTCGCACTTCTCCGGGCATGCGCCCGATCAGCACTTCAACGAGGCGCCGGGCCATAGCGGCTCGACTGGATCTGCGCGGCATTCAAGGACCGCAGCGCCAGCGAGAAGCCAGGGCACAGGATGCCATGATTACCCAGAAGGAGATGCCGTCGTATTCGGCGATCGTGCTGAGCGAGGAGGGCTTGCTCTGGGTGCGGGAGTACGCGGAGACAGTCGCGGATCCGGAGCGTTGGCGGGTGTACAGCGACTCCGGGAGAGAGGTTGGCGTGGTCGTTATGCCCGAGGGATTCAGCCTGCACTCCGCGGGTGGGAGCTTCGTGGCTGGGGTCTGGAAAGATCAGGATAAGGTTGAGCATGCGCGGGTGTACAGGATAAGACGCTGAATCGGCCTGGAGCGTTAGGCGATGGCGGTCCCGATAAAGGTCACCCGACCTCGAACGTCAAACGAGCATTATCGATAACGGGGGGCACAGCGCAGCAGACGGAAGACAGCTCCGGGGCACTCGCTGATTCTCGGTTTCACCCATCGCCTTCCGCTGGCCACCATCCTGTTGCACAGCGTGCGCGCGGAGTTCCGCCGCCAGCGAGTCGATGGTCTTGCGGGCACCGGACGTGTTGATGGCGCCCAGTACCTCACTGTTCTTGCCCGGGAACGCCTGCACGCTCTGCAGTGTTTCGAGGACCCTGCCTTCGCGGTACTTCATGCGATCCTCCTGAAAGGGTGTTGGACGCGGATGAGTGGTCGAGCCGGCGCGCGCGTCCTCCGCGCCGAAACCGGGAACAGTTCAGTGGTCAGAGCGGTCTATGGGCAAGTCAGCGCGCATGGTGCCGCTGTCAGGAGAGATGTCCTCGCGTGCAGGGGAGACGGTCGCGCGTTCAGGGGAGACGTCCTCGCGTGCAGGGGAGGCGGCCTCGTTGTCAGGCACCATGTCGTGCCCGTCGAGGTCATCGTCCGAGCCGCTCAGGCGATCGAACGCCCCGGTCACCCCATCGCGTGCACGTGCCAGGTCATTCGCTGCCCGTGACACGCGATCCGCGGAGCCGCTCAGGTCATCGATCCTGCTCATCAGGTGATCTGTCGCGCCTGGCAGGGCGACCAGACCCGTCGTCAGGCGACCCGTTGCGCTCAACACCTCGGATGGCGCTGCTGCCAGCTCGCGTGGACTGGCGGTCAGGGGGCACGACCGCTGCGACAGGGCGCTTGTCCGCCGTGCCACTGCACTGTCCGTCGCTGCAAGGGGAGAGTTACTGCCCGTCAGCCGACCCGGCGCGCTTGTCAGGTCGTTGGTCGACCGCCCCAGATCATCCGGCGCGCCTGTCAGGTCATCGATCGCCGTCGGAAGGGCATCGCATGCCGTCTGCAGGGCATCGAGTGCCTGTTTGCGACTGACCGGGTCCGGTTGCCGACGGAAGGAACCGGCAGCACCTGACCAACGACCTTCGTGATCTCCTGTGGTGGACAGGCACGATGGTAGGGCCGACCAGTCAGCGGCGTCTATGGGTCAACTGATGTAGCAAGCGCGCCTCGATGATCCCGAGCTGCCGGCAGACATGGCTGAGCCGGCGTGCCACAATGGGCCGTGCGGAGGGCATAGGCAATCTGTTCCTCCGAGTACTTCGATCGCTTCATCATCCCTGCTTCCTGCTCATGGTGGAGGACCGCGGACGACAAGCTGCTCCAGTTTCGACTTGTCCTGCTATTCCGGGGGACGTCAGGCCAGCCGACTTTGGTGGGTCTCCTGGAAAGCGACGGATTCGAGCGCCCGCCGTACGGGGGCGCGGTGGCGTCCCGTGACATTGAAAGGGTGGCTGTGATCCGTCCATTCGGTATGGTGCTGTCGCCCCATTGCTCGCAATCCACCATGAATGTCCGCGAAGAGGGCCGTCGGGAGGAAGCAGAAATGCTTCTGAGGACTCGACCGTTGCGACTGGTCATCGCCTTGCTCTGGCTGGTGGGAGCCGGGTGCTCCTCGTCAACCGAGCCGGCGGCCCCACGCCCGCCAACGGTGCTTGTCGCCAATCCGCTGTGCGACGGCGGCGGCTGCAGGACGATTCAGGTACGGGCGTTTGTCTGGGCCTACCATATCCCCCAGAATCCCCGAGGTGCCGAGGTAATGGGAGAGATCACCGGACCAACAGCGTGTCTGGCGTTTCCTGAGAGGTGGCAGATTGTGGTGACCGAGGTCAGTAACGAGGGAGAGTTCGTGCGCGCCGACACGCTCACATCGACACTGGCCGACGAGATAACCCTAACGCTCTCCGACGACCACGTGCTCGTCGCAGCTACCGAGAGGTTTGCCCCCGGGGCCGAGTTGGGATGGAGTCTTGCCTTCTCCGCTGATCCAGATCCGCAGGCAACAATCCCTTATGTCGCTCAACTCACCCCGGCTCCCAGATGCACTCCTTGAGGAAATAGCGTTCCGATCGCTCCATCGCTGTGCTGGCCGTTCTCGCGGCCGGTGGGGTACGCCGGCTCAGCCTTTTTCCCCGATCTACCACTTGTATCGGAGCGCCGTGTACAACCCTTACCGGCTACCTGGTATCGGAGACGGTTTGGCCGGCGAGGAAGCCGGCAACACGGGGAAGATCGACAGGTGCGCGGCCCCGTCCGCGTCGAGGCGCCGGATGAGAACCTCGCTGCTTCCGAAGCCCATCACCTGAAACGTCAGGGTGCCACGAAGGGGAAACTCGATCCTGAGCCGGCCGATCATTCGGCCGTCTGAATCGAAAGCGGTCCAATGATCCTGGCCGCGTGGTGATTCATAGTCCTGAACCCACAATCTGCCATCCGAGTCGACAGCGATACTGCGAAAGGTCGGCCATTCCTTTGGCGCTTCTGCACGCATTCGAGCGATAACGCTGGCCGCTCGAGGACCCTGGACGTTAGCTCGCCGTATGCGCTCGTCGACGTCTGCGTCAGAAATCGGGAGCCTTCTGTCCTGGTCCGAATGATGCCCGACAGGGAGCCGGTCGCGTTGAACACCAGCACTTGTCCCGCAGCCCCATCACCGAAGAACACCTTCTGTCGGAATGTCGCGACGTGGGGTACGACCTGCGTTACGAGACTCACAGGGTGGAGAATCACCTCACCGATGACGTTGGCCGTCGTACCGTCGAGGCGCAGCCTCATGAGGCGTCCGCGGCGATCCCGCGCGATCCCGCCGCCAATCGGCCTCACGACGACCATGGATCCATCCCCAAGGCAAGACCCGGACCCCAGACTGCGCGTGTCGCCGGTCGGGAAGGTCCTGCTCACATTCCCCTTGCTGTCAATGATGGCCAATCGGCCATTGTGGGAATCGACCACCACCAGTGTGTCACCGGTGGTCCGGCAAAGGGCCGTAAGGTACCGAAACTCCTCAGGTCCGCTGCCATTGCGGCCCACGACACGGATGCGGCGTGCCCTGGAATCGAAATAGTGTATGCGATTCACATCGATGACCGCGAAGCGTCCATCGGAAAGGCGTACACCATTCAGATAGCCCGCCGTGTGGTTGAATTCGGTGCTCTCCGAATCCTCCAGTCCCCCCACTTCAAACGCGGGCCGGGCACCGAGAGCGAAACGAATCGGCGCGTCCATGCGTGCACCGTTCTCGATGATGCGCACGCCCGCACTGTCACGAATGATTGGCGACTGCACCGTTCCCTGCGGCGAAACAGCGAGCGCGACGTCGCCTGGATGGTCAGCAGAACCCGCTGGACACTCCCTGGCGACGGCCTTCGGCCGGTGCAACGCCAGGCTGCCCAACGCAAGGCGCACCGGCGTGCACGATGCGACGACGCTTTGACCTGGTGACAGATGGTCGATGTGCACGTCTGCGCAACCGGGAAGCAGGAGTTGCGCACCGAACAGACCAATCATCCGTCGAAGACGGTGCATTCGAGCATTGTCCTGGATCAGCCCGCGACGAATCTGCGGTAAACGACGTGGCACTTCCCTTGATGGGTGTTTCAAGGGCTGGCGACAGTCTGAAAGGCCCGCTCGTACTTCTCAAGGTACCTGCCCAACGACTTCCGCCGGTACTGCATGATGAACCGCGGGTGCTCGAGCGCCACCAGTCGCTTGAAGAACCCGTGCTCCTCGTTGAGCCGGTCCAGGAACGCGAGGTTGCGACCCGTGCCGAGGACGATCGCCACCTCTCGCCGGGCCCCGAACGCAAGCTGGTCCCGCATCGACTGCACGATGAACGGCCTGACGGCGGCCAAAAGACCGGGATCGTCGTAGTAGTTCCAGTTCGTGCCGTCCTTCGTGAACCCGATCGGGGACGCGGCCGTGATGAAGAACCTTTCATAGAACCGCGCCGGCCCGCCCATCCTCTCGATGAACGCTTCCACGAACTCCGCCGAGAGTTCACGGCGCCTCGGGAACGGGTTCGCGATGCCGCACTGCCGTTCGAGCGAGACCGGATCCGTGAAGGGAATCCCCGTGGTCCCGCCGCCAAAACGCCCCGGGTTGATGCCGATCACGAAGGTCCGCGGCGAGCGATCCCCGAAGAACTTCCGGTAGAACGCCCGCGTCGTCGCCCGTGCGGCGGGATCGTCCAGCGGGAGCAGCGCGTCCACGCCAAGTCCGGTCAGGTCGGGCAATCGCAGGTTCTCGTGGAACCGGATGACCTCCAGGCCGAACGTCTTCCGCGGCGTCACCGTGAGCGCACGCCGGTCGAGAGCACGGCCCAGCCACGCACCAGGAGGTCCTGGATGGCTTCCCAGTCCGCCGCGCCGATCGACTCACCGCGCGCGAGCTGGCGAAAGAGGCTCACCGGGCGCCGCTCGTAATACGAGCGCCACATCTCGGCATCGAGCCGGCCCATGACGGCTCCATCGAAGTCGGTGAACGTCTCTCGTCGCGGCCACAGAGAATCGGCGACGGTCGCGCAGGCAACCAGGGTGACGAGCCCGAGCACGGCACGCCTCCAGCGGGAAGCGCGCTTTTGCGGTGAACGGAGGGGAGCAGCGGCGGGCTCGGGCACGCGGGGCGCGGAGAGGACGTCGTGGTCGCGGGCATCGCCAGCCGCTCGACGGAGCGCGGTCGGGAGCCAGCGGCTTCATGTCTATCAGCGTCAGGCAGGCACGTCAATTGTGCGCGGCGTTGCCGACCGGCGTAACCGTGGAGCGAGCCTCGGGTACAGGGAACGTTCGCTCATCCTCGCCTCACCCCGGATTGGAGGAAGTCCCGATGGCTCGAGTCACGGCAGTCTTTGCGAACCACGCGCAAGCCGACGCGGCGATCGCCGAGCTGCGCCGTCGCGGCGTGGCGGATTCGCACCTTTCCATCGTCGCCCGGCGCGTGGAGGACATGGAGCTGGACAGGCGTCCGGAAGCCCGCGCCGGCGAGCGCATCGCCAAGGGGGCCATCACCGGCGTGGGGGTCGGCACGCTCTTTGGCCTGGCGGCGGTGCTCATCCCGGGCGTGGGCCCGTTCATCGCCGCCGGCCCGCTGGCATCCGCGTTAGGCGCCACCGCGGGGGCGGCGGCGGCCGGGGCCCTGGTGGGCGGCACCTCGGGCGCGCTGGCCGGCGCCATGGCCCGCGCCGACTTCTCGAAGGAAGAAGCCGCCTTCTACGGCCCGCTGGTCGAGCGCGGCGACGTCATGCTCACCGTGAATACCGAGGACGTCTCGTCGGAACGGCTCCGCACCGAGCTGGAATCGCTGGGTGGCCAGACGTTTCGCGCCGGCAGCCGGGGGGCGTCGGAGGTGGAGATTCGACGGGACGTGTGAGCGCGGCAGAGTGCAGAGTGCAGAGTGCAAGGGGTACTGACCGCTGAGGCGGGTGGCGGGAAACGTTAGGCATGTGGTCGAGGACGTTTCGGCATGGTTGAGTGCCGGAACCGGTCATCATCGATTGGGGTGCTACGTCACAGTGCCGGCACGTCGCCGGCCATGACCTGGAGGAAGGCACATGTCGAATCCCAACAAGCCCTCCCGCAACAACGACCCGAACCGGAACGAACCCAGCAGGGAGCGCGACCGCACGCAGCAGCCCGAGCGGGACCAGGGCGAGCGTCGCGAGTACGGGGGCAACCCGTCGCGCGAGCGCCAGGGTGACCAGGGCCCGGAGCGCGACCGCAACCGGGGGACGGAACGCGAGTCGGAGACCGACGGCAACGTCGAGCGGGAACGTATCTGATCTCGCCGTCGCAGAGAGGGCCGTGGCACCACGCCACGGCCCTCTTCGCACGCGTGAGCCCCAGCCACGTCCAAACCGGACGGCAGGAGGTGCCCAGCCACGGCTGGCGCCCGACACCAGGGCGCATTCCCCCTGACTGCCCGGTCCGGGGCCAGGACCCAGCTTCGATGGAGCGCCGGTCCCTCCAGAGCATCACCGGCCATCGAACTGATTCCGCACCGCTCCCCGCGGAGGATGCATGCGCCCGTCAACCGCACTCAAGACCGTCCTCGTGCTCGCGCTGGGCGGCGTCGTCTTCTCGGGCACGCTGACCTGGCAGGAATTGTTCGGGGCATCGGCGATGAGTTGCCCGTCGCCCGGCGCCCCCGGCACGATCTTCGGCTATCCGGCCTGTGTCTATGGCCTCTTCATGTACGCGGCCATTGCCATGGTGGCCGCGTCCGGCGTTCACGGGTTGAGTCACCAGCGCCCGACGGCAGAGTCGCCCGCCGCCTGACCGGGCTGGACGATCCGCGAAGACACCCATGTCACGCCGCACCCTGTCCCTCGAGTCGGCTGTGCGTCGCGTAGGTGTCAGCCGAAGCAGGCGTGTCAGTACTGCGGGCCCGGGACGCGGCCTGAAGCAGGCACGCGCGACGGAACCGGTCGCACGTGCCTACCCACGCTGGAACTTTCCGTGCGACACGGTGGATCGCAGGTGCCCCCCGAGTCGAATCCGGATGGAGAACCGCACCATGACCACATCGCCCAGCAGCCGGAACCGGCAGTCGGCCTCACGCTTCGCCGCGCTGTGCCTCGCCCTCGGCCTCGCGCTCCCCACCCTGGCACAGGCCCAGTACTTCGGCCGGAACAAGGTGCCGTACGAGCGCTTCAAGTTCGAGATCCTGCGGACGCCGCACTGGGACGTCCACTACTACGAGCAGGAGGAGACCGCGGCCCGGGACGCCGCCCGGATGCTCGAGCGCTGGAACACGCGTCTCTCCGGCCTCCTGTCGCACCCGTTGTCGGCACGAAAGCCGGTCATCCTGTATGCCGACCACCCGGACTTCCAGCAGACCAACGTCATCAGCGGCGAGCTGACCGAGGGCACGGGGGGCGTGACCGAGTCCCTGCTCGACCGCATGGTCATGCCGATGACCGGGTACTACGCCGAGACGGATCACGTCCTCGGCCACGAGGCGGTCCACGTCTTCCAGTACGACATCGCCAACAAGATCGAGAAGAACATGAACTTCGAGCGGAGTCCGCTCTGGTTCGTGGAAGGGATGGCAGAGTACCTGTCGGTCGGCCCGGAGGACGCCCATACGGCGATGTGGCTGCGCGATGCCCTGCAGCGCAACGACCTGCCGACCATCAGCCAGTTGACGACGAGCGGGAAGTACTTCCCGTACCGGTATGGGGAGGCGCTGTGGGCCTACATCGGCGGTACCTGGGGCGACGAGGCAATCCCGCGGCTCTTCCGGGCGTCGCTCGAGTTCGGCTTTGACGAGGCTACGAAGCGGGTGCTGAGCCTCCGCAGCGATTCGCTGTCGCGGCGGTGGCATGATGCCATTCGCGCGGCGTATACGCCGCGCATCGAGGGTCGGACCGCGCCGCGCGAGACGGGTCGCACGCTGCTGGCGGCCCGGAAGGGCCGGCCGGAGTACTATGTCGGGCCGGCGGTGAGTCCCGACGGCCGGCTCGTGGCGTACTTCCACAGCGGGATCAAGGGTGTCGAGCTGAAGCTCGCCGATGCCGCGACCGGCGAAGAGAAAGGCACGATTGCCTCGCCGGGCCTGTCGTCGCGGTTCGACGCGCTCAGCTTCCTCTACTCCGCCGGCAGCTGGTCGCCGGACGGGAAGAAGCTGGCGTTCGTGTCGTACAATGATGGCGACAACGAGATCGACATCGTCGACGTCGAGTCACGGGACATCGAGCGCCGCATCAAGCCCGAGGGCGTCGGCGCGGTGAGCACCATCGCCTGGTCGCCGGACGGGTCGAGGCTGGCGTTCTCCGGCATGCGCGGCGGCATCAGCGACCTGTACCTGTTCGAGCTCTCGTCAGGCATGACGCGGCGGATCACCAACGACCAGTTTGCCGACCTGCAGCCGGCCTGGTCGCCCGACGGCGCGACGATCGCCTTCGTCACCGACCGTGAAGGCCCGATCCCGGAGGGCACGGAGCCCGGGTCGGACTTCCGCCGCCTGTCGCACGCACCGCTGCGCCTGGCGCTCGTCGACGCGATGTCGGGGCGGGTGCGGGTGCTGCCGGGCCTCGCGGGAGCCAAGCATGTGAGCCCGCAGTTCACGCCCGACGGCCAGTCGATCCTGTTCGTCACCGACCGCGGCGGCTACAGCGACATCTACCGCATGGAAGTCGAGAGTGGCGCGCTGTACCAGGTCACGCGCGCCGCCACCGGGGTCTCCGGGATCGCCGAGATGTCGCCGGCGCTGAGTGTGGCGCGCGGGACCGGCACGGCCGTGTTCTCGGTGTTCGAGGAGGGCGGGCTGATGCTCGCATCCCTCGACCAGGCACAGACGGCCGGCGAGCGGGTGATGGCCGTCGCCAGCACGGACATGAGCGCCGCGGTGCTCCCGGGCGCCGGGGTGAACGCGGGCCGGGTGGTGGCGCAATATGTGACAAACTACGACGCGGGACTGCCTGACGAGTCGGCGATCACCGACCGCCCGTACCGCGCCGGGATGAAGCTCGCCTACATCGGCCCGCCATCGCTCGGCGTGGGGGTGGGTGGCCCGTTCGGCACGACGGTGCAGGGCGGGGCCTCGGCGTACTTCTCGGACATCCTCGGCAACCACTTCATGGGCGTGGCGCTGCAGGCATCGGGCACGTTGCGCGACATCGGCGGCCAGGTCCTGTACATCAATTCCGAGCGTCGCTGGACGTGGGGCGTAAACCTCGAGCGCGCCGCGTACCTCTATGGCTACGGCAGCGCGACGCAGAACTCCCTGGACTACGTGCTGGCGCACATCGCCCGGACGGGAGGTTCGCTCCTCACGCAGTTCGCGAGAAGCTCGACGAACCGCATCGAGATGAGCGCCGGGTACGAGCGCTACGACTACTACCTGGAGTCGCGGCCGCTCATCGGCGAAGGCGAAGTGATCCCGCTGGACGCCCCGCCGCCCCTGGGCCTCGGGGTGGCGTCGGTCGCGTACGTCGGTGACGACGCGACGATGGGATTCACCTCGCCGATCGCCGGGACGCGTTACCGGTTCGAGGCCAGCCCCACGATCGGCTCGCTGAACTACCAGACGTACCTGGCGGACATTCGCCGGTATGCGCAATTGCGTTCCTTCACGCTGGCGTTCCGGGGGATCCACTTCGGTCGCTACGGACGGGATGCGGACAGCGACCGGATCGGCTCGGTGTTCCTGGGCGACCCGACGCTGGTGCGTGGCTACTCGTACGAGTCGTTCACCTCGTCGGACTGCCAGCCGGGCGCCGGTTCGCTGGGCAACAGCTCGTGCCCGCAGTTCGATCGCCTGCTGGGCAGCCGTGTCGGCGTCGCGAACCTCGAGTTCCGGATCCCGGTGTTCGGCTCGCGCGGGTATGGCCTGATCGAGACGGTCTTTCCGCCGCTCGAGATCGCGCCGTTCTTCGACGCGGGTGTTGCCTGGACCGGCACCAGCGGACCGGTCTGGTCGTCCGCGTCGAATTCCGCGGATCGGACACCGGTGATGTCGACGGGGGTTACCTCGCGACTGAACCTGTTCGGGTTCGCGGTGCTGGAGGTTTACTACGCGCGTCCCTTCCAGCGGCCCGGTCGTGGCGGCGTGTGGGGGTTCACGTTGCAGCCGGGATGGTAGGGGGCTTGGCGCAAAGCGCACCCATTCACAGCAGAAGCGGCTCGCCACTTTCGAGGCGAGCC
>JAUQWM010000019.1 GCA_030835125.1 Gemmatimonadaceae bacterium | reverse complement strand
GCTCCACAACGCCCACCCGCTCGTGCTACAAGGACCCTCGCGACGGAAGGAGTCCCCGGGGAACGACTGAAACCAACCAGCGACGCTCCACCCTGTTCACGATCGCCGATCGGGGTGTTCACGATGAGCGAAATGCGCACTGACCATCCGGCGAGCACCAGCGCCGTGTGATCCGCGTGCGTTTGAGCGCGCGCTGGGGGGCCTTGTTCTGCTCCGTGACTGCAGCGGCTTGGCAGCTCGCTGGTAGCTGCGCGGTAGCTGACCCGGCAGTCGGCTTGCAGCGGCGCGGAACATCAATCGCGGGTGTGGAGTCGCAGTTCCGTGTGACAAGGGAGAGGGATGGCGGAGAGGAAATGCGATAGCAAGATAAATGCGGTCCACTTTTCTGTATGCCCGCGAACGCGCAATGGTTTTCTTGGCCCATCTTTTGGAGCG
Source organism: Gemmatimonadaceae bacterium (assembly GCA_030835125.1). GTDB lineage: Bacteria > Gemmatimonadota > Gemmatimonadetes > Gemmatimonadales > Gemmatimonadaceae > JABWBJ01. Next base: position 5,287 of record JAUQWM010000019.1, on the reverse strand, counting down.
TGGGCCAAGAGTGGGCTACATTGGAAAGGATCCAGACGACGGCGATTCGCGGTCGCGCGTGCAGCTGGACGCCGTCGCGTCGGCACCTCGATGGCGCGCTGACTTGGTGGCGTCGTGGCAGCTGAGCTGCACGTCAGTCAGGCGAGATTGCCGGCGCGGTGCAGCAGGTGCCGCACCGCCTCCTTCCACGCCTCGTACCGGCGGTGTGCACCGCGAGCGCGCGCGTCCTCGCGGTCCTCGGGGACATCTGGCAGGCAGAGCATCAAGCCGGCGTACTGCCGATCGATCATCACCTCGATCCGCCGGACGGCGGAGCGCAACGCCTCGAGCTCGCCAACCTGGCGTCCGAGATCCGTAGTAAGGCGTGTCTCGGTCTCGGCCAGGAGGCGGTGGAGAGGGCGGATTTCTTGCCCGGTTCGCTTGCCGGAGCGCGCGCGTGCGAAGCCAAGGACGTGCTGAGGGCCGTCTGTAGCGCAGGGGAAGCGTGCGGCCGCCGTGCGACCATCCGCCCACGTAGACGCCGGCCGGGTGTAGTAGCCCCGTCGGCTCGATGTCCTCGGCCTCGGCCCAGCGAGCAGATCCGTGGCTGTCCGTGCGGCCGCCGACCTTGCGGGCCCGTCGCACCGCGAGCGCAAGGCCGACGAGGAAGATCAGATGGGCAGGGACGCCGATCAGCCAGTGCCCCGTGCGCCAGATCGACTCCGTCGCGGCGACCTGGCCGTAGCGGAGTTCAAAGACGAAGAAGTCCCGCGGCGCGTAAACAGGGACGCTTCCACACGTGGCGCTGGCCAGGGACAGAGCCAGCAGCGGAGCGACGAATCGCCGCAACGGCGCGCGGGCGACAGCAGCGAGGGCGAGTCCCCCGGCTAGGAGCGCGCCCCCGATCAGCCAGGGTCGCTGGCTCGGGGCAGCCGCAAAGAGCGGCGTACCGAGCCCGGGCTGGTAGGCCAGCTTCCAGGCGGCCCACTGAGTTCCTCCCCAGAGCACGGCGAGCAGAGCGCCGAGCACACCCACGAGCGACCCGACGAAGATCCCGGCGGCGGTGTTGCGCTCGCCCGAAGAGGGGAGTCGATAGAGGCGGGTGGCGGACACGACGTGTTCCCGAAGGCGGGAGCGCCGGTCATCTCAGGGGTGGATGCAGTATATCGCGGTCCACCGGACTACGGCGGCGCGCTCGGGTCGAGGCTGCGAGGGAGGCGTGCCAGGTGACCCGGGCAGCTACCGGGGTCCATCCGGCAGCAATCGGACATCATTCCGTGCATGTGTCCCTGCATCTCTCCCATGTGGTGCATCATCTGCTGCCGCTGCTGAGCTGGGAGAGTGGAGCTGTCCACGGTCTTGCGCATGCTCTCCAGCTCCTTGCTCATCTGCTCCAACTGCGCCTGCAGCTTCTCGACCTGGTCGCTCGTTGCGACCGGCGGTGTCGATGGGTCCTCCGCTTGCGCTGGTGCCGCCACAGCCAGGAGTACCGGGAACACGACCCAGATGGCGAGACGTCTGATCATCGGTGTCCTCCGTCGCCACCGACTCTACTCGCCGCGAGCCCGTCGCTGCGTCGCGTCGGCGACATTCCCGGGCTTCGATTGCTCACAAGGCTCGTTGCCCGCGCGAAGCAACGACGCGAGGTCCGGCGGGATCGCCATCGGGGTGAAGATGCCCACGTTCGCGCCGCCGGTGTTGCCTCGAGGAGCGCGCCCGGTCCACGATCCGGGCGCAGCGAGAAGGAGGCGAGGGAGCTGCCCGAGTAGCTCCCGGACGTCGCGGCGCCGCCAAGCGAAAAAGAACATCCGCGCATGGACGCAGAGATGATCCCAGGCATACGCCTGGCTGAGAACGTGTGCGCGTTCCAGATGGCGCCACGCTCGTGCGAGATCGCGCTCCTTCTCCGCGAGCACAGCGGAGGTGATCTCTTGCTTGAAGGCGTTGCGGATAGCCTCACGCATGGGGGCTTGCCGCCGCGCGCGCGCGGAGCGCCGCACCGAAGACGAAGTCTCCGAAGAGGCGCTCCGTCCAGCGCGGGACGGCGAAGCCCGCGCGCTCGAGCTCGTCCACGAACTCGGCGCCGCTGAACCGATCCTCGCTGGGATGGTCCAGGAACCGCCGATAGGCCCAGCGGTCGAGCGCGTGCCGCGTCACCTCTTCGAAGAAGAAGCGGCCCCCTGGTCTCAGGACCCTCGCAACCTCCCGAACCGCTTCCCTCCATGCCGGGACGTGATGGATGATCCCGAAATCAAAGACGGCGTCGTAGCTGGAATCTTCGGCTGGGATCTCCGTCGCATCCCCGCACCACAGCCGCACCCGATCTCCGAAGCGGGCGAGACGCCGGTGCGCGCGGGCCACCATGTCCGGATCCAGGTCGAAGGCGTCGACGTGCCTGGCTCCGAAGTGCGTCAGGACGATCTCGGTCCCGACTCCGCGACCACAGCCGATCTCGAGCGCGCGACCGCCCTCGACGCGTCCACCCAATCGTTCGAGAAGACGCGCCTCGTAGGTGCGCTGGACGGCCGCGCGCACGGGGTTGTTCATCAGCGCCTTCTCGACGGCATTGAGGATCATGGTCGGCCTCCTCTTTGACTCTGCAGAGGATGCGGCGGGCCGCGACGGTCGTCTTGAACGATTCGACTGCAACGGAGCGAGAAGGTGGCCCCGGCCCTACGACCTGAGTACCGCGATCCGGAGGCGCCCAACGCCGCCCGAGAGCGTGGTTCCGAACATGCGGCGGAAGGTGCGGGAGAGATGCGCGGCGTCCGCGAAGCCTGCCATCAATGCGGCATCGGTGAACGAGTGGCCCGCGGCCACGACCTCGACCGCTCGTTGGACGCGGGCCCAGAGCACGAACGCACGGAGCGGGACGCCGGTGTCGCGCCGGAAGATTGCCGCAAACCGGCTGGGCGAAAGCCCGGCCGACTCCGCCAAGGCCGCGACTCGGACGCGCCCAGCGGACAGCTTCTCGCGGGCGAGGAGCCGTGCCGCGACGACCCGCGGGTCGACGGCCGGTCTCGCAACTTCCCGCGCGCCGCCCTCCGTCTGATTCGGGAGCCACAGCGAGACGATACTCGCGGCGATCGCGCGAGCTCCGGCGGCCTTGAGCTCTTGCAAGTCGACCGCCTCGATCGCGCTACGAAGCGCCTCGACCGCAGGACCCGAAACGCTCGCCAGGCCGGATGGCTCGAGAAGTCTCGCGAGGGCTCGCCCCTGATCGCCATCGGGATCCAGGAAGAGAAGCCCCAGGCGCGCGGCATCGACCTGAACCTTGTGAGGCCTTCGCGCTGAGATGGCGACCGCGCAGGCCCGGGTGGGGGGGCCGGTGTGAGAGGTCACCGACAGCGGCGACCCAGCCGAGACGCCGAGCTGGAGCGCGTGGTGTGCATGCGCCTCGTTGTCCCCGGAGGCCCCTACGAAGAGGGCCCAACCCTCGCCGATCGTGAGGTGTCCCGTCCAAGGGCGGCCCATGCGGGCGAAGCGTAGCGGGCGCCCCGTGGGGAGCCGGATTGGCCTGTCACCCCGGTTCGGCCGCCCGCGTATTCTCCGCAACGAGGATCCATCGTGATCGACCCTGACGCCGCGCTCATGCACCGCTACGCACGGGGCGAGTCCAATGCCTTCGACGCATTGTTCGCGCGCTATGACGGCGCGGCCTACGCGTTCTTCCTGCGTCGGTCGCGCTGTCCCGATCGCGCTGCAGATCTCCATCAGGAGCTGTTCCTCCGGGTGCACCGCTTCCGGGATCGCTTCGATTCGGCGCAGCGCTTCTCGCCATGGTTCTTCGAGGTGGCTCGCAACGTGTGGCACGACGACCTTCGCCGGCGTCACCGGCTTCCGCTCGCAGCAGACGAGGAGAGCTTCCAGCAGCTGCAGGGCGGCGAGGACCCCGAGCGGCGGACGAGTCAACGCGAGCTGGCGTCACTCCTCCTCGCTGATCTCGATCCCTTCCAGCGCGAGGTCGTCTGGGCGTCTGCCGTAGAGGGCGAGACGTATCCGGATCTGGCGGCGCGGCTCGGGAAGTCCGTGAGCGCGATCAAGCCGGTCGGATCCCGGAGTCTGCGACGACTCCGCGAGCTCGGTGGGAAACGGCGCTGATGTCGGAGGACGAGTTCGGCACCGTGCAGGAAGGCGCTGCCGTTCGCGAAGGCGTTCGGCTGGGGATTCGTGACGCTCTCTCCCGCGACATCGACCGCACGAGCCTGCGGACGGTGCGCCGACTCGGAGTCGCGGCACTCCTGGGCGTTGCGTCGGCATGCGCCGCCGTGGCGCTCTTTGCGCGTGGGTCGGTCGACCAGATCGACCCGATGCACCTCGCGATCTGCGCTGCGGTGTGGTCCGGTGTGCTCGTGGTGGTTTACGCCTTCGTCCTCCTGCGCATCGGCTCGGACCGATTTCCGGTCGCTCAGGCATCGGCCCTGGCGTTGTCCGGGCTCGCGATCGCGGCGGTGATGGGGATCGCTTGCCCGCATCCGATGATGCTGGAGTGGTGGGTCGGGACGCCCATCGGTGCGCTGGCCCAGAACCAGCTCGGCCTCGAGGCGAGTACGCTGTGCCTGGGCCTCTGCCTGGCGGTCATCGCGGGCGGCGTCGCTTCCTTCCTGGCGATCTCGATCGGATGGGTCGTGCCGGGGGCGATCCTCTCGGCCTCGCTGCTCTTCGTGATCATCTGGCCGGCGTTCGCCGTGCAGTCGCTCGGGAGCACGGAGCCGACGTTGATCTCCTGGACGGTTGGCCTCGCGCTCGGTTCCACGATCGGAGTTGCGATCCCCCTTGCCGTCCGGCGGGTGCTTCCGCGGCTTCGCACTCCCGCCTGAGCCGCCTCGGACTCCGCACGCTGTAACCCAAGCGAACGCGGTGTCACCCAACGCAGCAACCGTGCGTATTCCAGCACGAGACGGCCGCCTTCGCTCCTGGACCGGAGCGGGCGGCCTCCAAGAGGAGAGGACATGCGCTTTCTGCATCGTGTGGTTCCGGTCGTGCTGATCGGCGCCGTCGCCCTGGGGGCTCCAATGGTCGCGTCGGCCGCCTGGAACTTCGAGAACAATGGCCCGCATCGCGTGAGGGCTGCGGAGCCGGAAGGGCCGCCCCAGGAGGAGCGGTCCCTCGCGCCGAAGTCCGGCGTAGCGTTCGCTCGTCCGAGCAAGGCACCCGCGCCCGACACTTCCTCGGCGAGCGCCAAGAAGATCCACTCGCTCGAGAAGCCGACTGCCTTCGACCGCCACCGGCACCGGGACGCGGCGCCGGCGCTTGCCGCGGACTGACCGGGATCCCGGTCGCGCGCGCGGTCGGACGGCTGCGTCCG
>JAUQWM010000018.1 GCA_030835125.1 Gemmatimonadaceae bacterium | reverse complement strand
GCCCTGGGGTCTGACCCCATTGGCCGCGACACCGGACGCGACGCCGATCCGTAGTGAACGCCGGTCTCCCATCTCTCGTCTCCCCTCTCCCAGTCTGACCCATGGCCGAGCGCAAGAAGCTGGTCCAGATCGCCTCCACCGCGTGGGAGCATCCCGCGGATCGTGCGGCGCTGAACACCCTGAGGTCCATTCCCGGATTCGACATCGTCGTCCGGCGCATCGCGGCCTTCTTCGGCGAGATCGGGATCCGTCAGCTCTTCCTCGCCAACGCGGTCAAGATCGGGCCGAACCAGCGGCCCAGGCTGTGGGCGATGTACCAGGAAGTACTCGAGACGATGGACTGGCCGGAGGTCCCGGAACTGTACGTCACGCAGACGCCGCTCGTGAATGCCGCCGCCGTCGGCTTCGACAAGCCGTTCATCGTGATGAATTCGGGTCTGCTCGAGTTGCTCGACCCCGAGGAGCAGCGCGAAATCCTCGGCCATGAGCTCGGCCACATCATGAGCGGGCACACGACGTACACGACGATCGCGATCATCCTGATGACGATCGGCTTCCAGAACCTGCCATTCCTGGCCGGCGTGGCGATCCTCCCGTTCCAGCTCGCCTTGATGGAATGGTATCGCAAGGCAGAACTCTCGTCCGACCGGGCCGGGTTGCTGTCGACGCAGGACCCGCAGACGTCGATGAGCACGTTCCTGAAGATGGCCGGCGGGCGGAAGTACGACGACCAGATCAGTGTCGAGGAATTCCAGGTGCAGGCGCGCGCGTACGAGACGCAGGGGAACGTCGCGGACCGCGTCTGGCAGGTGATCAACACGGCATTCCGGACCCACCCGTTCGGGACCGTGCGCGCCGCGGAGCTGCAGCGCTGGATCGACAGCGGAGAGTATGCGAAGATCGTCAGCGGTGACTACCGCCGCCGCGACGATGCCTCGTCGCCGCCGCTGACCTCGGACCTCGAGGACGCCGCCGGCTATTATGGGGACCAGGCGAAAGACGCCATGGCGACCATCTCCGGCGTCCTGGGCCGCGCGCGCGAGGCCTTCGAGGGAGCGTTCAAGACGTCGAGCGAGGAGAAGTGAAGGTCCTGGTCGTCGGCGGGGGCGGTCGTGAGCACGCGATTGCCTGGAAGCTCAAGCACGACGATCCAACGGTTGACCTGCATTGCTCCCCGGGAAACCCCGGGATCGCGGCGGTGGCCACCTGCCACGCGATCCCGGCGGCGGACCTCGACGGTGTCGTACGCCTGGCATCGCGCGGGAAGTTCGACCTCACCGTCGTCGGTCCCGAGGCGCCACTCGCTGCCGGCCTGGTCGACAGCCTCAACGTCGCCGGCCTGCGCGCGTTCGGACCGACGGCGGGTGCCGCCCGGCTCGAGTCATCGAAGCGTTTCTCGAAGGAACTGATGCTCGACGCCGGCGTGCCGACCGCGCTGGCAACCTGGCACGGCGACATCCCCACGGCCCGTGAGGCAGTCCGGAAGCTCGGAACGCCCGTGGTCGTCAAGGCCTCGGGCCTGGCTTCGGGGAAGGGCGTCATGGTCTGCGAGAGCATCGCCGAGGCCGATCGCGCCATCGACGACATGCTCGCGTCGCATCGCTTCGGCACCAGCGGCGACGAGATCCTCGTCGAGGAGTTCATGGAGGGCGAGGAGCTGTCGATCTTCTTCCTCACCGACGGGACCGCCTACCGCGCGATGGTGCCGGCCCAGGATCACAAGCGCCTGCTCGACGGCGACCGGGGGCCGAACACGGGGGGCATGGGCGCCTACGCGCCGGTCAGTCTCGCGACCAGTGACCTGATCACCACTGTCGGCCGGACCGTCGTCGAGCCGACACTGCGCGCGCTGCGCGAGGCCCGCACGCCGTTCCGCGGCCTGCTCTACTGCGGACTGATGCTCACCACCGACGGTCCGCGGGTGGTGGAGTTCAACTGCCGGTTCGGCGACCCGGAGACCCAGGTGGTACTCCCGCTGCTCACGTCGCCACTGCTGCCGTACCTGGTCCGGTGCACCGTGGATGGTGGCCTCGCCAATGCGGGCGAGCTCGAGTTCTCCACGGACTCCGCGGTGACGACGGTCGTGGCGGCGGCGGGATACCCGGAGTCGCCACGAACCGGGGACGAGATCGACCTCAGCGCGATGCCCGACGACGTCCTGGCGTTCCACGCCGGCACGACGCGGGGCGCCGACGGCAGGTTGCGTACCGCCGGCGGGCGCGTGATGACGGTGACGGCCCTGGCGCCGGATTTCGCCGCCGCCCAGCGGAAGAGCCTCGCCGGCGCGGAGGCTGTGGCCTTCGAGGGTCGCGTCCTGCGCCGCGACATTGGCTGGCGAGAACAGCAGCGGCGTGCCGGAGCTCCCTGAAACCGAGACGCTGGCGCGTGACCTCGACGCGATCGTCCGGGGCCGGGTGGTCGACCGCATCGAGGTCCCGCGTTCCGACGTGCTGCGCGGCGCGACGGCGCGATCCCTGCGGCAGCGGTTGACCAGCCATGCAATCGAGAAGGTGTGGCGGCGCGCCAAGGCGGTGGTGATCGACCTCGGCCCGGGGCGCCACGTCGTCGTCGTTCCCCGCTTCACCGGCGGCCTGCTGGTCCGCGACCCTGGCGTGCCTGACGACGCTTACGACGCCGTCCGGTTCCGGTTCACCGACGGCTCGACGCTTGCCTATCGAGACGTGCGGCGGCTGGGCACCGTGTCCTGGTTCGACGACGAGGGGCTCGCGGCCTTCTCGGCGCGCATCGGCCCGGAACCGCTTGACCCGGCGTTCACCGCGGTGGCATTATCGGCCTTTGTTCGGTCCTCCGCCCAGCCGGTGAAGAAGCTCCTGATGGACCAGCGTCGTCTCGCGGGAATCGGAAACATCTACGCCAACGAGGCCCTGTGGGCGGCCGGGATCGACCCGTCGCGCCCGGGGCGTGGCATAACGAGTGACGAGGCGGCGCGCCTGCGCGACGCCATCGTCGACGTGCTCCAGCGCGCCATCGCCGCGCGCGGGACGACCTTCCGCGACTTCAGGGACGCGTACGGATCCCGCGGGGGATTCGCGAGCCAGCTCGCCGTGTACGGGCGCGGTGGCGAGCCCTGCGCCCGGTGCGGCGCGCGCCTCACGGACACCCACGCCATCGACGGGCGCGCGACGGTCTTCTGCCACCGGTGCCAGTCCTGATGCCGGCGACCGCCGCCGCGCTCGAGGATCGCCTGCTGGAGCTCAAGTCCACGGTGAAGCGCCAGGCAGAGGACCGCCCTGGCGTGTATCGCATGGTGTCCGAGGGCGGCGAGGTCGTGTACGTCGGGAAGAGCAAGCGCGTGCGCACGCGGCTCATGAGCTACTTCCGCGCCGCATTCCCGGAGGAAAAGGGCGCCCGGATCGTTCGCGAGGCCGCCGCGATCGAGTGGTCGTACGTGCCGAGCGAGTTCGCCGCTCTCCTCGAGGAACTGCGCCTGATCAAGCGGCTGCGCCCGCGCTTCAATCACGCCATGAAGCGGGATGCCCGGCATTACGCGTTCGTGGCGATCACGCGGGGACCGGCACCCCGTCTCGTGGTGCTCCGCGGAACCGGCGCGCGCGGGGAATCGGTCGTGTACGGCCCGTTCGTGGGAGCCCAGCGCCTCGGCGAGTCGCTCCGTGAACTGAGCGACTCCCTCGGACTGCGGGACTGCACGCACGACCGCCGCATGCGGTATTCCGACCAGCAGGAGATGTTCATCGCGCCGCCGCGAACGCCCGGCTGCATCCGGTTCGAGATCGGCAAGTGCCTGGGCCCGTGCGTCGCCGCGCCGTCGGCCGCTGCCTATCGGGAGAAGGTTGCACAGGCGCGGGCGTTCCTCGATGGCACCAATGACGGGCCGATCGAGCGCCTCGCCGGGGCGATGCAGGAAGCGAGCGACCGGCTGGAGTTCGAGCGCGCCGGTGCCCTTCGCGACAAGCGGCAACGGCTCGAGGACCTGCGCGACCAGTTCGACCGGATGCGGTTCGCTGCCGAATCGCTGACGTTCGCCTACCCCGTGGATGGTATCGATGGTGACCATCGCGTTTACCTCATCCGGCGCGGCGTGGTGCGTGCCGAATTGCCGGCACCCCGTTCCGCCAGCGAAAGCGGACACCTTCAGGACGCCATCCGGCGCGTCGCCTCCGATACGCCGCTCACCGGCCCACGGAGCATCCCGCGACACGAAGTCGACGAGCTCCTCGTGATCGCCGCCTGGTTCAAGGCGCATCCAGCCGAAATGGAAAAGGCGACGCCGCTCTCGCATTACTGAGCCTCGTTGTGCACGAGCGCCCTTGCCCACGGCCCATCTTCGGTTTATGTTCGGTGTCCCCTTCACGACCTCCATGGGTGACACAATGGTCCGGCTCGGCCGCCAGGAACTCGATGTCTGGCTCGGGGAGCCCGAGGATTTCGTCCTCGCGGTGCTCCGCGACCTGTTCGAGTGCGACACTGATGTGAAGCGCTGGCTGAACACGCCGCAGTCGCGGCTTGGCCGGGTACCGGTTGACCTGCTGTCGGCGGGTCGCGACGCTGAAGTCGAATCCCTCCTCATCGATCAATGGAACGGGCGATGAATACCACCGACATCGCGGCCCCCCTGGCGACACTGCTCTCCGAACTGCTCGATGGACCTCCGTCGACAGGCGGCTATATGCTGAATCGCGGCGACCGCGGGATGGTCCGGTCGCTGGACTCGCTCACGGCGTCCGAGGCCTCGGTCATCGTGAACGGCGGTGCATCGATCGCCGCGCACGTCGACCACGTCGCCTACGGGATCTCGCTCATGAACCGCTGGATGGCGGGGGAGAACCCGTGGAAGGAGGCGGACTGGAAGGCGAGCTGGCAACGCACGACGGTGACCGATGAGCAATGGCGCCGGTTGCGCACATCGTTCGCGGACGAATCGCGCCGGTGGCTCGCGGCCATCCGGGAACCGCGGGAGTCAGCGGAAGCCGACCTCACCGGGATGATCAGCAGCATCGTGCACCTCGCCTACCACCTCGGCGCCATCCGCCAGATGGACCGGAGCCTCCGGGGACCGTCCGCCAGCAACGACGTCGACGCCCTCGGCGCACCCGGGAGCCCTCCGTGAGCGTCCCGCCCGCCCGCGATCAGTCCGAGCGCAGCACCACGTTCGGGTCGACACGGGAGGCCCGTCGCGCGGGCATCCAGCTCGCCAGCACGGCCACTCCCACCAGTGTCACCGCCACCACGGTGAAGATCGCGGGGTCGCGCGGCGACACGCTGAAGAGCAGCGGCTGGACGAACTTCCCGGCCCACAGGGCCACCCCTGTCCCCAGCGCCACGCCAACGGCCGCGACGCGCAGCCCGTCGCCCACCACCAGCCGGACCACGTCAGGCGCGCGGGCGCCTAACGCCACGCGCACGCCGAGCTCGTGCTGGCGCTGCGTGACGTTGTACGCGATGACGCTGTAGAGCCCGACCGCGGCCAGCACGATGGCCAGGATCCCGAACGCGACGAACATCGTCGCGCCCAGCCGCCACGAGCGGGTCTGCTGCCCGACGATCTCGCTGAAAGGCCGGAGGGTCACGTACGACGCCCCGGGCATCTCCCGCTGCAGGCGGGCGCGGATCGCCTCGAGGTGCCGGCGCGCATCACCCCGCGTGCGGAGGAAGAGGCCGCCGGACTGCGGGTTGAACTGCGTCTGCGGCACGTAGTAGTAGAACTGCGAGTCCGGCCGCAGGCTCTGCGACTTGATGTCCTCGGCGATCCCCACGACGACCGTGCACGGCATCGTGTCGGCGTTGACGCGAACGCACTGGCCCAGCGCGTCCTGTCCCGGCCACAGCGTGCGCGCCATGCCGGCGCTGGCCACCATGACGCGCTGCCCACCCGCCAGGTCGGCGGCCTCGACGCCGCGCCCGCGCACAAGCCGCGTGCCCATGGTCTCGAAGAACGTGGGCGACACGGCATTGATGTTGAACTGCCCGAGCCGGCTGACGGTATCGATGCCCTCGACCCACAGGCCCACCGACCAGGTGCTCCAGAAGGGAACGCCCACCTGGAAGCTCGCGTTCTCGACCACCGGCATCGACGTGGCCGCCTCCAGCAGCCGGTGTCGCAGCGCGACCCGGGGGCCGCTGTCGAGTTCCACGCCACGCATGTTCATCTCGACGATCGCGATCGGGTCGACGTCGTATCCGAGGCGCAGGTGCTGTACGTTCTGCAGGCTGCGGACGAACAGCCCAGCGCCGACGAGGAGGATGACCGAAAGCGCGCCCTGCAACACCAGGAGCCCGACCCGCGTGCGCGACCGGGTGTATGTCCCCTCGCGCGTCCCCGCCTTGAGGTCGTTGGTCAGGTCGGCGCGCCGCGACTGGAAGACGGGCGCCAGTCCGGTCAGCAGCCCGACGAAGATGGCGGCCGCTGCCGCGTAGGCCACGGTGCGAAGGTCGCGGAAGCCACCCGCGGCCTCGCTCTGCGGGAGGAGGCCCGCTCGCAGCGCCGCGCCACCCCAGTGGGCCACGACCATCCCGGCGACGCCGCCCAACGCGGCGAGGACGACGCTCTCCACCAGCAACTGGAACGCAAGCCGACCCCGGCTGACGCCGAGGGCCAGGCGCAAGGCGATCTCACGGCGGCGACGCAGTGCGCGCGCCAGGAGGAGGTTGGCCACGTTGGCGCAGGCGATGAGGAGGACGATCAGTGACATCCCGCCCACCCACGTCGCCACCTTCGAGTCCGCCGATGCGTTCGGTCCGCGTGAAGACAGGATGGAGCCCACGGTCCCGCGCGGCCTGGCAACGGTGATCGGGGGCACGCGCGGCTGCTCGATGATCTGCTTCTCGTAGCTCCGGAGGGCCGCGTTGGTCAGGTCGGCATTGGCAGCGACCTCGGTGACACCAGGCTTCCGGCGGACCATCATGTCCATCCAGCCCCAGCTGTAGGTCTCCCACCACGTTGATCCCCGCGGCTGGAAGCCCTGCCCAGCCGCATAGCTCGTGATCGGGATGAACGCCGCCGGTGGACGGTCGGGCCACAGCCCGACGAAGCCTTCGGGCGCGACACCAACCACGTTGTACGTGGTGGGCCCGATCTGGATTGCCGAATCGAGAACCGTGCGGCTGCCGCCAAAGCGGGCCTGCCACATCGCATGGCTCAGGACCACGACAGGCTCACCCGACGGTGTCTGGTCTTCCGCGTCGGTGAAGTACCTGCCGAGCACCGTCGGCGCGTCGAAGAAGCTGAAGAACGCGGCGCTCACGACGCCGATCTGCATTTCGCGCGCGGCATCGCCAACGCCCACCGCCATCTGGCGGGCAGTGAAGCCCGCGGAGTGGGAGAAGGAGCTGGTCAGCGTCGCCATGTCCCGGAAGCGCGCATACTGGCTCACGCCACCGGCCCGTTCCGTGTTGCGGAACACGCGATGGATGTAGACGCGATGCACCGTCGCCGGGTCCTTCAGCATCGGTGGGGGCCGGAACAGGAGCCGGTCGACGATGCCGAACATGGCGGCATTGGCGCCGATGCCAAGTCCCAGTGTCAGAACAACGGCGGCCGCAAAGCCCGGCTTCGTCCGCAGGCCACGCAGCGCGTAGTGCAGGTCCTGCTTGAGGGCATCCAGGGTCATGGGGATTTGGACACGCACGGTGCCGGCATGGTTGGTTGGGGGGGAGGCTCGAGGCTCGAGGCTCGAGGCTCAACCCCCGGGAGGGAGCAGGGTCAGGGTGGGGGTCATGGCGGCGAAGTCAGTCTCGAAGAGCGACGGCTGCTGCGGATCGGCGAACACGGCTGCGAAGCCCTCGCCGTTGAAGGCTCGCGCCAGTCGGCTCCCGTAGTTGTCCCGCAGCGCTCGGACGTAGTGCTCAACGTGGTAGTCGCGCGGGTCGTCGTCCTCCGTCGCCACCCGCCACCCGTCCGGGGCGCGATAGACCCGGATCTTGTCGCCGGCCCGCCAGTCATCCCGGCCGTGGGCCAGCAACGCCTCGTACATCGCCTCGCGGCGGTGCTCGCGAATCGCCTGGTACCGGTCGGGACTCTTCGTGAGGCGGACGCGCGAGGACACATCGTGGGTCGTCACCTCCCGGCGTCGCAGCGCGTCGACGGTGCTCACGAACGCGTCCCGGACGCCCTGCACATCGCCCGCCAACAGGGACGCGATCGCCCTCCGCAGGAACGCGCGACCATACGGCTCGGCGCGGCTCGATCGAAAGGCGACTCCCTTCAGCACCAGGGTCCCGTCGTACCCCAGCAACGCGTAGTTCTTGGGCTCGTGCGAGAGCATCGCCTGGTAGCGGCCCTCGAACTCGAGCTGGACCAGCGGCGGCAACAGCGCAGCGACCTCGCTCACGACGCGGCGCTCGTCGGCCTCCGCCCAGTCATGCGGCACCGAGAAGTACACGCCATCGGTGTCGGCCTCGAGCAGTGTCACGCCACGCGAGGCCAGCTCGCGGCAGATCAGCGCCAGCATCTCGCGACCGCGACGGGTCACCTCATTGGCCGCATCCAGGTCGGCGAACCTCGTCAGCCCACCGCCGGCCGCCAGGTACCCATAGGCCGAGTTCACGACCAGCTTCATGGCCGCCGAGGTCGCCTCATGCGTGTGGCGTTCGGCGGACCCGGGCGGCGCCGCGCGTGCGCTGGCCTTGGCGCCCAGCCTCAGTTCGACCAGCTGGTCGACCATCGCGATCATCGCGCCGAGGTAGTCGCGCGACGGCCCGATGCGGAACGCACGCATCAGCGACGGATAGAGGCTCGCGACGTCGGCCTTCACCACGCGCCGGGCCACGCCGGCCGCGAAGAGGTACAGCGCGGCGCCCGCGTGCGGCGCCTGGCGTCCCTCGTCGTGCGCGGGCAGGGCGGCGCCGGCCCGATAGTACGCGCGGACGAGCAACGGATCGATCACTCCGGTCGCCGCGCCCGCATCGGCCAGCCGCTCGTATCGCCGTGGCGCCATCCGCGCGAGGGCGAAGGCGGCGCCACCGAGCAGGCGGGCGAGCGCGCTCACTTCCTCGACGTCGGCGCCGGCGTACCGCCTCACGCGAGCCGGGTCGGTCGTGTAGACCTGGAAGACCTGGTCGCCGCGGATCAGCTCGCGATCCGGCGCGGCGATCCCGAGGTGGCGCGCCACCGCCTTCAGGCCGTGGCCCGGCAGCTCACGGGTCGCGAAGTCGTAGCGCCAGACGGCGTCCATCGTGTCGATCAGCTCGCGCCCCGGCACGACGTAGCGCACCCGGCGCGGCCCGCGCCGTCCCGACTCGTCAGGCGCTCCCCGGAAGGCTGCGCGCTGGCGGAGCCCCGGTGGCCCGATGCGACCGAGGTCGAGCGGGACCCCGAGCAGGGACGCGCGCCTGACGAGAAACGGCAGGTCGAACCCGTGCAGGTTGTGGTTCTCGATGACGTCCGGGTCGGCGTCGCGGATGACGGCACAGAGCCGGCGAATCAGCCCGGCCTCGCCGGCATCGGAAATCGCCTCCGCCTCCAGGAGGTGGACGACACCCGATGGCACGCGCACCGCGACCATGAAGATCCGGTCGGTGGCGGGGTCCAGGCCCTGGGTCTCGAGATCGAACTGCAGGCGGCGCAGGTCGTCGAAGGAGAGATCGCGGAAGTAGTTCCGGCCGGTGGCGACCAGGTACTGCTCCTCGGGCGGCAGCGAGAGCACAGATTCCGCGCCCAGGTCACGCAGGCTCGAGATACGGGAACCCAGGCGCTGCCGTGCCCCGTGGAGGATGGCCGCCTTCAGCGTGCGGGCGTCCGGCGCACTGACCAGGAAGCGGAGGGCGCCGTGTCCGGCAAGTTCGCGCCAGGTGATACCCGTCCCTCCCGCTGCGGCGGGCCGCAGGCGGTCGCCGAGGTGCGCGAGGTCATCGAGCCGGTCGAGGAGCAGCCACGGGCGGAAGCGCGCTTCCTCGCGGACGGCGCCCTCCACGCCCGGCCGGCGCCGCCATACGGTGGCCAGTCCGCCGGCATCGGCCCAGACCGAGACGATGCCTGGCGTCGGATCCCAGCCCCAGAGGAACTCGTCGGGAGTCGGATGATCGGGGACGGCGGGCGGACCGCTCACATCGATCGCTTACGTCGCCGGAAGGCTGACGATGCGGGCGTCGGCCTTTCCCTGCCCGATCTCGAGGATCGCGACGCTCGGCAGGATCGCGAAGCGCGCCGGCCCGGCCGCGCCGGGGTTCACGACCAGCCGGCCCGCGGCCTGCACCACCACCGGCAGGTGCGTGTGACCGTACACGATGACGTCGGATGCATAACGAGCCAGCAGGCGATCCGGCTTGGGCGCCCCCAGCTCGTGGCCGTGGCTGACGTGGATCCTGATCCCCTCGATGACGAGGCTGAGGGCCTCGCTCAGCCTGGGGTTGCCCGGCGGATCGGTGTTGCCGCGCACCGCCTGGACCGGCGCGATCAGCGAGAGCTCGTCGAGGATATCGTCCCCGCCCACGTCACCCGCATGGAGGATCAGGGACACGCCCGCCAGGGCATCGTGCACGGATGCACGCACCAGGCCGTGGGTGTCGGAGATGAGGCCGAGACGCGTGACTGGTGGCGGACCGGGGGTTGAGGTCCCCGGCGTCACGATTCCTCCACTCCCCCCTCCCAGCGGGGCATCGCGTGCGATACGCCGACATGGTCGAGCACCCGGCCGACGACGAAGTCCACCAGGTCCTCGACGCGGGTCGGACGGCGGTAGAACCCCGGGGACGCGGGCAGCACCACCGCGCCCGCCCTCGTCAGGCGGAGCATGTTGTCGAGGTGGATGTCGCTGTACGGCGTCTCGCGAGGCACCACCACCAGCCGGCGTCGCTCCTTGAGCGTCACGTCCGCCGCACGCTCGACGAGCGAGCGCGACGTCCCGTGCGCGATGGCGGCCACCGTGCCCATGGAGCACGGACAGATCACCATGCCCGCCGTGAGGACGGATCCCGAGGCCGGCAGCGCCCCCCGGTCCCGGTCGTCGAACACCCGCACGACCCGGTCCCACGCCGCCACACCCACGCGGGCCCGGAGCGCCTCGACCGAGTCGATTCCCGACTCGGTGCGCAACAACCGGATGCCATGATCCGATACCACCAGCCACGTCGGCTGCCCCGCCGCGACCAGCGCCTCGACCAGCCGCACGGCATACGGCGCCCCGGACGCCCCGGTGATGGCCACGACGAGCGGATGCCCCGTCATGCGCCGCGCCGCAGCAGGCGCTCGGCCAGCACGAACCCGAAGAACGCGATCGAGATCACCCCGTTCATGGTGAAGAACGCCGCGTCCAGCTTCCGCAGGTCGTCCGGCTTCACCAGCGTGTGCTCGTACAGCAGCAGCACGGCCGCGACGGCGACGCCGATCCAGTACAGGGTCCCGGCCCCCGTCGCCCATCCGACGGCGCCGAGCGACAGGACCGTGAGCGTGTGAAGCCGCTGGCTGATCCGCACCGCACCCTCGGTGCCGAACGCCACCGGGATCGAATGCAGCCCCTGCGCCATGTCGAAGGTCCGGTCCTGCAGCGCGTAGAGGATGTCGAAGCCGGCCACCCAGGTCGCCACCGCGGTGGCGAGGACGAGCAGCATCCACCAGGGATCGCTCCACTGTCCCGCGACCGCGAGGTACCCGCCCACGGGCGCAATGGAGAGGCTGATGCCGAGCACCAGGTGCGACCAGCGCGTGAACCGCTTGGTGTAGCTGTACGACAGGACCCAGCCTAACGCCAGTGGGGACAGCCACCCGCAGAGCGGGTTCAGCTGCCAGGCCGCCGTGATGAACGTCGCCGACGCCGCCAGCACCGCCGCCGCGGCCTGGCGCAGCGTCAGCGTCCCGGCGGGCAGTTCGCGCGCCGCCGTCCGCGGGTTCCGGGCGTCGATTTCCCGGTCGACGATCCGGTTGAACCCCATCGCCGCGAATCGCGCCGCCGTGAAGGCGAGCACGATCCAGCCCAGCGACGGCCACGCCACCGGCACGCGATAGCTGGCCAGGGTCGCGCCCACCAGGGCGAATGGCAGCGCGAAGAGCGTGTGGGGCAGCTTGACGAAGTTGAGGTAGCGCACGAGCAGCGAGTCGCCGCCCATCGTCTGCCCCTCGCGCTCCCGCGACGCGGCCGTGGTCATGGCGTCCCCCCGTCAAGCCCGAGCTGCGGCCACATCGCGTCGACCCTGGCCCGCGTCCCGGCGTCCATCACGATCAGCGCCGGCCAGTCGCGCGTGAACCCCTCCTCCGGCCACTTGCGCGTCGCGTCGATCCCCATCTTCGAACCGTACGTGAATGCGCGGCTCGAGTGGTCGAGCACGTCGACGGGCCCCATCGAGAAGCGCGTGTCGCGCTCGGGGTCGATGTTGTTCAGCGCGATCCACCACGCCTCACGCGGATCGCGCACGTTGACCTCCTTGTCCACCACCACCAGCACCTTGGCGAGCGACATCAACCCTGCTCCCCACATGGCGTTCATCACCTTGTAGGCCTGCCCCGGGTACTGCTTGTCGATCGAGACGAAGACGAGGTTGTGGAAGATCCCCTCGGCCGGCATGTGGTAGTCGACGATCTCCGGCACCGTGAGCCTGAGCAACGGCAGGAAGATCCGCTCGGTGGCGTGCCCGAGGTAGAAATCCTCCATCGGGGGCCGCCCGACGATCGTCGTGGCGTACACCGGCGTGCGACGCATCGTGATCGCGGTGATGCGGACACGCGGATACAGGTCGGCCTCGGAGTAGAACCCGGTGTGGTCACCGAACGGCCCCTCCGTCACCAGCGGCTCGGCGGGGTCGATCTCGCCCTCGATCACGAACTCGGCGCCGGCGGGGACGTCGAGGTCGTTGGTGACGGCCCGGGTGAGCTGGACCGGAGCCTGACGGAGGAAGCCGGCGAAGATGAACTCGTCGACCATCGGCGGCAGGGGCGCCGAGGCCGAATAGACCGACGCCGGGTCGGCACCGATCGCGATGCACACCGGCATCTTCTCGCCGCGAGCGGCCATGTCGCGCCAGTGCGCGGCGCCGACCTTGTGCCGTTGCCAGTGCATCGCCAGCGAATCGCGGCCGAGGACCTGGACGCGATACATGCCGACGTTGCGGATGCCGCGCTTCGGGTCCACCGAGATCACCATCGGCAGCGTGATGTACGGGCCGCCGTCCCCGGGCCATGTGGTGAGGATCGGCAACTTCATCACGTCGATGTCCTCCCCGCGCCACACCACCTCCTGGCAGGGCGGCGGGCCCTTGGCATGCCGGGGCGGGAACTTCGAGAGCTCGAGCAGTCGCGGCAGGAGCCCGAGCTTGGCGATGAGCCCGTCGGGCACCTTGAGGTCGAGCAGCCTCGTGATGCGTCCCCCGATGTCGTCGAGGTTCTCGACGCCGAGCGCGAGCGCCATGCGCCGCATCGACCCGAACAGGTTGATGGCGACGGGCCATGGCGAGCGGGTCCCATCGTGCCGGAGCACGTGCTCGAACAGGAGGGCCTTCCCGCCACCCGGCTGCTTCATCACGCGGTCGGCGATCTCGCACAGCTCCAGGCGTGCGGAGACGGGGTGCGTGATCCGCGCCAATTCGCCGACGCGATCGATGGCTTCGATGAATTCCGAAAGTGAGTCGAGGCTCACGAGGCAGGGGACGGGAGACGGGGATGCGACGGAGGCGCCGTGGAGGCACGCGCGGTGGGAGGGCGGTTCATGGGTGCCCGGCGCCTGCCTGGCCGACGTGGATCGCCACCACACCCAGCGTCAGGCTGCGCCAGCGGACATCGACGAACCCCGCGGCGCGCATGCGGTCGGCGAGTGCCTGCGCTTCCGGAAAGCGGTCGACCGACTCGGGCAGGTACTGGTACGCGGTCGGGTGGCCTGACATCACCCGACCGATCGCCGGCAGCACGTGATGCGAATAGGCTCGATAGGCTCCCCGCACGACCGCCAGCGACGGTGTGGAGAACTCGAGGATGACGAACCTGGCGCCGGGCTTCAGCACGCGCCGAACCTCGCGCAGGCCGGCATCGAGATCCGCGAGGTTCCGGACCCCGAACGCGACGATCGCGCCGTGGACTGACCCGTCGGCGATCGGCAGGGTGAGTGCATCGGCCGCCACCGGGACCAGTGCCTGCGCGTCCGCCTTGCCGACCCCGCGACGGAGCATGGGCTCGGCGAAGTCGGCCCCGAGCACCATCCCGCGAAACCCCTTGCTGCGTGCCAGCATGGCGCCCACATCCAGCGTGCCGGCGCAGAGGTCGAGGTAGACGCCATCGGGATGATCGCGCCAGGCGAGGTCCGTGAGGGCTGCACGGCGCCAGCCCCGGTCGATGTTGAGGCTGAGGAGGCGATTCAGCAGGTCGTAGCGCGGCGCAATCTCCGAGAACATCCGGCGAACGTAGGCGCGCTTTCCCGCCCCGCCGGCCGCTGCCGCACGCGCTTCGACGGCATCGAGTCCGGTCGAAGTCATCGCGGGAAACTTCGCCGACCGGCGGAACCCGGGCAAGCATGCGCTGGCCCGGGGTTTAGCTCGCCTTTACCTTCCGTCGTCCTGCCGGACGTGCTCGCGCACCGACGGCGGCCGCCGACATGCCCGAGTCCCTCCGCGCCATCGACCTCCAGAACCTCCCGGATGCCGACGTCGTCCTCCAGGCGCAACGGGGACGCGAAGATGCCTTCCGGGAGCTCGTCCGGCGCTATGAGCGGCCGATCTTCTCGCTGATCTTCCGCATGGTGCGGGATCGCGAGACCTCGGAGGACCTCGCCCAGGACACGTTCATCAAGGTCCTCAACCACATCGACCGATACCGGCCCGAATTCCGCCTGTCGAGCTGGTTGTTCAAGATCGCCAACAACGTGGCGATCGACTACCTGCGAAAGCGCCAGATCAGCACGATCAGCATCGACGGCTCCCCCCATGCCGCGACCGCCGCGGAGGTGGAGGCGACTTCGTTCGACGTGAGTGCCAGGCAGGAGTCGGCGCTGGAGGAACTGGAGGCGCGGGAGCTGGGGAGCGCGATCGAGCGTGCCATTGCGGCGCTGAGGCCCGAGTACCGGTCCTGCATCATGCTCCGCCACGTCGAGGGTCGCTCGTACGAGGAAATCGCGGCGATGCTGGACCTGCCCCTGGGAACCGTGAAGACGTACATCCACCGGGCACGGCATCAGCTGCGCGAGGCCCTCGGCGGAGAACGCGAATGAGACCCCGGTCACAACTCGAGGCCCCCTGGCCTTGTCCCGTTTGTTGTGTGAAACCATCACCCCACGCAGCTCGTAAGAAGCCCCGGAGGCTATCGTGGAACACCGTCACCTGACCCCGAACGAATTCGACCTTCTCGTTGACGGCGAGGAGGGGTTTGGCGTGGCCCCGCTCAGGGCCCACGTCGAGCAGTGTGAGGCGTGTCGAAGCGAGCTCGAGGCGCAGCAGCGCCTGGTGAATTCGCTCGAGACCTTGCCGCATTTCTCGCCCTCACCGCTGTTCGCGTACCGGGTCATGCGCGACGTCCAGGTCTTCGAGCCCTGGCATGTCGCCGCGGTCAATTCCGTGCAGCGCTATGTGCCGCGGACCCGCCCGGCCAGGGTGCTGGCCGCCGGCCTGGCCGGTATCGCCGCCACGACGTTGACCGCCGGCACCCTCTGGCTCGCCGGGCGGCTCGATGCCGTGGCGTTCGTTGCCAGCGTTGCCGCGGGGCGGATGCGTGGCGTGGGCGTCGAAGCGGTGAATGGGTTCGTCAGCGCCACACTCGGCCCGACCGGATTTGCCACCGGTAGCACGGGGGTGGCGGTGGCCGCAACCGGGTTCCTGGCCGCAGCCGCGGTTGCCGCCTTCGGCCTCCGGGCGCTCGCCGCCGTTTCCCGCCGCCGGAGGATGTAGCATGCACGCGACGGTCATTCAGTTCGCCGTCGCGTCGCTGGTCGTGAGTGCCCCGAACCCGGCAAGAGCGCTGGAGCCGGTCCTCACGATCCCAGCCGCGACCCAGGATTCAGCACAGCCCGCGCGCGTCGTCTCGGACACCGTCCGGTTCGGCGGTCGCACCATCGAGGCCGGTGACACGGTCACTGGTCCTGTCCTGACGGCCGCGGGCGACCTGCGGGTGCGCGGCGTCGTCCGAGGCACCGCCATCGCAATCGGGGGCGACGTGATCCTCGAGCCGGGAGCGGTCGTGACCGGCGACGCCATTTCGGTCCTTGGCAGGGTTCAGGCGGAGGGCGCCAGCGTCGGCGGCACGGCCCGCGCCTTCACGGGGTCTTTCCGCTGGCTGGACGAGGTCGAAAAAGCGCCACCGGCCCGGCGTGCGACCGGGGACGCCCTGAGCCTGTCACTGGGGTGGCTGGTCGTGATGATGCTGATCGGGGTCGGCGTCCTCGTGTTCGCGAGCGCCTACCTCGACGGCGTGACCGACGTGCTGGAGCAGAGCTTCTGGCGGTCGTTCCTGGTCGGGATCGCGGGCGAACTGGGGATCATTCCCGTCCTGCTCCTGGTGGTAGCGGCGCTGGCCGTGACGGTGGTCGGGATCCTGCTGATCCCGTTTGCCATCGTCGCGTATGTCCTGGCGGTCGCCGGCTTCCTGACGCTCGGGTTCCTGGCGGTCGCGCGGCTGGCCGGCGGCAGCCTGGGATCCACCGCCGGCAGCAGCCGCGGCCGGGCGCTCCGGGGGCTGGTGTTCGGCATCGTGCTCTTCATGGGCGCGTGGGTCGTGGCGGCAGCCTTCCAGTTTTCGCCTGGATTGAGCGCCATCCTGAGGATGGTGGCCTTCGCCGTCACCTGGGTCGCAGCCACGGCCGGTTTCGGGGCGGCCATACTGTCCCGCGGCGGCACACATCGGGATGCGGCCACGCTCACTCCCGTGGAGGAGTCACCCGCCTGGCAGACGCCGACCCCGATCACTGGTGTCGCGGCGGCACGGAAACCGGTCGGGAGATAGCGACGGCGGTTGGGTGCAGAACGCAGGTCCGGCATTCAGGCAGGACCGGCGCGCGAAACGGTGCGCCGGTCAGGAGCGCCATCAGGCTCCCCGTGCCCTGACCTGGGTGCCCCGCACCAGCCCGAGGGTTCTTGCCGCGCTGCCATCCCGTACGGCGATCTCCAGCAGTCCAGACGACCCGACGAGCGCGACCGCCTCGCCCGCAGCGACGTCCGCGTACACCCGCTTCACCGGGACCGTGGTCACGCCGATGCGAACCTCGCCATCGCGAACGCCGAGGATGTTCGTGACCGCGTTGCCGAACCGATCGACCACGATGACCTCGCCGCGGACCCACCCGCCCGGGTCACGAACCGCTTCCGGCGTGCGGCGCATCACCGGCGTCTCGGCCGGCTGACCTAACGAGTCGAGCGGCGTGCCGCGGGCGAGGGCCGCCGCGGCCGGTGCGAACACGTCCCGGCCATGGAACGTCGGGGAGGCGTCGCCGGGCACCGGCAGCGACACCGCGCGCGCCCCGCGGATCAGCAGCGCCGGCGACAGCACGCCGTTGTCGGGCCCGACGAGGAACCGTCCCTCGCTCTCCACGGCCAGCGCCGCGCGTGCCGATCCGACCCCCGGATCCACCACGACGAGGTGGACCGTCCGTTCGGGAAACCGTCTCCAGTACCGGGCGACCGCGAGGCGCGCGCTCTCCACGTCGTGCGGAGGGATGTC
This sequence comes from Gemmatimonadaceae bacterium, assembly GCA_030835125.1. Lineage (GTDB taxonomy): Bacteria > Gemmatimonadota > Gemmatimonadetes > Gemmatimonadales > Gemmatimonadaceae > JABWBJ01. The sequence continues at coordinate 5,847 of JAUQWM010000018.1, read as the reverse complement.
GTGCGAGACGTCGACGAGCTCCAGGTCCCGTGCCGTGCTCACCAGCACGCCCTTCATCTCCGCCACGTACCCGTCGGCGGTGCCGAAATCGGTCAGCAGGGTGACGATGGAGCGCATGCCGATGAGCCTCGTTGCCTGACCGGTATCGCCGCCCTGGTGCCCGATGCCCGCCCTGATGCCGGATGCCCGATGCCCGATGCCCGATGCCCGATGCCTGATGCCTGATGCCTGATGCCTGTGAGTTACGTGCCCACCATCGCCATCACCTTTTCCGCGAGCGCCATGATCGCCTTCGCGGCGCCGGATTCCGGCTCGGCCACCACGATCGGGCGTCCCGCGTCGCCCCCCTCGAGCACCCGGGGATACAGGGGCACCTGCCCCAGGAGCGGCAACTCCAGTTCGTCCGCCAGCTTCTGCCCACCACCCGAGCCGAAGATGGCCGTTGGCTTCCCGCAGTGGGGACACTCGAACCAGCTCATGTTCTCGATGATCCCGAGCACCGGGACCCCGACCCGCATGAACATCTTCGCGCCGCGCAGCGCATCACCGGTCGCGACCTCCTGCGGCGTGGTGACGATCAGAGCGGCGCGCACCGGAGTGGCCTGCACCAGGGACAACTGGGCGTCTCCCGTTCCCGGCGGCATGTCCACCACCAGGGTATCCAGCCCGCCCCAGTTCACGTCGCGCAGGAACTGCGTCACGATCTTCATCACGATCGGTCCGCGCCAGATGGCGGGCTGGTCGCGCTCGATGAGGAACCCGAGGCTGATGAGCTTCACCCCGTGCGCTTCCAGCGGGATGATCTTTTCGTCGATCACGGGGGGCGGGGCGTTCACGCCCATCATCCGGGGGATGTTGGGCCCGTAGACGTCGGCGTCCATGAGGCCCACCCGCGCCCCGCGCTGCGCCATCGCCACCGCGAGGTTGGTCGCGATGGTCGACTTCCCGACCCCGCCCTTGCCGCTGGACACGGCGATGATGTTGCCAAGCCCGGGATACGTCACCGGCGGCGGCACCGAGGGACGCGGCGCGGCCGCGGGTCGATCATCCATGACCGGCAGCACGCGGGGCGCGCCCGCGCCGCGCCCCGGCCGCGGTCCCGGCTCGCGCGGGTCCTTCACGTCGATCGTCACCGCCGTCACGCCGGAGACCCGCGCCACCGCCTGGCGGACGTCGCGCACCAGCGTGGCATCGTCACCCGCATCGAGGACCATCGTCAGGTGGACCTTGCCATCGAGGCTGGTGCCGATGTTCTTCACCATTTCGGACGGCAGCACGCCGTTGCCGGTGCGCGGGTTGATCACGGTGCCCAGCGCGGAGGCGATGCGTTCCTGGAGGGTCTGTGCCATGGGTCTCGGTCAGGCGGGACGGCCGTTGGTCGATGCCGCGACCTTGCCGACGAAGGCGCGCGCGGCGTCCACGACCTTCGTGCGCACGTCGTCAAGGCTGCCCACCACCAGCGCGCCCGACGCCTTTTCGTGCCCGCCACCGCCGAACTGACGGGCCAGTGCGTTGACGTCCACGTCACCGGTGCTGCGGAAGGACACCTTCACCTTTCCGTATCCCAGGTCGCGGAAAAACAGCGCCACCCGGGTGCCGGCGATGGACCGCGGGTGTTCCACGATGCCGTCGAGGTCGTCGGAGCTGACGCCGTACCGCTCCATCGCGTCGTTGGTCACCGACACCCACGCCAGTCCGTGGTCCGCATCGACGCCTAACGTGTCGAGCGCGTCGCGCAGGAGCTGGAGCCGGCCCGGGGAGAGCGAGGCGTAGATCCGCCGGTACGTATGCTCCGGGTCCACACCGAGGGCGAGCAGTGTCGACGCGATGGCGTGGGCGCGGGGCGACGTGTTGCTGTAGCGGAAACCGCCGGTATCCGTCAGGATCGCGGTGTACAGCGCCTCCGCGATGGGCAGGTCGATCTCGAGCCCGAGCACGGAGGCGAAGTCGTACAGCAGCTCACCGGTGGCGCACGCCGCGGTGTCGGCGAGCACGATGTCGCCCGCGGGCTCGTCGGTCGGGACGTGGTGGTCGATGACGATGCGGGGGCCGGGCAGCGAGCGCGCCGCCGTGGCCAGGCTCCCCAGCCGCCGCACGTCACTCACGTCGAGCGAGATGAGCGCCCCCGCGCTCCGCAGCGCCTCGGCGCCACTGGCCGTGCGGTCGTCGAGCCCGTCCTTCAGGAACGCAAACAACCCGGGCCAGGGGGTCGGATTGACGATCACCGCCCGCAGCCCCATTCGTGGCAGCAGCCGCGCCATGGCTGCCACCGAGCCGGCGGCATCGCCGTCGGCATTGATGTGGGTCGTGACGGCAACCGATGCGGCGCCGGTCAGCGCGGTGGCGATGCGCTGGATCGCATCAGCCCGCTCGCGCGGGACGTCGAGGATCGTTGGCATTTCGGGGTGCAAGAGAAAAGCGGCGCCCCGCGGGGCGCCGCCTCAAAACTAACCACGGGAGCCGTCCGGTGGGTCCTACTTCTCGTGCGCGAGCTTCGAGTGACGACGCCCGTACAGGAAGTAGATCAGCAGGCCGATCGCCATCCAGATGATGAGCCGGAGCCAGGTATCCGCGGGCAGCCAGTACATCATCAGGCCGCAGATGATGATCGAGAGGATGGGGACCACCGGCACGAACGGGGTCCTGAACGGACGCACGAGCTCCGGACTCCGGTAGCGGAGCACCAGGATGCCCGCGCTCACGATCACGAACGCCAGCAGCGTCCCGATGGACACGAGCTCGCCCAGCAACCCGATGGGGAACAGGCCGGCGATGAGCGCCGCGACCGATCCCGTGACGATCGTCGAGAGCCAGGGCGTCTGGTACTTCGCGTGCACGCGCCCGAAGACCGGCGGGAGCAGGCCATCGCGCGCCATCGAGTAGAAGATGCGCGGCTGGCCCATCAGCATGACGAGCACCACGGACGCCAGCCCGGCGATGGCGCCGATGTTCACCAGGTAGCCCAGCCACCCCAGCGCCGGGCCCGCCTTCTGGATCGCCACGAAGACCGGGTGCGGGACGTTGAGCTCGGTATAGTGCGCCATCCCCGTCATCACCAGCGCCATCGCGATGTACAGCACGGTACAGATGGCCAGGGAGCCGAGGATGCCGATGGGCAGGTCCTTCTGCGGGTTCTTCGCCTCCTGCGCCGCGGTCGACACGGCGTCAAAGCCGATGTAGGCAAAGAAGATCACGCCCGCGGCACGCAGCACGCCGCTCCAGCCGAACTGGCCGAACTCGCCCAGGTTGGGTGGGATGAATGGCGTCCAGTTGGCCGTGTTCACGTACTTGATGCCGAAACCGATCACCAGCAACACGATCGCAACCTTCACGACCACGATGATGTTGTTGAATCGCGCCGACTCCCGGATCCCGACCACCAGCAGCGTGGTCAACGCGACGATGAGCAGCATCGCCGGGATGTTGAGGATGCCGTGCCCGATCTGGAATCCGCCCGCCACGCAGTCGGCGATGGCCACCGGCGTGTGGCTCACCGCATCGACGGCGATTCCCCCGGTCGCCGTATCGACGCAGATCTGCGAGCGCACCAGCGTGTGCGTGCCCTCGACGCTCAGCGGCGCGCCGACGAATGCCGCCGGCAGCGTGATGCCAAGTTCCGAGAGGAAGGCGGTGAAGTAGCCCGCCCATCCCACCGCCACCGTGGACGCGGCGAACAGGTACTCGAGGATCAGGTCCCAGCCGATGATCCAGGCGATGAACTCCCCCAGCGTCGCGTAGCCGTACGTGTACGCGCTGCCGGCGATCGGGATCATCGAGGCGAACTCCGCATAGCAGAGTCCCGCGAAGAGGCAGCCGAGTCCGGCGATGGTGAAGGAGATGACGATCGCGGGGCCCGCATACTGCGCGGCCGCGGAGCCGGTCAGGACGAAGATGCCGGCGCCGATGATCGCGCCGATGCCGAGGAGCACGAGGTTCGTGCCGGTGAGCGTCCGCCTGAGCGTCGGCCCACCACCGCCCTCGGACTCCTGCATCAGGTTCGTGATGCTTTTCCGCGACCACAGGCCCATCGGCACTCCGGTGTTGGGGACGGCGCAACTTTGGCGCCTCCCCGGGCCCTGTCAACCTCTGAAAAGAGAGTTGAGAGTTGCGAGTTGAGAGTTGAGAGTTGGCTGGGAGGCGGTGCCCTGCTCTCAACTCTCAACTCTCAACTCTCAACTAGCACCTAGAGCGAATAGTTAGGCGCTTCCCGCGTGATCGTGACGTCGTGCGGGTGCGACTCGCGGAGTCCGGCGGCGGTGATCCGGACGAAGGTCGCCTCGGTCCGCAGCGCGGTGATGCTGCCGCATCCCACGTAGCCCATGCCGCTGCGCAATCCGCCGATCATCTGGTACAGGACGTCGCCCACCGGTCCCTTGTAGGGCACGCGGCCCTCGATCCCCTCGGGCACGAGCTTCTTCGGCGACAGCTCGCCCTCCTGGAAGTACCGGTCGGCGCTGCCGTCCTGCATCGCGGACAGCGACCCCATGCCCCGGATCATCTTGAAGCGGCGCCCCTCGAGGAGGAACGATTCACCGGGACTCTCTTCGGTGCCGGCGAGCATCGAGCCCATCATGACGCAGGACGCCCCCGCCGCGAGCGCCTTCACGATGTCGCCCGAGTACTTGATGCCGCCGTCGGCGATGACCGGGATGTCACCAGCACCCTCGACGGCGTCCATGACCGCCGTGAGCTGGGGCACGCCGACGCCGGTGACCACGCGCGTTGTGCAGATCGAACCGGGACCGACACCGACCTTCACGGCGTCGACGCCCCGCGCGACGAGCGCCGCCGATCCCTCGCGGCTGGCCACGTTGCCGGCGATGAGCTGGATGTCCGGCAGCGCCTCGCGAACGCGCGCGGTCGCCACCAGCACGCCGTCCGAGTGGCCGTGGGCGGTGTCGATTACCAGCACGTCGACTCCCGCGTCGGCGAGCGCCCTCGCGCGATCGAGGTAGTCACCGCCGGCCCCGATCGCGGCCGCGACGCGCAAGCGCCCGTGCTGGTCCTTGTTGGCCGATGGATACTGTCGGCGCTTGTGGATGTCCTTGACGGTGATGAGCCCCCTGAGGAGCCCCTGCTCATCCACCACGGGCAGCTTCTCGATCCGGTGCTCACCGAGGATCCGCTCGGCTTCCTCGAGCGTGGTGCCCACCGGTGCCGTGACGAGTCCCTTCGCCGTCATGACGTCGCGGATGGGGCGCGACAGGTCGCGCGCGAACTGGAGGTCGCGGTTAGTGATGATGCCGACCAGCTTCTCGCCACCGTCAACGACGGGCACCCCGGAGATCTTGAAGCGCGTCATCAACGCAACCGCCTCGCGGAGCGTGGCATCCGGGGAGAGCGCGTACGGGTTGAGGATCATCCCGCTTTCGGACCGCTTCACGCGATCGACCTCGGCGGCCTGCCGGTCGATCGACATGTTCTTGTGCAGGACTCCGATCCCGCCCGCCCGCGCCATCGCCATCGCCATCTCCGACTCGGTGACGGTGTCCATCGCCGCCGAGACGAGGGGCACGTTGAGCGGGATGCCGCGCGTGAAGCGGCTGGTGGTATCGACGTCCTTGGGGTGCGTCAGCGAGTGCCGCGGGAGCAGCAGGACGTCATCGAACGTGAGGGCCATGGCCTCACGGATGCGGGACATCGGTTCGCTGCCGTTGTGACCGATGCGCGACGGCCCGCTACCCTGGTCGGGGTTCGCGGGCCGGGTTGCTTCCTGAGAACTTCTGGTTGCCATGCAAGAAGATAACCGGGCCACCATCGGGGGTCCACGGCTTCGGAGGCCGAGGTCCGAGGTCCGAGGTCCGAGGTCGGAGGTCGGAGGGTCCCCTGTCCTCAGGCTGGTTCGTT
>JAUQWM010000017.1 GCA_030835125.1 Gemmatimonadaceae bacterium | reverse complement strand
CTCTCAACTCTCAACTCTCATTCAGAAGGAAAGCATCTGCGTCACCTTCAGCGCGACCGACCGTCCCGCCACCGGCGCGTCGGACGTCCGGAACCGGGACTCGTTGTAGACCACGAACAGGTCGCTGAGCGCGTGGTGGATCAGGTTGAACCGGACGTTGGCGTTCACCTGCTTCGTGCCGGGATCGTACTGTGACAGCGCGTCCACGAACATCGCCGGCGAGAAGGAGTAGTTCGCGCGCAGCGTGTAGAACGCATTCACGAACTTCCCGTTCGGGAGGTCGAGGTCGGCGTCGGTCCGCTGTATGCCACCGCTCACCCGGATCCGGTAGTTCGGCCGCCACATCACGGTCGCCGAAACGGTCGCCTGCGTTCCGTTGTACAGTCCCCCGAACGCCCAGCGGGACTGGAGCGAGAGCGGACGGCTCAGGTCCGTGTTGGCCAGGATGCCGAACTCGTTCCATCCATAAGGCCCTTCGGGGAGGACGGCGCCGTCGTGCAGCGCCAGCGGCGCGTCGAGCAGGTTGAACACCGGGTTGTAGGACAGCTCCAGGACCGCTCCATTCTCGAAGAAGAAGGTCTGTCCGGTGTGGAGCCGCTTCTGGACCATGTGGTTCTGCTGGTCGGTGTACAGGTCCCAGACGATGTGCGGGTGCAGTTCGCGGACGCCGTGCCGCCGAAGCGCCTCGGGGCGCGGACGGATGCCGATGTCCGCGAACCACTTCTTCACGCCGACGCGGCGATAGAAGCCAAGGTCGTTCTGGAAGTTCTCCCCCAGCGACATGAGCCCGCCCTTGCCGTGGAAGAAGTTGCCCTCGTAGTTGACCGAGGTGCGCGCGGCGTACTGATCGCCGCTCCGGGAGGGCGTGCGCGTGCCGACCAGGTAGGAGTTCCAGTCGAGGCGGTTGAAGAACCGGATGTTGGCATCGATGCCGGCGACGCGGTTGTAGTCGCCGCCGTGGTCGGTGGACTGCCGCTGCATGTAGAGGATGCCGACGTCCGACCCGCCGCCGACGTTCTTCCGCAACCGGACCGCCGTGTAGTTGTTCGCATCGGTGACGTCGTCGCCGCGGACCTGCATGTTGATCAGCCCGATCCCGAAGCCGCCCGCCACGCCGGTGAGCCGCGCGCCGGCCGCGATCTCCAGGGGCTGGCGGTCGGCGCGGATCCCGATGCGCCGGCTGAAGAACAGCAGGTTGTCGTCGTCAGGCGTCGCGGGCACGAACACACGGTTGAGCCGTGCCGCATCGCCGACGTAGAACAGCCCGGAATTCTCCAGGAAGGCCTCGCGCTTCTCGGGGAAGAACGTGGCGAACTGCGTGAGGTTCACCTGTTGCTCGTCCGCCTCCACCTGGGCGAAGTCCGGGCGCACCGTGACGTCGAGCGTGAGTCCCCGGGTGACGGCGACCTTGGCATCCACGCCCGCGTCGACCTTCTCCTCGAAACCGGCGCCGCCAAGGTCCCGCAGGGTCGTGGCCAGGACGTAGGGCTTCACGCGGATGTCACGCCCGGACTGGCCGGGGTGCAATCCGGTGAGGTCGCCGGCCAGGGAAACGCGCATCAGGTTGTACGCGCGCGGCACCGGCGACCAGAACGTCACCTCGTTCTTGCGACGGATACGCCGCGAAAAGTTGATGCCCCAGGCCTGGTCCGCGCCGGGATCGAAGCGCAAGGTCCGGAACGGGATGCGAAACTCGGCGGTCCACCCGTCGGCACGCTGCCCGGTGCGCACGTCCCAGACGGCGTCCCAGCTCGCGTTGATTTCGCGACCCTCGTTGGCGATCTGCCGGTCGGCGCGTCCACCGGCGGGATTCACGATGAACACGTAGCCGTTCCGCCGGTCGCGGAACGTGTCGATGATCACCTCGAAGTCGTCCTGGTCGTCCTCACGGAAATCCTTGCGGATATCGTTGACCACCAGCCGCTTCGGCTCTCCGTCGTTCATCCTGGCGCCGATGTACAGGTACTGATCGTCGAAGGCGACCATGACCTCGGTGGCCTCGGTGGCGGCCTGGCCTTCCCTCGGCTCGCTCTGCAGGAAGCCGGTCGCCCGTGGTGCGCGCTGCCAGGCTTCGTCGTCCAGCACGCCGTCGATGCGAATCGGTGCCGGCGCCGGGAACGCGACCAGCGTTGGTCGCGTGCTGGCGTTGATGGCGCGGTTGCCAGCGACGCCCTGGGCAATCCCGGTCACCGGCGTGGTGAGTGCGAGTACCGTGAAGGCCCGGAGCAGGCGCTGGATCATCGTTGGCATGGGGGAACGCGGGGCGGCGAGTGAAGACGAACCGGGGGGCAGACGACGGTAGTCGTTCGCCACGCCGCACACCAGTCGGGCGTCAACGCTGGCCGGGCGGCGGAACCTGACCCGCTGGAGGTTCGCCCACCAGCACCTGGGTGCCCGCGACAAGGACGGTCAGCACCGCCACGTCGTCCTCGGCGGGGCCTCGCCGCACCTGGCCCGTCACACAGTCAAATCTTGCACCGTGCCACGGGCATTCGATGGTGCCGTCGGGGAGCACTTCACCCGCGGACAGCGGCATCCCCTGGTGCGTGCACTCATCGCGAAGGGCCGTCACCTGCTCGCCCCGGCGGATGAGGCAGACCCGCGTCCCGGAGGGAAGAACCACGGACAGCACACCCTCGTCCGGGATATCCGTGAGCGACGCGACGGGGTTGAAGGCGGAAGTCAGAGGTCGGAAATGCGCGGTGAGAGGTCGAAGGTCCGGGGACGTCGGTGGCGCGAGTCACGAGTCACGAATCACGAATCACGAATCACGATTCCCGACTCAGTCCCTCGCGGAGGGCATGCCAGGCCATCGTCGCGCACTTCACGCGCGCGGGGAATCGCGACACGCCCGCGAATGCCCGCAGTGAACCGAGCGACTTGTCAGGCGGCGCCGTTCCGGCCTTCCCCATCACCAGGTCGTGGAAGCCCTCGAAGATCGCTTCGGCCTCCTTTCTCGTCTTGCCCTTCACGGCCTGGGTCATCATCGAGGCCGATGCCTTGGAGATGGCGCATCCCTCGCCGGTAAAGCGCACGTCCGTGATCACGTCGTCCTCGACCTGCAGGGAAAGGGTGATCCGGTCGCCGCACAGCGGGTTGCGGCCGTCGACGTGGGTCGCTCCCGGGATGTCGCCCCAGTTGCGCGGGGAGCGGTTGTGGTCGAGGATGACTTCCTCGTACAGCGCCCCGAGGTCCATCAGGCAAACACCTCGCGCACGCGATGCAGCCCGGCCACCAGGGCGTTGACCTCGTCCATGGTATTGTAGAGGTAGAACGAGGCCCGTGCGGTCGCGCCGCACCCGAATCGCTGCATCAGCGGCTGCGTGCAATGATGGCCGGCGCGGATCGCGATGCCGTGCTGGTCCAGGATGGTGGCGATGTCGTGCGGATGGACGCCTTCCATGGTGAAGCTGAGCACCCCCGCCTTCCCCGGTGCGGTGCCGACCAGCCTGACGCCCGGCAACGCTCCCACCTGTGCCGTCGCCTCGGCGACGAGGGCATGCTCGTGTCGCTGGATTGCGTCGAGGCCTGTGCGCTCGAGATACTCGATCGCGGCGCGGAAGGCCACAACCGACCCGATGTCGGGCGTGCCGGCCTCGAAGCGCGACGGTGCTTTCGCGTAGGTCGTCTTCTCAATCGTCACGGTGTCGATCATGTCGCCGCCGCCCTGGTACGGCGGCAACCGGTCGAACCAGTCGCCGCGCGCGTAGAGCACGCCGACGCCCGTCGGCCCGAGCATCTTGTGGCCCGAAAAGGCAAGGAAGTCGCAGCCCACCGCCCGGACGTCGATCGCCAGGTGTGGCGCCGCCTGTGCCCCGTCGAGCAGCACCGGGATCCCGCGGGCGTGCGCGATCGCGACGATGCGCTCGACCGGGTTCACGGTGCCGAGCGAGTTCGACACCCAGGTCAGTGCCACCAGGCGCGTTCGCGGCCCGAGCAACGACTCGAAGGCGCCGAGGTCGAGCTCACCGGTGTCGGTGACGGGCACCGCGCGCAGCACGGCGCCCGAGCGCTCGCACAACAGCTGCCAGGGGACGATGTTCGAGTGGTGCTCCATGAGCGAGACGACGATCTCGTCGCCGGCACGCACGAACGCCTGCCCGAAGGACGAGGCCACGAGGTTGATGCCCTCGGTCGTGTTGCGCGTGAACACGACCTCGTTCACCGACTCGGCGTTGAGGAATCGGCGTGTCGCTTCGCGGGTCTCGTCGTACCGGAGCGTGGCCAGCTCGCTGAGGTAGTGGACGCCCCGGTGGATGTTCCCGTTTTCCTCCTCGTAGTACCGCCGGAGCGCGTCGATCACCTGGCGCGGCTTCTGGCTGGTGGCCGCGCTGTCGAGGTAGACGAGCGGCCGACCGCGGGGCCGGATCTGCAGGATGGGAAAGTCCGCCCGGATGCGCTCGACGTCCAGCGCCGGCGCTGCCGCGCGGGCCGAATCGGCCATCGCCACGGTGTTCATGCGTCGGTCGTCCCGGTGAATCGCTCCAGCGCCATGCGTTCCAGGCCGTCCCGCAGGATGTCGACCGGTATCGTCTCCAGGACCTCGGCGGCGAACGCGTAAGTGAGGAGCTTGCGGGCCTGGGTGTTCGGGATGCCGCGACTCTTCATGTAGAAGAGGGCGGTCTCGTCGATGCGACCGACCGTCGCGCCGTGCGTGCACTTCACGTCGTCGGCGAAGATCTCCAGCTGCGGCTTGGTGTCGATGCGGGCGCGCTCCGACAACAGGAGGGTGTTGTTCGTCTGCTTGCCGTCGGTCTTCTGCGCCTCGGGATGCACGTACACCTTCCCGTTGAAGACGCCGTGTGACGCGTCGTCGAGCACGCCCTTGTAGAGTTCGCGGCTGTAGCAGTCGGGCTGCGCGTGCACGATGCGGGTCTGGTGGTCGCAGTGCTGCGACCCACCGAGGATGTAGAGCCCGTTGAGGGTGGCGCCGCACCCGCGCCCATGGAGGCCGGAGAAGATGTTGATGCGGGACAGCGCGGCGCCGGTGGCGAACGAGAAGGACAGGAAGTGCGAGTCCCGCTCCTGGTGGACCGCGGTCGTGCCGACGTGGAACGCGTCGCGCGCTTCCTGCTGGAGGCGGATATGGTGGAGGGTGGAGCCATCGCCGACCCAGGCCTCGGTCACGGCATTCGTCAGGTAGCGGCTCCCGCCAAGGCTCGCGTACTGCTCGACGACGGTGGCGTTCGAGCCCGGCTCGGCGACGAGCAGGACGCGTGGGTGGCTGACGCCCCCGGTGGCGGCGTCGTCGGTCAGGAAGAGCAGGTGAATCGGGACTGGCGTGCTGACCCCGGGCTGGACCTGGACGACGGCCCCGTCGGCCATGAACGCCGTGTTGATCGCCGTGAAGACCTGGGCCGGGTCGACGATGTCGGCGCGCTGCGTGAGGTGATACTCGAGCAGCGACGGTTCCTCCCGATACGCCGCGGCGAGGCTCATGACCTTGACGCCGCCGGCCGCGTCCGGACGCGACAGGGTTGGTGCGAAGCGCCCGTTGACGAACACGAGGCGGATCCAGTCGGCGGTGCCGGGCAGCAGCGCGGCGAGGGTGGACTCGTCAGGCAGCCCGGTCGGGGCGCGCATCGGCTCGAACGTGGCCTCGGCGATCGGGGCCGGACTGGTGAAGTGCCAGTCCTCGTTCCGGGTCGTGGGAAAGCCGACGTCCCCGAACCGGGCGATGGCGCGCTGGCGAATGGCCGTCAGCCAGGCCGGCCCCTCGGGCTCGAGGTTGGTGAACTGCTTCAGGAACGCGGTGGCCACGGTCAGGCTCCCACGCCCTGCTCGGCGGTGATCCAGTCGTAGCCGCGCGCCTCGAGCTCGAGGGCCAGTTCCTTGCCGCCGCTCCGGGCGATGCGGCCATCGACCAGCACGTGCACACGGTCGGGCACGATGTAATTCAACAGGCGCTGGTAGTGCGTGACGACCAGGAACGCGTTATCCTGCCGGCGCAGCTTGTTCACGCCGTCGGCCACCGTGCGCAGGGCGTCGATGTCGAGGCCCGAGTCCGTCTCATCGAGGATGGCGAGGGCGGGGTCGAGCACCGCCAGCTGGAGGATCTCGTTGCGCTTCTTCTCACCCCCGGAGAACCCGGCGTTCACCGAACGCTGCAGCATCGCCTCGTCGAGATCGACGAGCTTGAGGCGGTCGGCGACGATGTCGAGGAACTCGAGCGGATCCGCCTCGGGTTCGCCCCGTGCCTTGCGGACCTCGTTGTAGGCCGTGCGGAGGAAATAGGCGTTGGAGACGCCCGGGATCTCGACCGGGTACTGAAAGGCGAGGAAGACGCCGGCCTGGGCGCGTTCCTCGGGCTCCATGTCCAGGAGGTCCTTGCCCTGATAGATCACGGAACCGCTGGTGACCTCGTACCCGGGGTGTCCCGCCAGCACCTGCGCCAGCGTGCTCTTGCCGGACCCGTTAGGCCCCATGATGGCGTGGATCTCGCCGGCACCGACGTCCAGGGAAATGCCCTTGAGGATTTCCTTGTCGCCGACCGACGCGCGCAAGTCAGAGATATGGATCATGTTCGGGAATCGGGAATAGTCGGGAATCGGGAATAGTCGGGAATCGGGAATCGCCTTTGCTTTGCGCTCTGCACTCTGCACTCTGCACTCTGCACTACCCCACAGATCCCTCAAGCGTGATCCCCAGCAGTTGCTGCGCTTCCAGCGCAAACTCCATCGGCAGCTCCTTGAACACCTCGCGGCAGAACCCGCTGACGATCATCGACACCGCCTGCTCGCCGCTCAGCCCGCGCTGCTTGCAGTAGAAGATCTGGTCCTCGCCGATCTTGGACGTGCTGGCCTCGTGCTCCACGATGGCGGTGTTGTTCTGGACTTCGACGTACGGGAACGTGTGGGCGCCGCAGCGGTTGCCGATCAGCATCGAGTCGCACTGCGTGTAGTTGCGCGCCCCCTCGGCCTTCGGCATGACCTTCACCTGGCCGCGGTAGCTGTTGTTTCCCTGGCCGGCCGAGATGCCCTTGGAGACGATGTTCGACTTCGTGTTGCGGCCGATGTGGATCATCTTCGTGCCGGTGTCGGCCTGCTGGTGGTTGTTCACCACCGCCACCGAGTAGAACTCGCCGGTCGAGTTGTCGCCCTGCAGGATCACGCTCGGGTACTTCCACGTGATCGCGGACCCGGTCTCGACCTGCGTCCACGAGATCCGGGAACCGGCGAACGCCTTGCCGCGCTTGGTGACGAAGTTGTAGATGCCGCCGACGCCGTGCTCGTCGCCCGCGTACCAGTTCTGCACCGTGGAGTACTTCACCGTCGCCCGGTCGAGCGCCACCAGCTCGACCACTGCCGCATGCAGCTGGTTGGTGGATCGCTTGGGCGCGGTGCAGCCCTCGAGGTAGCTGACATACGCGCCCTCGTCGGCGACGATCAGGGTGCGCTCGAATTGCCCGGTGTCGGCGGCGTTGATGCGGAAGTACGTCGAGAGTTCCATCGGGCACCGGACGCCCTTCGGCACGTAGACGAACGATCCGTCGGAGAACACCGCCGAGTTGAGTGCCGCGAAGAAGTTGTCGCTGTAGGGAACGACGGACCCGAGGTAGCGGCGGACGAGTTCCGGGTACTCCCGGACCGCCTCGGCGAACGAGCAGAAGATGACGCCGTGCTTCTTGAGCTCCGCCTTGTACGTCGTGCCCACGGAGACCGAGTCGAAGACGGCATCGACCGCGACCCCGGCGAGGAGCTTCTGCTCCTGCAGCGGGATGCCGAGCTTGTCGTAGGTCTCGCGGATCTTCGGGTCCAGCTCGTCCAGGCTGGCGAGCGGCTTGGCCGAGCGCGGGGCGGAGTAATACGAGATCGCCTGGTAGTCGATCTTCGGGTACTTGACGTTCGACCAGTGCGGCTCGGTCATCTGCTGCCAGCGGCGGAAGGCCTTGAGCCGCCAGTCGAGCATCCATTCGGGCTCGTTCTTGCGCGCCGAGATGGCCCGCACGACGCCCTCATCGAGGCCGGGCGGCAGCTGGTCGGCCTCGATGTCGGTCGAGAAGCCGTACTGGTAGTCCTTGTTGACGAGCAGTTCGATTTCAGAGCTCATGTTCGCGGGGCAGAGTGCAGAGTGCAGAGTGCAGAGTGCAGAGTGCAGAGTGCAGAGTGCAGAGTGCGGATTGCGGATTAGAAGCGGAACTCAGGGCTGTGATGCCTCATGCCTGATGCCTGATGCCCCTTCCTGTTCACGCGTGATGCAGTACTCACAGCAGTTCGCGCCCTTGGTGATCTGCGCCTGGCGGTGGACCGGCACGCCGAGCAGGTCGGCGATGAACCGTTCCTCGGCCGCGCAGACTTCCGGGAAGCGCTCGGCGATCAGCCGGATGGCACAGTTGTGTTCCGTCAGCACCGGTAACTCGCCCGACCCCGGCCGCGCCTCGGCCATGTAGCCTAACGATGTCAGCAGCTCGGCCAGGCGGGTCGCGCGCTGGTCCACCGGCAGCGCCTCCAGCTCGGGTCGAGCCACCTTCGCGATGTCGTCCCAGCGCCGCTGGAACAGTCGCACCAGCCCCTCGTCACCCTGTTGCTGGCGAACCAGGTCCAGGATCTCGGTCAGGGCCTGCTCGTAGCCCCGGGGAAAGAGAGCCTCCCCCGCGTCGGTGAGGGAAAAGGCGAAGACCGGGCCGCCGACGCCGCGGATCTCGCGCCGATACTGGACCTTGCCCTCTCCCTCGAGTTCCTTGAGATGGCGCCGGAGGGCGTTTGCCGTTACGCCAAATCGCCCCGCAAGTTCTTTCGCAGTAAGCGGTTGGTCCTTCTTGAGCACCGTGAGAATCTCACCTCGGATTCCCCGGTAGCCCACGGGGGCGTTCAGTGTCTGGCCCATGGATCGAGCTTAACCCCGAACAGGAAATAGTCAACAGATGTGTTGACGGATTACGCCAGCCGCAAATAGCCGTGGCTGGCTCGATTCTCGCCCAGTATCGTCGCCCAACCCTCGCCACCCTGCCTATCTCCCACCGAGCCCGCTTTCAAGTTCGAAGCTCACCCGATCGCCGGGCCTGCTGCCCCTGGTGCCTGGTCGGTAGCTCCGGGGGACAGTCATGACGGCTGGACCCACCGTCCTCGTCATCCCGTGTTTCAATGAGGCAGCACGGATGACGCCTGACGCCTTCCTGGACGCCATCAGGGCTCAGCCGGCGCTGCGCCTGCTGCTGGTCAACGACGGGAGCACCGATGGCACGTCGGGAGTGCTCGAGTCGCTGAGGTCCGCAAGTCCGGAACGCATCGAGGTGCTGGACCTCCCGCATAACGAGGGCAAGGCGGCGGCGGTACGGCACGGCATGCGGAGGGCGAATGACGCCGGGGCGTCCTACGTGGGGTTCTGGGACGCCGACCTCGCGACGCCACTCGCGGAGGTGGCTGCCTTCAGCGCGATCCTCGACGGCAACCCGGCGCTGTTCACGGTCTTCGGTGCGCGCGTGAAGCTGATGGGCCGCCGCGTGAAGCGAAACGAAGCGCGGCACTACATCGGACGGGTCTTTGCCACCCTGGTTTCCATGTCGCTCCACGCGGCGGTCTACGACACGCAGTGCGGAGCCAAGCTGTTTCGCGCCGGCCCGCTGCTGCACGCGGTGCTGGACCAGCCGTTCTCGTCCCGCTGGGTGTTCGACGTCGAGATCCTCGCCCGGCTCAACCAGCTGCACCGGCACGGAAAGGCGCCGACGCTCTCGACCCTCCTCTACGAGCACCCCCTGGAGCGGTGGGAGGACATGAAGGGCTCAAAGGTCTCGCTGGCGGATTTCCCGATCGCGGCGCTGGACCTCCTTCGTATCCACCTCCGCTATCGCTGAGGCGCCGCGCTGCGCGGAAGATCGGGGACGATGACCGCCTTCGTCACGCTGCGACTGGCGACCGCCGCGAGGGCCTGTCCGGCGTCGTCGAGACCGTAGCGCGCACCGATCATCTCGCGCCAGGGAACGCGTCCGGCATGGCGCGCCGCGACCCGGACGGCACGGTACAGGTGCGAGAAGTCCGAGCCCCAGCACCCATGCACCTCGATGTGCTTCCGGTTCAGCTGGAGGTGGGGATTGATGGAAACCTCACCGCCGTCGGTGTACTGGCCGCACACGACCACGCGCCCGCCATCGCGCGCGAGGTCGAGTGCCTGGGCGACCGCGTCGGGCGCGCCGGCGGCCTCGATCACGATGTCGACCCCACGGCCGCCGGTTATCGCCTTCACCATCGCCGTGCGCTCCGCGGCCGGCACGTCGAGGCCGATGACGTCCGTGGCGCCCATGCGTCGCGCGAAATCGAGGCGCGGCGGCGGGTCGCCGATCGCGATCACCCGGTCGGCACCACCGATGGCCGCCAGCGCGACCGCCGATTGCCCCACCGGACCCACGCCGAGGACAGCCACAGTCTGGCCCACCCGAAGCCCGGCCCGCTCAACGGCATGCATCGACGTCACCAGGCCGCAACCCCCGCCGATGAACGTCTCGGCGTCCAACTCGTCAGGCAGCCGCAGCATGTGCACGCCCGGCTTCATCCAGAGCGCCTCCGCCCAGCCGCCAAGCAGCCCGTCGCGCGTCCCGTACGTGATGCCGTAGACGCGCCGATGCGGACACCGCGTGGTCTGCTTCGTGACCAGGCACTCGTAGCACCGATGACAGGTGCCGTGCACGTCCAGGAACGTGACGACATCGCCGACCGCGAACGGGCGACCGTCGACGTCGACGACAGAGGTGGGCAACTCGGCGATTTCCCCGACCGACACGTGGCCGGGAATGATCGGGAACGGGACGCCGGCCAGCCGGCCGTGGTGCAGGTGCACGTCGGTGCCACAGACCTCGGAGTACAGCACCCTGAGCAGCGCCGACCCCGGCTCGAGGACCGGGGCGGGAAGCGACTCGACACGGATCGGTTCGCCCGGCGCGGGCATCACGGCGGCCCGCCAGGTGGTGCGACGACTCACGAACGTCCCCGACGAAAGTGGTGATGCAGGACGAGCCCGAGGGCCGGCAGGAAGATGAAGGCCATCACGAAAGGATAGGCGGAGAACACCAGCAGGTCACCCTCACCGAGCATCAGGTACCAGAGCAGCATCGCCAGCTGGCTCAGTGCCGTGAAGAGGATGGACTCGTTGCGGGTCCGAGGGATGAGCCAGAGGGGCAACTGGTCATAGAAGTACAACTGCTGCGGGACGAGGCTGAGCACCAGGAGCAGGCGGCCCTCGGCCCGGCGCCAGGCCACGACGGCCGCCAGGAGGAGAAATCCTCCAACCTGGGTGACGGGGGCGCTATGCGCCTGTCGATCGGTGATGTCACGCCGGAGCGACTCCAGCCAGTCCATTGGCCATCCCGGAAAGACGGCAAGGCTGGCCAGCAGCAGCGCGACCGAACCGACGACCGCCAGCCACGACGGCCGCCGCACGAACAGGGCGAGTCCCAGGTTGGGCTTCAGGGCCGCGAGGAAGCCGGCGGCGGGGCTGAACGCCATCGCCATCAGCAGCGGCGAGAACTGGCCTAACGTCGCCGCCACCACGAATGGGGCCGACGCAAAGACGTGGATGCGCCACAGTGCGTCGCGCGTGACGAGGAACGCCAGCAGCGCCGAGGACAGCCCGAAGAACAGGCCACACGCCAGGGCCGTGTCCAGGGCGGCCAGGGGCATAACCGCCAGCACGGTGGTGAAGGGATAGAAGAACGGCTCATCGAACGGCGGTGCCGCGCCCGGATCGCGTCCCATGGCCTCGTACGGGTTCTGCCCCTGGAGGAAGAGCTGGGCAGCCGTGTGTGGGTACTCGAAGTCAGGCGTTGCCCCGTCCCGGGCGGCCATCAACCCGCTGAACACTCCGGCCAGGAGGCCGATGGCGATGGCGGTGACGATTCGCTGGCGACGGGTGGGCGGCGCCGCGTCCACCGACGACGGATCTTCCTCGGCGAGCGTGGCGCGCAACGAGGTCCAGCCGGCGCGGAGGCGCGCGACGATGCTCACGCCGGTCCTGGTCCAACGGGCGGACGGGCCCCGCGATCACCCCACCAGTTCCACAGGAGCATCGCGAGGGACACGAGGTAGAGGGAGTATGCGAATGGCACCGCTTCCTTCACGTAGAAGTCCCCGGGCGCGAGCCCATGCTGCCACGCCAGGAACGCCAGGAAGCTGCACACCGACAGGATGAGCGACTGACGGAACGTGCGGGGGACGAGCCAGAGCAGGAGCTGGTCATAGAAGAAGAGCGCCTGTGGCATCAGGCTCATCGCCATGAGGAGGCGTCCCTCCGGCCGGCGCCACGCCAGGACCGACAGGACGAGCAGGAATCCTCCGGGGCGGAGCAGGGGAATGAACTTCTCTTCGCGATTGCCGACATTGGCGATCCAGGAGGCGGGCCAATCCGGGGTGATGGTCACGCTGGCGGCCACGATCACGCACACGGCGACGGCCGTTTTCCAGTCCGGTCGGGCGATCCATGCCGCGAGTCCCATGTTCGGCTTGGCGACGAGAAGCCATGACGCCCAGGGCACGAGCATGGCCCCGACGAGCAGTGGTGACCACTGGCCTAACGAAAGCGAGAGCAGGAAGGGCGCGCTCAGGAAGATCGGGGCCCTGACCATGCCGGTGCCGGACACGCCCCATGCGGCGAGACCGGCCCCGAACGCCATGAAGGCCCCACCGGCGAGTGCGAGCGGCAACCCGGCGAAGGGCGCGAACAGGAGGTAGGTCGGCAAGGGGTAGAGCGCGGGGTCCAGTCCCGGGTTCAACTGGACCGGCAAGGGGACCGTGTAGGGGTCCCCCCCACCGAGGAACGTCCGGGTCGCAAACCAGAAGTGCAGCAGGTCAGACGTGTAGTCAGCCCTTCCGATCAGCCAGTAGGCGACGCCGCCGCTGAAAACCGCGACGGCCAGGGTGAACAGGATGCGCCAATGGCGCGGCGCCGGAGCCCCGGCGCGCCAATCGGCCCGTCCCATTTCGAGTAGCGGTTTCAGGATCTGCATTTCACCGGACGGTCTGTGAGGTGAATGCTTCTGTCGACACGATGCGACGCTCCGGCATCATTCCGTGGCACAAATACCACGACAGAGGGGCGCCTTTCGGCAACATCCGTCCCGCAGCGTGACGTTTCGACGCCGCAGCATGACAAGTGACGAGCAGCACACGCTGGCGGTCTAAGCCGTTACAGATCAGAACCTTAAGCCAGACAACGTCGTTTCACGAATGATCGAATCATTGAAAGAGGGACGATGGTCGCCGAACGGTACAGAGGCTCGGGGCGTTTCAACGGAGGCTGTCACGGTCCTTGCCATAGAGGGGACCGAGGATGTTGACCGGATGGTCGGCTTGATCGGGACCTTTGAACCGGGTGTCTCGGCCAACCATAAGCCCCTCCAATGGTGGAGGTGCCGTCCCCTTGAAGAGTACCGGTCGTGGCCATTCAGTTAAGCGCCCTCTAACCAACAGGAGAAACCGCACCATGTCCCGCATCCGCAGCTTCATCAAGTCCGACGAGGCAATCGCCGTCACCGAGTACGGCCTGCTCATCGCGCTGATCGCGCTCATGCTCGTCGGCGCCGTCACGCTGTTCGGCAGCAAGATCAGCTCGTGGTTCACCGCCAGGACGAACTCGATCACGTCGGTCTGACGTGACGCGGTAGCGTCTTCCGAATGTGGTATGCGCCGGCGGGTTCCTTCGGGGACTCCGCGGCGCGGTTCGGACGAAGGACAATTGTCTCACGGTCGTCGAGTCGCGAGGCACGGGGTTTCTCCCACCAGTGGGCACCTCGCGGCTTGACCGACCAGGACCCGGAGTGCTGGCGGCTCCGGCGCATTGATCAGACTGAGGGGGACGGTTGCGGCGGTCGTCGTCGACGTCACGTGTGTCGTGGCGAAGGCTGAGGCAGCCGGCTGGGAAGAGCGCACGCCTCGACCTCGCGTCGGTGGCGAGGCTCCGTTGCCGCGGGATCCTCTCCGGGATTCGCCGGCACTACTCTGGCCCCCGCAGGAGGAAGAAGTGATGTTCAACTCGACACCGGCCGGACCGCTCTGGGGTGCGCTGTTTTCGGCGCTGCTCCTCGCGGCGTGCGTGTCCGATGTGCGAGTGCGTCGCATCCCCAACTTGCTCGTGCTGGCCATCCTCGCCGCCGGCATGGGGTGGTCATTCGCCACGAGGGCACCGCTCCAGGCGCTTGCGCAGAGTGCAGCCGGCGTGGCGCTGGGCTTCGCGATCTGGATCGGGTTCTGGCTCGCCGGCGTGATGGGTGCTGGCGACGTGAAGTTCTTCGCCGCCATCGGCGCCTGGCTTGGCCCGGCCGCAACGTGGCGTGCTGCGCTGGCCGCGGCGATCATCGGCGGGATCATCGCCGTGGTGACCCTGCTCCAGGCCCGGGCGCTGTCGCCGGCACTTCGACGACTGGTGCTGGCGCTGTCCGCGGGCTCGCTCGGAGTTCTTGGCCACGCGCAGGACGGAGAGAATTCGCCGAAACGGCACCTTCCCTATGGAGTGGCCCTCGCCCTCGGCGCCCTGCTGGTTGCCTGGTTGCCCGGAGCCATTCCATGGTGACGCGTCGGATGTTTTCCCTCTTCAGGCGGCGCCAGGATGGTTCCGCGATCACCGAGTTCGCGCTGATCGTTCCGGTGTTCTTCCTGGTGGTGTACGCGGTCATCGGATTCGGCCGCGCCTACCAGCGCCTGAACGTCCTGACCGGCGCGCTCAGGGAAGGAGCCCGGTTAGGCAGCACCCTGGCCGCCCCCTGCACGGGTACGGCCGCCCGGGACAAGGCGGTTTCCTACGCGACCGCGTTTGGCGTCAGCCTGACCCCGGCGAGCGTCCTGGTCGCCTGCGGTGGCACACCGAACGGCGTGAATTGTGCGAACAGCGTGTGCGTGTACGTGACCAACTATGCCCTGTTCTCGGACCTGGCCTACTTCGGGCTCAACAGCCGGATGGTGACCAGGACCGCCGTTTTCAGATGGGAACTTGCGCCGTGATGACCTCACTCGTCCGGGTAGGCCAGTCGGCCTGAGCCACCAGCACCTCACCGAACCTCAAGAAGGCAGCAGCAACTCATGGCCCAACGCAAATATTCCGCGATCCTGTACCTCGCGATCATCGTCGCCGGACTGGCGACGTACGGCGTGTACCGCGCGGTGGACAACGTCAAGCGCAGCTCGGCGGTCGCGACCCGACCCGTCGTCGTCGCCAAGTACGACATCCCGCTTGGGGCCGCCATCGAGGACTGGGCGCTTCAGGTCGAACAGTGGCCGGTGCCGGCGATTCCCGACGGCGCCTACGAGGCGCCCGACTCCGTGGTCGGTCGAGTCGCCCGGGTCGACGTCTTCCCGGGGGATGCGATGGTGCCAGGCCGCCTGGCGCCGAAGGGCACCAACCCCGGCCTCGAAGCCAAGATCACTCCCGGCAAGCGCGCGCTGGCGCTCCGCATCGACGACGTCTCGGGCCTGGCGGGCATGATCCAGCCGAACAGTCGCGTGGACGTGCTCCTCACCATGGATGGGCCCAACACGCGGACGGCCAAGCTCTTCATGCCGAACATGCGCGTCCTGGCCATGGGCAGCGAGGTCCAGCGCGATGCGGACGGCGACCCGATCAACACCTCGGTGGCGACCCTCGAGTTCACCCCGGAGGAAGCGGAGCGGATGGCCGTGGCGATGTCGCAGGGCCGGATCCAGCTGGCACTGCGCGGCTACCAGGATGCGGAGGTCGTGAAGACCAAAGGGGCCACCTCTGCCGAGGTGCTGGCCGCCTTGCGCGATGCCCCCGTGGTCACGGCCCCGCCGCGCTCGACGCGCCCGCCCCAGCAGAAGTTGCTCGAGGCGCCGGTGACGGCTCCCGCCCCGGTCACCGAAGCTCCGAAGCCCGCTGCAGCCCAGCCGGCCCGTCCCGATTCGCTCACGATTCCCGTATTCCGCGGCGCCAAGAAGACGGAGGAGAAGTTCAAGAAGGACTCCGTCCGTCGTGACACCATCAGGCCGTGAACGTCGCGACCATCAGTCCGGCCGGCGCCAACGACTCCCTTCGGAGGTATCGATTGATCCGCACCATTCGCCTGTTCCTCGCCGCCACGACGTTGCTCGTCGTCGGGATCACCCCGCGCGCGGTGGCGCAGGCTACCACACCCATTACGCCGATTGACCTGCCGATCGGCCGCTCGCTGCCGGTGACGAACGCGGTGAGCGTCACGCGGGTGAGCATCGCGAACCCGGAAATCGCTGACGTCATCGTCATCTCCGATCGCGAACTCGTCATCAACTCGATCAAGGCCGGGGAAACCGACGCCATCATCTGGCTCGCGGACAGCTCGCGCGTGCACTACCGCATCTCGGTGCACTCTCCCGCGGACCGCAAGCAGATCGCGATCGGCGTGAAGTTCGCCGAGGTGACGCGCGACGCCCTCCGCGAGATCGGGCTCTCCGGCCTGTATCGCGACGACAACGTGCGCGTCGGCACCGGCTCGTTCAGCGGCGGCCAGCAGGATCCCACCGGGGAAGGGGTGTTGTCCGGAACGCGGTTCCTCTCGGTGCTCTCGGACCTTGGCACCGACCGGGTGCTGGCGTTCCTCGACGCCGAGGAACGGCGCGGCAATGCACGACTCCTGGCCGAGCCGAACATCCTGGCGGGCAACAACGAAAAGGCGACGTTCCTGGCCGGTGGTGAGTTGCCGATCCCGGTCGTCCAGGGGTTTGGTGGTGGCGGCGCCGGGGGGCAGTCCGGCATTTCCATCCAGTACCGTGAGTTCGGTGTGCGGCTGGAGTTTGTCGCCGAGATCATCTCCGACAGCCTCGTCAAGCTGAACGTCACTCCCGAAGTCTCGAGCCTCGACTTCTCGAACGCGATCACGATCCAGGGATTCCGCATCCCGGCGTTCCGTACGCGTCGGATCAGCAGCACACTCGACCTGCGGCGCGACCAGAGCTTCATCATCTCGGGCCTCTTCACGGGGGAGGAGTCACAGGTCCGCACCGGCGTGCCGTACCTCAAGGACATCCCGATCCTCGGGATGCTCTTCTCCAGCTCGCGATTCCAGCGCGCCGAGTCGGAGCTCATCGTCGTGGTGACGCCGGTGGTGGTGGATCCCATGCGGCCGCGCGCGATCGACCTCCTGCCGCTCAAGGGGGACACGACCCGGCCGGCGCTGGATGCCCTCCGCAAGCGGATCCCGCCCCAGTGACCATCGGATTCCCGGGCTCGCCCGCATGACACGCCTGGCCGTCATCGTCGCTGACGCGATGGGTCCCGACACGGGGCCCGCGCAGGCGCTCCAGCGTTTCGGGTATACGCAGGTGCAGCAGGCCCGCGCGTTCGACGATGCCATCGACGCCATCACCAATGAGCACGTCGACCTGCTGATCGTGCCGATCGATGGGCTCGACGATGCCGGCATCGCCACGCTGGAGCGGGTGGCGCGGCGGGAGCGGCACATGGGGGTCATTGCCACGTCGCCGCGGCAGGACCCCGAGCTGATGCTGCGAGCCATGCGGGCAGGGATCCAGGAGTTCCTCGTCCGGCCGTTGTCGCTGACCGACCTGGTGCCGTCGCTGGAGCGGCTGCATCGTCGCGCCGATTCGCGGGAGGTCAACGGGCAGGTGTTCGCGATCTTCAGCGCCAAGGGCGGCGTCGGGACTACGACTACGGCGCTGAACCTCGCCAGCGCGCTGGCGAGCAACCACCCGGATGCGAAGGTGGCGATCGCCGACCTCACGGTCCCGGGCGGCGACCTGGCCATCCTGCTGAACGCGCATCCCACCTACGACCTCGGCGAGCTGTCATCGAAGATCGAGCGTCTCGATGCCGAGCTGCTCAACTCGGTGATGACGCCGGCGGCCGACGGGGTGTGGTTCCTGGCGGCGCCGGATCGTCCCGATGCCGCGGATGCCGTGGATGCCGGCGTGGTGGCGGCCATCCTCGCCCAGATGCGCGGCAGCTTCGCCTTCAGCGTCATCGACTGCGAGCACCAGCTCAACGACCGGACGCTGGCCGCCCTCGACAATGCCGACCGGATCGTGCTGCTGACGGAGCTGAAGGTGCCGTCATTGCGCGCGGCGCAGCGCACGCTCGGGATCTTCCGTCGGCTCGGCTACCCGAACGAGAAGCTGTGCGTGGTGGTGAACCGGCTCCAGTCGGGCGATGTCGTGTCGCCGGCCGAGGCGTCCCAGGTCCTGAAGGCGGACATCTTCTTCAAGCTGCCCAACGAGTACCGCACGGTCTCGGAGGCGTCCACGAAGGGCGAGCCGGTGGTCCAGTCGCACCCTGACTCCAAGTTGAGCTGGGCGTATCTCCAGCTCGCGCACAAGCTTGGTGGCGGCACGCTGTCGGCACCATCGGACGGCGGCAACGGGTCACGCTCGGTCCTGCGCCAGATCTTCACGCGAAAAAGGAACTAGATGTCCCTCGTCGATCGCATCTCCAAGGGCAAGCCACCAGCGCCGGCGAAGCCGGGCACGCAGGAAATGCCCGTGCCGGACGCCGCGGCCACGACGCGTTCGCACATGGCCACGCCCACCCGGCTGCCCACGCTCTTCAACCGGAACGAGGGGAACGGCGAGCTCAGTGCCGTCGACCGCCTGAAGGTCGAGATCCACCATCGGCTGATCGACCGCCTCGACCTCGAGGCGCTCGAGCGGATGGAGAGCGAGAAGGAGATCGAGACGCAGATCCGGATGGCGGTCACGGAGTTCCTCCGGGCCGAGTCCACGCCGCTGTCGCAGGCGGAACGCGACGAGATCATCGAGCACATTGTCTGGGAAGTGACCGGCCTCGGTCCCATCGAGCCGTTCTTCCGCGACCCGACGATCACGGACATCCTGGTCAACAACGCCCGCAACATCTTCATCGAGCGCGGCGGCGTCCTGCAACGCGTGCCCGCGCAGTTCCGCAACGATGCCCACCTGCTGGCGGTCATCGACCGGATCGTGAGCCGGGTCGGCCGCCGGGTGGACGAATCGTCACCGATGGTGGACGCGCGGTTGCCGGACGGCTCACGCGTCAACGCGATCATCCCGCCGCTGGCGCTCGACGGCCCGGTGCTGTCGATCCGCCGCTTCGGGGCGGACCTGGGTGCCGACGAGCTGCTCCAGCTCGGGAGCGTCACGCACGAGATCCTCGACCTGCTGGCCGGCTGCGTGAAGGCGCGGCTCAACATCCTCATCTCCGGCGGCACCGGGTCCGGCAAGACGACGCTGCTCAACGTCCTCACGTCCTTCATCCCCTCGACCGAGCGCCTGATCAGCATCGAGGATGCGGCCGAGCTCCGGTTGCAGCAGGAACACGTGGTCCGGCTCGAGACGCGGCCGCCTAACGCGGAAGGCCGTGGCGAGGTGGTGCCCCGGGACCTGGTGAAGAACGCGCTCCGCATGCGCCCCGACCGCATCATCGTCGGCGAGGTGCGCGGCGCCGAGGCGCTGGACATGCTCCAGGCCATGAACACCGGTCACGAGGGCTCGCTGAGCACCATCCACGCCAACTCGGCCCGGGACGCGCTGTCCCGCCTCGAGACGATGATCCTGATGGCCGGCACGAACCTGCCGAACCGCGCCATGCGCGAGCAGGTCGCGTCGGCGCTCGACGTCATCATCCAGATCCAGCGGTTCCCCGACGGCACGCGGCGCGTCGTCAGCGTCACCGAGGTGACCGGCATGGAAGGGGACGTGGTGACCACGCAGGACATCTTCCGCTACCGCCGGCGCGGGATCGGGGCCGATGGCCATGTGGTGGGCCAGTTCGAATCGTCCGGCGTCCGGCCGGTCTTCATGGAGCGGCTCAAGGTGGCCGGCGTCGAGCTGCCCGCGGGCCTCTTCGTCTAGGCACGCTCCGGACCCATGCTCTTCTTCCTGCTGGTACTGGTCTTCGCTGGCGTGGCCGGCCTGCTGTATGGCGGTTACCTGTTCGCCAACCGGCGGTCGCTGGCGGCCAAGGAGGCTGCCCTCGAGCGGCTAACGGAGGTCGAGCAGGCAATGCAGGCCTCGCGGGGCCTGCTGCGCGACGAGAGTGTCAGCGAGGTGGATGCCCTCGACCGCATGCTGGCGGGTCGTGAGATCACGGTGCGGCTCGGTGACCAGCTGCGGCGGGCCGCCTCCAGCCTCACGGTCGGCAACTTCGTGCTGCGAAGTGCCATCAGCGTCATGGCGGGGTTCCTGGTCGGCCGCCTGGCTGGCGGGACCTGGGGGCAGTTCGTCGGTACGGCGATCGGCGCGGCGATCCCCGTCCTCTGGCTCCAGCGCGCCGTGAACAAGCGCGCGCGGGCCTTCCGGGAACAGCTTCCCGAGGCGCTGGACATGCTGGTGAGCGCGATGAAGGCGGGCTACTCGTTCCAGGCCGCGATGAAGTTCATCGGCGAGGAAGTCCCGGCGCCGCTCGGGCCCGAGTTCCTCAGGTTCTACGAGGAGCAACGCCTGGGCGTCGAGGTTCGCTCGGCGCTGATCGCGCTCCAGCACCGCGTGAATGACGTGGACCTGCGGATGTTCGTGACCGCGGTGCTGATCCAGCGCGAGACGGGTGGCAACCTGAGCGAAATCCTCGACCGCATCGCCACGCTCATGCGGGAGCGCTCGGCGCTGAAGGACGAGATCGAGACGCTGACGGCGGAGTCGAAGCTGTCGGCGCGCATCATGTCCGGGCTGCCGTTCTTCGTGTTCGGTGCCGCCTGGCTCATCGACCCGAACTTCATCACCCCGATGGTCGAGTCGAGCGTCGGGCCCTGGATCCTGCTGGGGTCCGTCGGCTCCGTCATCCTCGGCTACGTGGTCATGTCCCGGATTGCCGATGTCAACATCTGATGCCGGCATGAGTTCATGACCCCGACCCTCATCGCCCTGATGGTCATCATCTTCGCCGCGGTCGTCACCGCGGCGCTGGCGCTGATCTCCGTACTCGAGCGTCGCGACGTCCTCATGCGCGCGACGGAGACGCACGGCGTACTCGTGCCCAGCGTGCTGCGGCCGGAAAGGGCGGTCGATGGGCGCGTGGACGAGTGGTTGAAGCGGGTGGCGAGCAGCCGTGAGGAGAACCCGGCGACCCGCCTCAAGCTGGTGCAGGCGGGAATCGAGTCCCCCACCGCACCCGCCGTCTACTGGATCCTGCGCACCGTCTCGCTCGTGGCGTTCCCGGGGCTGGCATGGCTGCTCACGCGCGGGACCTCGCCCGTCCTCTTCGCCATGATCCTCGGCACGGGGGTCTTCCTCGGCTTCGTCTTCCCGCTCGCGATGCTCGACCGGATGGTGCGCAAGCGGCAGGAACGCATCCGCCGCTCGGTGCCTGACGCGCTCGACCTCCTGGTGGTCTGCGTGGAGGCGGGGATCTCCCTGGACGCGGCGATCGTGCGCGTGTCGCGGGACATCCGGCTGCTGCATCCCGACCTGGCGCAGGAACTCACGATCGTCAACCGCGTCACGAACGCGGGCATCCCGCGTGACGTGGCGCTCCGCGGGTTGTACGAGCGGACCGGTGTGTACGAACTCCGGTCGCTGGTCGCGAGCCTGGTCCAGAGCGAGAAGTGGGGGACGAGCATTGCCACCGTGCTCAGGGTGTCGTCGGACACGCTGCGCCGGAAGCGGCGCCAACTGGCGGAGAAGCTGGCGAAGCAGGCGCCACTCAAGATGACGTTCCCGTTGCTTCTCCTGATCCTTCCTCCGCTGTTCGCGGTGATCATGGGTCCGGCGATCATCCGGATCGTCCAGGAGTTCGGGCAGCTGTGAGGCTCGCTCGTCAGCTGCCCGCCCGGCTCTCGCCCAGGTCGCCTGGGCGTGGCAGGAATTCGCCGCGACTCCGCGCGCGCCGCGGCGCGATGGTCCTGTTCATCGGGGTGTTCTTCACTGCGGCCATCGTGCTCGGCGCGCTGACCTTCGACTTCGCCCGGCTCGCCAACCTGAAGGCCGAGCTCGAGATTGCAGCGGACGCCGCCGCACACGCCGGAGCGTCGATGATGGTGCGCCGCGGTTGCGACGATGCGACCGACCATGCGGCCATCCTTGCCGAGGCGCAGAAGTACGCCCTCGCGAACCGTGCCATGCAGGGAACGGTGACGATCGTGACCAACGAGGTCGGCAGGTGGAACCCGCACCCGCTCGGGGCGGGGAACTTCACCAACCGGGCCTTCTGCAATCCCAGCGTTGACGCGACGCATGTGGAAGTGAGCCGACAGTCGAATGGACTCTTCATGTCCCTGGTTGGCGTCACGGCGCCCCTCGTGCGGGCGCAGGCGTATGGCTATGTCTGCCCGGTCTCGGCGCCGCCACCCTTCCAGGTGTGCCCGACCGGGCCCAAGCCCGTCCTGGTCGTCGAGCGCTGATCTTTGTCAGGGACCCTGGGAAGGGCGAGGAGCATCACCAGGGCCGGCGCGTAGACGAGGAGCAGGATCCACGGCGTGGCCGCCGCGACACTCGATTCCAGCGCGCGCGATGGATACCAGAGGAACCAGGCCACCCAGCTCAGCACCGTAAGTACCGCGGATCGCCGCCACGTGCCGGGGACCAGCCACAGCGGGAGCTGGTCGTAGAAGAGCGCCAGCTGGGGCACGAGGGCCATGCCCAGCATCAGCCGTCCCTCGCGCCGCCGCCAGCGGAGCACCGCCAGGAGGGTGAAGGCGCCCAGCACCGAGAACGCAGGCCCGCGGTACCGCGGCGCGGCCCGGAGCGCCTCCAGCCACTCGAGCGGCCAGCGGGGGACGAACGCCAGCGCCACGATGCCTAACGCCACCGCCGCCGCGGCGCCCTTCCATGACGGCCGGTACAGCCACGCCACGAGGCCGATGTTCGGCTTCGCCGCCATCGCGAACTGCAGCGCGGGCATCAGCGCGGCGGCGGTGAGGATCGGTGACCATTGCCCGAGGAGTGCCGCCATGGCGAACGGCGCCGAGGCGAACATCCACAGGCGGTGGGGCGCGTCGCCCGAGATCGCCCACGCCAGCAAGGCCGCGGAGATGCCGACGAAGAGCGCTCCTGCCGTCGCCGGCTGCAGGGGAGCCAGCGGGATCGCGAGGATTCCCGCCGGCAGCGGGTAGAAGAGGCCGACGTTGAAGGGGTAGGGTCCGGTGGCCTGCATGGCCACGTAGGGATCGTGACCATCGAGCAGGAAGCGGGCGGCGCGCCACGGCCAGCTGAAGTCCTTGGCCAACTGGTGCGGTGCCGCGCTCATCCCGAACCAGGCGATGAAGGCTCCCCACGTCCCGAAGACCCCGGCGGTCCCGATGCGTTCGGCGCGCGTCATTGGCGGTTCGTGACGAGCGTAACCCAGAACAGCAGCGTGGCGGTTGCCGCCGCGACCAGCAGGAGGATGGCATCCAGGCGCGGGATGGCCTCGATCGACGCGCGCAGGCCGGTGGTCGCTGTCCGGTGATGCTGGGCAGGCGTCACCGGGTCGTCCGCCACGTTGGGCCGGCGCAGGATCATCACCAGCGCCGGCAGGTACACGACGAACACCGCCCAGCGCTCGAGCATGTGGACGTAGTCGTTGAACGTCGCGTACGGCCCGAGGATCACGATCACCAGGAACAGGAGCGACGTGCACAGCGAAAGCACCGTGACCTCCCGGAGCGTTCGCGAGATGACGAACAGCGGCAGCAGGTCGTAGAGGCTCGGGGTCTGCGGCATGCAGACGAGCGCCGCAAAGATGCGTGCCTCGGGGCGCCGCCAGCGGACCAGCGCCAGGAGGAGCAGGAAGCCCCCCGGGTTCACGACCGGTGCGCTCAGGTATTCCATCGACTGGATCACGCGCAGCCAGTCGAGGGGCCAGGTCGGGTCCCACACGAGCGACGCGAGCGCGACCACGGCGGCGGCCGCGAACAGGGTGGCGAACTGTCGCCAGGCCCTCGCGCCGGCCAGCACCGGCAGCGCGAAATTCGGCTTGGCGGCGAGGAACACACCAGCCCACGGCAGGAAGAACGCGGCGGTGATGAAGGGAGACCACTGGGTCCTGGTCACCGCGATCATGAAGGCGGCGCTGAAGACCAGGGGAAGCCGGCGGAAGCCG
Source organism: Gemmatimonadaceae bacterium (assembly GCA_030835125.1). GTDB lineage: Bacteria > Gemmatimonadota > Gemmatimonadetes > Gemmatimonadales > Gemmatimonadaceae > JABWBJ01. The sequence goes on along the minus strand of JAUQWM010000017.1, from coordinate 5,851 downwards.
TCCCGGCCGATGGCGTAGCCCAGCAGGGCGCCACCCGCTGCCGCGAACGTCACCCGCCCCGCCACGACCGGGAGCCAGGCCAGCGGCATGACGAACAGCACCGATGGCAACGGATAGTTCAGTTGCCATCCCCACTCGAACTCGCGTCCCGGCCCGATGGCGGCGTACGGGTTCTCGCCGCGCCAGAGCGCCCGGGCGGCGAAGTGGAACTGGTCGAAGTCGGTGGTGAAGGTCGGCTCATGCAGCGCGCGCGCCAGCGCGATCACCGCGGCCAGCGTGCCGACCAGGGCGGCGCCCGCCCACGCCGGGTGCCGCCTCCACCACGGCGCGGCCCTGGTCATGGGCGCGCCGGCGCGGTCGCGGGACGCCACGGGACCGGGAGCCGTCCTTCGTTAGGCCGGGTGAGCACGAGGAGCACGCAGGGAAGGTACTGGAACCAGATGGTGAACCGCGCGATGTCGAGCATCCAGGCATCCCCCGTCGGCCAGGGCTGGCGGAACACCATGGTGAAGAAGACCACAAAGCCGGTGACGCACAGGGCCAGGGATTCGCGAAACGTCCGGGGAATAACGAACAGGACGAGGGCGTCGTAAAACCCCGGGGTCTGCGGCAGCAGGCACATCGCCACGAGCAGTCGCGCTTCCCAGCGCCGCCATCGCAGGAGCGCCAGCAGCATGAGGAAGCCGAATGGCTGCGTGACCGGGGCCCGGAAGTGAGAGGCCTCGCGGACCAGCCCGAACCACTGCGAGAACCAGCCGGGGTTCAGCGCCAGGGAGACGGCCAGCAGGAGCGCCGCTCCGGAGGCCATCGGTACCCAGTCGCGCGCCTCGCGCGTGGAGGCGGCGATGGCGACGCCCCAGTTCGGCTTGGCGACCCCGACCCAGGAGAGCCACGGCAACAGCACCGCCGCGGTCACGAGGGGCGCCCACTGCGCCAGCTCCAGCGAGACGAAGAACGGGATGCTGATGAACGCCGGCCAGCGATGCCAGCCGTCGCGCGTCAGTCCCCACGCCAGGAGGCCTGACGAGAGTCCGCAGAATGCCGCGCGCGCCGCGAGCACCGGCAGGAACCCGAGCGGCCACGCCAGGACGGCCGCGGGCAGCGGGTAGTAGAACGGCCACCACCAGTAGAACGGCCTGGCGTACCCGATGACGTCGTATGGATTGTCGCCGGCGTGGAGCGCGCGCGCGGCGGCCCAGACCTGGTCGAAGTCGCTCGTATGCTGCGGGTTGAAGGCGCCATAGAGCCACGTGTACGCGCCGGCCGCCAGCGCGATGGCGATGGCGAAGGCGAGCCGTCGACGGCGCGACGCGTGCTCGTCAGGCACCATTCGGCGACACCTCGACGCGCGCGATCACGGAGTCACGGCCGGGCCGCCACCGGGACCAGTCCATGAAGCCGTAGCGCACGACCACCTGCGCGGGCCCGCGGACTTCCCTGCAGGCCCAGGTCGCCCAGATGACGGCGCCCGGGGCGAACGCGGGGGCCGCGCCCGGCGCGCACGGGAAGTCACGGGCGGGTGGCCAGGGGCGGTGCGTGGCCGCGGCGTGGCGACCCAGCGTCGGGCCGGGACCGGCCATCACCAGGCGATGCGATTCGGTGGAGGCCACGAAGATGGAATCCACCCTCACGGAATCGGTGACCCAGTCGATCAGGCGGTGGGCGGTGACCTGGCTGGCGTGACGCCGGGAGGCGTACTCCTGCGCATCGGTGGCCGCGACGATGCCAGGGAGCGCGGCGAGCACCGTTGCCAGGAGTGTTCCGTGCGCCGCGTGCCGCTGCACGAACGACAGGCCAAAGCCGATGAACACCGCCGGACCGATGAGGTACGGCACTCCGTAGAACGATGCGAACGCCGGCCACGGTGTGTAGATGACGATCCCGAGCAGCGGCCATCCGAACGCCAGCGCCAGCCAGAAGACGTGGTGGGTCTTCCGCCCCGGGTTCCGGAACGCGGTACCCCACCCGATCGCTCCAATGGTGAGCCATGACAGCATGGCGAGCAGCCACGGGATGGACATGCGTTCCGGGATGAACCGGAACGGCAGGACCGCCGCTGCCCACAGGGCGGCCACGGCCTCCGGCGGGATCCACTGCGCTCCAAGGAGCGAGACATACCCGCTCCGGGGCGCCTGCGCGAAGACCAGCGCGATCGGGAGCGCCACCACGACGCCCGCGACGGCCACGGTGCCCAGCAGCATGACGTGACGGCGGTCGGGGCGCGCGAAGCGCCATGCGCCGCCGGCCTGCGTGGCCAGCGCGGCGGCCATCGGGAGCAGGAGCAGCGGCGCGAACATCTCCTTGAGCAGGAGCAGGACGATCGCGCCACCAGCCTGGATCGCGACTTCACCTTTCCACGACGGGCGATCCCGGAACCCGAGGGCGCGCCACGTCAGCAGCAGCATCACGAGCGTCCCGATCGCTTCCGCCATCGTGAGCCGCACCCAGGCGCTCGCCGCGGGCGGCGCCACCAGGAAGCACGCGGCACCGGCCACGGCCCCGAGGCGCGTGGCGCCCAGCCGCCGCAGGAGCATCCCGCAGCAGAGGATCACGCCGAGCATCACGACCATGCGCGTGACCTGCCAGCCGGGCGACCATGTCCCGAACACGTCCCAGCGCGCGACGGTGCCGGCGTACTGGAGGACGTTGAGGCGGCCGTGCTGTTCGTAGTAGGCGTTGAGGGCGGACAGCCGTGACATGAAGGAGTCGTTCTGCTCGAGCAGCGGCAGGAACTCGGAGAAGTCGACCATGTCGAACGGCCAGGCCACGTCGGGGCGGTAGGCCACCAGGCCCGTGATGACCGCGGCGAGCAGGGCGCCGGCCACCCAGGCGGGCATGCGCCGTGGCGCCGCGGCATTGTGGCTGGCGTGCATGGGCTGTAACCTGCCTTACGAGTAGTGGCGTTGTCGAGACGGTGCCGGCGTCCAACCCGTGGATCGTGAGCCTTCGTCCGGACGTGTCGATCGTCATCCCATGCTTCCGCGCGGCGCCCCTGGCGCGCGCGGCCCTGCAACCCCTGCGCGAGTCGCTGGACGGCGCGGGATACTCCTGGGAACTGGTGATTGTCGATGACGGTGGAGGCGACTTTGCCGCCGACGAGTTCTCCACCGACAGCCGCGTCACGCTGATGCGCCTCCCGGTCAATCGGGGCAAGGGCGCGGCGGTCCGTGCCGGCATGCTGCAGGCGCGGGGGCGCGCGCGGATCTTCACCGACGTCGATATCCCCTTCGGCACTGGATCCGTGCTGGAGATCGCGCGTCGCCTGCTGAACGATGCTCCGCACCTCGTGATCGGCGACCGGACCCTGCCCGGGTCGGCATACCACGTGGAACTGGGGCTCGCGCGCCGCGCGGCCTCGATGGTCTTCACCGCGATCGTGGGCTCCATCGTCACGAGCGGCCTGTACGACACGCAGTGCGGCGTGAAGGGCCTGCGTGGAGACGTCGCCGATGCCCTCTTCCCGCTCCTGCACATCGACCGGTTCGCGTTCGACGTGGAGCTGATCCACGTCGCGCGGATCAATGGGCTGTCCATCGAGCGCGTGCCCGTTCGCCTCGTCCGCAACGAGACGTCATCGGTCCGTTTGCCCCGCGACGCGGTCCGAGGGGCGCTGGACCTCGTGCGGATCCGCCGCCGTCACTCGCGTGGAGAATATCGAACGACGGTACTCCGCAGCCTCGCGGCGTCCGGCGCGAGTGGCCAACCAGGACCCGGCGGACCCGCGTGAGGCATCCGTCGGTGCGCGCGCGCGCGGCCGCAGCGGCGGCGATCGCGGTGGCCTGCGGTGCGATGCTGGCATTCGACCGGTGGGCAGCGCCTGACGCGGTCCCGGATTTCGACCACGTGTGGTTCGCGGCCCGGGCCATGCTCGAGGGGCGCGACCCGTACGCCCTCATCGGCCCGGGACGCGAGTACCCGTGGCCCTGGCCGTTGTACTATCCGCTGACCGCGCCGGCCAGTCTCCTTCCCCTCGCCCCGCTCCCCATCGAGGCCGCCCGGCTGCTGTTCGTGTGTGCACCCGCGGCACTGCTGGCGTTCCTGTTGTCACGGGACGGGTTCGCGCGCCTGGCACTCTTCGCGTCAGGCGCATTCCTCATGGCGGTGAAGACGGCCCAGTGGGGGCCGCTCATCCTGTGTGGCCTCCTCGTTCCATGGATCGGCCTGTTCATCGCCGCCAAGCCCAACCTCGGACTCGGCGCCCTCGCAGGCGCCCGGTCCGCCGGCTCGGTGCTGCGCATGGTCGCCGGGGCGTCGGCGGTCCTGGTGGTGTCGATCGTGCTGCAGCCGTCGTGGCCAGCACGCTGGCTCGCTGTCGTGGCCGGGGCACCGCAGCCCCTGTCCATCGTGACCCTGACCGGTGGGCCCCTGCTCCTGCTCTCGATGTTGCGATGGCGGCGATGGGACGCGCGCCTCCTGCTCGCCTGTGCCCTCGTCCCGCAGACCGGAAGCGCGGTGGGCACGCTTCCGTTGCTGCTCGTTCCGCGCACGTTCCGATCGTTGCTGGTCATGGGCATCCTGTCCTATGTCCCCGCATTTCTGGCGCCGCGAGCCGGTGAGAGCATGGAGTCGTGGGCGCGCCGTGAGAACCTGGCCGCCCTGCTGGCGGTGTACCTGCCGATGCTCTGGCTCGTCCTGAGGGAGCCGAACCGCGGACCTGCCCCACCCTGGCTGGAACGTGTGGTTTCCCGGTGGCCGTCATGGATTCGCGGCGAGCCCGGCCTGGCGGTCGATCCCGTGAGCCTCGATGATCCCCCGACCGCGCGAGATCGCGTCGTTTCCTCCGCGTCCTGACCAATGATGAATCCGGCCAACGAGTCGTCAGGCAGGAAGCCGGCCAGCCACGCCGACTGGCGCGCACACGTCGCCATGGCGCGACCCGACTACTGGTTCAAGAACGTCTTCGTGCTGCCCGGCGTGGTGGTGGCCCTGGGGACGGTCGCGGTGACCGACTGGGGCGCGTTCATCCAGCGACTCGTGCTGGGCCTGGTGGCCATCTGCCTCGTCGCCTCGAGCAACTACACCCTCAACGAGATCCTCGACGCACCGACCGACCGGCACCACGCGACCAAGCGCGACCGCCCGATCCCTTCCGGACGGGTGCGCGTTTCCCTCGCCTGGGCGCAGTGGATCGCCCTCTTCGCGATCGGCATGGCACTCGGCATCCGCGTGTCGGCGCTGTTCGCCACCAGCCTGGCCGCGCTCTGGTTCATGGCCTGCGTGTACAACATCCCGCCGGTGCGCAGCAAGGACCAGCCGTACGTCGACGTGCTGTCGGAGGCGATCAACAACCCCATCCGCATGGTTGCCGGCTGGTACATCGTGACCACCGCTACCCACGCGCCGGCATCGCTGTTGCTGAGCTACTGGATGATCGGCTGCTACTTCATGGCCCTGAAGCGGTATGCGGAACTGGCCGGGTTCCCCGACCGCGCCTCGGCGGCGGCGTACCGGCGATCGTTCGCGTTCTACACGCCCGAGCGGCTGATCGTCTCGATCATGTTCTACGCCGCCGCGGCGATGCTCTTCTTCGGCGCATTCTGCATGCGGTATCGGCTGGAACTGATCCTCTCGTTCCCGCTCGTCGCCCTGGTCATGGCGTCCTACCTGCGCGTCGCGCTCAAGCCCGACAGCGCCGCGCAGCATCCGGAGCGACTCTATCGCGAGCGGGGCCTGATGAGCGCCGTGGTGGCGACGACGATCGTGATGGTCGTGCTCCTGCGCGTCGACCTGCCGGCGGTCCACCGCTTCGTGAGTCCCACCGCGCCCGCGCAGTATGGGCCGGGGGATTGAAGTGAGAGTTGAGAGTTGAGAGTTGGGAGTTGGGAGAGGCACCGCTCTCAACTCTCAACTC
>JAUQWM010000016.1 GCA_030835125.1 Gemmatimonadaceae bacterium | reverse complement strand
TTTTCCCTTTCCCTCCGCCGCGCGCCGCGTATAGTCGCGCCCCATGACACGGAGCCAGCATATCGCCCTGACCGCCCGCGCTTCCCGCGCGGCGTCGCTTCGTGGCCTCCTTCTCCTCCTTAGCCGCCTCTGAGCGTGCCTCCGGGCGCGACCGCTCAGAGGTGACCATCGCGCCGGGACAGCTAGGGAACAAAGAGAGATGAGACGATGACCGACAAACGACCCGACAACCGCGTGCTGATCTTCGACACCACGCTCAGGGATGGCGAACAGTCGCCCGGCGCAACCATGACCCATGACGAAAAGCTCGAGATCGCCGAGCTTCTCGACGAGATGGGCGTCGACATCATCGAGGCGGGCTTTCCGATCGCCTCGGACGGCGACTTCGAGGCGGTGAGCGACATCGCCAGACAGACGAAGAACGCCGTGATCTGCGGCCTTGCGCGCGCCCAGTTCAAGGACATCGACCGCTGCTGGGAAGCGGTGCGCCACGCGCGGCGGCCGCGCATCCACACCTTCATCGGCACCTCGCCGCTCCATCGCGCGATCCCGAACCGGACGAGGGACGAGATGGCCGGGCGGATCCACGAAACCGTCAGCCACGCCCGCAACCTCTGCGACAACGTCCAGTGGTCGCCGATGGATGCCACGCGCACCGAGCACGACTATCTCTGCCGGGTGGTGGAAATCGCCATCCGCGCCGGCGCCACCACGATCAACATTCCCGACACCGTGGGCTACACCGCGCCGCGCGAATCGGCCGATCTGATCCGGATGCTGAGGGAACGGGTGCCGGGCGCCGACGAGATCGTCTTCGCCACCCATTGCCACAACGACCTCGGCATGGCCACGGCCAACGCGCTTGCCGCCGTCGAGGCCGGGGCGCGGCAGATCGAATGCACGATCAACGGACTGGGCGAACGCGCCGGCAACACCGCGCTGGAAGAGGTGGTGATGGCGCTCAAGGTGCGTCACGACATCCTGCCCTATTCGACCGGCATCGACACGACGAGGATCATGAACATCTCGCGCCGGGTCGCCGCTGTCTCGGGCTTTCCGGTGCAGTACAACAAGGCGATCGTCGGCAAGAACGCGTTCGCCCACGAAAGCGGCATCCACCAGGACGGGATGCTGAAGAACGCCCAGACCTTCGAGATCATGCGCCCCGAGGACGTCGGGCTTTCCGCCTCGAACCTGGTGATGGGCAAGCATTCGGGCCGCGCGGCGCTCCGCGACAAGCTGCGCCAGCTCGGCTACGAACTGGCGGACAACCAGCTCAACGACGTCTTCGTGCGGTTCAAGGCGCTCGCCGACCGCAAGAAGGAGGTCTACGACGACGACCTTGTCGCGCTGATGACGGATTCCACCTCGGCCGAGGGGCAGATGCAGGTGAAGTTCCTGCGCGTGATCTGCGGCACCGAGGCGCCGCAGTCGGCCGACCTGATCCTGACCATCAACGGCACCGACCACCAGGTGACGGCCGAGGGCGACGGCCCGGTGGACGCCACCTTCAACGCGGTCAAGAAGCTCTTCCCGCACAGCGCGCGCCTCGCGCTCTACCAGGTCCATGCGGTGACCGAAGGGACCGACGCCCAGGCGACAGTCTCGGTGCGACTCGAGGAGGGCGGCAAGATCGTCACCGGCCAGTCGTCGGACACCGATACCGTCGTGGCCAGCGCCAAAGCCTATGTCAACGCGCTGAACAATCTGGTGGTGCGGCGCGAGAAGACCAAGCCGGCCGATGAGTTGAAGTCGGTTTCGTGAAACTTCAAGCGTCCAAGGGCAGATCGGGGCGCCTGAAATGTTCGATTTTTGCCTGACAGCGGAAACCCGCGGGGGCGTGCGGCGCGCCCCCTTCCGCCGCCCCGCCCCACCGCCTATAAGAAACCCCGGCCTGCGGCGACCGAGTCGCGGGCCGGAATTTCTTTGGGGAAGCGGGAAGAGATCATGGCAAGCTGGGGCGGCCTTTTTTCGTCGGACATGGCG
>JAUQWM010000015.1 GCA_030835125.1 Gemmatimonadaceae bacterium | reverse complement strand
TCAGACCCCATTGGGTTGATCCACGCCTGATCGGATTGCCGTCCTTCCCCCCATCTCCCAGCTCACCTCTCGATGTCCCTACCCGCTGCCGCCATCAAACGACCGGTCTCGACGATCGCCGCCACGCTGGGCGTCGTCCTGCTGGGGTCCGTCTCGTTAGGGCGCATGCCGGTCTCGCTCCTGCCTGACGTCACGCTCCCGGTCCTCACCATCCGCACGCTCTACCCGGACGCGGCCGCCACCGAGGTGAGCCGGTTCGTGGCCGAGCCGATCGAGCGGGCGGTGGCGGCGACTCCCGGACTGGTGGAATTGCGCTCGGTCAGCCGCAACGGCGAGGCGACCACCACCCTCCGCTTCGCGTGGGGCACGAACATGCAGGGGACGCTGCTCAACGTCCGTGAGCAGCTCGACAACGCCCGCGGCGGGCTGCCGGAAAGCGCCGAGCGGCCGACGCTCCTCACCAGCGATCCCGGCGAGCGGCCGATCGCGGTCCTGAGCCTCAGCATCAAGGGCGACCTGCGCGAGCTGGCCCGCACCGCCGAAGACGTCTACGCACGCCGCCTGGAGCAGATCGGCGGTGTGGCCAGCGTCGCCGTCGTCGGCACGCCGACCGACGAGATCCGCATCGAGGTCGACCCTGCACGCATGCGCGGCCTCGGCATCACGAGCGACGACATCGCCAACGCCATCAGGACCGCGAACGTCACCGGCACGGCGGGCACGATCCGTCGCGGGCAGTTCCGCTTCTCCGTCCGCGCCCTGACGGAGTTCCGGACACCGTTCGAGATCGGCGACACCCCGGTGGGGCCGGCGGGCAGCGGCATCAAGCTCCGTGACCTGTCCACCGTGGTCGTCACCACCGCCGATCCCGTCACGCTGACACGACTGGACGGCGAACCGGCGGTCGGCCTGGTCGTCTACAAGGATGCCGGCTCGAACACGGTGTCGGTCACGAAGGAACTCGAGCGGGTGGTGGACCAGCTCCGCACCGAGTTCCCCGGCATCACACTCACGGTCGTGGCCGAACAGGCCGACTTCGTGGTCGACGCCCTGTCGAACCTGGGCCAGGAGATCGTCCTCGGCGGCGCGCTGTCCCTGCTCGTGATCCTCGTCTTCCTGCGCGACTGGCGGATGTCGATGGCGATCGGCCTGATGGTGCCGCTGTCGGTGCTGGTCGCGCTGGTCATGCTGCAGGGGCTGGGCGTCACGATCAACGTGCTGTCCCTCGGCGGTCTCGCGTTAGGCGTCGGGTTGCTGGTGGACAACGCCATCGTCGTCGCCGAGGCCTCGGCGCGCCGGCGCGAGGAGGGCCTGCCGCTGGCCGAGGCGGCCCGGGTGGCCACCGAGGAGGTCTCGGGCCCCCTGACGGCCGGGACGCTGACGACGCTGCTGGTGTTCGGGCCGATCGTGTTCGTGCAGGGGCTGGCCGCCGCCCTGTTCCGCGACCTGTCGCTGTCGGTCGTCACGTCGGTGGGCGCCTCGCTGATCCTGGCCCTGACGCTGATGCCCGTGATGGTCATCGGACGGCGGAAAAGGCCAGAGGCCACAGGCCAGAGGCAGGCGGCGGGGCGCGCCGTGCACCGCACCGACCCCCTCGCGCGCGCGGGTCACTGGTTCGAGGGGCAGTACGAGCGCGGCATGAAGTGGTCGCTCGCCAACCCGGGAAAGGTCTTCGCGATCACGCTCGCGGGGGTGGTCGCCACCGGCTGGGTGACGATGCAACTGCCGCGCGAGATCCTGCCGCAGGTGGATGAGCGCGTGGTCGTCGCGTCGCTCAACCTCACCGAAGGGACAGCCATCGAGGAGACGACCCGACAGGCGAAGCGGCTGGAGGACGTGGCACACTCGCTGGGCTCGCGCGGCGTGTACACGCGGGTCGGCACGGCAACCGATGAGGAGATCCTGGCCGGTGCCGACCCGGGCACCGCGGCCACCGCCCAGCTGATCCTGCCGGTCCCGTCCGGCCAGGGTGCCACCGAGTTCGCCAACAAGGTGCGGGACCTCCTTCCGGACCTGTCCTCCCAGGGAATGCTGGCACTCGACGTGGCCGGCGCCTCCGAGTTCGGGAGCCTGATCGGGCGCGAAGGGCGGATCGTGCGGGTGGAACTCTCGGCGCGCACGTACGACGAGGCAGCCCGGTGGGCCGACTCGGCGCGCGGCATCATGCGGGGACTGACGTCGTTGTCCGACGTGCGTGACGCGCAGGAAGGCATGCAACCCGTCGTCGAGGTCACGCTGGCGCGGGACCGGATCGCCGAACGCGGCCTGTCGATCCAGGCGGTCGCCAACGCGCTGGCCGGCGGGTTGGGCGGCGTCTCTGCCACCGAGTTGCGGGAGACGGACCGGCGGACGCCGATTTCCGTTCGTTATGCAGGCAGCGCCAACGAGGACCTGTCCGAGGCGCTGAATGCGGTGGTGGGAGGCGTGCCCGTGTCGCAGCTGGTGTACGCGACCGAGGTTCACGCGCCGGTCGAGGTGGTGCGCGTCGGCCAGCGCCCGGTCGTCGCCGTGGAGGGACTGATCGAGAGCGGAGGCACCGCGCGGGCGTCGAAGGACGTGACCACGGCGATGACCGCGTTCCGCCTGCCGGCCGGCGTCTCGTGGGCGGTCACCGGCGCGAACGCCGAACAGGAGCGCACGACCAACGAACTGGTGCTGGTCGGCATCCTCGCGACCTGCCTGGTCTTCCTGGTGCTGGCCGGCGAGTTCGCATCGTTCACGGTGCCGCTGGTCGTGATGCTGACGGTGCCCCTCGCAGCGGCCGGCGGCCTGGTCTTCCTCTACCTCACCGGCCAGAGCATCAACGTCGTGGCGCTGATCGGCATCGTGGTGATGATCGGCATGGCCGACAACGAGGCCGTCGTCAAGCTCGACGCCATCCGTCGGTTCCGGGAGCAGGGGCACTCCATCGAGGAGTCGGTGCTGCTTGGCGGTCACCAACGGCTCCGGGCGATCGCGATGACGCTGATCACCACGATCACGGGCGTGCTGCCGCTGCTGTTCGGCTGGGGCAGCGGCGGCGAGTTGTACAAGCCCCTGGCGGCCGGGGTCATTGGCGGCAGCATCTCGGCCCTGCTGGTGACGTTCTTCCTGTTGCCGACGGCGTATGCGGTGCTGGAGCGTCGCAAGCTGAATGACCGGCGCGTGACAGGAGATGGAGGACGCGAGACGAAACTGACCGCCACCGGCACTCGCGCCACGCCGGGGACGCCGGTCGCATGAGGCGCGCGCTCGCACCCGTCACCCGTTCCCCGGTCTCACCATGATCCGCTGGGCTGCTTCCCGACCCGCCGTCGTCTGGGCGACAAGCATCGTGATCCTGCTTGGCGGGATCGTGTCGTTCACGCGGCTGGCGCTGGCCACCCGCACCACGGTGGAGTTGCCACGGCTGCAGATCGGCGCTTCGTGGAACGGCGCGTCGGCGGAGCTGATGGAGATGTACGTCGCGTCGCCCATCGAGTCGGCGATCCAGGGCGTGCGCGGAGTGCGGAAGACGCGCAGCAGCTCGAACGAGGGCACCGCATCGATCACTGCGGAACTCGACCCGAAGACCGACGTCCAGATCGCGCGGCTGTCGATCCTGGAGCGGCTCGAGATCCTGTCGCCGGAGTTTCCCCGGGGTGTGTCGCGGCCGACGGTGCGCAACTTCGTTCCGACCGAGCTGCAGGAGCCCACGCTCTTCACCCTGACGGTGACCGGGCCGTACACCGCCGGCGCGCTGCAGAAGCTCGCCGACGAGACGCTGAGCCCGAGGATCTCGGCCGTGCAGGGGGTCGCGGGCGTGAACGCATTCGGCGGGACCGAGTTCACGGTCTCCGTCACGTACGACGCGCGGATGCTGCGGCAGCTCGGCGTCTCCCCGCTGTCGCTGGGCCAAGCCATCCGGGAGGCACGGCTGGTGCAGGCGCTCGGTGAGGAGCAGCGGGGGGTCTCGGAGTTCGAGGTCACCCTGCGCGATCAGCCCAACGCCATCGAGCAGCTGGAGACCCTTCCGGTGCGCGGCCGGGGCGGGCGGGTGTTCCGCCTGGGCGAACTGGCGACCGTGCGCCCCGAGGAGGACGCGGCGGGCCGGTTCAACCGGATCAACGGGCAGCCGGCCATCACCATGGACATCACGCGCCAGCCCGGCGCGGATGCGGTGAAGACGGCGGCGGCCCTGCGCACCGCCATCGACGACCTCCGGTCGATCCTGCCGCCGCGGGTGGAGCTCCGCGTCGTCAACGACGAGAGCGAGGAGCTGGCCAAGCAGTTGAACAACCTGCTGCTGCGAGGCGCCATCGCGTTCGCGGCGGTGATCCTGGTGATCGCGGTCATGCTGCGCGACGTCCGGGCGGTGGCCCTGGTGATGGGCAGCGCCGCCGTCGCCATCGCCGGCACCGCGTTCGGGCTCTACGTGTTCAACATCCCCGCCAACATGCTGACGCTGGCGGGCCTGGCGATGGGCATCGGCATCCTGGTCCAGAACGGCCTGGTGGTGGCCGAGCGCCTGGGAACGGTGCCGGATACGCGTGAGGCACGGGCGGACGTGGCGGCGCGGATCACCCCGGCGGTGATCGGCGCGACGCTGACGACGGCGGTGGTGCTCTTCCCGTTCCTGTACCTCCAGGGGAACGCGCGGGCGGCGTTCATGCCGTTCGCGGCGGCTTTCTGCATGGCGCTGGGCTGGTCGGTCGTGGCGTCGGTGGTGATGATCCCGGCACTGGCTTCGGGCCACCACATCCACGAGTCGTCGTGGCGCCGGTCGCGCCGCCTGTACGCGCGCGTGTTGATGCCGATGATCCGCTTCCGCTGGGTCACGATCGCCCTGACGACCATCATGCTGGCCGGGCTTACCTGGGTGTTCGTCAAGAAGGTCCCGCGATTCGCGTTCGGCGGCTTCGGGTTCGGGGAGCGCACGTACGTGACGGCGGTGATCAGCTTTCCCCGCGGCTCGGACCCGGTCACGCTCGACAACGCGATCCGCGAGATGGAGGAGCTGGCCATCGGGCAGCTGGGGGTCGAGCAGGTGCGGTCCCAGAGCAACGGGAGCACGGGTGCGATCATGCGGGTGCTGTTCACCCGCGAGCACGAACTGTCCGCCATCCCGCTGGAGATGGAGGAGCGCCTGACGCAGCGGGCGGTGTTCATCGGTGGGGCGTCGGTGAGCGTGCGCGGGCAGGGTCCCGGGTTCTCGTCAGGCTACGGGTCGTCCAGCATGGCGTCGTATCGCATCCGGGTCATGGGGTACTCGTTCTCGGGGGTGGAGCAGATGGCGCTGGACCTGAAGGAGCGCCTCGAGCGCATCCCGCGGGTCCGCAACGTGGACATCAGCACGGCCGGGGGATTCCAGCGGGAGAAGGCGACCGGCGTGACCATCGAGCCGGACCGGGCGGCGCTGGCGCGGTTCGGGCTCACGTCGGCGGACCTGGGGGCCGCCATCTCGCGCGAGATCCGGGGCAACGTCGGCGCGCAGCTGCTGGAGATCGGGGGGGACGAGGTCCCGGTCAACGTCAAGGCGTTAGGCGCCAACAACCGTTCGCTGGACGAGCTGCGGGCGGCCCTGATCCCGACGCCTGACGGGGGCGCCGTCCCGCTGGAGGCCGTGTCGACGGTGGGGGAACGCGACCTGCTGTCGGCCATCGACCGCGAGGACCAGCAGTACATGCGGACGGTGGCCTACGAGTTCCGGGGACCGAACCGCCTGGCGCAGCGCACCCACGATGCGTTCATGAAGTCCGTGACGCCGCCGCCGGGCTACAAGGTCGAGGAGGCCGGCTTCGGCTTCTTCACGCCTGACGACAGCGAGAAGGGCCTGTGGCTGGTGTTCGCGATCGGCGTCGCGCTGGTGATCCTGGCGGTGGCGCTGGTCTTCGACTCGATCTGGGCGACATCGATCATCTTCCTCAGCCTGCCGATCGCGCTGGGCGGCGTGATCTTCGCGTTCTGGGTGATGAAGGCGGCGTTCACGCGCGAGGCCGCGGTGGGCGTGATCCTGGTGATCGGCCTGGCGGTCAACCAGGCGATCCTGGTGACCGACGCCGGACTGGCGCGCCGGCGGAATCGCGCGCGGCGCGGCGCACCGGGCCTGGGCCGGGTGGAGGCGCTGCGGTCGGCGATGGACCGCGCCGGCATGGTGATCCTGGTGACCCTGACGTCGATGGCCAGCCTGATCCCGCTGGCGGTGGGCACGTCGACCCAGGACATCTTCGGCGCGATCGCGCTCGCAACCGCTGGCGGCACGATCTTCGGGACCCTCGGGGCGTTGTTCGTGGTGCCGGCGCTGATGGTGGGAAGGAAACGCAAGCAGGGAGACGGGAGGGGGGAGATGGGAGAAGCGCTCCCGCCGGCGCCAGCACCGGAGCCGGTGACGACGTAGAGTTCATGAGCCGGCACGGCGCAATGAGCCGTGCGCACTGCCGGTGTCGCTTCGCCGACTCCACTCCCGTTTCCCGTCCCGACCATGCGTCGTTTTTCGCTCATCGCGCTGAGCCTCGTGCTCGCGCCCACCCTCCAGGCTCAATCCACCCCGCGGATTCAGTCGGAAATCGACCGGCGCGCCAGGGAGCTCGAGGCCAAGGTCGTCGCCTGGCGCCGCGACTTCCACCAGAATCCCGAGCTGTCGAACCGGGAATTCCGTACCTCGAAGATCGTCGCCGAGCACCTGCGGAAGCTCGGCATGGAGGTCAGGACCGAGGTCGCGCACACGGGGGTCGTCGGCGTGCTGGTGGGCGGGCGCCCGGGACCAGTGGTGGCGCTGCGGGCGGACATGGACGCGCTGCCGGTCACCGAGGAAGTCGACCTGCCGTTCAAGTCGACCGCCAAGGCGCAGTACAACGGCCAGGAAGTCGGGGTCATGCACGCCTGCGGCCACGACAACCACGTCGCGATCCTGATGGGCGTGGCCGAGATGCTGGCGGGAATGAAGGCCGAACTCCCGGGCACGGTGAAGTTCATCTTCCAGCCGGCCGAGGAAGGACCGCCGTTAGGTGAGGAAGGCGGCGCGCCGATGATGCTGAAGCAGGGCGCCTTCGACAACCCGAAAGTGGACGCCGTGTTCGGGATGCACGTCTTCCCGATGGAACTCGGCCAGGTCGAGTACCGGAGCGGCGGGCTGATGGCCAGCAGCGACAACTTCTACATCACGGTCCGTGGCCGGCAGACCCACGGTGCACTCCCCTGGAACGGCATCGACCCGATCGTCGCCGCGTCGCAGATCGTGATGGGCATCCAGACGATCACCAGCCGCCAGACGGACCTGACCCTCACGCCAGCGGTGGTGACGGTGGGCATGATCCGGGGCGGGATCCGCACGAACATCGTGCCGGACAGCGTCGAATTGTCGGGCACGATCCGCACCTTCGATGAAAGCGTGCGCGACCAGTTGCATGAGCGCCTGACGCGGACCGCGGAGTCGATCGCCGCGGCCAGCGGCGCCACGGCGAGCGTCCGGATCCAGAAGATGACGCCGGTGACCTACAACAACCCGCCGCTGACGGAGCGCATGGCCCCGACGCTGGAGCGGGTGCTGGGCAAGTCGAACGTGAAGATCGCCACGCCGACCACGACGGCCGAGGATTTCTCGTTCTTCCAGCAGGCGGTGCCGGGGATGTTCTTCTTCATCGGCGTGACGCCGAAGGACCGGGTGGGCCAGGCGGCCCCGAATCACTCGCCGAAGTTCTTCGCCGACGAGGGGGTGCTGGTCCCGGGAATGCGGGTCATGGCGAACCTCGCGCTGGACTACCTCACCACGCCGAAGCCGTAGTCACGTTCGCCGCGCCGTCACCGGATCAGGAGACGCCGCACTTCCGGCCGCCGGCGGCGGCGGCCTCGATGACCTGGACGATCTCCTCGAGCGAGGACGCCCCGCGGTCCTTGTCGTACCAGGCCATCTTGCCCTCGAACGTCTCGCCCTTGTTCATCAACTCGACCAGCACCGAGGGGCGCTCGATCCAGCACCCGCGCTCGTTGAACTGCTCGTCGAGCAGGATCACCGTGGGCGTCGCCCCGCGACCGTCGGGGGTCCGGTGCGCATCCATGACCCACTTGCCGTCGGTCGCGTTCACCAGCCGCATCTGGATGCCGGGGACCTTGTACAGGAAGCTCGCCAGGTACGGCACGCTGTTCACCGAGTCGCTGCACCCCGGCACCGTCACGACGAGCAGCTTCCACCCGGAACCGGCCGCCGTGGCGCGGGTGACGAGGGCATCCGGCGCCACCTTCAGCGCATAGTTCGCCTCCCACTGCTCCTTCCGACGATCCGCCTTCGCCACGAAGTCCGCGAACGACTGGCCGGATTCGTAGAGCACCTGGTAGCTCGAATCGAGCGCGGCGGGAACCGGGAATCGGGAACCGGGAATCGACAGGCCGTCGATCGTGATTCGTGACTCGTGACCCGGCGATCCCGTCGCGACGCAAACCACGGTGGCGATGACTGCAACGGTGCTGATCATGTGGGAGACGGTGGACTGGTGGCGTCGAGCGGCCCGTCACGATCGCGGCGAATCAGCAGGTTGGCAAGCATCAACGCGCCGAAAAACACCGCGAGGTCGGCGACGTTGAAGGTGAAGAACCGGGTGTCGCCGAAGCCGATGTCGATGAAGTCCACGACGCCCCGGGGGCTCCGCAGCCGGTCGAGGAGGTTCCCCGACGCCCCGGCCACGATCAGCCCGAGGGCGAGCGCGAGGGGCTTGTCGTGCGGAGCGGCCTTGCGGTACTGCCCCAGCAGCACCGCCAGCACGCCCACGGCCAGGGTAGCCAGGATCCAGCGCGAGTGCTCTCCCAGGGACACGCTGAAGGAGGCGCCCTGGTTGTAGGCGAGCGTGAACCGGAGGACGTCGCCGATGACCTCGTGGGGCACGTGCTCCGGCTCGAGACGCTCCGCGGCCAACTGCTTGGACGTGCAGTCGGTCAGGAGGAGGACGGCCACCAGGGGCCAGAAGACGGTCGCCTTGCCTGTTTTCATGGCGAAGGTGAGACACCAGTTCCGGCCGGGGGGTTCGCGGGGAACTGACAGGCATCAGGCATCAGGCATCAGGCATCAGGCATCAGGCATCAGGGCACAAAGCCGGGACCACGACCTGTTCCCCCACCTGATGCCTGATGCCTGATGCCTGTTGCCTATCCCTTCTTGAGCAGCGCCTTGATGTCCGCGGGCGGCTCGAGTTCCTCGGGCTTCACCGTGTCCCACTCCCACGACGTGACCGTCGTCTTGATCTCCTGCCCCATCATCTGCACGGTGGTCACGGTGGCGCGCTTCACGCCTCCGAAATCCTTGTAGTCGCTCAGGAGCTGCGTCACTTCCAGCTCGCCCATCTGGCTCGTCTGCTTCACGATCGAGGCCACGATCAGGCCGTCGGACACGCCGAAGCAGTCGTGCGTCACCCGGCCGGACTTCCAGGTGTGCTTCACCTTGTAGCAATCCGTGTTGTTCATGTTCGTCTTCTCGACCGTTTCCGAGCTCACGATGTTCGGCGACATCCGGAGTGCGGCTTCCGGATCGGCCTCTTCGGCCGCGGACTCGCCCTCGGCGCCGGCCAGGAGGCGTGCACCCGTCATGGGGTCCTTGGACCAGGCCGTCGTGCCGTCGAAGCCGGCCTGCAGCTCGCCCATGCCCGGGATCTCGGTCTTCATCATGTACGTCTTGCTGGCGAAGTGATTGACTGCCTCGATGTTCGCGCGCATGCCGGCCGCGGGAACCTCCATCGTGGCCTTCATGCGCGCGGACGTGTGCGCCTTCCACGCATCGCCACCGACGGACTTGGCGTACTTCTGGATCAGGCCCTTGGCGTCAGGCAGCGCCTGCGCACCGGCAGCAGCCGTGGCGACCGAGAGGGCAACGGCGGCCAACCCGAGGCGCCGGACGAAGACGTTCATGTGAAACTCCGCGTGAAAGAGGGCGCGACCGTGCGCGCAGTGAATACCCACAGGACGGCCGGTGTGCCGTCGAAATCTACCTCAGCCCACCGGCCGGACGGCCGGAGGACCCGATCCAGCGCAGGGCGGCCTCGAGGGCCTCGTCGCGCCCCGAGAGCAGCGACCTCCGGGACCGCGCCACTGGCTCATCGGGGATGACCCCCTCTCCCTCGATCCGCGCACCGCCAGGCCCCGCGAAATCGGCGATGACGTACATCAGCCGGTCTCCGTTCGGGAGGCGCGTCAGCATGGCAGGAAGCGCCTGGCCGGCGGACTGCACGCCGAAGACCCGGGCGCGCCCGAGTCGCTGGAAGGCGGCGGCGAGGATTTCGGTGGTGCTTGCCGACAGCTCGTCCACGACGATCGCCACGCGACCCTCGAAGGGCTGCAACGGGCGCCCGGCACGCGATACCCGCACCGGGTTGGCGACATACCGCATCGTCGCCTCGCGCAGGCGCATCGTGCCCAGCGTCTCGGCCGCGGTGAAGAAGTGCCCCGACATGCCCATGATCATCGCGCCGAGGCCGCCGAGGTTCCCGCGGAGGTCGAGGATGACACCGGCGCAGGGGTGCATGCCCGCCATGGCGTCCTCGAACCGTGGCATCACGGGCGTCATGAACATGTTGAACCGGATCACGCCCACGCACCCGGCATGACTCGTCAGGCGGGACTCCTCGAAGCGGACGTGCATCGGCGGGAGCGCGCCGTACTCGACCACCTGGCCCGGGGTTTCCCTCAGTGGCACGCGCAGTTCACGGCGCACGTCCCGGCCGTCGCGCACGACCAGCCGGATCGTGCCACCGGCGGGCCCGCCGAGGCGGCCGTTGAGGTTGAGCGTGAGCCTGACGAGCGCGAAGCGCCGTGCCGATCCGCCGATGCGCGAGGTCGCCCGGAGGGCATCGATGACGCGCAGGGTGTCGATCTCCTCGACCACCCAGCCCGGCTGGATTCCCATCGCGCCGGCGGGCGTGTCGCGTTCCACCCGTGTGATGACGAGCGCCGAGTCGAGGAACCGCACCTCGATGCCCGGGTCGCCCGCAACGCTCGACGTGACGGCGGCGCCGGCGTCCATGGCGTCGCCCGGCAGCACGCCAAAGTGCGACTCCCCAAGTCGTGAGAGGAGCGTCGAGATCGCGGCCCGCGTGTCCTCGCGAGACGTTGCACCTTCGACGCGGGGCCGCAGGGAGTCCCGGAGCGCGAGCCAGTTGAGGCCGCGCATGGTGGCGTCGTAGTAGCTGTCACGTACCCGGACCCAGGCCGTATCGAACGACGCCAGTTCGACCGCGCGATCGAACCGGCCGGTGGCCTGCGCGGCGACGGGCAGCGCGGTTCCGAACAGGACTGCGCCGAGGGCGAGGCTGAATCGTCTGGGGAGGGTGGACATCGGTAACAGGACGAATCTGGAGTGCCTCAGGTCAAGCTACACTGGGGCCCTGGGCACTCCCGGCGGCTGGAATGTTCCCAAGTGAGTCCGGGGCAAGTAGATAGCCCGATGGTTCACGGTGCAGATCGCTTGCCTTGATACACTGCCACTGGTTACGCTCCCCCATGCCGTCACCGTGTTGCCCCAGGCGTTCCATCCAGCCTGCCGCGCTGGCCCTCCTCGCCGCGTGCCTTTTCGCCCCGGTCGAGGCGTTTTCGCAGGGGTCAGCCAAGGCGCCGCCGGACAGCGCGACCGCGAAGCCGAAGGGATCTGCCACCCCGGCCGCGAAGGCGCCGGCGAAGCCGAAGCCCGTCTGGCCGGTCAAGGGCCCGACTCCCCTCCCGGGCGCCATCCTGCCGCACAAGCGGATCGTCGCCTACTACGGCAATCCGCTCTCGAAGCGCATGGGCATCCTGGGCGAGTTGCCGCCTGACGAGATGCTGAAGAAGCTGGATCGCGAGGTGCGTGCCTGGGAGCGCGCCGACAGCGTGACGCCGGTGGTCCCGGCGCTCCACCTGATCACGGTGGTCGCGCAGGGAAGCGCCGGCCGGGACGGGATGTATCGCGCCCGCATGTCGGATTCGCTCGTCGAGCGGGTCTACGGCTGGGCGCAGAAGCACAAGGCGATCATGTTCCTCGACATCCAGGTGGCGAAGAGCACACTGAAGGCCGAGGTGCCGCGGCTGGAGCAGTTCCTGTCGCGTCCCGACGTGCACCTGGCGATCGACCCGGAGTTCTCGATGAAGCGCGGCGGCCTGCCGGGCAAGCGCATCGGGACGTACGACGCGGCCGACGTGAACTACGCGATCGACTACCTCGCCGACCTGGTCGAGAAGCACAACCTGCCGCCCAAGGTGCTGGTCATCCATCGCTTCACGCGGCCGATGCTCACCAATGCCGGTCGCATCAAGCTCGACCCGCGGGTGCAGGTGGTGATCCACATGGACGGCTGGGGTCCGCCGTGGATGAAGAAGGACTCCTACCAGGCGTACGTGTACGCCGAGCCGGTGCAGTTCACCGGCTTCAAGCTGTTCTACAAGAACGACACGAAGCGGGGCCACCCGCTGATGAAGCCGTCCGACGTGCTCGCCCTGTTTCCCAGGCCGGTGTACATCCAGTACCAGTAGGGAGTGGCGAGTTGAGAGTTGCGAGTTGCGGTGATGGCCCGCGACGCATCCCTGCGCCCTCAGCCGCGGCTCAACTCCGGCTTGAGCAGGTCCGCCAGGGTCTGCTTCTCGAGGACTCCAAAGAACGCCGCTAACGCCTTTTCGAAGGCGCCCGCCAGTTCGCAGGTCGGCGAGAGGGGGCAGTTGTCTCCCGGACTGAAGCATGGGACGATCGCCAGGTTGTCTTCGGTCGCGCGCACCACGTCGGCGATGACGATGTCTTCCGCCGACCGCAGGAGTTGCACACCGCCCCGCCGCCCGCGCACCGTTCGCACAAGTCCGAGCTCGACGAGTCGCCGGACGACCTTCAGGAGGTGGTCCTCGGACATCAGCATCCGACGCGACACCTCTCCCACCGTGACCACCCGGCCGGGATTCTGCCCGAGGTAGATGAGGCAGCGTAAGGCGTTGTCGGTGAAGCGAGTGAGTTTCATCTGGTGCGATGCGTCCCGGCGGGAGCCGCTGGAAACGCTGCACTCCAAAGAAGGTTTTCGCCGGCAGGGGACGCCGTCGGGGATTCACCCACCACTGGGCGCGGGTTCCCAGTACGCGGCCTGCGGTTTTCCCCCGGCTCTCAAAAGCTGCAAACCGGGCGAAGCTATCTGGCATCGATCTGCACCCGCGGATCGACCACACCCCCACGACCTTCTCCGAGGAACACGCCCCATGTCGCTCTCACGCCGGACCGCCGTCCTCAGCACCGCTGTCGCGGCGGTCATGGGCACGGTGCTCTTTCACGCGTGCGCGCCGACGACGCCGAATGCCGGGATCGGCACCGCCGCGGACGCCGCCTCCCGGGTGTACGTCGCCCCAGGCTCCTACGACGAGTACTACGCCTTCATGTCGGGCGGCTTCAGCGGCCAGCTCGCCGTCTACGGGTTGCCGTCGGGGCGCCTCCTGAAGGTCATCCCCGTCTTCGCGCAGAACCCGGAGAACGGCTACGGCTACAACGCCGAGACGAAGGAGATGCTCAACACGACCTTCGGCCACGTGCCGTGGGATGACGCCCACCATCCGTCGCTCTCGATGACCAACGGGGAGCACGACGGCCGGTGGATCTTCATCAACGGCAACAACACGCCGCGCATCGCCCGCATCGACCTGACGACGATGATGACGGCGGAGATCGTGCAGATCCCCAACTCGGCCGGCAACCACTCCTCGCCGTACGTCACGCAGAACACGGAGTACGCGGTGGCCGGCACGCGCTTCAGCGTCCCGATCCCGCAGAAGGACATGCCGATCGCGGACTACCTGGACCAGTTCAAGGGCGCGATCAGCTTCATCAAGGCCAACGAGGCCGGCAAGATGGCGGTGGCGTTCCAGGTGCTGATGCCCGGGTACGACTACGACCTGGCGCGGCCCGGCAAGGGGCCCTCGGGCGACTGGGTCTTCTTCTCCTCGTACAACAGCGAGCAGGCGTACACAAAGCTCGAGGTCGAGGCGTCCCGCAACGACAAGGACGTCGTGGCGGCCATCAACTTCAAGATGGTCGAGCAGTGCGTCGCCGCCGGCAAGGCCGAGACCTGGCCCAGCGAGTACATGCACACGCTGTACGACGAGCGCACGCAGACGGCGCGCTCCGAGACGATCACCGGCGTGAAGATGATCAAGCCGGCCGACTGCCCCGGGTCGGTGTACTACCTGCCGACGCCGAAGTCACCGCACGGCATCGACGTCGACCCGACGGGTGAGTTCCTCGTCGCGGGCGGCAAGCTGGCGACGGTGATCCCGGTGCACGCGTTCTCGAAGATGATGAAGGCGATCGAGGACAAGGCGTTCGACGGCGAGAAGGACGGCATCCAGATCTTCAAGTACGAAGCCATCAACTTCTGCGAGATCCAGAACCCCGGCCTGGGCCCCCTGCACACCGAGTTCGACGGGAACGGCAACGCCTACACGTCGGTCTTCATCTCGTCGGAGATCGTGAAGTACACGCTCCCGGGGTGCCAGGTGGTGGACCGCATCCCGACGTACTATTCCATCGGCCACCTGATGATTCCGGGCGGCGACACGCGCAAGCCGTACGGCAAGTACGTGATCGCGCTCAACAAGATCACGAAGGACCGCTACCTGCCCACGGGTCCCGAGCTGACGCAGGCCGGCCAGCTGATCGACATCACGGGCGACAAGATGAAGCTCCTGCTCGACTTCCCGATGATCGGCGAGCCGCACTACGCGCAGGCCATCGACGCGAACCTGATCAAGGACAAGCAGGTCAAGTTCTTCAAGCTGGCCGACAACCACCATCCGCAGGTCGCGCGGGCGGAAACGGAGACCAGTGTCTCGCGCGCCGGCAAGACGGTGCACGTGAAGATGACGGCGATCCGCAGCCATTTCGCCCCGGACAACATCGAGGGCGTGCAGGTGGGTGATACGGTGCTCTTCCACGTCACGAACCTGGAGCAGGACTGGGACGTCCCCCATGGCTTTGCCGCGATCGGCTCGACCCTCGACACCGAACTGCTCATCATGCCCGGCGAGACCCGGACGCTGAAGTGGGTGGCGAAGTTCCCCGGGGTGTATCCGTTCTACTGCACCGACTTCTGCTCCGCGCTGCACCAGGAGATGCAGGGGTACGTGCGGGTCAGCCCGGCCGGCAGCTCGACGCCGATCAAGTGGTCGGTGGGCAAGCCGGCGCAGTAACGGGGTGACGGGTGCGCGGGTGCCGGCCTCCGGGCCGCGCCCGCCACCCGATCCCGCAGCTCACTTCCCACCAACTCGCAACTCGCATCCCATGTCCACCCGCGCCCGCATCCTGATGACCATCGCGAGCCTCCTGCTCGCGCTGGCGTTTGTGTTTCCTCTCTGGGCCGTGTACCTCCAGGCGCCGCAGTACCCGGAGGGACTGGGCATGCTGATCCAGCTGGACAACGTGACCGGGCTCAAGCCCAATGACCTCGAGAACATCAACAACCTGAATCACTACATCGGCATGAAGCGGATCGAACCGTCGTCGATCCCGGAGCTCCGCATCATGCCGTGGATCGTCGCCGGGCTGATGGCGCTGGGACTGGCGACGGTCGCGCTCGGTCGGCGCTGGATGGTGCGCGGCTGGGTGGCGTTGTTCCTGGTCGTGTCGGTCGTGGGGCTGGTGGATTTCTACCGGTGGGAGTACGACTACGGCCACGACCTCGACCAGGAGAACGCGATCATCAAGATCCCGGGGATGAACTACCAGCCACCGCTCATCGGCTCGAAGCAGCTCCTCAACTTCCGCGCGACGTCGCTGCCCGCCACGGGCGGGTATGCGCTGATGGCCGCGCTGGCGCTGGGCGTGCTCGCGATCGTCATCGACTGGCGCTATGTCGTGCCCGTGCACGGCAAGGTGCACGGCACCCCTCGCCCGGCCGTGGTCCTCTGAGATGCGGGTTGCCGGATGGGTGGTCGTGCTGTCTTCCGCGCTGCTCTGGTCTGGCTGCCAGGCCGCGCCACGACCGCTTGTGGCCGGCACCGACGCCTGCGAGTACTGCCGCATGACGATCAGCGATGTGAGGTTCGGTGGCGAGATCCAGTTGGCGACCGGGCGCATTCACACCTTCGACGCGATCGAGTGCCTCGCCTCGTATTACCTCGACGCCACCCGCAGCGACGTGAAGGGCGTGTGGGTGAGCGACTTCACCACGCGCACCCTGGTCCCGGTCGATAGCGCCACGTTCGTGTCCGGCGGGCTGAACAGCCCGATGGGGCGCTCGCTGGTCGCGTTCGGCACGCCGGGCGATGCCCAGACCAACCTGCGCGGCGGCCGCCTCCTCCGCTGGCCGGACGTGCTCGAACTGATGCGCGTTCGCGGCCTGGAGCCTGGCGCGACCTCCGCGGACACCGCAGCGGGTCACGGATCCACCCGATGACGAGGGCGGTGCTGCTTGCCCTCCTGGTCGTCGCGCGCCCGTCGACCGCCCAGGGGACTCGCGAACTGGTCGTGAACCCGGGCGGTGCACTGCCGACCGTCGGCATGGCGCTGGCACAGGCCAGGGATGGCGACCGGATCGTCGTCAGGCAGGGGGTCTACCGTGAACCCACCATCGTGGTGCGCCACCGCGTGACCATCAGCGGCGACAGCGGTGCCGTCCTCGATGGCGAGGGAACGCACGCCATCATGGTGGTCGAGGCGAACGACGTCACCATCCGCGGCCTCACCTTCCGCAACACGGGCATGAGCCAGGTCGAGGACCGGGCCGCGCTGCTCGTGCGGGCGGCACGGGGGTGTCGGGTCGAGCGCAACACCGTCCGCGACGGGTTCTTCGGGATCTATCTCCAGCGGGTGACGCAATGCGTCGTCGCGGACAACGACTTGCTCGGCAATGCCGGGCGCCAGACGCTGGGGGGGAACGGGATCCATGTCTGGCAGAGCGATAGCGTCACCGTGACCGGGAACGTCGTGCGCGGCCACCGCGACGGGATCTACTTCGAGTTCGTCACGATGGGCCATGTTCGCGACAACACCAGCGCCAGCAACCAGCGGTACGGCCTGCACTTCATGTTCTCCGACGATTGCGTCTATGCGTCGAACGTGTTCCGCGAGAACGAGTCCGGCGTGGCGGTGATGTACACCCGGCGGGTGCGCATGGAGGGCAACCGGTTCGAGCGCAACTGGGGCGCCGCGGCGTACGGACTCCTGCTCAAGGACATCACCGACAGCGAGATCCGCGGGAACAGCTTCGCCGAGAATACGGTGGGACTCTACCTCGAGGGGGCGAACCGGAACCTCGTGACGGGAAACACGTTTGCGTCGAACGGCTGGGGACTCCGGATCCTCGCCAACTCCGAGGCGAACCAGGTCACGGACAACACGTTCACCGGCAACTCGTTCGACGTCGGCACCAACTCCCGGCAGAACTTCAGCACGTTCAGCGGCAATTACTGGGACCGGTACCGGGGCTACGACCTGGATCGCGACGGGTTTGGCGACGTCCCGCACGCACCGGTGCGCCTGTTCGCGCTGGTGGTGGAACAGACACCGCCGGCCCTGATCCTCCTGCGAAGCCCGGTGGTGGACCTCCTGGACTTCGCCGAACGCGTCATGCCGATGCTGACGCCCCAGACCCTGCTGGACGCCCGTCCACGGATGCGCTTTCCCGATCGGACCCAGCGGGGCCTGACCGGCAGTGCCGAGTCACGGGTCACGCGTCACGAGTCACGACGCCCATGATTTCCGCGCGACGGATCCGCAAGCGGTTCGGGCGTCTGGACGTCCTCAACGGCGTGGACCTCGACGTGGCCCGCGGGTCCGTCACCGCCATCGTCGGACCGAACGCGTCGGGCAAGACCACGTTCAACCGCATCATCCTCGGGCTCGTGCGCGCCGACACCGGCGAGGTCACGGTCGACGGGAACTTCATCGACGACGACGGGAAGTACCGCGCGAAGATCGGGTACATGCCACAGATCGCGCGGTACCCCGAGAACCTGACCGGCCGCGACATCATGGCGATGCTCCGCGACGTGCGCGGCCCCGGGGTGGTGCGCGACGAGGAACTGGTGGACACCCTCCGCCTCGGGCCGGTGCTCGATGCGCCGTTGCGGGTGCTCTCCGGCGGCACCCGGCAGCGGATCAATGCCGCGATGGCCTTCCTGTTCAGCCCGGACCTGCTGATCCTCGACGAACCCACCGCCGGGCTGGACCCGATCTCCGCCGGCGTCCTGAAGGAGAAGATCCGGCGCGAGCGCGATGCCGGCCGGGCCCTGATCGTGACGTCGCACGTCCTCAGCGAGCTGGACGAAATCGCCGACCGGATCGCGTTCCTGCTGGAAGGGTCCGTGCGTTTCGACGGGTCCCGCGCCGAGCTGCTGCAGGCGACCGGGCAATCGAGCCTGGAGCGCGCCATCGCGTCCCTGATGGGCGCGCAGCCCCCGGGGCCGCCGCGATGAACACGATCCTCAAGGTGGTCCGCTACGAACTGCGGAACGTGGTCAGGAACCGGTGGGTGATCGCCTACGCCCTCTTCTTCCTGGTCCTGACGACGCTGCTGCTCCGGCTGGGCGGCAGCACGCCGCGGGCGCTCCTCAGCCTGCTCAACGTCGTCGTCCTGTTCATCCCGCTGGTGACGATCGTCTTCGGGACGATCTACTGGCACGGGTCCCGGGAATTCACCGAGCTGCTTCTGGCGCAACCGGTCCGCCGGGATGCGCTGTTCCACGGGCTGTTCGCGGGCCTGGTGCTCCCCCTCTCGGCCGCGTTCATGGCCGGGGTGACGCTGCCACTGCTCCTCTACGGCGGCGTGGCGCGCGACTCGCTGCCGCTGCTGCTGCTCATGCTGGTGGCCGGTGTCGCCCTGACCGCGGTGTTCGGCGCCCTCGCCACCCTGATCGCCGGGATCGTCGATGACCGGCTCCGCGCGTTAGGCGTCGCGCTGGGCACGTGGGGGCTGATGACCCTGGCCTGGGACGGGTTCATCCTGTGGGTGACGATGACCTTCGCCGACCGCCCGCTGGAGCAACCCCTGCTGGTGCTGACGTTCCTGAACCCGGTGGACCTGGCGCGCGTGCTGCTGATCCTGCGGCTCGACGTTTCGGCCATGATGGGGTACACCGGCGCAGTCTTTGCGCGGTTCCTCGGCGGCTGGCTGGGGACCGCGATGGCCGTGGCGGGGCTCGCCCTGTGGGCGCTCATCCCCGGCCTGTTCGCGCTCCGCGCCTTCCGGCGGAGGGATCTCTGAGAGAACGGATGGAAGATGGGAATCCAACCACGATGACATGGACTTACCACGGAGAACCGATATGAAGCGTGCATTGCTCAGCCTGACGGTCGCCACGATTGCGCTCACCACGGCCTGTGGGGGCGGTGAGAAGGAGACGCCGGCCACGACCACGCCGCCCGCAGCCCCGGCGGTGACACCGGGGAGCCCACTGACGCCCGCCGACGGTGGGAAGGTGATCACGATCGAGATGACCACCGACGAAAAGGGCGTCAACAAGTTCACGCCGTCCGAGTTCGAGGCGCACCAGGGGGACGTGATGCGCTTCACCCTGGTCACCGGCGTCCACAACGTGCATTTCCTGGCCGACTCGAACCGGACGCTCTCGAGCCCGCCGACCGCGAGCCCGCTGCTCCAGCTTCCGGGCCAGACGTATGACATCGCGGTGGATTTCCCCGAGGGCCGCTACTACTTCCAGTGTGATCCGCACGCCCTGCTCGGGATGATCGGGCACGTGAAGGTCGAGAAGAGGGATTAGGCCGGAGGCGCGCTGCCAGCGCCGCATTGCCGAGTCACGAGTCACGAGTCACGCAGGACGATACTGCAGCACGTCACCCCGCCTTCCGCCTTGGCGAGCTCGCTCGCGGGCACGGGGACCAGCCGGCTCTCCGTGACCCGCGACAGCATTCCATTCGTCCGGGCGAACGACTCGGCGACAATCATCGACCCGCCCAGCCAGAGCACGTTCGCCGCAAACGGTTCTCGCGGGTCCACGGGCACGGTCTCCCAGCCGGGGAAGGCGGCGGGATCCACCCACGACGGGTTCACCACCACCAGCCGTGGACCGGCGCGCGTGGCGGCCGACTTGAGGTGGAGACAGCCGCGCACCGGCACCGGGGTCACCGTGTAGCCAAAGGGCGCCAGGTGCTCACGCAACTGCCGGATGCCCGTGAGGTTGGTGCGCGGGGTGAGGCCCACGACGATATCGCGCTCCAGGACGAGGACGTCACCGCCATCCAGCGTTCCCGGCCCCTCGATCGATCGCAGGGCCCGATGGGCGGCGAGGGCATCCCGGACCGAGGGGACCTCGTCCCGGCGGCTGGCGGCCCCGGGGCGGGTCAGCACGGCCACCTCGTCCAGGACGACCGCGGTATCCTCGACGAACACCGAGTCGGGAAGGTCGTCGCGCGGGGGCAAGTGCCTGATGTCCACCCCGCACGAGGCGAGGGCGGCCTCGTACAGCCCGTGCTCCACGCGTGCGCGCGCGAGGTTGATCGGTTCCCGCTCCAGGTGGGTGAGTTCGCATCGCGTGATCGCCTCGGGGACCTGCCTCGTCCACGCGATCACGGCGAGGGCTCCCTCGCCGGAGCGGACGCCGGCCTGATGCCGGGTGCCGATGGGACCACCGCGGGACCTGCGCCTGCCAGGACCACCTCCTGGTCTATCTCGAACGCTCCGCGTGGCGCGCGCAACACCATGGCCGGGAAGATGGTGGTCAGGGCAGCATACGCCACCAGGCCGCCGAAAAGCGTGTCGCTGATCGCAAACCGATCACGCAGGATTCCGGCGAGCACCAGCGTGAACACCAGGGTCGGGATGAGCGGCACGGCCACCCGGCTGCCCTGGCGCCACGGCTCCGACAGCCGCAGCCGCCTCTGCGCGATGACGAGCACAACCCGCAGGGGAATGGAGATCGCGGCCAACCCCAGACCCAGCAGCAACGCCGATCCCGACAGCGCGGCCCGGTTGATCTCGAGGCCGGCGCTGAAGAAGTAGAACGGGACAAAGAAGGAGGCGAAGACCTCGACCGCGTGCAGGTTCTTGTCGGAAGCAAGTCGCGGGAGTTGCTCGCGCAGCCTCCTCGCCGTGATGCCCACCAGGAACGCGCCAACGAGGTAGTACACCCCGAGCTGTCGCGTTGCGTACGCGAAGATGACCGCGACAATGAGCAGGAAGGCGAACTCCGAGTTCGGCGCGTGACGCGAGACCCCATCCGCGAGGAAGCGGAGGAGGACCGGCAGGAACGCCGCCATGGCGAGCATGGCGACGGCAGACAGGCCCAGGCGTGCCGCCGAAGTCGACTGCAGCGTGACGAAGAGGACGCCCAGCGCCAGCAGTTCGGACGCGATGGCCTTCGTCCTGATCCAATACGACTCCTCGGCGGAGACGCCGAGGGACGACAGCGATTCGAGGATGAAGCCGGTGGACGGCGTCACGATGGCCAGCGCGACGAGCACCGAAGCCCGCCAGCCGATGGGCGCGGCCTGAGTGACGAGGACGGCGGCCACGGCGAGCGTGAGGGCGACGATGACCAGGTGCTCGACGAGGATGCGCGCCCCGCTCCGGAGTCCGTCGAGGTCGACATCCAGTCCGGCGAACAGGAAGAGCGCCGCGATCCCGAAGGTCGAGAGGAGATGGACGGTCTCATCGTGCTGGAAGATCCCGAGTCCCGCCCCGAAGGCGATGCCAAGCAGCAGCTGGGTGATCGCGGACGGCACGCGAAACCGCTGCAGCATCTTCGGCAGGACCAGCAGGCCGAAGAGGAGCAGGACGTACTGCAGTTCGCGTGGGATCTCGGCCATTTGCGTGGCGGGGAACGTGATCGGGCGACGCGTCCAAGGTTACCTCGGCCCACCTGGGTCCGGCACCCTGTGATCGGCGGGTCGTAGTCTGATTGGCGGCACGATGGACGGCCTGCATCCGGAGCAAGGCGGGCTGTCCCAGCACCCAACCATTTCGATCGTCAACCCATCCATTGTTGGTGCAGTCGCGAACCGTCCCCGGTCTCACTCCCCTCGAAAGCGATGCGATCCGGCTCCGTCAGCCTTCTTTCCGTCCTGACCCTTGTCGTCGCCAGCGGCTTGCCCGCCGGCGCGCAGGGGCCCGCCGCCAACGCGTCGAACGGCGCGTCCCACGGACACGCCGTCGCGGTGCCCTCTGCACGCGCCGCCCGGGCACGCGCGCCGCTGGCGCTCGATGGTCGGCTCGACGATGAGGCCTGGCAGGCGACCACGCCGGTCACCGACTTCACCCAGGTCGACCCGACCGAGGGCCAACCGGCTTCGCAGCGCACCGAGGTGCGGTTCCTGTTCGACGACGGGGCCCTGTACGTGGGCGCGCGCATGCACGACACCGAGGGGCGCGCCGGCGTGCGCACCTCGCTCGTCAGGCGCGATGCCTCGTTCAACTCCGACTTTCTCGAGATCGTCATCGATGGATTTCATGACCACCTGGGCCGCGCCTTCTTCCAGGTGAACCCTTCCGGCTCGAAGTTCGACATGCTGGGCATCGGCACGTCGTGTTGCGACGAGGGCTGGGACCCGATCTGGGAAGCGGTGACCCAGATCGACGATGAAGGCTGGACCGCCGAGATCCGGATTCCGCTGTCGCAGCTGCGGTTCTCAGGAGCCACGTCCCAGACGTGGGGATTGCAGCTGCGGCGGTGGATCCATCGTCGCAATGAACTGGACCAGTGGGCGTTCTGGCGGAAGAACGAGTCGGGCGGGCCGGCCCGATTCGGGCACCTCGAGGGCCTCGAACTGGGTGGAGCCGCCGGGCGCCAGCTGGAGCTGCTCCCGTACGTCGCGGCCAAGACCCAGAACCTGAGCGTGCCCTCGGCAGACCCGTTCAACGGGGGCAACGTGCAGTCGGCGCGCCTCGGGCTGGACCTCAAGTACAACCTCAGCTCCAACTTCACGCTCGACGCGACGTTCAACCCCGACTTCGGGCAGGTGGAGGCGGATCCCGCGGTGGTCAACCTGACCGCGTTCGAGACGTCGTTCCCGGAGAAGCGCCCGTTCTTCATCGCCAGCAGCGGCGTGTTCGGGTATGGCGGGTTCAACTGCTATTTCTGCAGTAATGTGTCCTCGCTGAGCGCGTTCTATTCGCGACGCATCGGGCGCTCGCCGCAGGGCGCGGACCTGGCCCACGACGCGGGAGAGTACGCCGACGTCCCCGAGGCGACCGCCATCCTCGGTGCCGCCAAGATCACCGGCCGGACGGGCAATGGCCTGACGATCGGCCTGCTCAACGCCGTCACCAGCCGCGAGCGGGCGCGCGTGCGGCCCTCGTCAGGCTCGGACCTGGACCAGGTGGTCGAGCCGCTGACCAACTACTTCGTCGGTCGCGTGAAGAAGGACCTGATGCGGGGGAACCTGGTGATCGGCGGCATCGCGACGTCGGTGCTCCGCGACATGGAACCCGAGTTCCGTCCCCGCCTGACGACACATGCGGAGCTGGTCGGGACGGACGTGCGGTACACGTTCAAGGAGCGCGCGTACTCGCTGACCGGCAACTTCGCGATCACCAGTATCGCCGGCGACCCCGCGGTCATCTCCACGCGCCAGCAGTCCTCGGCGCGCTACTTCCAGCGGCCGGACCGGAAGCCGGGGAGCAACGGGTTCCTGACCAACGCGCTCGATCCCGCCGCCACGTCGATGCGCGGTGCCGGCGCCTACCTCAGGCTCGGCAAGGACGCCGGCAACTGGCTCTGGGAGACCGCCGTCAACGCGCGCACGCCCGGCTTCGAGTCCAACGACCTCGCCTTCCTCACCCGGGCCGACTACGTCTGGTACAACGCGAACGTCTTCCGGTACTGGTCGAAGCCGACCCGGTGGTACCGTGACCTGAGCATCATCGTCGGCGGGCAGGAACAGCAGAACTTCGACGGCGACCTGACCGACCGGCAGTTCCATGCATTCATCGGCGGGACCGCGCGCAACTTCTGGAACTTCAACCTGTTCGTCATCCGGCGGCCCGACCTGCTCGACGATCGGCTGCTGCGCGGCGGACCGGTGGTCGAGAAGCCGGGCGTCAACGTGCTGGGCAGCAACTTCGGGAGCGATTCGCGGGGCGCGGTGAGCGTCAACGGCTTCGGGGAGTACGCCAGGAACGACCTCGGGGGCTGGGGCAGGTCCATCGGCGCGTCCATCACCTATCGCCCGGCGCCTAACGCCACGGTCTCCCTGGGGCCGAACTGGAACGACTCCCGCTCCATGCTCCAGTATGTCCGGCGGTTCGCGGACCCGACCAACGCCGCGTTCTACGGGTCGCGCTACGTCGTGTCCTCGATCGACCAGAAGCAGCTGAGCCTCGAGACACGACTCAGCTGGACCTTCTCGCCAACGACGTCGTTCGAGCTGTTCGCCCAGCCCCTCCTCGCCAGCGGCGACTACTTCGATTACAAGGAGTTCGACGCGCCGCGGCAGGGCACGGTGTCGGTGTTCGGCCGCGACCGCGGCTCGGTCGCGGAACTCCCGGGCGAGCACCCCGGCGACCCGTCGACGGTCGAGATCGACCCGGACGGCAACGGGCCGGCATCGGTCATGCAGTTCGCGAATCCTGACTTCAATTTCCGCTCGCTGCGCGGCAACGCGGTCTTTCGCTGGGAGTTTCGTCCCGGGTCCGTGATGTACGTCGCGTGGGCGCACTCGCGTTCCGCTTCACTGGCCCAGGGCGACTTCCGGTTCAGCCGGGACTTCGGCGGGATGTTCGAGAACGTGCCGGACAACGTCTTCCTCGTGAAAGCGAGCTTCTGGGTGCCGCGATAGGCGGATGCTTCCGGAGAGGGCAGTGAGACCGTGAGTCGGTTCTCACTGCCCGCTGCGATCCATGCAGTCGCGCGGGAGCGAGTCGAGGACACCATCGGGGGCGACCACCCGCGGTGCAGAGTGCCAGTACGAACGCGCCTCGGCGAGCGTCGGCAGGAAAGCGTTCGCGGTCTCCTCATTGAAGTGCGCGTAGAACACTTCGCCCCCCGCGGCCGCCGCGCAGGCTGCGCGCATGCGGTCCACGAAGTCCGGGTACGGCTTTCTCGAGTTGGGATTGAACTCTCGGGGGATTCCAAGCGCTTCCCTGCCCGTCAGGTAGAGGATGGCGCCGGGGTGATTCGAGTAAACGACGGCATCCGTCGGCAGCGACGCGATCGCCTGCACCACCGGCGACGCCTTCCAGGCAACGGCATTGTACGCCAGGCCGTCACGCCGAGCGTGGAGCAGCCAGGTGGCGGTTGATGCCACCGCCGACAGCGTGAGTGCGGCGGACGTCGCCAGGACCGGCGTGCGCAACCGTGGCCGCGAAGCGGCCCGGATGAGGAGGGCCACCAGCAGGAGCAACAGGACCGGCACGACCGGTGCCAACAGCCGCGCGTTCAGGGCGGTCTGCGCATCGGCGAATGTTATCGTCAACGCCAGGAAGCCCAGGTACGAGGCCACGAAGATCCCGAGGACTGTCATGGGGTGTCCGGCGGCCGCGATGTGCGGAGCAATCACCCCCGCGCGCCGGGATCGCCATGTTGCGAGCGCGAGCCACGCGGCCGTCGCTCCGATCGCGATCACCGCGATCAACTCGATCCACCACGGCCCGTGCATCGGCACGAGCCAGTGGTACGCGGTCCGCGCTGCCTCCAGGAGTTCGGGTGCCCCCAGCGGGTGGAAGGCAGGGTCCCGGTTGGTCGCGGAGATCGAGACCGTGGCGTTCCGCCTGAGCACGGCCCCCAGGGGAATCGACGCCGTGACCGAGAAGGCCAGCGCGCGCGATATGCGCCGGCGCACGGGTCGGCTCCCGAGGACGAGCAGGGAAAGTCCGCAGGCGCCGATGAGCGCCGGCGCTACATAACGAGCGACGCCGGCGAACCCCGCCAGCAGGCCCGCCAGGACCGCGTAGCGGACGGAGTCGTACGCGATGGCCCGTACGGTGGCCAGCAGCGCCCCGAGGGAGAGGGCGATGAACAACGGCTCCGACCACATCATGGCATGTGCCGCCAGGACGTCCCGGGACAGGGCGACCGCGAACGCTCCGGCGATACCGGCGATCCGGGATCCACCCGCAAGCCGCCCGAGGGTGAACGCCAGCAACGTCGTCGCCAGCAAGGCGAGGGCATTCACCCAGAGCGCCGCCGCCTCCGGCAATGCGCCCAGCCGCATCAGTGCGCCCAGCACCAGGGCATAGCCCGGCGGGAAGTGCGTGAGCGGCTGCGTGCCGGCATCCCACCAATGGACGCGGAGTCCGTTTCCGTCCAGCAGGTTGGTCGCCGCGGAGAGGTACTGCGTGGAATCCGGCGTGACGCCGATACCCTGGCGCGTCGCGAGCATGACGACCACTATCGCGATGCCGAAGGCGACGACCACCGGCGTCCGGGCTCGAGCCCCATTGATGGGGGAGATGGCTGGGCGGACGATGTCGTTGGGGGGAATCAGTGGCACGGGCCGCCGCCTGGTGCGTTCGCTCTGAGACGACGGAGATAGTTAGCGGCGGGCGGCATGAGACGCAGGTGCAACACCGGTTTGTTACCGAAAGCACACCGTCCGCCCGGGCCAAAAAGAAAGCCCCCGGGTTTCCCCGGGGACCTTGGCGTTGGCGACCCCAGCACGAAGGCGAAAGGGCGGCTGCCACCATGAGGACGATTACTCCGCCACCTCGTCAGCACAATAAGCGTTTCCCCGGAGCCGCCCCGATTCCGGGGCGAAACGGCCCCTGCAGGAACGGCGGGGACCTGGTTGGCCCCCGCCGTTCTCCACGCTCGACCCGGTCGGCTTACTGGACCGCGTTGATCATGTCGAAGATCGGCAGGTACATCGCGACCACCATGCCGCCGACGATCACGCCGAGAAACACGATCATGATCGGCTCGAGGAGCGACAGCAGGCCGCTCACGGCCGCGTCCACTTCCTCGTCGTAGAAGTCCGCGATCTTCGACAGCATCTCGTCGAGTCCGCCGGTCTGTTCGCCCACCGCGATCATCGAGATCACCATCGGTGGGAAGACCGCCGACTTCTGCAGGGGGGCCGCGATCGTGTCGCCGCCCGCGATGCTGGTCCTGGACTGCATGATGGCGTCCTGGATCACGCGATTGCCGGCCGTCTTGGCCGTGATCTCGAGGCCGTCCAGGATACTGACGCCGGAGCTGATCAGCGTGCCGAGCGTGCGGGTGAAGCGGGACACCGCGCTCTTGCGAAGCACGTCGCCCAGGACGGGGAACCGGAGCAGCATCCTGTCCACGACGAGCTTGCCACCCGAGGTGGCGTAATACCGCTTGAAGGCCCAGGCGCCGAGGCCGATTCCAGCGGCGACGGCCCACCAGAATGACCGGAGGAACGCCGAGGCGCCGATCACGATCCGCGTCGGCAGCGGCAGCGCCATGCCCACCCCCGCAAACATCGTCTCGAACACCGGGATGACGAACATGAGCAGCACCGCGATGGCGATCGCGGCCACGCTCATGATGACGCCCGGGTAGATCATCGCGCCCTTCACCTTCCGGATCAGGGCGTCGTTCTTCTCCATGAACGTCGCCAGGCGCATCAGGATCGTGTCCAGGATACCACCCGCCTCACCGGCGGCGACCATGTTCACGTACAGTTCGCTGAACGCCTTCGGGTGCTTGGCGAGCGCGTCCGCCACCGTGTGCCCGGACTCGACGTCGTGCACGATGTCGCGAGTGGCGGCCGCCAGTGGCTTGTTCTCGGTCTGCTTGGCGAGGATGTCGAGCGCCTGCACCAGCGGGAGGCCGGCGTTGATCATCGTCGAGAACTGGCGCGTGAAGATGACGATGTCCCGCATCTTGATCGAACCCTTCACCTTCTTGGGCTTCACGCTTTCATCGACCTTGACGACGGTCAGCCGCTGGCGCCGAAGCTGCGCGACGACATCCTGCGCGGACGTGGCTTCGACCGTGGCGGTGCGCAGTTCGCCGGCGGCGGTGCGGGCGGTATACGTAAAGGCAGCCATGACTTCAGGGGGGAGATGGGAGACGTGGGACGTGGGGCAACGGCGGTGATCAGGTCAGGGGATCGGTTGGGACTGGGGCGCGAGACGCGTCCATGCCCACCTCACCGCTTCCCTCCGACCGCCTGCAACCGGCGCCCGTCCTGTTCCTCATCGTTCGGGCTCCGGCCGATCAGTCGCAGGAATTCGTTCTGGTCGCCGGCCACGCGAAGGCACTCTTCCTCGGTGACCTCGCGCGACAGGTAGAGCTGGTAGAGGGCATCGTTCAGCGTCTGCATCCCGAACTTCTTGCCGGACTGCATGAGCGAGTAGATCTGGTGGACCTTGTCGTCGCGAATGAGCGCGCGCATGGCGGGCGTGATCACGAGGATCTCGGCGGCCATCACGCGGCCGCGGCCGCGCGCCCTGGGGAGCAGGGTCTGCGTGACGATCCCCTCGAGCACGAACGCCAGCTGGGCGCGGACCTGCGACTGCTGGTGGCTCGGAAAGACGTCGATGATGCGGTTGATGGCCTCGGCGGCCGAGTTGGTGTGCAGCGTGGCGAAGACGAGGTGACCGGTCTCCGCGATGGTGAGCGCGGCCTGGATCGTCTCGAGGTCGCGCATCTCGCCGATGAGGATGACGTCCGGGTCCTCGCGCAGCGCGTACTTGAGGGCGTTGGCGAAGCTGTGCGTGTCGCTCCCGACTTCCCGCTGGTTGACGATGCAGCTGTGATGGCGGTGGATGAACTCGATCGGGTCTTCCACCGTGATGATGTGCCCCTTCCGCTCGCGGTTGACCTTGTCGATCATCGCGGCGAGGGTGGTGGACTTGCCCGAGCCCGTCGGTCCGGTGACCAGCACGAGTCCGCGCGGCCGCTCCGCCATCTTCGCCACCACGGCCGGCAGGCCGAGGTCCTGGAAGGTGCGGATGTTGAAGGGAATCTGCCGGATGGCCATCGAGACGCAGCCGCGCTGCTTGAAGCAGTTGCCGCGGAACCGCGCGAGATTCTGGATGCCGAACGAGAAGTCCAGCTCGTCGTCCATCTCGAAGCGCTTCTTCTGGTTCTCGGTGAGGACCGAATAGGCCAGCTGGAGCGTGTCCTTGGGCGACAGGACCACTTCGAGGTTGGAGTTCATGATGTCGCCGTCCACGCGCAACTTGGCGCGCTCGCCGGCGGTGACGTGCAGGTCGGACGCGTCGCGCTCGATCATCTCTTCCAGCAGCGCGCGCAAGCTGACGGCTGCCCCGGCCGGGGCGTTCGCTGTGGCGGTGGGTGCAGTCGTCGTGGTGGACATCTCGTCAGGCGTCGGGTGCGCAGGTGGTACAGTCGGCTGCCCGATGGCAGCCGGCGCTCGAACACACTCCATGCCCGTCCAAGGTCCCTCGCCCGCCCGGGTATGGCCACTGTGGAGACGGCCCAACAATGCCGGCCGTCACAGGCAACGCCCTGCCGGGAGTCCGGCATCCGGATCCCCCGTGAGCCGGCCCGCGCGCGGCGCCACGACCACTGTGCGCCGCGTCACTATGCCGACGTCTCGCGAATGACCTGCTCGAGCGGCACGATGCCCTTCATCACCTTGAGCCAGCCATCCATCCGCAGGGTCAGCATGCCGTCGGCGACCGCCGCGTCCTTGATCTCCTGGCCCGACGCGTTCTGCAGGATGTGCCGGCGCAGGTTCGGTGTCATCGTCATGACTTCGTAGAGCCCCTGGCGTCCCTTCATCCCCAGCCCCGAGCACTCATCGCACCCGCGCCCCTTGAAGAAGGGCAGCTCCCCGATGGTCGTCTCGAGCGAGACATTCGCCACCAGGGGCGCCGCCTCGGGCGATGCCTTTGCGATCGCGTTGTCGAGCGCCTCGGTCGTGAACCGCAGCTCCCCCAGCGTGGTGTCGCGCGAGACCTTCGCGCCCGCGAGTTCCTCCTCGGTCGGCTCATGCCGTTGCTTGCAGCGGGTGCAGACGCGCCGGATCAGGCGCTGGGCGACCACCATGTTCAGCGCGCTGGCGACGTTGAACGGCTCGAGTCCCATGTCGAGCAACCGCGTGACCGTTTCCGGGGCCGAGTTCGTGTGGAGGGTCGAGAGCACGAGGTGACCGGTCAGGGCGGCCTTGATGGCGATGCCGCCCGTCTCCAGGTCGCGGATCTCGCCGACCATGATGATGTTGGGGTCCTGCCGCAGGAACGCCTTCAGTGCCGCCGCGAACGTCATGCCGATGTCGGTGCGCACCTGCACCTGGTTGATCCCGAACAGGTTGTACTCGACGGGATCCTCGGCGGTCATGATGTTCTGGTCGATCGTGTTGATCTTCGAGAGCGCCGAATACAGCGTGGTGGTCTTGCCCGAGCCGGTGGGCCCGGTGACGAGCACCATGCCGTACGGGTTCATGATCGCCGACATCAGTTCCTTCTCGGCCCGCGGCTCGAGCCCGAACTTCTCCAGGTCGAGCGTCAGGTTCCCCTTGTCGAGGATCCGGAGCACGACTTTCTCGCCGAACAGGGTCGGCAGCGTGGACACGCGGTAGTCAATGACCTTGTTCCCGATCTTCAGCTTGATGCGGCCGTCCTGGGGGACGCGGCGCTCGGCGATGTTCAGCTGCGACATGATCTTGAAGCGCGAGATCAGCGCCGCCTTGAGCTTCGGGGGCGGCTTCATCACTTCCTGGAGCGCGCCGTCGATGCGGTACCGCACCCGCAACTCGTGCTCGAAGCTCTCGAAGTGGATGTCGCTGGCGCCGCGCTTCACGGCGTCGGTGAGGATGGCGTTGATGAGCTTGACGACCGGCGCGTCGTCCACGGCGGCGGCCAGCGCCGCCGCGGACATGTCCTCCTCTTCCTCGCTGACCACCTCGACGTCGCCATCGAGCCCCGCGATGTCCTTGAGCAGCGAGTCCATCGCGACATCGCCGGCGTCGTACGCCTTTTCGAGGACCGAACGCAGGGTCGCTTCACCGGCCAGGACCGGGAAGATGTCGTAGCGGGTGATGAACTTGAGGTCGTCGAGGATCTCCTGGTTCGTCGGGTCCGCGACCGCGACGGTCAGGGTGCGCCCCTCGCGCTTGAGCGGCAGGATGCTGTGCCTGGTGGCCAGCTCCGAGGGGACGAGGCGGATGATCCTGGGATCCACCTCGAACTTCGACAGGTCGACCGCCGGCATGCGATACGTGCGGGCGATGATCTTGGTGAGGTCGGTCTCATCGATGGCGCCGGTGCGGATCAGCGCCAGGGTGACGGTCGTGCCGTTCTGCTTCGCGTCGCGTTGCGCGCGCTCCAGGAGCTCACGCGAGATGTGGCCCTCGGTGAGCAGCAGCGCGGTAATGCGCTCGGGCATCGCG
This sequence comes from Gemmatimonadaceae bacterium, assembly GCA_030835125.1. GTDB lineage: Bacteria > Gemmatimonadota > Gemmatimonadetes > Gemmatimonadales > Gemmatimonadaceae > JABWBJ01. The sequence continues at coordinate 150,231 of JAUQWM010000015.1, read as the reverse complement.
GCGACGGAACTGGCCATTCCTGTGAGGCGAGGAGACGGGTGGAGGCGCGTCGGCGACACGCGACGACGCCGCGCCCTCCGGTAACGGACCGGGTCGATCACGACCGGCCTTTCCGGCGGGGCGCGGCGCCCTTTGCCGAACCCTGACACCCCCCGGTCCGGTCCGCATCTACAGGACGGGAAGGCATTGAAAACGTCACGTGTGACGCAAGTCGCCTTGCCATCCCTTCGCCGATGCCGTACACGCGCGTGAGCGATTCCATGGAACCGAACGGCCCGCAGCGATCGCGACTCTCGACGATGCGCGCGGCGAGTGCCGGCCCGACCCAGGGCAGTGACTCGATGGTTGCTTCACTGGCGACATCCAGGTCGACCGGCAACCTGGCCGCCTTCGGCTTTGCCGGCGCCGAGTCGCGCCGGATTGGACGCGTCTCACCTGGCGTGGCGCGGGGTGGTCGCGTCTTTCGCGCGCCGCCGCCGCGGGCGGCCTCCCGCGCACCCTGGACCCGCGCGATCTGCGCCTCCAGCGCAAGCACGTCGGCGGGAGCCGGCTCTGGCCGAGCATCTCGCGCCCGAACGACGCGCGCGACCACGCCGAGCGCCGCGACGGCGGCGATGAGGGCAAGGGCCCGGCGTTCGGCTGGCGTGGAAGGCACGCGGGGATCATGCGATGTCGCGCCGGGGAGTGCGTAACCGCGGCAACGCACCCGGTACGAATTATTGCATGGAGCGCAAAGCGCAAAGCGGGCGCACAGTATGGTCAGTCTCGACAATCCGCCCGAGCGAGCCAGCGACTACGGCCGCAACTCTTCTGCACTCTGCACTCTGCACTCTGCACTCTGCACTCTGCACTCTGCACTCTGCACTCTGCACTCTGCACTCTGCACTCTGCACTCTGCCCGCTCCCTACTTCTGCAACAGCCTCCACGCCACATCCCCGACGATCTTCAGCGAGCGCGCCGACACCTTGTCGAACGTGTCGTTGACCGTGTGGTGATGCGCGTAGTCGAGGTCGATCACGTCGATCACGCGCAGGCCCTTGTCGAGCAGCGGCAGGTGGTCATCGGTGATCGGGTACGTCGTCGATCGCACGAAGACGTTGCCGTACCCCATGTCCTCCGCCGCCCGCCAGACCCGATCCACCACCTCGGGCGCCCGGGTGACCGAGTGCTCCTCCCGGGGAATCCGCAGGTCCGCCTCGCCGATCATGTCGAAGACCACGCCGTACAGCGGCTGGTAGCCCGCGGAGGGCAGGTTGCTGGCGAAGTATGCCGAGCCGATCAGCACGTCTACGTCCGGCGCGAAGGTCCCGTAGTCCTCGCCGTCGACGAACAGCAGGTCCACGCCGACCGTCGGCGGGGTGGCCTTGAGCACGTCGCCTAACGCCAGGAACATGCCGACGCCCGACCCGCCGTCGTTGGCGCCCGGGGTCGGTTTCTTCCGGTCCTCGTCCGTCGCCGATTTCTCGGCCACCGGCCGCGAGTCCCAGTGCGTCACGTACAGGATCCGCTCCTCCGCCATCGGCCGGTAGCGCGCCAGGATGTTGCGCATCGGGATCGATACGCCGGACTGCGTGGTGTGCATCCACGTCTGCTCGATCACCGTGTCGGCGCGCTGCCGCATCTCGCCGGCGATCCAGTCGCCGGCCCGCGTGTGCGCTTCCGTTCCCGGGACACGGGGACCGAACTCCATGAACGTCCGCACGTAGCCGAGGGCTCGTTGCCCGTCGAACGGGCCCGGGGGCGTCGCGGCGCCGCGGTTGCAGCCCAGAAGGGCCACGAGCACCGCGCACAGGGTCTGCATTCTCACCTCACAGCGCTCCACCAAAGAATTGGATGTTCAGCACGGCGGAAACGACAGTCTGGGTGAACCGTCGGTTGAAGTTCCGGTCGAAGGTCACCACCCGCGACGCCTGGACGGAAAAGGACATGTTCTCCGCCAGGTCGGTGTCGGCGTTGAGGCTCACCGCCGTCCGGCCATTGTCGGTCAGCCGGCTCCGCAATGAGGTCGAGGCCAGGTTCGAAACGTAGCTCCGCGTCTCGGCGCGCTGGTAGGAGAGGCGGGTACGCAGCCCGCCCGGCAGGTCCCAGGCCGACGGCAGGGGAAAGGCCTTGGTGAGGTGCGCGGTGCCGTCCGACGATCGCGATTCGCCGGCCGAGCCCGGAAGGGAGTCCGTCCGCGTTGACCGCGTGAACCCGAGCGTGAGGGACAGGTCGCTCTCCGGCCCCGAGATGGTGAGGGTCGCCGGGTACGTGCGGAGCCGCGTCGCCCGCCGCTCGAACGCACCGCCCGGCGTCTCGGATGGCGACACGAACGACTGGCTCGTATGCACGGCCCGCACCGTGGCGGAGATGCTGGAGACGAGCCACGTCAGTCCGGTCGGCTGCCCGCTCCAGCGGAACGTGGCATCCGGGGAGATCACCTGCTCCCCCTCGACCAGCGTCACGCGGTCGGTGAGGCGGCGGGAGAAATGCCGCGACTCGGTCCGCTGCATGCGCTGCGCGATCGAGGCGCCAAACGGCAGCGTGAGCGTGTTCGAGATGGCGTACCGCGTGCCGGCGCCTGCCGTCGTCGCCAGCACTTCGCCGATCTCGCGGAAGGCGTCGAACTCTCCCAGGCCGAACTGGTATCGCCACCCCGGCGTGAGCGGCGCCGCGTCGTAGGCGCTGAGCTGGTCGCGGCCGACGCTCACGTCGATCGCCCCGAGGAATCGCGCCACCTGCCTCCCCCAGGAGTCGTCGCCCAGGCCGGCGGTGGCGCGGGGCAGGTCGAAAACGGCCGACGCCGATGCGCGCTGCGAATTGCCGAACCGTCGCGCCAGCCGGATGGCGTCAGATCCCGGGGTCGGAACGCCCGGCGCGTTAGGGTCGCGAAGGAGCGAGTAGCCGGAGGCCAGTTCCACCCGCGGGCGGATCCAGGTCGACACGACCGGCGCCACGAGGATCGAGGTCCCGAGGACCCGTTCCCGTTCCAGCCCCACGTCCATCCCGGCCCACTCGACGCGTTCCCGTGCGGCGGCGATGGCATTCGCAGACACCGTTCCATAGTCCCGGAGGTCCCGCAGCGTGACCGCGTCCCACCGCGCCGTGACCGACGGCAAGGGCTTGAACTCGACGGTGGACGAGCTGCGCCACGTCCGGTCGAACGCACTGGTGCGCCGGGACTCGTCGCCCGCCTCGAGCGTGGGCCGGACATAGGCGTCGGCAAACCCCGAAGTCCGTGCGAGGTTGCTGATGAGGCGGACGATACTGGGGACGAACGCCCCGCGCTGCTCCTCACCGGTCAGTGGGGCGAAGGCATAATCGGCGCCGATGTCGAAGCCGTCGGTGCGACCGCGCTGATAGGCGCTGCGGGCGCTCGCACCGTTCCACGTCAGCGAGAGTCCCACGTTGTTGACGATGGGAGCGTACCATGACGGGGCCACCGGGGTCGCCCGTCGCGCGAGCAACGACACGGTCGTCGTGCCGCCACGCGGTGTCCTGAGGTCGTCGATGGCATCGCCACGGAGGTCCGATCGCGCCAGGAACTCGGGGTCGGCGCGGGCGGCGTTGTAGGTGACGGTCAGCGGCAGCGACAGCCCCGTCCGCCAGGGCAGGAGCTTCTCCAGTCGCCATGCGGTCACCAGTTCCAGGTCGCCCGTCGAGAGGTAGGACGGCCGCTCCGCGAGCTGCCGGAAGAAGGGATCTCTCCGCGACGCGGAGACCCGGACGGTTCCCGCGTCCCCGGCCGTGAACGTGGCGCCGATGTGACCGGCATACCCGGGACGCTGCTCGACGTCGGCGAGCCGGATGTCGTCGATCCAGATCTCGAGCGTGTCGCCGGCCATCGGCGGGTTGGTCCCACCGAGCGAGTCGACCCGCAGGATGCCGGCCGCGACCTCCTGGACCGCCGCCAGGTTCGGCGGTGTCACGACGGGGTCGGCCGAGTAGACGACGAAGCCGCCGTCGCACGCCGCATAACGAGCGCCCGACCCCGTCGGGGGCGGCCCCGACTGCCCGATGAGCGCCGAATCGGCGGCGGTACACCCGGACCAGTCGGTGCGACCCGCGAGATAGTCGGCCTCCAGGCGCGCCCGCAGCGCGTAGAACCTCGCGAACGGCACGCGGATCTCCGGTTCCCAGGCCGCGCGGCCGCCTCCCACGCCGACGAACGTGTGGTACGCGTAGAAGTTGTTGGCGTCGCGCCCGAGCCGGATGAAGAAGTGGAGGTCACCGTCCGGCCCCCAGCCGCGCCCCCGCCCCTTCGCCCAGGCGCGCAGTTCCCGGTAGGCCATCCAGTTCTGGTCCCCTTCCGGGAATCGCAGGTAGGCCTCCGCACGGGACCGGTTGGGCATGTCCCCGGCCAGCAGGCGCATCGAGGTCTCGTTGATGGACGCGCCGGCGAACCCGATCCCGGTCTGCTGCTGCTCCGGGGCGTCGACCACCCCCGGCGGCGAGTCGTAGACGAGGCCGCGGGTGGAATCGCGGTCCTGCGTGCCGATGGCGGTGGCGATGACGAAGCCGCCTAACGCCTGCTGCTCCCCACCCAGCCCCATGAGCGGGCGCGGCGCGCGCTTGAGCCAGCCGGCGCCGGTGACGCGGAGCCGCGCCAGGGGCACCTGGGTGTAGCGGTCGTCGGCCGCGGCGGCGCCCGAGACGACCGTGATCCTGACGGCCCGGACCCGCCGCAGCAGGGGCCCCCCGGCCACCGAGTCGTCAGGCGCGTTGAAGGGGATGCGCACCTGCACCCAGCAGACGGTGCTGCCCGGCGGCTGGCTCTGGTTGACGTCACGCACCGCCGGCCCGCAGACCCCGACCCGGCTGTACGTCTCGGGGCGGCCAAGGTCGACGATGAACCGCCGGATGCGCTCCTGCTCACGCTGGTCGGCCGCGTAGTTGAGGGTGGCGTCTTGGTCGATGTCCTCCTCGTCGAGGCGGCTGTTGCGCACGGTGCAGTTGATGCGCGCGTCGCCCAGCGGCAGCAGCCGCCCTGCCCCGAGCCGGCACGTCGGGTGGTTCCGGACCAGCAGCGGAATCCCCTCGTCCACCACCTGCAGCTCGTCCACCACGTGCCCGGGCAGACCGATGTCGTTCACGTCGGCGCTGAACGCGCGGCTGAACCGGTCCCGTTCGGTATCGAGCCGGTTCCAGCCCTGGAGTTTCTTGCCCGTATAGACCGAGTCCCCTTCGACCACGCGGAGCGACTCCGGTGAGAAGGCCACGCTGTTCTCGGACACGTCACCGAAATCGAAGACGAGGACGGGGTTTTGCGGCCGCCGCGTCGCCGCCGTGTCGACCTGGGTCCAGAACTCGAGGAACTCGCCGCGGGTGAGGTCGACGCCGGTGCCACCCGGCCCCAGCGGCGTACGGACCGAGCGCCAGCGCCGCCCCGACGGCGCGCCCCGCACCCGCCAGCGTGGCTGGCCGGTCTCCGGGTCAGGGAGGCCGCCGATCGACAGCGGATAGAGCGTCAGCCACAGCACCTGCTCGAATCCCGCCAGCGCGCCGCCGGCCAGCGTCGTCAGCGGGTCGATCTGCTGGATGGTGAACGTCACCGCGCGGCCGTCGGCGTCGGTGCCGTAGTTCTGCAGCGCCAGGGTCGCCGCCCGGCTCGTATCCAGCGTCGCCGCGCCCAGGCGCGCCGCCAGCCGGGTGCCTGACGCCGGCTGGCTCGAGGCCTGCCATTGCGACTCGAGCAGGTTCACGCCCACGCCGCCCTGCGCCTCGAACGACTCGACGTACGCCTGCTCGCCGCCGCCCTGCCGGGGCCGGCTCACGGCCAGCTCGGCCACCAGGTCGAGGCGCGACGTGGCGGTGCTGTCCACCATTGGCAGCCATCGCGCCAGCTGCCGCGAGACCCCGCCGAGGCCCCAGCCCATGTTGGCGTTGATCCCGGCCACCAGCGACGCCTGAGGCTCGAAGCCCAGCGTCGGGCGGGTGAAGTTGGTGCGCTGCCGCTGCGACATCGCCGTGAATGACAGCGACCCGAAGGGCAGCATCCATTCCGCGGTCAGCCCGGCGATCGACGTCGGCACGCTGGTGAAGAGCGGATTCTCCTCGTACTGCAGCGTCACGCGCCGTGGACGCATCGCCAGCGAGTCCGCCGTCAGCAACTGCACCGTGCCGAGGTCGTAGTCGATCTCGTAGTCCACGTGCCGGGTCAGAGGCCGTCCCTCGATCACCAGGCGCTCGCTCCCCGGCCGGATCTGCGACGAGGCCAGCGCGATCGTGCCGGGACCGAACGACCCGGCGCTCTCGTACGACGACAGGATCCGGTAGAACGACTGCGGATGCTGCGCCGAGTACAGGTACTCGCCGGGAGTCCGGTAGATCGTGTCGTTCGGCACGATGGCGGGGTTGAACGCCAGGCCGCGTCGCGAGAATGGTTCCAGCGACGGGAACACGATGAACACGTCACGAATGAGCGCGGTGGTCGACACCGTCGGCGACCCGAGGTTGAAGTTCGGGTCCTGGCGACGCGGCCAGAGCCGGTTCTCGGCGTCGAACAATGCCCGGTTCGTCGTTTGCGCGACCTGGAAGACCTCGAGGTAGGTGTTGGGAAGCCCGGGCGGCTTCTCCTGGTCGCCGCCGGTGCCGGCGACGATGCGGAGCGTCACCGTTTCGCGCCGGATGTCGTCGCCGCCGAGCCGGTACACCGAGCGGATCTCCCTCCGGAATCCGGGATCGTCGGGTGTGAGCTGCGGATCCCACAGCAGGTGCGCGAACTGGTCGCGGCCCGGCGTGAACTCGAGGTCCGGTGTCCCACCGAGTGACGCGATGACCGTGTCGCGGCCGCCAATGCGCAGCGTCCACGCCGCCACCAGCCGCTCGTTCGCCAGGGACAGCGGCCGGACCAGCGCGATCCAGAGCTGCGATGGGTCGATGTAGTAGTCGACCCCCTCGCGCAGTTGTTCGTACACCTGCCCGACGCGGGAATCGGGATCGCCGAGCAAGGCAAACCGCGGGCCATTCGGGTTGGGGGGCTGCCCGCCGATGATCAGGCGGTACAGCGACACGCGCGACGGGCGTTGCGTCTCGGGCAGCGACGCCGAGAGGCTCGCCATCTGGCTCGCGTTGAGGATGTCGATGTTCGGGTAGCGCGAACCGAACAGCGCCGGGTCCACCGTGAAGAAGAACCGGCGCGCCTCCACCTGGTAGTCGTGGATGGTGCGGTCGGGGATTCGCGTGGCGCGCCCGCCGATGGTGAAGACGGTGTCGCGCAGGACGTTTCCGCGCTGCTGGGCGGCGATGGCGCTGAAGCGGAGGGGGCCGATCCGACCCGACGCCTGGATCCCGTAGTTACCGCTCGGGATGCCGGACGTGAGGAAGCGGGACACCGGCGTCCGGAAGGTGACGTTGCCGATCTCCACGCGCTCGAGGAACTCCCCCTCCTTCCCTCGATAGGCAAGCGAGATGTTGTTCGACCCGTCGAACTCGCGCTGCGAATCGTAGTCCACGTCGACCAGGACGCGATCGGACATCGTGCCGAGCGAGCGCAGCGAGAACTGGAAGTCGAGCTGCGGCGTGATCTGCGAGGCGCAGCGGAAGGTCAGGCTGTACAGCTGGTTGGCGAAACACCGGTCGTTCGAGGTCCGCTCGCCCTTGAACTCGAGGCGACCCACGAGATCCACGCGGAGCGCCGAGTCGCCCTGAACCCCGGTCGAGTCGCGAGTGAGCGAGTCGCGCGCCGCGGCGGACCGGGCCGAGTCGGGGGGCACAGGGCGCACCTGGACCTGCCCCTTCGCGGTCCATGGAAGGCCCAGCAGCAATACCCCGGCGAGGAGGGCACGTCCCCGGTTTCCCGGCGGGTGGTGGCCAGCAGCGGTTGGCCTCGCGGTTCGCACCAACCGAAGACACGCGGGTACGGAGTCGGCCCCCGACCGGGCCCGCGAGGGCCCGCCGACGGGTTGCCAAAGGCTACGAGGCTGGGCCTTGAAGTGGTCCGGGTCCGACTCGTCCGGAGGCACCGGCAAGTCCATATATTCCACGGGTCTTCGTCCCTGGTCGCAATCCCCGGGTACCTCGGCATGCGCCGTGGGGAAGCCAGTGCCTCGGGCCCCTGAGCGAGCCCAAATTCGAGCGTGAAGATAATCCACCGATACGTGCTGCGAGAGCACGTGGGGCCGCTGGTGTTCTCGATGACGGCCCTCACGTCGCTCCTGCTGCTGAACTACATCGCCAAGCAGATCGGCAACCTCGTGGGCAAGGGGTTGTCGGCTGGGGTCATTGGCCAGTTCTTCGCCCTGTCCATCCCGTTCACGGTGGCCATGACGACACCGATGTCGGTGCTCGTAGCCACGCTCTACGCCTTCAGCCGGCTGGCCGCGGAGAACGAGATCACGGCCCTCAAGGCGAACGGGGTCAGCATGGCCCGGCTGCTGATGCCGGTGCTGGTCGCGGCCAGCATCGTGTCGATCGGGATGATTGCGTTCAACGACGTGGTCCTCCCGGCCTCGAACCACCAGCTGCGCACGCTGCAGGGCGACATCGCCCGCAAGAAGCCGACGTTCGGACTCCGGGAGCAGATCATCAACCAGGTTGCCGACCAGCAGGTGTACCTCAAGGCGATGCGGGTGAGCCCGGACAATCGACTGACCGACGTGACGATCTACGACCTCTCGGACGTCATGCGCCGGCGGACGATCTACGCGGACAGCGGCGAGCTCGCCTTCGCGACGAACGGACGCGACCTGCTGCTCACGCTGTACGACGGGTCCACGCTGGAAGTCCCGAGGGCGGAGCCCGATCGCCTGCAGCGGGTCAAGTTCGCCAAGAATTACGTGCGTGTGGAAGGCGTGGCCAACCAGCTCGAGATGACGCAATCCGACTCGTACAAGAGCGACCGGGAGATGTCGATCTGCGAGCTGCAGAACGAGGTGTCGCGGTACGAAGTCGAGTACGCCAAGTCGAAGGCCGACCTGGAAAAGGCACTGCAGGTGGTGGTGTCGGAGGCGATCACGGGAATCCCGGCGCGTCCACCCGAGATCTCGACCATGACGCTGCTCAACGTGTCGCCCGGATCGGCGGCGCCGCGATCGCGAAACGCGTCCATCGGACGAGCGTATTGTGACCTGCTGGCGCGGGCGAAGCAGTTCGCCGCGCGCCGCTCGGCAAGCCTCGTCCCCTCGTTGTACGCGGCCGAGGTCCAGGGCGCGTCCCCACCGCCCCCGATGCCTCCCCCGGCTGCGCAGGGCACGGTGCTCCCCCAGGGAAACACGCAGGCGCCGGTCCAGGCCACCGTCGTGCCGGTCGACAGCGCGCAGGCACGCGCCGAGCGGGACAGCCTCCTGGCGGCGGTCGCTCCCCCGCGGGACTACGCGAACCTGCAACAGATGCCGGTGACGCTCGCCGGGTCGATCGAGAACGCCAGGGTCCGGATGCGCGACAACCAGCGCTTCGTGAACACGGCGGCCGTCGAGCTGCACAAGAAGTTCGCCATCTCGGTGGCGTGCACCGTGTTCGTGCTCGTCGGCGCGCCGATCGCGCTGCGGTTCCCCCGCGGTGGGGTCGGCCTGGTGATCGGCGTGAGCCTCGTGATCTTCGGCATCTACTACGTGGGCCTCATCGCCGGGGAGGCCGTGGCGGATCGCGCCATCCTCACGCCATTCTGGGCGATGTGGGCGGCGAACATCCTGCTGACGCTGGTCGGCCTGGTCCTGCTGGCGCGCATGGGCCGGGAGAGCGCGACATCGCGAGGCGGCGACCTGGGTGAATTGCTGGAGATCGTGCGCAACGCCTTCCGGCGTGACCGCACCCCCAAGCCTGTTCCCGCGGAGGTCCGGTGATCCGGCGACTGTTTCACCCGCTGGATCGCTATGTCTTCTCCGAGTTCACGAAGATCTTCGTGGCAACGGCGCTCGGCTTCCCCGTCCTGCTGACGGTCATCGACCTCACCGACAACCTCGACAAGTACCTGAGCCGGAACCTGCCCCGCGCCGACATCGCGATGAGCTATGTCTACGCCCTGCCCGAGTCGATGTACCTGGTGCTGCCCGCCGCCGTGCTGTTCGCGACGGTCTTCACCATCGGCGGCCTGACGAGGCACTCGGAGATCACGGCCGCCAAGGCGTCGGGCATCAGCTTCTACCGGATCACGGTGCCGATTTACGCCGCCTCGGTCATCGCGGCCGGCCTGGCCCTGGTGCTCTCGGAACTGGCGCCGATCGGCAACCGGCGCACGATGGAACTGCGCGACGAAGTCACCTATTCCTCCGGGAACGAACGCTACAATTTCGCGTTCGCGTCGGAGGCGGGGCGGGTGTACAAGCTGCAGCAGCTCAAGGTGGCGACGGGCAGCGCCGAGGCGATCCAGGTCGAGCGGCGCGGACTGGAGGGGGACTCCTCCTACCCGACGTACATCGTGTCGGCGCAGCGCGCCCGGTGGCAGGCGGACCGCGGATGGGTGCTGCTCGACGGCACGATGCACGTGCTCACCGACCAGCGGCCGGACGTGTCGATCCGGTTCGATTCCCTGCGCGATGGGCACTTCCGGGAGACGCCCACCCAGCTGATGGCGTCGCCGAAGGCGCCGCAGGACATGCGCTATGCCGAGCTGGGACGCTACATTCGGGCGCTGGAGCGGTCCGGAAGCGATGTGAACACCATCAAGGTCGAGCGTGCCCTCAAGATCGCGGTGCCGATCACGTGCATCATCATCGCGTTGTTCGGGGCGCCGCTGGCCACGAGCACGCAGCGCGGGGGCGCGGCCTGGGGTATCGGGCTCAGCCTCGCCGTGACCGTGACGTTCCTCGTCTTCATCCAGCTCACGAAGGCCATCGGCGGTGAGGCACTGATGGATCCCGACCTCGCGGCGTGGATGCCGAACGCCCTCTTCGGGCTGGGAGGGCTGCTGCTGCTGGCCCGGGTGCGCACATGAGCGCCGACGCCCGGGCGACGACCGAGTTCCCGATCATGCAGCGGGCGGGGTTCCAGTTCCTCCGCCGCATGGCGACCCTCGGCATCACGATCTTCTCCGGAATCGGCAAGCGGACGTACTTCCTGGGCAATGCCCTCGCCGCGTTCTACCGCGAGCCCAGGACCTACTTCGCGCTGATCATTCCGCAGATGCGGTCGATGGGCGTCGAGTCGCTGGCGCTGACGTCGATCGTCGCGGCGTTCATCGGCTCGGTCATCGCGCTGCAGACGCGCTACCAGCTCTTCCCCGGCGTCCAGCTGTCCGTGGTCGGACTGATCTCGCGGCAGACGATCGTCCTGGAGCTGGGGCCGCTGCTCACCGGCCTGGTGCTGACCGGTCGCGTGGGCGCGCGCATGACCGCCGAGATCGGGACGATGCGCGTGACCGAGCAGATCGATGCGCTCGAGACGCTGTCGTACGACCCGATGGCGTACCTGATCGTGCCGCGCCTGGTGGCGGGGATCGTGATGCTGCCCCTGCTGGTGATCTTCGCCAACTTCATCGGCGTGACGGTGGCGTTCTTCACCGCCATCCTCGCGACCGACGTGACGTGGGCGGACTTCTCGTCCGGATTGCGGATCGCGTTCAACCTCTTCCAGATTTTCTATTCGTTGCTCAAGGCGACGATCTTCGGCGCGGCGATTGCGTTCTTCTGTTCGTACGAGGGATTCGTCACGGACGTCGGTGCGGAGGGCGTCGGGCGCTCGACGGCCCGCGCCGTGGTGGTCACCTCGGTCGCGATCCTGGTGCTCGACGCCTTCATTGCCGCCCTCTTCGCACCGAGGCTCCAGGGATGAGACGTCGCGATGAAGTACTGGTGGGCCTGTTCACGACCGTGGCGATCGTCATCCTCGCCCTGGCCTCGATCTGGCTGGTGCGCGGGGGACTGAACCGCGGATACCTGCTCCACTCCCGCTTCACGTGGGGCGCCGGCATCAAGCAGGGCGCGCCGGTCTGGCTGGTGGGCGTGACCGTCGGCACCGTGGACAAGGTGGACCTGGATCCGCGGGGCACCCTGGTGGTGACGTACCGGATCGGGTCGCAGTACACCGTACCCCGGGGCACGAAGGCGACGATCGTGCCTAACGGATTCTTCGGCGACCAGGCGATCGCCTTCACCCCCGACGCGCCGAACCCGGAGAGCTACGCGCCGGGTGACACGGTGCCGGTCGGCATCCCCTCGGCGGGCCTCCAGGGGCTGCTGCAGCGCGCCGACACGCTCACCGGCGCGGTCAGCGTGATGATGGCCGCGCTGCGGACGCAGATGGTGGACTCGGGCGGGCTGTCCGAGATGCGCCGCACGGCCGTCGCGATGAACCGGCTGCTCGCGACCGCCAACCAGGTGGCCGACGTCCAGTCGAAGGAGCTGCAATCGACGCTGGTGATGCTGCGGAGCCGGATGGGGGCCATCGACTCGGTGCGGATCGACTCCACGATCCGGGCGATGCAGGCGTCGGCGACGACGATGCAGGCGTTCACCGGCGAGCTCCAGGCCGCGTCGCTCAAGTTCAACACGCTGCTGGCCAAGGTGGACAGCGGCGAGGGCAGCATCGCCAAGCTGCTGAACGACCCCGGGCTCTACAACGACCTGCGGCGCGTCACGACGCGGGTCGACTCGCTGCTGCTGGACCTGATGAAGAACCCGAGGAAGTACCTGAAGTTCAGCGTGTTCTAGTCAGGGTCGAGGGTCGAGGGTCGAGGGTCGAGGGGATTGAGAAACGGCGGCCGCGTTGTTCACGCGACCGCCGTTTCCGCTTCCTCGAGCCTCGACGCTCGACGCTCGACCCTCAGCTCAGAACGAGTACCTCGCCGAGAGCTGGAACCGCCAGAAGTTCGAGGCGAAGTTCCCGACCACGTACTCCTTCTGGTTCACGTTGAACTGGACGATCGGGACGGCGACCGTGGGGTTGCTCGAGGTCTGGCCGACGTGCGTCAGGATCGGGACGTTGGAGTTCGAGCTGGCCTCGGTCACCCGCACCTGGCCCCAGGTCTTGTTGAGGAGGTTGCCGAAGTTGGTGATGTCGGCCTGCAGCGACAGCCGGTGGGCACCTAACGTCGGCACGGACTGGCGGATCGCGAGGTCGACCTGGTTCGAGAACGGCTGCTTGCAGCTGTTGCGGGGCAGGATCCGGCCGCGGTACTTGCTCAGGCAGGGCGAATTGCTGATGTAGTCCTCGAACGCCTGCTGCTGCTGCGCCACCGAGGCGATCACCGTGTTCGGCACGCCGTTGACCGTGCCGGTGACGGCGCGGAAGCGGATCTCGCTGGGGTTGCGTGTCGAGCGGGGAATGTAGATCAGGTCGTTGCCGTTCCGCCCGTCGCCGTTCAGGTCCGCGTTCGACGACGATGTCGAGGCGTAGACGTAGTCGTGCGGCGAGCCGGAGACGCCCTGGTAGGTCGCGGTGAAGTCCGTCGCCCAACCCTCACCCCAGATCTTCGTGTAGGTGCCGGCGCCCGTGATCTTGTGCGTCTGGTCGAACAGCGAGATCGAGGTGTAGGGGCTCAGCTGGTCGCCCGAGAGCGTACGCCCGAACTGCCAGTTGCTCGTGTGCGTGCTGGAGCCGAAGCTCTGCACGTCGCGCGCCCGCGCATGGGTGTAGGCGACGAGGCCTTCCCAGTTGTTCGAGTACCGCTTGCGGAGCGAGGTCGTGAGGCTCCAGGCGCGATCCCGGCTCTGGTTGACCACGTCGATCGCGGTCGAGAAGCGCGCCGTGCCGCCATTCGCGATCACGGACGGTGGCAACGCCGGGAACGAGGCCGCGTTGGAGGCGCGGATCGAGTCGGCATAGATCGCGCGACCGTGCCGGTCATAGCCCTTGATGCCGGCCAGGTTCCGGTTCACGAAGAAGAACTGGTTCAGCGTCTTCGAGTACAGCCCCTCGACCGACAGCACCATGTCGCCGGGCAGCGAGCGATCGTAGCTGAGCGACGCGCGCAGCGGTTGCGGGAACTTGAGGTCGCTCGACAGGAAATTGACGTCGCCGATCGGCTTGCTGCCGGCGCCGCCGGAACAGGTCGGGTTGGCCTCCGGATCGATCGCGAACGTCGGCGCCCGCGTGCCGCTGCTGCCGCAGTTCAGGAACGTGATGATGCTGCCCGAGTTCACGTACGCGTTCTCGAGCCACACGTACGGCGGCGTGCCGACGAAGAGCCCGATGCCGCCGCGAACCTGCTGCGTCTGGTCGCCCTTGAGGTCCCAGTTGAACCCGATCCGGGGGGAGAGCTGGATGGACTGCTTCGGGATGTCGTCGGTGCGACGGCCATACGCGCTGTCGATGGCCGCGTTGTAGGGAATGTCGTCGAGGAAACGGGAGACGTCGACGCGCGCGCCCAGCGTCATCGCGAAGTTCGGCGACACCTGCCACTGGTCCTGCGCGTACCACGCGCTCTGCAGCGCACTGAAGTAGACGTTCCCGCCGTCCCGCAGGATGAACGCCCGCCGGTAGCTGTTCGGGTTGCCGGCGGCAAGGCTGTCCAGGCCGCGGAAGCTCCACACCCCGTACGAACTCTGGTTGAACAGGTTGCGCAGCTTCACATACTCATTGCGGGTCCCGATCGTGACCGTGTGGTTGCCGCGCTGGAAGTTGAAGTTGTTGGTCAGCTCGTAGGTGTCGGTGTCCAGCTCGTTGCCCTGCGAGAACTGGTCGGCACCCGCGATGATCGAGCCGTTGGTGGCATTCGTCGTCGTCGTCAGGCCGGACACCGTGATCTGCGGATACGGAGAACTCGGCGTCCGGCGGTTCCTGGCGCGGTTGTAGCCCAGAAAGAGCTCGTTCGAGGATCCGCCCGGGAACACCGAGAAGAGCTGTGCGACCGGCGCGATCTTCCAGGTGTCGAAGTCGTGGAAGTTGCCGCTGTACACGGCGGCCGACGACGTGCGGTTGTTCTGCTGGCGGAGCCGGTTGCCTTCGCTGTAGTTGTATCGGATGACCGACCGGTGCGTGTCGTTGATCCGGTAGTCCAGCCGCGCGAACATGTTCAGCAGCGGATTCGGGATGTTCGCGTATCCCACCGTCCCAACGTCCGGCATCCCCTTCGCCGTCATCAGCTGCTCGAAGCGATCGAGGTCTTCCTCCTTGATGGGGAACACCGGAGTCAGGCTCGCCGGCTGGCCGAGGTACGTGCCACTGACGGGGGTGTTCTCGTCCTGCCACTCGGGCGCCACGAAGAACTGCAGCTTGTCCTTGATGATCGGGCCACCGAGGCTGAACCCGTATTGCGACCGGTCGAACGGGGTCGCGCGCAACTGGGGCACGTTGCGCCCGTAGTCCTGGTCGCGATAGTACCCGTAGGCCGTGCCGTGGAACTCGTTGGTGCCGCCTTTCGTGACCGCGTTCACGAGCAGGCCGCCGAAGTTGCCCTGGCGCACGTCGAACGGCGCCAGCAGCACCTGCAGTTCCTTCACCGCCTCGAGCGAGACGGAGCGCGAGTTGACCTCCGCGCCCGGCGTTCCCGTGGAGCCCAGCCCGAATACGTCGCGCTCGGTGGCGCCGTCGATCTGCACGTTGTTCATGCGGTTCGACATGCCGCCGGCCGAGTAGCCGGCGCCCGATGTCGAGACCTGGGGCGTGATGCGCACCATGTCGATCACGTTCCGGGTGAGCGACGGCATGCGCTGGATCGCGGTGTCGGTGACGATCGTCTTCACGCTGGTATTCGTCGGCGTGAACGTCTCGGTCGTCGTAGCCGCGACGATCGTGACCGCGCTCAGTTCCGTGGCCCGTGCCGTCAACTGCACGTCCTGTGGGTTGACCTGGCTCAGCGCGACAATGATGTCGCGCCGGCGGACGGGGTCGAAACCGACGCGGCGGAATGTGAGGTCGTAGGTGCCGACCTCGAGGTTCGGTACCAGGTATCGACCGTCGGTCCGCGAGGACACGGTGATCGAGAAGCCATTGGCCCGGTTGATGGCCTGCACCTGCACGCCGGGCAGGCCGGCACCCGATTCATCGGTGATCTTGCCGCCAATGGCTCCGGTCGTGACGCCTTGCGCCCCCGCGCTCGCAGGAAGGCTTCCCGCCAGGAGCGTCGCCATGGCGACGACTGCCAGGACAGTACGAGAGACTCTCATACGTGTATTCCGAGTTGTGTTGTAGGGTGTGTCGGCAGGATCCCCGGCCTCGGGGCGTTTCGCGGCGCCAAGATGGTGCTTCGGACGAGGCTGGCTGTCAATCGGCGGAATCGCTACGTGCGTTTCTTCCCACGGTCATGTGGAAAACCGGGATACCGGCCAGGAGCACGGCGAAGATACCGAGTGCCCAGACTCGACTACCTGCATCCATGAGCGCATTGAGTAACAAGTAGGCGACGGACGCGATGAAGAGCGCGGGAACCACCGGGTATCCAGGAGTCCGGAACGCCGGGGCGTAGCCCGGCCGCCGTCGCAGGCGGTATACCGCCGCCACGCCGAGGGCGTAAAACGGGATCATCGCGATGACGAACGTGTCGGCGAGCTTCTCGAAGCGCAGCAGCAGCACGAAGATGAGGCCAAGCGTCGCCACCAGCCCGATTGCCATATATGGCGTCTGGTACTTCGGGTGCACCTTGGCGATCGGCGCGAACAGCAGGCCGTCGTCCGCCATGGCGAAGAGGACGCGGGGACTGGTCAGGAGCACCGCGCTCAGCGTCCCGAACGTGGAGATCATCACCGTGGTCGACACGAACACCACGCCGGCTCGCCCCATCACCTTCTCGGCGACGTCGGCGGCCACCAGTCGCGACGTCCGGATCTCCTCGATGGGCAGGACGGCCATGTAGCCGATGTTGGCCAGCACGTAGATCGCCATGACCGCGACCGTACCGCCGATGATGGCGCGCGGGAGGTTCCGTCCCGGATCGGTGACTTCACCGGCGACATAGGTGACGTCCGCCCAGCCATCATACGCCCACAACACGGACACCAGGGCGAGTCCGAAAGCGCCGAATTGGACGCTGCCTTCGGGCACCAGGGGCGTGAAGTGGCCACCGGTCTGCGGCCACCCGACGGCTAGAGCCAGGACGACGATGAACGCGAGGCCACCGAACTTGGCCAGGGTGGTGAGATTGATGACCGCAGAGCCCCATTTGACCCCGACGATGTTGAACGTCGCGGTGACCGCGATCGCGATCGCGGCAACGTACTGGGCGTAGCGGTCGTACGGGGCGACGCCGGGATCGAAGCCGAGCACCCGCACGAAGTACTCGGCGAACGTGATGGCGATTGCGCCGAGCGAGGCGGCTCGGACGATGGTCAGCTGCCCCCATCCGAAGAGGAACGCGGGAAGCTTCCCCCAGCCTTCGCGCAGGAATGCGTAGAAGCCCCCCGTGCGCGGGACGGCACTGGCGAGTTCGGAGAGTGTGAGGGCCCCACAGAGGGCGAACAGGCCGCCCAGGATCCAGATCGAGAGGAGCGGAAGCGGACCTGGAATGCGGTCGGCGATGCCCGCTGGGGACCGGAAGATCCCGGACCCGATGGTCGATCCGACGACAACGGCCATCGCGCTCCAGAGGCCGATCCGACGGGGGAGACTGCCTGATGGAGCGGAGGGAGAAGACATCTGCCAAAGTTGAGAGGAAGGAGGGCGTGAAGGAAGAAGGGGTGGGAGGGTGGCTGGCTGCGTGCTGATTGCTGCTTACTGGGGCTGCCGCAGGTTGCTGGTGCTTGTTGCTGGGGCTGGGGCTGGGGCTGGGGCTGGGGCTGGGTTGAACGCTCCACGCCCCCTCGCGAGCTTTCACGCCGGACCTGCGGCCGCGAATTCCTCTTTGCGGCTACCTCCTGTCAGAGGTCGACCTGACCCTCGAGCCTCGACCCTCGACCCTCGACCCTCGACCCTCGCAATGTCCCGCCTCTTCCTTCCTGCTGCCCTGATCGCGCTCGTTTCGCAGCTCGCGGTCGTCTGGTCCGTGGTGGCCGGGCGAGCGCCGGCGTCGTCGACCCGCGCGGCGGCACGCTGGGCAGAAGTGGCATGGGTCGTCATTCCCACCCTGTTCCTGCTCGCCACCCTCTACCTCACCTGGAACAGGATGGCGGAGCCGGTCGCGGTTGCGCCGGCCGCAGGCGTGCCGGCGTGAGCGACCTCGCGGCGGGAACGACCGGCCGGAGCCTGGCCGCGGACCTGGTGATGCTCACCAAGCCGCGGATCATCTCGCTCCTGCTCGTCACGACGGCGGCGCCGATGTACATCGCCGGCAGCCCGTCGTGGGTGACCGTCCTGGTGGTGATGGTCGGCGGGTACCTGATGGCCGGCGGCGCGAACGCGGTCAACATGTACATCGACCAGGACATCGATGACCGCATGGCGCGCACGCGGCTGCGGCCGATTCCCGGCGGCCGGATGACGCCGCGGGCGGTCCTGGCGTTCGGCCTCGCCCTGGCGGTCGGGGCGACGTGGCTCCTGGCGTGGTCCGTCAACGTGCTGACGGCCGCGCTCGCGTTAGGCGGCTTCTATTTCTACATCTTCATCTACACGCGCTGGCTCAAGCGGACCACGCCCCAGAACATCGTCATCGGTGGCGCGGCGGGCGCCTTCCCCCCGCTGGTCGGCTGGGCGGCCACCACCGGGACGGTCGACCTGACCGCGATCTACCTGTTCCTGATCGTCTTCTACTGGACGCCGCCGCACTTCTGGGCGCTGGCGCTGCTGAAGCAGGCCGACTACGGCCGGGCCGGCGTCCCGATGGCGCCCGTGATCTGGGGCGAACGGGAGACGATGGACCAGATGCTCTGGTACACGCTGCTGCTCATCGCGCTGACGGTGCTCCCGGTGACCTACGGCGCCTTCGGGCTGGTGTACCTGGCGTCGGCGCTCGCGTTAGGTGGCGCGCTGCTGTGGGGCGTGCTCAGGATGCGCCGCAGCACGCCCTGGACCGGGGCCGCCTGGTGGGTCTACAAGTACTCGCTGCTGTACCTGGCGCTGCTGTTCGTCGCCATGGCGGTGGATGTGAAGGTGTAGGGAGTGCAGAATGCAGAGTGCAGAATGCAGAATGCAGAGCGCTAGCTGAAGCGTCCGCAGCCGCAGCTTTCAGGGCCGCATCCGGGACCGGGCTCGGGCAGCGAATTCGCGGGGCGCGTGACCAGGCCGATGCCGCCCGAAATGACCCGGCGCACGGCAGCGCCACTGGCGGGATGCCTGGTCAGGGGCAACTCGGCGAAGCTCTGTTTCACCTCGAACCGGTCGACCGCCTGGTCGGGATCGGTCGGGATGGTTTCGTAGAGATAGGTGGGCATGAGAATTGAGAAGTTGAGAGTTGAGAGTTGTGAGTTGTGAGTTGAGAGTCCAGCACCAGCACCAGCCCCAGCACACTGCAAGCAGGCCCAGCAGGTAGCAATCAGCAGGCAGCAATCAGCATTCAGCTCTTTCGCTGCATTTGGTATGCTCCCACCCCGAGCACGAGCAGCCCGGTCCCGAAGGCTGACGTTGACGGCGCCGCAATCCAGGCGCTGACCACTCCCACCGCCGCCGCCGTCACGAATAGCGCGGGCAGCACCGGGTACCCCAGCGACCGGTACGGCCGCACCGCGTCCGGCCTCCTGGTCCGCAGCACGAACACGCTCGCGCCACCGAGCCCGAAGAAGATCCAGTCGGCGAACACCACGCCCGACAACAGCGAGCCGATCTCGCCACGCGTTCCGAATAGCAGCACGAGCGACCACGCCACCATGATCCCGATCGCGACGTGCGGCGTACCGAACCGGGGATGCACCCGCCCCGCGGCCGCGAGGAACTGGCCATCGCGCGCCATGGCGAACGGAATCCGCGAGTTCCCGAGCAGGACCACGTTCACGAACCCGAGGATCGACAGCATCGCCCCGGCGGTAATGAGCGTGCCTCCCAGCGGCCCCACCAGCCGGACCGCGGTATCGGCGGCTACCGCCGCACTGGCGGCGAGTCCATCCCGGCCCAGCACGTGCACGTACACGGCGTTCGCGCCCAGGTAGATCGCAATCACGATCGCGATCCCCAGCGTCAGCGCCCGCGGGATCGTCCGTTCCGGCTGCCGGATCTCCCCAGCCACCATGTTCAGCTGCTGCCAGCCGCCGATGGTGAACAGGACGGCGACGAACGCGGCCGCGAACCCCGCGGTGAGCGATGCACGCGGTGGCGGCACGTCGGCCACCGCCGGCGGCAGGCCGACGGCATTCCACAGCACCACGCCCAGCACGATCAGCGCGCCCAGCGCGACGATCTTCGCCACGGTCAGGATGTTCTGCACGACTGCACCCGGCTTCAGGCCCAGGTAGTTCGTCCCGCCCAGCACGACTATCGTCAATGCCGCCATGCCGATCCGGCCACCCACCGGCGCCAGGTTCACATAGCGCTCGACGTAGCCGGCGAAGCCCATCGCCACCGCCGCCAGCGCGCCCGTTGAAATCGACAGCAGCGTCATCCAGCCGCAGAGGAACGCCGCCAGCGGGCCGAACGCCTCCCGGATGTAGACGTAGGCGCCGCCGGCATTGGGCATCATTGCTCCCAGCTCGGCATAGGCCAGCGCTCCTGCCAGCGCCACCACCCCGCCGATCGCCCAGACGGCCAGGATCCACCCGCCGCCCGGAAGCGCCCGCGCCACCTCGGCCGGGGTGAAGAAGATCCCGCTGCCGATGATCCCGCCCACGACCATCAGGGTGCACGAGAAGACCCCCAGCTCGCGGGAGAGCGGTGCGTGACCCGTGACTCGTGACTCGTGACTCGGCACCGCCAGAAGCGCCTCCCTGCGCACGGACCTCGACCTAGACGGACATCATCTCCACCTGGTACTCGTCAGGCGTCACCACCAGTTCGCCGTCCAGGAAGCAGCAATTCACCTCGCTCCGCACGCCGATCTCGCCCGGGATGTAGATCCCCGGTTCCACCGAGAAGCCGATCCACGGGAAGATCAGCCGTTCCTCGCGCGTCTCGAGGTTGTCGAGGTTCGGACCCGACCCGTGCAGGTCCACCGTGTCGATCGAATGGCCGGTGCGATGCGTGAACCAGGGCCCGAAGCCGCGGGCCTCGATCACCTGCCGCGCCGCGTCGTCGACATCGGCACCGGGCACCGTCACCCGCGCCGTCGCCCGCGCGCGCAGCAGGTCGAGCGCGGCGTCACGCGCGTCACGCACCGCGGTCCAGATGCCCCGGGCCCGGTCCGACGGCGCACCGAGCGACGCCATCCACGTCTGGTCCGCGTAGATGCCGCCGGGCTCCGTCGCCCAGAGGTCGATCAACAGCAGGCTGCCGCTCTCGATCGGGGCCGGATGCGCCGCCGAGGGCTCATAGTGCGGGTTGGCGGCATTCGCGCCCACCGAGACGTTAGGCGCATGACTGAACTCCAGCCCGGCCCGGGTGAACGCGGCCGCGATCCGCCCCTGGACGTCGTGCTCCATCGCCGGGCGCCCGGCCCGGGCCTGCTCGCCCGCGAACCGCAACGCGTCTCGCGCAATGTCCGCCACGAGCGCCGCCGCCCGCCGGTGCGACGCCAGCCCGTCGGGGCTCCACCGCGCGTAGAACCGCGACACCAGGTTGCCCGAGGACACGATCGTCGCGCCGGCGGCCCGGATCAGCTCGATCATGCCGGCCGGGATGCGGTCGAGGTACGGGACGGCGTCTCCCGGCGAATACTCCATCGCCACCCGCTTGCCGGCCACCAGCGTCGCGACGTGCTGCTCCAGCGAACGCCAGGAGCTGTAGACGACCTTGCCCCACTCGGAAGGCCACGCGTTCCAGACCCCCTGCTCGATCGCGTGCGTGATCGCCGTGGGCGTTCCGCGCGCCGGGATCCAGGCCAGGAACCTGCGGGTGACGTGACCGCCGACCCCGAGGAGGGAACCCGCGATCGGGTTCACGCCGCGGAAATCGTAGAGCAGCCAGCCGTCCACGCCCGCCTCGGCGATCGCGGCCTGGAACTCGGCCAGGCTCCCCGGGGACAACTTCTGCACGCTCATTCGGCCTTCGTCGGGCGCCATTCCGCGCGCCACGAACAGGATCCCTCGCCACGC
Organism: Gemmatimonadaceae bacterium; assembly: GCA_030835125.1. Classification (GTDB taxonomy): domain Bacteria; phylum Gemmatimonadota; class Gemmatimonadetes; order Gemmatimonadales; family Gemmatimonadaceae; genus JABWBJ01. The sequence continues at coordinate 128,388 of JAUQWM010000015.1, read as the reverse complement.
GTGTTGCAGCGCACGTGTTCCACGCCGCCGACGCTGTTGACCATCAGCCTCAGCATCTCCTTGAGCCCCGCCTCGTAGTACGCGCATCCCACGGAGCGTTGCGCCGAGCCCGCGGTGACGGACCGGCCCACCTCGAGGAAGATGTTGGAGCCGATTCGCGACACCCGGCCATTGAAGTACCGCGCCGACAGCCTGCGGGTGTGCCGCAGCGCGATGGGTCGGGTGATGAGCGACGGCAGCACCAGCAGCAGGCGGCGGGTCAGTGGTGATATGCTCTGGTAGGCCTCACGCGCGAGGTACCGGCCGGCGGCGCGGAAAACCGCCTCCGCATCGGGCCGCCGGCCGATGAGCGTCGCCAAGGCCACGGCTTCGTCGTGCGACGTGCGCTGGCGACGCTTCACCGCGTCGGTGAAGCGCCTGATCTGGTTGTAGACCGTGTCGCTCAGCCCGAGCCGCTTGTTCCGCAGGTCGCTCACCAGCTCGGCCTCGAAGTCCTCCTCCGGCGAGTCGACATGCCGGACGGCTTCGAGGAACGAGAGCGGGAGGAGGGCGTCGACGGTGGCAGACATGGATTGTGGCGAGCTCTGGCTCGCGAACGGTAATGGTGGCGGAACGGCGGTTCAAGAATCGTTTCGGCCGAGCGAGGCCGTGGTTGATTTGCGCCGCGCGCACCGGGACGTTTGTCGGGATGCTCCTGGCGCTCGCGGCGGCGGGGACCGTCGCCCTCCTCGCCTTCCATGGCCGATTGCTGACCGTTGGTGGCGCGATCGCCGCCACCCTGGTGGGCGCCTGCGCGGTGCGCGCGGGCATCCCGTGGATTGCCCTGCTGCTCTTCTTCTTCGTCAGCTCCTCGCTGCTGTCGAGGTGGCGGGCGGGTGAGCGCGAAAGGCTCGTGCGGGACCTCGTGGAGAAGGGGGATCGCCGGGATGCGGCGCAGGTCCTCGCCAATGGCATCGTGTTCGCCGTCGCCGCGTTGGCCAGCCTTCGCGACGCCTCCGGCGCCTGGGAAGCCGTGGCGGCGGGAGCGATCGCGGCCGCCACCGCCGATACATGGAGCACGGAAGTGGGGACGGTGGGAGGCGGAGCACCTCGCTTCATCCTGGACGGCCGTCAGGTCCCGCCCGGCACGTCGGGTGGCGTCACCCTGGCGGGCACCGCGGCCGGCATTGTGGGCGCGGTCCTTGCGGCTTCGGTCACCGTGTCCCTCGATTGGGAGGTGCCGTTCGCGGCGGTCGTGGCCGGGGGACTCGCCGGGTCGGCGGTCGATTCGCTCCTTGGCGCGCTCGTGCAGGAACGTCGATGGTGTGACCGGTGTGCACTCTACACCGAGCGTCGCCTGCACCGGTGTGGCAGCCTGACGACGCACCGTGGCGGAATCCGCGGCATCGACAACGACCTGGTGAACCTCATCAGCATCCTGGCAGGAGCAGGTGTCACATGGCTACTCCACTGACCCGATTGCCGGCGGCGCGCCTCGTGGTGGCGGCCCTGTTCTTCATCGCGGCCTGCGAGGCAGGGCCGGTCCAACCCGTGGGCCGGCGGCCGGGAGGACTGCTCGAGGGCGGCGGCGCGCCGGTCACCTCGTCCCTCCAGGGTACGTGGCAGCGCACGCTGGTCTTCTTCGACGACTTCGGCTTCATGCACTCGTCGGAGACCACGTGGAGCTTCGATGCCGGCGGCGCCGCCACGCGCACCATCGTCACGACGAACCACACCCTCGGCGCGGCCGACACCAGCCTGACGATCGCCCGGTGGCGTCTCGATGGCAGCTCGGTCGTGATCGAATTCACGGCACCGAGCCCCGGGACGATCACGCTCGAGGTGCGTGTCCAAGGCGCGACGCTCTTCCTGGCCGGACAGGAGTACGAGCGCATTTCCTGATGACAGCCCGTGACGCGGAAGTCATCGTCGTTGGCGGCGGTCCGGCAGGTGCCGCGACGGCGTTCTTCCTCGCGCGCGCCGGTCTCGACGTGCTCGTGCTCGACCGGGCGCACTTCCCCCGCGACAAGCCGTGCTCCGAGTACCTGAGCCCACAGGCATCGCGCATCCTCCATGAACTCGATGTGCTCGAGGCGCTCGAGCGCGGACCGGCGGCGCATCTCTCCGGAATGCGCGTCGTCGCGCCGGACGGAACGTCGTTCGAGGGGACGTTCGGTGCCGTGCAGGGATTCCGCGGCTTCCGCAGCCACGGACTCGCCGTTCGGCGCCCGATCCTGGACCAGCGGTTGCTGTCGCGGGCGCGGGAGGTCGGGGCGCGGGTGCGCGAAGGAGCGCAGGTACGCGACGTCGTGCGGGACAACGGCCGGATCGCCGGCGTCACCGTCGCGATCGAGGAGCGCGTGACGACGCTGCGCGCGCCGCTCATCGTCGGGGCAGACGGCCTGCGGTCGATTGTCGCCCGGCGCACTGGCCTGGGGGCGCATGGCCGCTGGCCCCGGCGTCTTGCCCTGGTCACGCACTTCGCCGGCGTGTCGCACGAGCGCGAGATCGGGGAGATGCACGTCTTCCGCGGTGGATACCTGGGGATCGCGCCGGTGGGTGGCGGGCTGACCAACGTGGCACTCGTCGTTCCCGCCGGCAGGCGCGACGAGATCCGCGGGGCGTCCGCGGAGTTCGTCGAGCGGACCATCGCGCTGCATCCGGCCATCGCGGCGCGACTCGCCGGCTCCGGGCGCGCCTCTCCCGTGCGCGCCGTCGGCCCGTTCAACTGGAGGGCGAGAGTCGCGTGCGCACCGGGCGTTGCGCTCGTGGGTGATGCCGCGGACTTCTTCGACCCGTTCACGGGCGAAGGCATGTACGCGGCCATGCGCGGGGCCGAGCTTCTCACGCCCTATGCCTGGGAAGCGGCCCGCGCCACCAGCCTTGGGACCCACCTGGTCGCGCTCCAGGCCTACGACCGCTGTCGCCGGAACGAGTTTGCGGGAAAGTGGGCCATCGAGCGATTGATTGGTGCCGCCGTTGCCTCACCTCGCCTGATGAACCTGGCAGCCGCCTCGCTCGCCCGTCAGCCGGCACTCGCCCACACGCTCGTGGGTGTCACCGGGGATTTCGTGCCGACGAGCGAAGTGCTCTCGGCACGCTACATTCTCAGGCTGCTGGCCGGCGCCATCCCGCGCGGGAACCGCAAGGCGCCGGTCGACAAACCGCTGGCCGTCGCGCGCTGAAACCGCCCACGTCCCAGGACCCATCGGCCGTGCCACTCGATCCAGATTCGTTCCGCTCCGTCCTTGGCCGTTTCGCCTCGGGTGTGACCGTGCTGACCACGCGCGTCGGCGACCAGGACCTCGGCATGACGGTGAGTTCGTTCTGCTCGTTGAGCCTGGAGCCCCCGCTCGTACTGGCCTGCGTGGATCGCAGTGCGGACCTGCACGACATCCTGCCCGCGGGACAGCGCGTGGTCTTCAACATCCTGTCGGCGTCGCAGGAGGCGTTGTCGCGGCGCTTCTCCGAGGTCGAGGGGTCGCGCCGCTTCGAGGGCATCGGATTCCAGCGCGATCCCCACGGCGTGGCCGTCCTCGAGGATGTGCTCGCCTGGATCGAGGGGCGCATCGAGCGGCATCACGACGGCGGTGATCACACGATCTTCATCGCCCTCGTCGACGGCGCCACCACCAACGACCTGCGCCCCCTCCTGTACTACCGCGGCGGCTACGCCGAACTGGAGCGCTGAACGGTGGCGCTGCTCACGCCGGCGCGTCGCCGCGGTGTCGAGTGGCTCGATGAGGAGCGCGACGCCACGCTGCAGCGCCGATCGCATCGCGACATCGCGCTGGCGAACCGCCTGTTTGGCGGCACCAGCGCCGTCGTCGCCGAGATGCGGCAGGTGCTCTCCTCCGCCGTCGCCTCCCAGACGCTGCTCGATGTCGGGACGGGAACGGGAGACATCCCGGAACGTCTTTCCCGGTATGCGCAGTCACGCGGTGTCGTCCTTGAAATCTTCGGCCTCGACGGCCGGCCCGAGCTCGTGAGGATGACGCGACCGTGGGCCATCGCCGCCGTTTGTGGTGATGCGCGGTCCCTTCCCTTCACCGCCGGTGCGTTCGATGTCGTGATCGCCTCACAGTTGCTCCACCACTTTGCGCGAGAGGATGCCCTTGGCGTGATTCGCGAGCTGCACCGGGTGGCAAGGCGACGCGTGATCATTGCCGACCTGAGGCGCAGTTGGCTGGCCGTCGCGGGCCTCTGGCTGGTATCCTTTCCCCTGGGTTTTCATCGCGTCAGCCGCCACGACGGCGTCGTGTCCATCCTCCGGGGCTTCGAGCCATCCGAACTCAGGTCCCTGGTGCGGGAGGCGGTCGGCGTGGATCCCGCGGTGCATCGTCGCGCGGGATGGCGCCTGACCGCGAGCTGGAACGTGACGGGGCCGGATGAGTGACCACGGCCCGCTGCCTGGCAACGGACCATCCAACCCCCGACTCGTGACCAGCAACCAGCCATGGGGTCCCCTGCCGGCGGGCCGGGCGATGGAAACGCTCGACGAGCGCATCGTGCGCGCTCCCGTCGATGTCATCTTCCCGCTGGTCCGCGACGTGGAGTACTGGCCAGCGCTGCTCTCCCACTACCGGTACGTCCGCTTCCGGCGACGCGACCCTGGCGCCGGAGGCCTGGTGGAGATGTCGGCCAACCGGCCCTTCGGCCTCGTCAACTGGCCGACGTGGTGGCTGTCCGAGATGCGGGTCGATGAGTCCGCGCCGTCGGTCAGGTTCCGGCACGTCGGTGGTGTCACGACGGCGATGGACGTCGAATGGAGCTTCACTCCGGTCGAGGGCGGCACGCACGTCAGGCTGCTGCATGTCTGGGATGGGCCCCGTTGGCCGTTGATCGGTGTACCGGCTGCCACGCTGGTCATCGGTCCCGTGTTCGTGCATGGCATCGCCAGTCGCACCCTCGCCGGACTGGCGCGCGAGGCCGAACGGCCGCAGGCCCCGCGCGACGGGCCACGGGAAGGCCGTCCCACCCAGAGCTACGAGGCACGATGACGAGACGTGTGGTCGTTACCGGCATAGGTGCCGTCACCCCGATCGGCCTCGGCCGTGACGGGCTCTGGAGCGGATTGCGCGCCGAGCGATCTGCCGTGGGTCCGGTGACGCGCTTCGACCCGTCCATCTTCCGGTCGCAGGTGGCGGCGGAGGTGCGCGACTTCGTCCCGTCCGACCACCTCGAGGAACGGCGGACGAAGCGCCTCGACCGGTTCGCGCAATTCGCCGTCGTCGCCTCACGGATGGCGGTCGCCGATGCCGGCCTCGTGCTGGAGCGGGAGGACCGGGAGCGCGTCGGCGCGATGATGGGGTCCGCGTTAGGCGGCGTGGCGTATGCCGAGGAGCAGCTCGGGCGCTTCATCGGCGGCGGCCTGCGCGCGGTGGACGCCACGCTGGCGCTGGCGGTGTTCGGCGGCTCGGCCTCCTGCAACGTCGCCATCGAGTTCGGCGTGTACGGCCCCAACTCGACCAACGGCATGAGCTGCGCGTCGGGCACGATCGCGGTGGGCGACGGGTTTCGCGCGATCCGGGACGGCTACGCCGACGTCATGATCTGCGGCGGCTCCGAGGCGCCGCTCTCGACGCTGTGCTTCGGCGCTTTCGCCCTGATCCGCGCGATGTCCACGCGGAACGACGATCCCGGGACCGCGTCGCGGCCGTTCGACCGCGACCGCGACGGGTTCGTGATGGGCGAGGGGGCCGCGGTGCTCATCCTCGAGGAACGCGGCCGCGCGCTCGCCCGGGGGGCGCCGGTGTACGCCGAGGTCCTGGGCTACGGCATGACGAACGACGGGCACCACATGACCGCGCCGCGGCCCGATGGGTCGCAGGCGGCGCGGGCGATGCGGCTCGCCCTCGCGGACGCACAGGTGGCGCCAGGCGAGGTCGGCTACGTGAACGCGCACGGCAGTTCCACGCCGCTGAACGACCCGACCGAGACGCTGGCGATGAAGCTGGTGTTCGGGGAGCAGGCGTACCGGATGCCCGTCAGCGGGACCAAGGGCTATTACGGCCATGCGTTAGGCGCCTCGGGCGCGATCGAGGCGGCCATCTGCGCGCTGGCCCTCGACCGGCGCTGGTTGCCTCCCACGGTCAACCTGTCGTCCCCGGACCCGGCCTGCGACCTCGATTACGTGGCGGGCAGCGGGCGGGAGGCGGACCCGGAAACGATCCTGTCCAACTCGTTCGGGTTCGGCGGGATCAACGCGTCCCTGGTGATGCGAAGGGCCTAGGCCCGGCCCGCGGATCGCGGCTGGCGGGGAGGGGGCGGGCCGGCTACCTTCGCGGCTCTCCGTCCCGTCTCCCATCCCCGTCTCGCATGCAACGGAACTTCCTCGCCGAGTTCGTCGGCACGTTCGCGCTGGTGTTCATCGGCGGCGGCGCGATCATGATGGCCCAGCACACCGGCAACACCGCCGGCCTGCTTCAGGTCGCCCTCGCGCACGGCCTGATCCTCGCGCTCATGGTCTCGGCCACCATGAACGTGTCCGGGGGGCACCTCAACCCCGCGGTGACGACCGCGCTCCTCGTGGCGCGACGCATCACCCCGACCATTGCCGGCGTCCACATCGTCGCACAGCTCCTGGGCGCGGTCGCGGCAGCGTACATGCTCAAGGCGTTGATGCCGACGGCGATCTTCGCGGCCGCGCAGGGTGGCGGCCAGGCCATCGCCCTGGACATCAGCGGCGTCCAGGCGCTCGGCCTCGAGTTCATCGCGACCTTCTTCCTGATGTTCGTGATTTACGGCACGGCGGTGAACAGCGAAGCGCCGAAGATCGGCGGGCTCGCCATCGGCCTCACGATCGGGGCCGGTATCCTCGCGATCGGGCCCCTGACCGGCGGGTCGATGAACCCCGCACGGTCATTCGGCCCGGCGATCGCCTCGGGCGTCTTCGCGGGCCAGGCGATCTTCTGGGTCGGCCCGATCCTCGGCGCCATTGCCGCCGCGCTGATCTGGGAGTTCGGGATCCTCACCCGAAAGCGGTGAATTGCAGATTGCAGAGTACAGAGTGCAGAGTGCTGATTGGCCTGCGGAGTCTTCTTCAGCCCCACTCTGCACTCAACAATCTGCAATCTGCACTCTGCAATCTCACGGTCCTTCGCGCAGGTACTTCACCGCGTACCGCTCGATCGATTCCATCACGACGCGCATCGCGACCTCGCTTTTCTCCCAGCCCACGATCTGCATCCGCTTCCCTTCCAGGTCCTTGTAGATCTGGAAGAAGTGCTCGACCTCGTTCAGGTAGTGCTGCGGAAGGTCGGCGATGTCGAAGTACTCCTCGTGATGCGGGTCGCTGCTGGGGACGGCGAGCACCTTGTCGTCAGGCTCGCCGCGGTCGAGGAGCCGCAGCACACCGATCGGGCGCACGCTGATCTGGCAGCCCGGGAACGTCGGTTCGTTGATCCGGACCAGCACGTCCAGCGGGTCGTTGTCCTCGTGCAGGGTCCGCGGGATGAACCCGTAATCGCCGGGATAGTGCACGGCCGAGTAGAGCACGCGGTCCAGGCGGAAGTACCCCGTCGTCTTGTCGAGCTCGTACTTGTTCCGGCTCCCTTGCGGGATCTCGATGATCGCGGTGATCTCGTCCGGCGGGTGCGGGCCGGGCGGCAGGTCGCGCCAGGGATGGATCAACGGGGTCGCTCGGTTCGGATCTGGTCGACCTGCTCCTGAAGCGCTTCCGGCGCGCCGCCCAGCAAGGTGCGCTGCTGGTCGGTCAGCCGTTCGATCTGGAGGGCCATCGCGTCAATGGCTTCCTCGATCCGCCCGAGCCGCGCCTCGACGAGGTCCTGGTCGATCGAGCCGGCCCGCCCGCCGGCGGAGCGCTGCGACATTCGCGTCAGTTCCACGGTGCTCCTCCACATCGCGAACACCAGGACCGCGACGATCAGGACACCAAAGACGGCCACCATCGGCACTCTGGATTGGGATGCCGGAATTAGGTACGGGGACCCGCGGTCGGGCAAGGCGGCCGGGTCCGCGGAATCCCGCTCCCATCGCCCATCTCCCGTCTCGCACCTCCCACCTGCATCTTGCCTTCATGTCTGACATTGACGTCCTCCTCCAGGAACACCGCAAGTTCCCGCCGCCGGCGTCCTTCCGGGACCGGGCACTCGTCAGCGACTGGTCGATGCACCAGCGCGCCGAGGCCGACTATGAGGCCTTCTGGGCGGAACAGGCGAAGGCACTGAAGTGGATCCGGCCCTGGTCCACGGTCCTCGAGTGGTCACCACCACGCGCGAAGTGGTTCGTCGGGGGCCAGCTCAACGTGGCCGAGAACTGCCTCGATCGGCATGTCGTCACCGATCGACGGAACAAGGCGGCGCTGATCTGGGAGGGCGAGCCGGGCGACCGGCGCACGTTCACCTACTGGGACCTGTACTGTGAGGTCCGGAAGTTCGCCAACGTCCTGAAGTCACTCGGCGTCCGCAAGGGCGACCGCGTCGGCATCTACCTGCCGATGGTCCCCGAGGCGGCAATCGCGATGCTCGCGTGCACGCGGATCGGCGCGGTGCACTCCGTCGTGTTCGGTGGCTTCTCCCCCGAGTCCCTGCGTGACCGCATGAACGACGCGCAGGCCAGGGTCGTGATCACGGCGGACGGCGGGTATCGGCGCGGACAGGTCGTCCCGCTCAAGCGGAACACCGACAAGGCCCTCGAGGACGTCCCGTCCGTCGAGCATGTGGTCGTCGTCCAACGGCGGCCCGGGGGACTCGGCGATGAGTCGTTTGCGGAGATGCGGGACGGGCGCGACCACTGGTGGCACCGCCTCATGCAGCACGCGTCGATGGACTGCGAGCCGGAACCCATGGACGCCGAGGATGTCCTCTACATCCTCTACACGTCTGGCACCACGGGCAAGCCGAAGGGCATCGTGCACACGACCGGCGGCTACCTGACCGGCGTCACCAGCACGATGAAGTACGTCTTCGACCTGCGGGAGTCGGACGTGTTCTGGTGCACGGCGGACATCGGGTGGGTCACCGGGCATTCGTACGTCGTCTACGGTCCGCTGGCCAACGGCGCGACCTGCCTGATGTACGAGGGCGCACCCGACTGGCCCGAACGCGACCGGTTCTGGGAGATCTGCGCGCGCCACGGGGTCACGATCTTCTACACGGCGCCCACCGCGATCCGCGCCTTCATGAAGTGGGGCGACGATCACCCCGCACGGCACGACCTGTCGCAGCTCCGGCTCCTGGGCTCCGTGGGTGAACCGATCAATCCCGAAGCGTGGATGTGGTACCGGGAGCACATCGGCCGTCACCGCTGCCCGATCGTGGACACATGGTGGCAGACGGAGACGGGCGCGATCGTGATCTCACCGCTGCCAGGCGTGACGGGCACGAAGCCGGGCAGCGCGACCAAGCCGTTGCCCGGGTACTTCGCGGCGCTGCTGGACTCCGAGGCGAACGAGATCCCGTTGGGGGGAGGCCTCCTCGCGCTGACGCGGCCCTGGCCGTCGATGCTTCGCACCATCTGGGGTGACGACGAGCGGTATGTGCAGACGTACTTCTCGAAGTGGCCGGGGCGGCCCGACCTGTACTTCCCCGGCGACGGCGCCAAGGTCGACGACGACGGGTACTACTGGATCCTGGGTCGTGTGGACGACGTGCTGAACGTGGCAGGCCACCGGATCGGCACCATGGAGGTGGAATCGGCACTGGTGGAGCACTTCGCCGTGGCCGAGGCAGCGGTCGTGGGCAAGGCACACGAGCTGAAGGGCCAGGCCATCGCGGCCTTCGTGACGCTGCGCATCGGCCAGCACCCGTCGCCGGCCCTCCGCGACGAGTTGCGCGACTTCGTGGCGCAGAAGATCGGCGCGCTGGCCCGCCCCGACGACATCCTGTTCTCGGCAGACCTGCCCAAGACCCGCTCGGGGAAGATCATGCGCCGCCTGCTCCGGGACATCGCCGAGGGCCGCACGTTAGGCGATACGACGACGCTGGCCGATCCCGCCGTGGTCGCGAGCCTCAAGGAGCAATACGAGGAACGGGAGGGATAACGGACTGCTGGTTGCTGCGTGCTGATTGCTGCGTGCTGCTGCTGCGGCTACGGGCTGGGGCTGGAGCCACAACTGCGTGCTGCTATCAGCCCCCGCCCGCAGCAGCAGTTCCAGCAGGCAGGAATCAGCACGCAGCATGATATCATCCCCCCGGCCGCCCCCTCCACTCCGAGACGCTGACCAGGAACGTCACCGCCACCAGCACCGCGCTCGCCACACAGAACATGCAGATGGCGTGGATCACGTACAGCTCGAGGTACGTCAGCCAGCCTGAAAAGACCACGCCCCACGCTGTCAGTCCAAGCAGGGCGTGGCTCACCCAGGTTGCGTCCACGAACCGCTCCGTCGTCCCGAGGAGGGCAACCGCGAACAGCAGGATGTAGAACCCGACGCCCCACACCGCGACCGGGAGTCCGGCGAAGGTCGCCCACTTGCTCAGGTTCACCGTCTCGCACTGGCCGACCGAGCACGCGAGCTCGCCGATCATCCCGAGCTTGTACATCGCCAGATAGGTCGCAAGCCCCACGCCCGCCAGGGCGAGGGCCGCAATGATCATCCGCTTCGTCATGCCGCGCGTCGAATGAGAGTCGTGGGCCTCACTTCGACTTCCGGGCCGGTACACCCTTCGTCAGGGCAGTGTCGCCGGACGGCACCGGTGCCGGGGCGGCCGGCGCCTTCGCCGCCGCCGAATCCACGTAGGCCTTGAGCTGGTCGAAACCAAGGGCGCCACGGATGACCTTGTCGCCGATCACGAACGTCGGGGTGGACGACACCATCCGTCGGTCGCCCTCACGCTGGTTGGCCGCGATGTTCAGCTTGTACTTCTGCGAGTCATAGCACTCCTCCCACTGCGACTCGTTCAGGGCCAGCTCGCGGGCCAGCCGGCTGAAGATCGCCTTCGGGCGATTCGTGGTCTCGCTGTTCCACTGGTCCTGCGTGGCGAAGATCTGGTCGTGCATCTCCCAGAACTTCCCCTGTTCGTTGGCACAGGCGGCGGCGAAATGCGCATCCCACGTGTTGGCGTGGATGGGCAGCGGGTAATCCATGAACCGGAAGCTCGCCTGGCCGGTCTCGATGAGGCGCTTGCGCATGTCCGGCTCGGTGAGCGTCGCAAAAGACCCGCAGGCCGGGCACTCGAAGTCCGCGAATTCCAGGATCTGCACCGGGGCCGCGGGGTTGCCGGCAAGGTACCCAGCCGCTTCCGGCAACGTCATGTTCGGGTCGATGGTGATGATGCCGGACGACTTGGACTGCATCGCCTGGTACCCGATGAAGGCTACCGCCGCGGCGGCGATGACCCCGAGCAGCGCGTAGAACGGTCCGCGGCTGGAGCCTCGCACGTCGACGCGCTTCGGCGCATTCGGGCCCTTCCCGCCTGGCTTCACTTCGCTTCCGGCTCGTCCTCGTCCGGCTGCCATTCTGTCTTTTGCCATTCGCTGGTCTCGGTGGATTGGGATTCCGCCACGATCCGCCGGTGCTCCGCGATCTCGGGCGTGTCGAACGTGGCACGCACTTCGTACGTGAACAGCTCGCTCCGGATATCGCCAAGCAACCGGAGCAACTCACCGGGGTCTGCGAGCAGCTTACCGCCCTCGTCCAGGTCGCGGATCCGCCCCGCAAGCTCCCGCAACATGGCCTCCAGGCGGCGGGCGCGATCCTCGCCGTACGTCTCATCGGTCATGGCAGTCAGCAACTTATGGCAAGGGCAGCACGCCAGTCCAGCGTGGTGGGACAGCCCGTGTGGCCCGCAAATGCCTATCAGCACGGAACATATCGTCTTCGGAGCTCACCCGTTCCGTCACCCATGACCGTCGGCGACTCCCAAGCCCGTTCCCGGTCGGATGCCGCAACGAAACGTCCCCGCACCTCGTAGGTACAATGAAGTCGCACCACGGTTTATCTTTCGGCGTTACCCCAGACGAAAAACACAACCAAGGATAGATGGCGAAAAGACAAGTACGGCGTCCGCGTGAAGTCGCGCTGCCGACCCCCTTCGAGGAGGCTCGCGACGAGATGTTTCAGCACATCATGCAATGCGGGGTCATCGGCTGTGAGCCGGACGACCAGGCTCAGTGGTTTGAGGACACGATGCGATACCTCGCGGACAGGTTCAGCGAGCTGACGCAGAAGGAGCTCGGCCAACTGAGGGTTCTCGGCGAGAGGTTCGTCCAGCCCCCCAAGGCCACCGCAGCGCAGGTCGCCACCGCAGTCTAGCTGAATATGACCGCCCCTGGTTCAGGGGCGGTTTTCATTTCAACGCCGGGTCGGCGACAGGCGGCGCCACACCGCCGACACCCGCAAACCACCGGCGAGGGCCGCCTCGACGGCGATCGTCGATTCGTCGCGTGTCGGCAGCTCGACACCGGCGCCGACCACCAGTCGTGCCTGGGAGTCGGTGAACGGGTCATGGGACACCGCGGCGCCGCCAATCCCGTAGAGCCCGAACCGGGCTTCGCGAAACGGGTCGAGATGGAACCGGCCCTGGACCTCCACGCGCGCGGTGTGGCCCGTCTCGCCGGCCTTCCAGGCGATGCCGCCTGCACCGATGAGCGCCAGGCGGAAGTACGTACCGGCCGCATAGTGCAACCCGAGGCCGAGGTGCGCCGACGATACGTTGCCACCGGACACTTCCAGTCGAACCTCGGGTAGCCTCGCGCGCGGCACCTGTGCCCCCGCCATGTACGGCAGGCCGGGCATGAGCGCCAGCCAGATCAATCCGACCGTTCGGCCGGCCGGGGTTTGGTGGCTGGACATGAGCGAATGCTACGCCTTGCCGGCGGAGATGGGAGGGTTCCCGGGTCGTCTCCCACTTCCATCACCCATCTCCGTGTTAGGTTCCGGACTGTGTCCAACCCCGCGTCGGCGGCGATCGTTCACCTCACGGCGGACTTCATCGGGGCGTCCGCGCAGCAACTGGGCGACCAGTCGCTCATCAGCGGCATCCTGGTCTCCGCCGCTGGGGCGTCCGGGATGAAGGCCTCGGGTTCCCCGACCGTCATCGCCCACCCTGACGGTGGACTGAGCGTGATCCTTCCGCTCGATGGCTGCCACATGTCCGTCCATACCATGCCTTCGCGCGAACTCGCCATCCTCGACGTCATCGCCCTGCCGCCGCACGACCCACAGCGCGCATTCGACGTCATTGCCCGCCGCCTCACGGCGCGCTCTGTCGTTACCGACATCCGCACCAGGGGCTGAGGCGCTTCGATGACCGACGAATTCCCCGGCTTCAGCCGCGCCGCCCTGTCGTTCCTGCGCCAGCTGAAGCGCAACAACCGGCGGGAGTGGTTTCAAGCCAATCGCGAGACCTACGACCACGAGATCCTGGCGCCGCTGCGCCTGCTGGTCGAGGAGCTGGACGTCCGGTTCGGCCACTTCGCGCCCGAGATGGCCGGCGACCCGAAGCGCTCGATCTTTCGCATCCACCGCGACGTGCGGTTCTCGAAGGACAAGTCGCCGTACAAGACCCACGCCGCCGCCTGGTTCTCGCACCGGAACGCCGGGCATGGTGTCGGCAGCGAGACGCACGGTGGCGGCGCCGGCTTCTACTTCCACCTGGAGCCGAAGGGATCGATGGTCGCCGGCGGGATCTGGATGCCGCCGCGACCGTCGCTCAACCGGATCCGCGAGTCGATCGCGGCGAAGCCCGGCGACTTCGAGAAGTCGATGTCCGCCTCATTCAAGCGCCGCTTCGGAGCGCTGAGCGAGGAAGCCATGCTGACGCGGCTCCCGCGGGGTTTCGCGCCCGGACACCCGGCGGAACGCTGGCTGCGATACCAGTCCTTCACGGTTCACGCGATGTTGAGCGACACCGAAGTCGAAGGCCGTCGCCTGCCCGATCGCATCGAGCGGGACTTCACGACGATGCTCCCGTTCGTCCGGTGGCTCAATCGCGCCCTGGGCTACCGCGAATCCGAACGACGCGACGCGTAGGTCGGGAATCGGGAATCGGGAATCGGGAATCGGGAATCGCATTGGCGCTGACCCTTACTCCGACCTCCGACCTCCCACCTCAGAGCTCCGTCGTTCACTTGTGGCCTGCGCTAGCAGCCCTCTGGCCCCTGACGACCCCCTCGACCCTTCGCAGCGGATCAAACGCTTCGACGGCATACCCCTGTATCCGTTCTGCCGTCACGGCCCTGACCGCAGCGTCGAACGCATCGAGTTCCTCGAGACCCTCGCCGTAGAGCCAGGCATCGAGCATGCCGCCGAGCACCACCGCGCCACTCTGTTGCGCGATGGCGTGTGAGCCGAGCGTGTAGCGAACGGCGCGCCCAAGTTCTTCTTCCGTCACGGGTTGGTCCCGCAGTCGGGCGAACTCCGCCAGAAGGGTGTGCCGGGCCTCGTCCTCCCTCGCCGGGTCCGTGGCGATGTACGCGACGAACATGCCCGCACCAACGCGCTCAGCGGACCACGCGTGGACCGTGTAGGCGAGGCTCCTTTTCTCACGCAGTTCCTCGAAGAACCTGCCCCCCAGGCCACTGGCGATACTCGCCAGCACCGATGAGGTGAACCGAGCGGGGTCGCGTCGCACCGGCGCCGGGAAGGCGATGGCCAGCGCGGACTGTGCCTTGTCGCGGGTCTCGATCCGCTGGGTCACGATCGTCGGCCACGTGGGAACGACGACCGGCGGGATGGACGCCGGTGTCAACCCGGTGAACGCATCGCCAAGCGCCTGCGCCAGCTCGGCTTCATCCACGTCGCCGACGGCGGCCAGCACCGCACCCGTCGACAGCACCGTGCGTTCATGCCATCGCCTGGTGTCGTCGGCGGTGATGGCGCGCAGCGTATCCTCGGAGCCCAGCGACGGGCGGCCGTAGGGATGCGCGCCAAACGCGGCGGCATTGAGGAGCCGCAGCGGATAGCGGAACATGTCGTCGCCCAGCTGCGCCAGCTGCTGCAGCGCGATGGTTCGCTCGGTCTCCACGGCAGAGGCGTCGAACCGCGGGTGCTGCACCACGTCCTGCAGCAGGTCGATCGCCGCGCGAAGCCGGGGCAACGGCACGGAGAAACTCCAGCCACCACCGTCCGACGCAACGCTCGTCCCGATGCTCCCACCGAGCATCTCCGACTCTGCCGCGATCGCCTCGGCATCCCTCGTGACCGTCCCCTTGAGGGACGCCCGCATCATCAGCGTGCCGACACCCGCCTGCTCGTCCGGCTCCGCCGCCGAGCCGCCCGGCACATGGCAGGCCAGGTGCACCATCGGTGCGCCGGGACGCCGCCTGACGAGGATCGGGATGCCGGAGGCGGTCCGGAAGACGGCGACGCGACCGACCCGCCGCTCGAACGCCACGCGCGGTCCTGCGGCCGGCATGCTGCCGCGGTCGGCGGTCGGCGCCCCGGGAACCGGCGCCGACGGCGTGGTCCCCAGGCGTGACTGAACCTCGGACGGCAGACCGTCGAACACCGGTATCGCGCGCGGGCGGTACGTGACCAGCGATGCGTGGCCAGGGTCGATGTGCGTCGCGACCGCGTCGGTGATCTCCGCGGGCGTCATCGCCATGACGCGCTCGAAGTAGGCGTGCGACAACTCCCAGCCACCCATCCCCTCCCACTCGGCGAGGAAGTCGGCCTGGCCTTCCATGGTCTCCTGCCGCCGCAGCCACCGCGCCTCGAACAGTCGCTGCACGCGCTCGACCTCGGCCGCCCCCGGTGGTCGCGTGCGCAGCGCCAGGATGTTGGACCAGACGACACCCGCCGCGGCGGCCGCCTTCGTCGCATCCCCTTCCGTGCGGACGACGAACACGCCGGCCTCGCGCGGCGTGTAGTTCATCGCGCTGACCTGAGACGCCAGTTCCCTGTCGCGGACGGCCTGGTAGAGCCGCGAGCCGCGTCCGTCGGCCAGGATCGCCGCGGCAAGGTCGAGGGCCGGGGTGTCGGCATGGTGGGCACCCGGCGTGCGCCAGCCAAGCACCACCTGGGCCTGGGAGACATCGGCCGCGATCTCGCGAAAGCGGAATCCCGGTCGCTCGACTTCCGCCATGCCCGCGTCGCGGTCCACCGGGACGTCAGGCAGCGCGCCGTACAATCGCTCCACGTGGTGCACGGCCTGCTCGACCGTCACATCGCCGACGATCACGAGGATCGTATTCCGCGGGCGGTAGTAGTTCCGGTAGAAACCGAGCATCCGGTCGCGCGTGAGGGCACGCAGGGCCTCTTCCTCCCCGATCCTCCAGCGGCGGAAGCGATGGCGGTCGTGGAGGAGTGCGTACATCGACTCCACCGCGACCGCGGATGGCGTGTCCTTCTTGCGCTTCGCCTCCTGGATGATGACTTCCAGCTCGCGCGCCAGTTCGCCGGCGTCGATGAGGGAGTTGGCGTAGGCGTCCGCCTGGACCTCGAGCCCGGTGACGAACCCGTCGCTGGGCAGCACCGTCTCATAGGCGGTGTGGTCGTAGATCGTGTGGGCGTTGAGGTACCCGCCGCTGGCCTTGGTCTCGCGCGCGATCTCACCGACACCGCGGGTGGGCGTGCCCTTGAAGAACATGTGCTCGAGGACATGCGAGATCCCGACGTCCTCATCGCGCTCGTCGAAGTATCCCGCGTTCACCCACGTCACGATCGCGGTGACCGGGGCGCCGTGATCCTCGCGAACCAGGACGGTCAGGCCGTTAGGCAGGACGAGGCGAGTGACCGGGGCATCAGGCACATCAGGCATCAGGCATCAGGCATCAGGCATCAGGGGGAGCGGGGCTGATGCCTGATGCCCGTTGCCCGATGCCTTCACTTGAGGATCCGCAGCAATCCGGCATCGGCGCTGCCGCGGATGAAGCTCTCGGCGTCGCCGGTAGGAATGACCACGCCGGTCAGCGAAAAGCCGCGGCGCGCCTCGTTCATCATGTACTCGTGGATGGAACGTCCCGACCAGGCCATGGCCGCGTCGCGCATCTTCACCACGATCTCGTCCCAGGTGCCGTCGTACGGGCGCCCGTCGCGCAGGATGCGGTGGTTCACGCCGTCGTGGCGGGAATCGGCCAGGCCGGCCAGCATCTGGCCGAACAGTTCCAGCTGGTTCCGCGCGTCGACCTGCGCGTCCTCCATCGCCTTCTGCTCGATCTCGGCCAGCATGTCGTCGATCTGGTCCGGCTCTCCGGCAAGCTCGGCCAGGCGCGCTTCCCAGCGCCGGATGTCGGGGTCGTCGTCCTTCAGCCGATGGATGGTCTTCTTCAGCTCGACCAGCCGCCAGATCCCCAGTTCTTCCCAATGATCCTCGGGCGCGGTCCGATCCAGGTGAAACAGCGCCGCCTCGAGCTCGCCGCGGTCGTACAGGATGTTCCCGAGGTAGATGCGGGCCTCGGCGTTGTCCGGGTCCAGCTGCAGCGCACGCCGGAGCGTCGCGATCGACGGCTCATCCTCGCCCAGCCGGTGCTGCGCGAAGCCGACCAGGGCGACCGCTTCCGCCGATTCCGGCGCCTGACGAGCGGCCACGTCGAAGAAGTCCTTCGCCTCGCCGACCAGTCCGTCGCGGAACAGGGCACGTCCGATCTGGAGCATGAGTTCCAGGTCGTCCTCGTAGCCCAGGTCCAGGACGCGACGGAACGCACGCAGGGCGTCGGCGGTCTGGCCGAACCGGAGCAGCGTCTCGCCGTAGCCGGCGAGGGCATCCTCATGGTCCCCGTCCAGGACGAGCGCTTCCTCGAAGCTCCGGCGCGCCCAGGCAAACTCCTCGCGGGCCAGCCGGGCGTACCCCACGCCGATGTGAAGCTCTACGGCGTGCGGATAAAGCGTGAGTCCCTCGCGCAGCACGGCCAGCGCTTCATCATACCTGGCATCGTTGTAGAGCGTGTGTGCGCGTTCATCGTACTCCTCGGAACTCATGAACGGAGCCGGCATCTCTCAGCTCACCTCGTGTGCGAGACCCGTGACGAAACATACTACCACGACGGCGCCGCCGAGTTCAACGGTTGCCTTTTTCCAACTCGCCTGACGTCCCCGCGGTGTCGTCACCCCCGTCCGGGAGACGATTGGCGGGGGTCGTTCGCACCGACGGGCCGTCACGCGGGCGGCGCGAGCGGTCACTCCGTCGCCGTGCCTGCCTCACGAGTCATCACCGCGCGCCAGGTGCACGGCGATCCGGGCGGCCAGGCGCGCGTTCGCCTCCAGCAACGACAGGTTGGTCTCCAGGGACCGGCCGCCGGTGGCGCGGCCCAGTGCCGACAGCAACCATGGCGTGACCGCTGCCCCGCGCACGCCCGCCGAGCGGGCGCCGGCCAGCGCCTCACGGATCGCTTCTTCCACCTCGTGCCGTGGCAACGCCACATCCGGCGGCGGCGGCTGGACCACCAGAAGCGCCGAGGGATGACCAACTGCCCGCTGCGCTGTCCAGGCGTCGACGATTCCCTCGACGTCGTCCATCCGCGACGGAACGGGAATGCCCGTTTCCGCGAAGTGGAATCCGGGGAACTCGCTGGTGCGGAAGCCGATCACGGTCACACCAAGCGTTTCCAGTCGCTCCACCGTCGCCGGAAGGTCGAGCACCGACTTCGCGCCGGCACAGACGACGATCGCCGCCGTACGCGCGAGTTCGAGCAGGTCGGCGGACTCGTCGAACGCCGGCTCCCGGTGGACGCCGCCGATGCCACCGGTCGCGAACACGGACAGCCCCGCGGCACGGCAGATCGTCAGGGAACCGGCGACAGTCGTCGCCGCATCGCGGCCCGTCGCCATCGCGACCGCCAGGTCCCGGGCCGAGGCCTTGCCGATCCCCTCCGCGGCCAGGAACCGCGCCAGTTCCCCAGGCGCCAGCCCAGCCACCGAACATCCGCCAACCACCGCGGTGACGGCTGGGACTGCCCCCTCGCCGGCGATGGCCTCCTGCATCCGGGTTGCGGCTTCCGCATTGCGCGGGACGGGCAACCCCTGGGCGAACACCGAACTCTCGAGCGCGACGACCGGGTCGCCGTCCCGAAGCGCCGCCTCCACCGCCGGCGCGAGCCGCACGGCGGGGCGGGTGATGCGGGAGTCCGTGCTACTTGCCCTCGTCGGTGAACTGCTCGGCGAGCATGGTGTCGACCTTCTCCCGCTCGCCGGACGTGTGGTCCCACACCGCCAGGATCTTGATCCGTTCGCCAGCCCAGGCGTCGAAGGACTTCACGCTTCCCTTCGGGACCTTGATCTCGTGTCCGTCCTCGAAGCGCAGCACGATCTCGGGATACTTCTCGTTGTGATACTGCTTGCGAAGCTTCTTCGGGGGCGTGGGCATTGAGACGGGAGACGGTGGACGGGAAACCGGCGATGGTGGAACCTGCCAACGCTACAACGCTAACACCCTGACTCTGCTCAGGTCACTACCGGGGAACGGCCGGTGTGGCGGGTCCAGGCCCCGGTGGCCAGGATCTCGTCGATCGCGGCAACGGCGTCCTCGAGTTCCTCGTCACGGGTATAGAAGTGCGGGGCGATCCGGATCCCCGCTCCCGGGCGGAAGTCCACGAGGATGTTCCGGTCCAGGAGTGACTGGGCCACTTCATACGCATGCGGCACGTCGAGCGCTACGGTGCCGCCACGTCGGACCGGGTCGCGAGGTGCGTGGACCGCGAAGCCGCGGGCGTCGGCCAGGTCCACGAGCCGCGATGTCTGGCGCATGCTCTTGGCGCGGATGGCCTCGATGCCCGCCGCGGCGACGATCCGCGGGCCTTCCATCGCCGCGAACATGGCGGGAATGGCCGGCGTTCCCCCGAGCCATCGGTACGCTCCCTCCGCGTATTCCATGGCGGGTTCGAAGCCAAAGGGCCTGGCGTGCGCCATCCACCCGGTCAGCGATGGCTCGAGCGTCGCGGTCACTTCCGGCGCGGCATACAAGAAACAGCCGCCGGGTCCTCCACAGAGCCACTTCAGGACGCCGCCGGTCAGGAAGTCGGCGCCAATCGCGCGCACGTCCACTGGCATGACGCCGACCGAGTGGAACGCATCGAGCGACACCAGGGCGCCCGCCGCATGGGCGTGCCGCGTGACGCGCGCCACATCGACGATATGGGCCGACTTGAACAGGACATGGGAGACACAGACCAGGGCGGTGCGCTCGTCGATTGCCGCGCAGAGGCGGTCCTCGTCGATGCCGATCCCGTCTTCCGATTCCACCACCACGACCTCGGCGCCGAGTCGCGTGGCCAGCGCGTCGAAGACGTAGCGCACCGACGGGAAGTCGAGCGCGGTCATCACGATCCGGTTCCGGCCAGCGGGGTAGCGCACCGCCGACAGGACGATGGCCTGGGCCTGCGTCACGTTAGGCTGCATCACGACCTCACCGGGGCCGGCGCCGAGCAGCGGCGCGATCAGGTCCCCCACCTGGCCCGGCATCGACCACCAGCCCCTTGCCCAGGCGCGAACGCCGTGCTCCGCCCAGGCGTCGACATACTCGGCCAGGCGGTCGGGCACGCCGCGCGGCATCGCGCCGAGTGAGTTGGAGACGAGATAGGTGGACCGTCCCAGGATCGGGAACTCGGCGCGCCAGGCGAGCAGCGGGTCGGGAGGGCTCATTGCGGGAAGCTACTGTTGGAGGCGCCCCAATGCCGGGGTCGGGTGCCGCGCCTTTCTCCGCGGATGCTCCAGGTGCATGTTTCCGCTTTCAGCGGGCGGCCGGCCCGCGCGGAATCCGGCGTGGAGACCAGGCCATGGCATCAATCAACGTGCGACGCGTGACCCCCGTCCTCGCCGTGGAATCGGTCGAGGCCAGCCTCGCATTCTGGGAAGGCCGACTCGGCTTCGAGAAGACCGTCACGGTGCCCCATGGCGAAGCGGTCGGGTTCGCGATCCTGGTCAAGGACGGCGTCGAGGTGATGCTGCAGAGCGTCGCCAGCATCCTCGAGGACCTGGGCGCGAACACCGGCGAGGTGAATGGTCGATCGGCGGCCCTGTTCATCGAGGTGGCCGATCTCGGCGCCGTGGAGGAGTTGCTCGGCGATTACCCCGTGGAGATGCCTCGGCGAACCACGTTCTATGGAATGCACGAGATCGGCGTCCGCGAGCCGGGCGGACACTTCGTGGTCTTCGCCCAGCCGAGCGCCTGACGCCTCTCAGTCCCCGAGGCGCGCCCGCGCCGCCAGGGCGAGGCGGACGTAGGCATCGACGGCACGGGTCAACTCGTCGACGCTGACGTGTTCGTGGTCGGTGTGGGCCACGTGCACCGATCCCGGTCCGAACAGGTATGGCGTTCCCCAGTTGGTGAGCGACGGCAGGTCGGTGGCGAAGGCGGCGACCGACGTCTCGAAGCCCTCGACGGCGGTCAGGTGAACGGGCGGCACCGTGATTCCCGGTTCGAGGGTCGCGCGTCCGGCCGCCCAGCGCTCGAGGATTGCCATGATGTCGGCGGCCGGCGTGACCAGTCGCGCCATCAGCCGCGCCTCGGCGGCGGGGGCAATCACGTTGTCCGCGACACCGCCTGAGATCGCGCCGATGTTGATGGTCGTCGGGCCGAGGATGGCGTCGGTCGGCAGCGACAGCGGGTCGAGGTCGGCCAGGAGGGAGACCAGGCGCGAGATGGCCGAGTCCCCCAATTCCGGGTATGCGGAATGGGCCGCCCGGCCCACCGTGCGCACCACGACCCGCATGGCGCCCTTGGTGCCTAACGCCAACGTGCTCCCGGTGGGCTCCCCGTTGATCAGGGCGCGCGGGCGGGAGGGCAGGTTCGCCGCGGCCCACTGGTTGGCCGCCCGTGCCCCGTCGTGGGTGGTTTCCTCCCCCACCACGAACAGCAGCCCGACCGGTACGCCCTGCGCGCGCAGCCGTCCCGCGGCCACGATCATCGAGGCGGCGATCCCCTTGGCATCGCACGCGCCGCGCCCCGACAGGCGATCGCCCTCGCGGTGTGGCGGGATGAAGGGCGGGACCGTGTCGAGGTGCGTCGACAGCGTGACGTCAGGATCCGGGTGCGCGCGCGCCAGCAGGCAGTCCCGACCCGGGGCGACCGGGATCCGCATCACGGACCAGCCCTGCTCCTGGAGGATCGCGTGCATCGCGGCGACGACCGCACCCTCGCTCCCGGTCGTCGAATCGATCGCCATCAGGCGGTGCGCCAGGTCGGCGGGGGGCGTGTCCTGGGTCGTCTCGGCGGACATGGCGTTGGCGGTGAGCACCAGACCTCGCGCAACCGGTGGGTGAGTGGCAGAATCCGGGGCGGCGCGTACCGGCCGGTGCCGATACGCGCCTCCGGAAGCTGGCCGGTGAACCCGGTGCGTCAAGCCGCGGCTTTCGCCTGACGCCTGTCACGAGGAGTGCCCATGACTCGATGCCACCCGTTGCTCGTCCTCGTTTCCTCCCTGGCGGTTCCGATGCACCTGGTGGGTGCGCAGGCGCAGCCGCCCCGGAAGCCTGCGTGGGAATGGTCGGAGGACAGTATCCGCAAGGTGGTCGGCGCCGTGCGCGCCGGACGAAGCCTGCAACCGCGCCAGTGGCCCGACGGCAACCGCGTTGCGGTCCTCCTCTCCTTCGACGTCGACAACGAGTCGGTTGCGCTGCGGTTCGGCGAACCGACAGTGGGTGCACTGTCCCAGGGCGAGTACGGTGCCCGCGTGGCACTTGGCCGGATCGTCAACCTGCTCGATCGCCAGCGTATTCCCGCATCGTTCTTCATCCCGGCGGTCAGCCTCATGCTGCACCCCGAGATGGCGGACGTCATCAAGGCCTCTGGTGTGCACGAGTTTGCCGTGCATGGCTGGATCCACGAGATGAACACGCAGGTGCCTGCCGACGTGGAGCGGGACCTGGTGAAGCGCGCCCTCGACTACCTCACGAAGGTCACCGGGACGCGACCGGTGGGGTATCGCGCACCCTCCTGGAACTTCTCGCCAGCGACGCTCTCGATCATTCGCGAACTGGGCTTCACGTATGAAAGCTCGATGATGTCCGACGATCGTCCGTACGAGCTGCTCCAGGATGGCCAACCCACCGGCATCGTCGAGATCCCCGTCGAGTGGATCCTCGACGACGCGCCGCTCTTCAACGTCCAGGGCGCGAACTACGCCTCACCGCGCGAGGTGGCCCAGGTCTGGATCGACGAGTTCGACAAGGCGTGGGAGGAACGCACGATGTTCGTGCTGACCATGCATCCACATGTGAGTGGGCATCGCTCGCGCATCGTCGCGCTGGAGTTGCTGCTGTCGCACATCCGGTCGAAGGGCGGCGCGTGGTTCGCGACACACCGCCAGGCCGCGGAATACGTGAAGGCCCAGGCGGGGATGAAGTAGGGTCGAGGCTTGAGGGTCGAGGCTCGAGACCGCAGACCTCAGACCGCAGACCTCAGACCTCAGACCTCAGACCTCACCTCAAGCCTCGACCCTCGACCCTCGACCCTCGACCCTATTTCAAAAACCGCTCCGCCAGTTGCTCGAGGCGGTCGTCACCATCGGCCGCGGCGCGCTTTCGAATCGCCTCGACATGGTCCCGCAACGCCGCGTCACCCCAGTAGAAGCCGGTCGCCTGCTCGGCATCGCCCGTGACGCCCTCGCGCGCGGCCTCCAGCAACGCTCGCGCGGCCGCGGCCTCGAACGCGGGGTCATCCCGCGGAGGCAGGTCGAACGTCCGGCGCGGGCGACCGGAATCGTCGCGATCATCGTCAACAAAGGCGCGAGACATGAGCCTGAAGCTGGCAGGAACGTGGCGACCCCGGAAGGAGTCGGCGACCGTCGCTTGTTAGATTACGGTACCCGGAACTGGCCACGGGCTCAGGACGCCCCGACCCGCCTGCCAACTGCACCCTGCCCCTGATCATGCACCCCGATTCGTTCTCCTCTCGCGCCACGCTCACCGTCGGCGACGCCCGCTACACCATTTTCCGGCTCGACGCGCTCCGCGAACGCTCCCGCGGCAACGTGGACCGGCTCCCCGTCTCGCTGAAGGTCCTCCTCGAGAACCTCCTTCGTGGAGAAGACGCGGCTTTCGTGAAGGCGTCGGACGTGGAGGCCCTCGCGAACTGGGACGTGAAGGCGCCGACCGAGAAGGAGATCGCATTCCGTACGTCCCGGGTCCTGCTCCAGGACTTCACCGGAGTGCCGTGCGTGGTGGACCTGGCCGCGATGCGCGATGCCATCGTCACGCTCGGCGGGAAGCCGTCGCAGATCAACCCGCTGCAGCCTGTCGACCTCGTCATCGACCACTCGGTGCAGGTGGACCAGTACGGCATCGAGGCGGCGCTCCTGCTCAACACGCAGCTCGAGTTCGAGCGCAACCGCGAGCGCTACGAGTTCCTGCGCTGGGGACAGAATGCGTTCCGCAACTTCCGGGTGGTGCCGCCGGGGACCGGCATCTGCCACCAGGTGAACCTCGAGTACCTCGGCAAGGTCGTCTTCACGTCGACCATCGATGGCGAAACGGTCGCGTACCCGGACTCGCTGGTCGGGACCGATTCGCACACCACGATGATCAACGGCCTCGGCGTCATGGGCTGGGGGGTCGGCGGCATCGAGGCCGAGGCGGCGATGCTCGGCCAGCCGGTGTCGATGCTCATCCCCGACGTGGTCGGCTTCAAGCTGCACGGACGGCTTCCCGCCGGCGCCACCGCGACGGACCTCGTGCTGACGGTGACCGAGATGCTCCGCAGGAAGAAGGTCGTCGGCAAGTTCGTGGAGTTCTACGGCGTCGGCCTGTCGACGCTCTCGCTCGCGGACCGCGCGACGATCGCCAACATGGCGCCGGAGTACGGCGCCACGATGGGATTCTTCCCGGTGGACGCCGAGACGCTCAGGTACCTGCGCCTGAGCGGGCGGGACGAGGCACACGTCCAGCTGGTCGAGGCGTACTGCCGTGAGCAGGGGATCTTCCGGACGGACGACACGGCGGACCCGGTCTTCAGCGACACGATCGAGCTCGACCTCTCGACGGTTACACCCAGCCTCGCCGGCCCGAAGCGTCCGCAGGATCGCGTGCCGCTGTCGGAATCGAAGGAGATGTTCCGCGACGCGCTCGCGGCGGAACGCCAGCGCCTGGCGGCGGCGACCGTGCCGGCGCCTGCGGCGGAGACCGCCCTGGCCGGCGCGCGCATGGACGCCGAGGGGGGCGCACAGGCGCATGCCGGGACGGGCATCCCGCTCACGATCAACGGCGTCCCGTGCCACCTGCACGATGGATCGGTCGTGATCGCCGCCATCACGAGCTGCACCAACACCTCCAACCCCTCGGTGATGCTGGCCGCGGGCCTGCTGGCGCGGAACGCGGTGAAGCGCGGCCTTCGCAGCAAGCCCTGGGTGAAGACGTCGCTGGCGCCGGGCTCGAAGGTCGTCACCGAGTACTTCAACCGCGCCGGCGTCATGGGCGACCTCGAGCAGCTCGGCTTCAGCCTGGTGGGGTACGGGTGCACGACCTGCATCGGCAACTCGGGGCCCCTGCCCGATCCGGTGGCGCGGGCGATCGACGAGGGCCAGCTGGTGGTGGCCGCCGTCCTGTCCGGGAACCGGAACTTCGAGGGGCGCATCAACCCGCAGACGCGCTTCAACTACCTGGCGTCCCCGCCGCTGGTCGTGGCCTATGCGCTCGCGGGCCGCATGGACATCGACCTGACGCGCGAGCCGTTAGGCACGGGCCCCGACGGGCCGGTCTTCCTGCGCGATATCTGGCCCTCGCCCGCCGAGGTGGAAGACGAGATCCTCCGCTCGGTGAAGCGGGAGATGTTCCAGTCGCAGTACGCCAACGTCTTCGACGGGGACGAGGAATGGCGCGCCCTGCCGGTGCCGGCGGGCGACCGCTATGCGTGGTCCGCCGATTCCACGTACGTGAAGAACCCGCCCTACTTCGAGGGAATGACCGCCGCCCCGCCGGGCATCCGGCCCATCACGGGGGCGCGTGTGCTCGGGATGTACGGCGACTCGATCACGACCGACCACATCTCTCCCGCGGGATCCATCGCCGAGCGGAGCCCGGCCGGGCAGTGGCTCCTGGCCCAGGGGGTCGCGAAGAAGGACTTCAACTCGTACGGCGCCCGCCGCGGCAACCACGAAGTGATGATGCGCGGCACGTTCGCCAACATCCGCCTGCGGAACGAACTGGCCGGCGGCAAGGAGGGGTGGTGGACCGCCACCACCGCGGGCGGAGACGCCCGGCCGCTGTACGACGTGGCCATGGAGCAGCAGGCGAAGGGCGTCCCGCTGCTCGTCATCGCCGGCAAGGAGTACGGCACCGGATCGTCCCGCGACTGGGCAGCCAAGGGCACCGCGCTGCTCGGGGTCCGGGCGGTGATCGCCGAATCGTTCGAGCGCATCCATCGCTCGAATCTCGTCGGCATGGGCGTGCTGCCGCTCGAGTTCACCGACGGCGCGACGCGGCAATCGCTCGGCCTCACCGGCTTCGAGACCTTCGACGTCACGGGACTCGACGAAACGATGGGATCCCGTGCGGTGCTGACGGTCGTGGCCCGCGCCGACGGCGGCGAGAAGCGGTTCGCGGTCCGGTCGCGGATCGATACGCCGGAGGAGCTCAACTACTACCGGCATGGCGGCATCCTGTCCTACGTCCTGCGGCAGCTCGCCGGCCGAGCCGGTTGAATGCCTGCCTGATCGCCAACCCCGCGGCGGGGCGCGGCCGCGGGGCGCGACGGCTCCCGGCGGTCCGGGCGGCGCTGGCGGCGGCCGGCATCAACGACGTCCGCCTGACGAGGGGACCCGGGGACGAACGGGACCTCGCCGCCCGCGCCGCCGCCGAGGGCATCGACACGATCGTGGCGTTAGGCGGTGACGGCACCTGGGGCAACGTCGCCCGGGGCATCCTCGAGGGCGGCGGCGACCCGCGGCTGGTCCCCATCGCCGCCGGCACGGGCAACGACTTCCCGCACGCGCTCGGCCTGCCGGCCGCCGATCCGCGCGCCATGGCGCGCATCGCCGCCGGACGCGGGTCGGTCCGGGTGGACGTCGGCCAGGTCAACGGCATTCCGTTCCTCAACGTCGCCGGGATCGGGCTGGAAGCCGAGGTGCTGCGCGCCGTGAGGAACTTCCGCGGCCTGAGCGGGACGATGGTGTACGTCGCCGCTGCCCTGCCCCTCCTTCGCACGTATCGCGCGGTCAGGGCGTCGCTCCGGTTCGGGGAGGAACCGGCCGGTCCCGTGGGCGCATGGGTCGCCATCGTTGCGTCCAATGGCCCGCGCTTCGGTGGCGGCTTCCGTGTCGCCCCGGGCGCCTCGGTCACCGATGGAATGATCGATGTGATATCGGTGCGGGATGCGCCGCCCCGGCGAAGGCTGCAGCTCTTCCTCCGCGCCCGCCTCGGGACCCACGTCGGCCAGCCGGAAGTGGATCGACGACCGGCATCTCGTCTCCGGCTCGAGTTCGACGCCCCGCCACTCCTCGACGCGGACGGCGAATTGCACCAGGTGGCGTCGACCGGCATGGACCTCGGGGTCCTCCCCGGCGCGCTCAGGGTGGGAATCGACACCGGGGACGGGCCGGAGAGCTGACCGACCCCTGACCTGGCGCGGGTCCTTGCCGTATCCCCCTCCCTTCTCCCGTATCCGCAGGGCATTTTGTCCGGGTCCACCCGATTCAGGGGTCTCCATGAGATACGCAGGTTCGAGCGCGATCGCCGTCGCCGCACTGGTCGCCCTGCCGATGATGGCGCGGGCGCAGCAGCCGGCGGCGCAGCCCGAGGTCGGTCCGAAGGTCGGCGAGATGGCGCCGGACTTCGAGTTCACCGGCATCACGCGCTACGGCAAGCTCGCCACGGCCCAGCGCCTGTCGGACTTCCGCGGCAAGACCGTCGTCCTCGCGTTCTTCCCCCAGGCGCGAACGCGTGGTTGAACGGTGCAAATGGAGGCGTACCGTGATCAGTACGCCACGCTCTTCAACAACGGACGCGACGTCGTGGTCCTCGGAGTCAGCGTCGACCCCGACACCACGCTCGTCAGCTGGTTCCGCGAGCTCGAGACGCCGATCCTGGTGATGGCGGATTCCGGCGGCACGGTGAGCCGTTCCTACCAGGCGCTCAACGAGCAGCGGAAGACGAACAACCGGCACCTGTATGTCATCGACAAGACCGGGCGCGTCACGTACAAGGCGCTTCCGTTCCGGGTCACCGTTCAGGATGCCTATGACGAGCTCGGAGCCGAGATTGACAGGCTCAATCCGCCCCCGGCGCCGCCCGGCGGCTGACCTCGACCTGACGTCGCCCCGGCCCCGCGCCGGGGCGACGTGTTTCTGCCCGTGATCCCCGAACCCGGCGCGGTCCTGGAGCGTGCATTCCGCGCCGCGGTCGCCGCGTCAGGTCCCGAACACGCCACTCGTCAGGCAGTGCTGGCCACCGACGACCTGGCGCCGGCAGCCTGGGTGATCGCGATCGGGAAGGGCGCACATGCCATGGCCTCCGGCGCGGTGGCGGCGCTGCACCAGCGAGGAGTCCGGATCGGGGGCGGGATCGTCGTGGCACATGCGGAAGACCCGGACGCGAGGCACGGCCTCCCGGCGGTCAGTGGCGACCACCCCGTCCCTGCCGCGCAGTCGTCGATTGCGGCGGACCGCCTCGGCGTGCTCGCCGAGGCAGTGCCCGCCGACGCCGACGCGGTGGTCCTGGTGTCCGGCGGCGCCACCAGCCTCGTCGCATCCCCGATTGCCGGACTCCCGGACGCGGACCTGCGCGGCGCATTCTCGGCGCTGCTCGCGTCAGGCGCCGACATCGAGGTCATGAACGCACTGCGCAAGCGGCTGTTGCGGTTTGGCGGAGGCCGCCTTGCCCTCGCGCTGCGCGCGCGGCGGATCCACTGCCTGATCGCGTCGGACGTGCCCGGCAATGACCCCTCGGCGATCGCCTCCGGCCCTTGCGCCCCGGACCCGTCTCCCGCCTCGCATGCCCGCGCGCGAGCGATTGAGGCCGGCGCGTGGGCATCCCTACCACCCGCGGCGCGCCGCGTGATCGACGACATGGCGAGCGGCCGGCTGCCCGACCTGCCCAGCGTCGACGATGCACGATTCGCAACGACCTCCGTCCGGGTCATCCTCGACCGGACGCACGCGGAGCGTGGCGCGGCTGACGAAGCGCGCCGGTCCGGCTGCGTGGTCGAGGTGGTCGAACCGGCCCTGTCCGGCGAAGCGGCAATCGCCGGCCGCCGCTTCGGGGTCGCGCTCGCGGAGCGCGCGCGCACCACACCGCCGACGTGCATCATCTGGAGCGGAGAGACGACGGTGACCCTCGGTTCGAGCGCTGGCCACGGAGGCCGCTGCCAGGAATTCGCGTTGGCCTGTGCGCAGGTCCTTCATGAGCGCGCCGCGACCGGAATCACCGTGCTCGCGGCCGGCACCGACGGTCGCGATGGTCCGACAGAGGTCGCGGGTGCCATCGTGGATGCGACGACGTGGGCGCGCGTGCTCGATGCCGGCGTCGATCCGGTCATCGCGCTGAGGGACCATGCATCGTACGACGCCCTGCAGGCCGCGGGCGCCCTGTTGAGGACCGGCCCGACCGGAACCAACGTGAACGACCTCGTGCTGGCTCTGGTGTGATCGTGGTGCAGTTCTTCACTCCTTTCCCAACCTGACCTGATGTTGGCCTACGTCTTCTGGCACTGGAAACGGGCGGACATCCCCGTCGCCGACTACGAGGAGCGGCTCGCGCAGTTCCACCTCGCACTCAGGGCGTCACCATCGCCGGGCCTGACAGGGTCCGCGTGTCATGCGATCACCGGCGCGCCATGGGCGAACGACGGACGGGATGCCTACGAGGACTGGTACCTGCTCGGCAGCAGCGCCGACCTCGATCCCCTCAACGACGCCGCGGTTTCCGCGACACGCCAGTTGCCGCACGACCAGGCAGCGGCTGCCGCCGCGGGTGGCACCGCCGGGCTGTACCGCCTTCGCGCTGGAACAGCCAGCTCGTCGCCGCGTCAGGCGTGGTGGTTTGCCAAGCCCGAAGGATGGTCGTACTCGCTGCTCCATGAGAGGCTGCGACCGCTCACCGACGCGGGCGCCGGGCTCTGGGGGCGGCAGATGACACTCGGACCTGCTCGCGAATTCTGCCTGCACACCTCCGGGCCGGTGCAACTCCCGGTCGGGCTCGACGCCAACTGTCTCGACCTGCGCGCCGTCTTTCCCCGGGGCGTGTAATCGGCGAGCTTCCTCGCATGTCGCGCCCCGCCTTCACGGTCGGATTGGTCCAGGACGCCGCCAGTGCCGACCGCGCCGAGAACCTCCATCGCACGATGACCTCGATCCGCGAGGCCCATCGTCGCGGCGCGCAGGTGATCTGCCTCAAGGAACTCTTCAACGCGCCGTACTTCTGCAAGTCGCTGCGCGTCGAGCATTTCAGCATCGCGGAACCGATCCCCGGACCGACCACCGAGGCGCTCTCCGCCGTCGCCGCCGAGCTCCAGGTCGTCCTCGTCGCCCCGGTCTACGAGCGCCAGGCGTCCGGGCTCTACCGCAACTCGGCCGCGATCATCGATGCCGACGGCACCCTGCTCGGCACCTATCGCAAGATGCACATCCCGCACGACCCGCTGTTCGAGGAGAAGTACTACTTCACGCCGGGCGACCCGGACGGCTCAGCCCCCGGACGCGAGGGGGCGTTTGCCGGATCGCACGGGTTCAGGGTGTGGAAGACTCGTTATGCGAACATCGGCGTGCTGATCTGCTGGGACCAATGGTATCCCGAAGGGGCGCGCATCACCGCCCTCCTCGGTGCCGACATCCTGTTCTATCCCACGGCGATCGGCTGGCATCCCGCCGAGCGCGCCGAGTTCGGGGACGCGCAGGTCGACGCCTGGCGCACCGTCCAGCGCGGACACGCGATCGCCAACGGGGTGTTCGTGGCCGCGGCCAATCGCGTGGGCTTCGAGCCGGAACCCGACACGCAGGGACTGCAGTTCTTCGGGCACTCGTTCATCTGCGACCCGTTCGGCCGCATGCTCGCCGAGGGGGGACAGGATCCGGAGGTCGTGATCGCGCGGTGCGACCCCGCAGTCATCGAGGAGACGCGGCGGAACTGGCCGTTCTTCCGGGACCGGCGGGTCGATGCCTACGGCGGGATCCTCAGTCGGTACCTGGCGTGAGTCGGGAATCGGGAATCGGAAATCGGGAATCGACAGACCGCCCGGCTTCCGTCTCCCATCGCTCATCCCGGCACCGGATGCCGGCCGAGTGGGCTCCGCACGCCGCGACCTGGCTGGCCTGGCCACACCACGAACCCGACTGGCCCGGCAAGCTGGCGCCGATCCCGTGGGTGTACGCGGAGATCGTTCGTGTCCTGCAGCAGCACGAACGGGTGGAGATCCTCTGTCACGACGAGGACGTGCGTGAGGACGCGAGGCGGAAACTCGCGGCTCACGGATGCGATCCCGCCGGCCACCGGCTCCACCTCGTCCCGAGTGACCGCGTCTGGCTGCGCGACTCGGCGCCAACCGTCGTGCACGATGCGGACGGGACCGTCACGCTGGTCAACTGGGCGTTCAACGCCTGGGCGAAGTACGACAATTTCGGGGCCGACCGCGCGGTCGGTGCGGCCATCGAGCGCATCACCGGTCATCGTCGCGTGGTGCCGATGCGGCCTGACGGCCAGCCGATGGTGCTCGAGGGCGGTGCGATCGAGGCCAACGGCGCCGGCCTGTTGATGGTGACCGAGGAGTGCCTGCTGTCGCCCATCCAGGAACGGAATCCCGGCCTCGATCGAGCGGGCTATGAGCAGGCGTTCCTCGAGTGGCTCGGGATCGACCGGACCATCTGGCTCGGTGAGGGGTGCGTCGGCGACGACACGCATGGACACATCGACGACATCGCGCGGTTCGTCAGTGCCGACACGGTGGTGCTCGCGGTGGAGGAGGACCCGGCCGACGACGAGAATCACCGCCGGTCGATGGACAACCTCCGACGGCTCGAGGGTGGCGGGGCGCCCCCCCTCAGGATCGTCCGGCTCCCCTTCCCCCGCCCGGTCGTCATGGACGGCCAGCGCCTGCCGGCGAGTTACGCCAACTTCTACATCGCCAACGGCGTAGTGGCGGTTCCCACGTTCAACGATCCCATGGACCGGGTGGCGCTCAACATCCTCGCCGACTGTTTCCCGGACCGCCAGGTCTGTGGCATCCATGCCGTGGACCTGGTCTGGGGCCTCGGCACGCTGCATTGCCTCACCCAGCAGGAACCGGCCCCGCGCCCGGCCGGCCGAGACCCGTTCGGCGGATGATCGTCTAGCCAGCAGTCCCCGGCCTTCCCGCCTACCTAACGATTCCGACCACCGCGCCCATGCGCTTCCGCCTCGCGACGATCCTGGCCGTCACGGCCGCCTGCACGTCCAACGACCGCGGGGCCGCGACGGCCGGTGACACCGGCGGCACGCTCGTGATCGCCCTGCCGGCGGAACCGGGCACCTTGATGCCCCCACTGCTTCGCCTCGCCCAGGAGAAGCAGATCGCCGACCAGGTGTTCGACGTCCTCGCCGAAATACCCGCGGACCTGAACACATTCGGGGACGCCGGCTGGAAGCCGCGGCTGGCCCGGTCCTGGCAGTGGAGCGCCGATTCGCTCTCCATCGCCTTCAGTCTCGATCCCCGCGCGCGGTGGCACGACGGTCAGCCGGTCACGTCCCGCGACGTGCGCCTTTCGCTCGCACTGTACCAGGACCCGAAGGTCGGCTCGCGCATGGCCGAGTCCTTCGCCGACGTGGACTCCATCTCCACGCCGGATTCGCTGACGGCCGTGGCCTGGTACGCGCGCCGTTCGCCGGAGCAGTTCTACGCACTGGCATACAATCTCCTGGTCATGCCGGAGCACCTGCTGCGCGACGCCGACCGGGCCAACCTCGCGAGCCATCCGCTGGCGCGCAGCCCGGTGGGATCGGGCCCCTTCCGTTTCGTCCGCTGGGACGCGCGCGCGGCGCTCGAGGTCGCGGCGGACACGACATACCACCTCGGTCGCCCGCTGCTGAACCGCGTGATCTGGGCGCTGAACCCGGACGTCCCCGGCGCGCTGGTGAAGGTGCTCGCCGGTGAGGCGGACCTTCTCGAGACCGTCACGCCGGACGGCATGGCGCAGCTGGCGGCGCAGGAGCAGGTGCGGGCCGTGCCGGCGACCAGCCTCAACTACGGCTACATGGGCTTCAACTGGCGCGACCCCGCCAATGCCGCCCGGCCGCACCCGCTGTTCAGTGACATCGGCATCCGGCGCGCCCTCGCGATGGCGATCGACCGCCGCGCCCTCCTGAAGAACGTCTACGACACGCTGGCGTACCTTGGCTCCGGTCCCTTCTCGCGGACGCTCGCCACGGCCGACACCGCCCTCGCGATGCCCGCGTTCGACGCCGCCGGTGCCGGCCGGCTGCTCGATTCGTTAGGCTGGCGCGACGGCGACGGGGATGGCGTGCGCGAGAAGGGCGGGCGTCCGCTGCGCTTCGGGCTCATGTTCCCCGCCACCAGCCCGCCGCGCCGCCGGTACGCGGAACTCATCCAGGCCCAGTTGCGCCCGGTCGGCGTGCAGGTGGACGTGGACGGCGCCGACATCTCCGTCGTGGGCGAGCGGATGTTCACCGGCAAGTTCGACGCGCTGATCAACAACTGGGCCAGCGACCCCTCGCCCGGCGCGCTGCGCGGGTCGTGGCACAGCGCGACGCCGGCCAACCGCGCGTCGAACCTGCAGTTGTACGGCAGCGCTGCCGCGGATGCGGCGATGGACAGCGCCGCGAACGCGCTGGATCCTGAGCAGGGCCGCCGGCTCTATCGGGCGGCCTATCAGCGCATCGCGGACGACGTCGCCGCCGTCTGGCTCTACGAGAACAGGGCCTTCCTCGCGCTCAATCGTCGGGTCCAGCCCGTGCCGGGCACGGACGCCTGGTGGCGCAATCTCCGCTTCTGGTCGATCCCGCCCGCCGGCAGGCTCCCCAGGGACCGGTAGGCGATTTCGTAACTGCGCGCCCGGGGCGCAGTTACGCGCCGGATCGCTGGTGTCACCGGGACGGTAGCCGTGGTTGCGGCTCCGGCGAGGGCGGCGTCCTTACGGTAGCCTCGACACCGCCCTTCTTCCCGCCCGGATGCCACGACTTCTCCTCGTCATGCTCGCAGGCATGCTTGCCTGCGCACGCTCGTCCGGTCCGGTCTATATCGGCGCGGCCGGACCGTGGGGCGAAGCCTTCGGGCGCATGAACAAGCAGGGCATCGACCTCGCCCTCGCCGAGATCAACGAGCGCGGCGGTGTCGACGGGCGCCCGCTGCGCCTCATCGAGCGCGACGACCAGGGCGATGGGTCGAAGGCGGCCTCGATCGCCGCCGAGTTCGTCGCGAATCGCAGCATCGTGGGCGTGATCGGTCACGTGACCTCGGGCGCCATGATGGCGGCGGCGCCGGTGTACGATCACGGCCTCGCTGCCATCGCGACGACGGCGAGTTCCCCGGACCTCAGCGGCATCTCGACCTGGGCGTTCCGGGTCATTCCGTCGGACTCGGCGAACGGACTGGCCATGGCGCGCTTCGCGACTGCGCGCGGATTCCAGCGGGCCGCCATCCTGTTCGAGAACAATTCCTACGGGCGCGGCCTCGCCGAATCGTTCCGCCGCGGATACACCGGTGAGGTGGTGGCCATGGATCCGATCCCCTCGGATGGGCGGTCGTCGCTCGAGCCGTACGTCTCGTATCTCCGCACGCGGGGCCCGGACCTCGTGTTCGTGGCCGGCACCGATGCGTCGGGACGCGCCTTCCTCCGGGAGGCCCGGCGCCAGTTGCTGGACGCCTCGTTCATGGGCGGAGACGGCTGGACGCCGCTGGCTGGCGACACCGTCATCGCCGAGGGCGCCTTTGTTGGCGCCCCGTTCTCCGCCCAGGATCCCCGCAGCGAGGCCCAGCGCTTCGTCCGCGCCTATCGCGAGCGGTACCACGAGGACCCCGACGGCAACGCCGCCCTCGCGTACGATGCCACGATGCTGCTGGCACGCGCCATCGAGGAGGCCGGGCCATCGCGGTCGGGTATCCGTGAGTGGCTCGTCCGGCTCGGGACGACCGAGCCGCACCCGGGCGTGACCGGGTCGATCTCGTTCCGGGAGACGGGAGATGTCGTCGGCCGGGGCGTGGTCATGACGCGGATCCGGAGCGGCGCCCTGGCCGTCGAGCGCGACGGGAGCGGCTCATGACCAGGCCCGTCGTTCGATTCCGGAGCATCCGCCAGCGCCTGCTCGCCGGCTTCTGGCTGCTGGTCGGCCTGTTCGTCGCCGCGGGCCTCATCGCCCGCGCGTCCATGCTGACGATGTCCACGCTGATCGGCGAGACGCTGGCCGACGTCCAGGAGGATGGGCAGCAGGCCTCACGGCTCTCGGCCAGCGTGTCGCAGGAACTGGCCGCCGCCGCGCGGTACCTGCAGTCGCGCGACTCGGCCTCGCAGGCCGAGTTCCGGCAGTTCGCCTCGGAGGCGCACCGCGTCCAGCGCGACATGTACCTGAATCGCGGGCAGGCGGAGGATGAACTCGCGCTCATCGCCGGCGTCGATGCCACCCTGTCGGCCATCGAGACTCGTTATGCGCTCGCCCATCGGCTGGCCGACCTCGGCCGGCGCGACGAGTCCGATCGCGCCGCCGGCCTGGCCCGCGGCATGGTGGACAGCCTGACCCGGGACCTCGACCAGCTGGCCGTCCTCAAGTCGCGGGTCGTGACCGATGCCTCGCGCGCCCTGCGCGTGGACGTCGAGCGCCGGGCGATGTGGATGCTCGTCGCCATCGCCGTCTCGGTGGTGCTGGGGCTGTTCGTGGTCTTCAGCACCGTGAACTGGATCTCGCAGCCGATGCGCCGCCTGGTCACCCACGCGCGCGCCCTCAGCAGCGGGAACTTCGGCGCGCGCACCGAGGGCGAGATGCCTGGCGAGTTCCGGGAGCTCGCCGAGGCCATGAACACCACCGCCGACTCGCTGGCGCGCGTCGTCGCCGTCGCCAACACGACCGCCGATGACGTGGCCAGCTCCGCCCGCGACCTCGCCAACGTGACCGAGCAGATCTCCGCCTCGGCGACCCAGATGGCGACGTCGATGACCGAGGTCTCCAGCGGCGCTGAAAGCCAGGTGCGGCAACTGAAGACCGTCGACGAGGCGCTGCGGTCCATCCGCTCGAACGCCGACGAGATGCGGGCGGGATCCGGCGAGGTGACCAACCTCGCAGGCGCCATCGGCGAATCGGCACGCGCGCGACGGACCGAGATCGAGCGGGCGCTGGGCATCCTCGAATCCGTGCGCAGCACCGTCCAGGAAGCGGCCCGGGAGGTCGTGGCGCTGAACCACACCGCGGAGGACATCAACCGGTTCGTGGCCACGGTCAGCCGCATCGCCGAACAGACGGACCTGCTGGCACTCAATGCCGCGATCGAGGCCGCACGCGCCGGGAACGCCGGCCGCGGCTTTGCCGTGGTGGCCGATGAGGTCAGGAAGCTGGCGGAACAGGCGCAGGTGGCCGCCGAGGACGTCGTCCAGCTGACGCAGGTCGTGACGGCGAGGGTGTCGTCCACGACGCGGGCGATGGAAGCGGGTGTGGCGAACGTCGGCGAGATCGAGACCGTCTCACGGAACATCGACTCGGCGCTGGACGCCATCACCTCGGCCGCAGAGCGGACACGCACCGCGGCCGGCGACGTCGCGATGCGCGCCGAGCGCAACGCCGCGATCGTGGCAACGGCGGCCGAAGGCGTCCAGTCGATCGCCCGCACCGCGGAAGGTCACGCCGCCGCCGCCCAGCAGGTCAGCGCGGCCACCCAGGAGCAGAGCGCGGCATGCGAGCAGATGAGTTCGGCCTCCACCCAGCTGATGCACGGCTCGGAGCAGCTCCGGGAAATGGTGGGAGCGCTCAAGGGTTAACCCTGGCGGGGGGCGCACCCCGATCCACCGGGGTATCTCCATCCGCGGCACGGGTGGCATCTTTCGGTCGATGACCGATGCGACCGTTCCCCGTCCAGCCGTCCTGCTCCTGAGTGGCGGGCTCGACTCCACGACCCTGCTCGCCCTCGCCCACAAGCAGGGCTTCCTGCTTCACGCGCTGTCATTCCGGTACGGCCAGCGCCACAAGCTCGAGATCGAGGCGGCGACGCGCAGCGCCCGGGCGTATGATGTCGCCCGTCACGTGGTGGTCGATATCGACCTCGCCACGTTCGGCGGCTCGGCCCTGACCGGCAGCGGCGACGTCCCGAAGGATCGCGCGCTCGCGGTCGACCAGTCGATCCCGGTCACGTACGTTCCGGCCCGGAACACGATCTTCCTCGCGTACGCGCTGGCGCTGGCCGAGGTGACCGGCGCGAGCGACGTGTTCATCGGCGTGAATGCCCTCGACTACTCCGGGTATCCTGACTGCCGCCCGGAGTTCATCGAGTCCTTCGAGCGCATGGCCAACCTGGCGACGCGCGCGGGTATCGAGGGCCGTCGGCTGGTGATCCACGCGCCGCTCATCCGCATGACCAAGCGCGAGATCATCGAGCTCGGGGTCACGCTCGGCGTGGACTTCGCGGCGACCACCAGCTGTTACGACCCCGCGCCGGACGGGGCGGCCTGCGGCCGCTGCGATTCGTGCCAGCTCCGGCTGAAGGGGTTCGCCGAGGCGGGCCTGACGGACCCCGCTCGTTATGCGCCGGCGGCAGCGCGCTGATGTACACCGTCCGGGAAATCTTCTACACGCTGCAGGGCGAGGGAGCGCAGGCCGGACGCCCCGCCGTCTTCTGCCGGTTCAGCGGTTGCAACCTGTGGACGGGCCGTGAGGCCGATCGCGACAGCGCCACCTGCCGGTTCTGCGATACGGAGTTCGTCGGGGTCGGGCCGGACGGGGGCAGGTTCGCCTCCGCCTCCGACCTTGCGGCCGCGATCCGCGCTGCCTGGCAGGGCAACGGCAGCGGACGTCCGCTCGTGGTCTGCACCGGCGGCGAGCCGCTGCTGCAGCTCGACCGCGCGGCGGTGGACGCCCTGCACGCGGCCGGCTTCGAGGTGGCCGTCGAGACGAACGGCACCTGCCTGCCGCCGCCCGGCATCGACTGGACCTGCGTCAGCCCGAAGGCCAGTGCCGAGACCGTCCTTACCCGCGGCGAGGAGCTGAAGCTGGTCTATCCGCAGGACGGCGCGCCTCCCGAACGGTATGCCGGCTGGGATTTCCGGCATTTCTTCCTGCAGCCGATGGACGGACCCGACCTGGCCGCCAACACACGCGCCGCCGTGGAGTACTGCCTCCGCCACCCGCAATGGCGGCTCAGCCTCCAGACGCACAAGATGCTCGGGCTGCGATAGGACACAGGTCCCGCGCGCCGGTCCCGGGCCGCGGCGCGACGCCGCGGCCCGGGGATCCTCCCTTCCTCACTCACGCTCCCTCGCACCATGGACCTGTTCGTCGAGTTCTCGTTCGAGGCCGCGCACCGGCTGCCTAACGTGCCCCCGGGCCACAAGTGCGCCCGGCTGCACGGCCACTCGTTCCATGTCCGGATCACCGTCTCCGGTCCGGTCGACCCGCACCTGGGCTGGGTGATCGACTTCGCCGACCTGAAGCAGGCGTTCGCGCCGCTCCATCGCGTCCTGGACCATCACTACCTGAACGAGGTCCCCGGGCTCGAGAACCCCACCAGCGAGGTCCTGGCGACGTGGATCTGGGACCGCCTGCGGCCGGACGTCCCCATCCTCAGTGCCGTGGAGGTCAGGGAAACGTGCACGGCCGGGTGCATCTACCGGGGCCCCGGCTGACCGGGCCGCCGGGACACTTGCCCACGGGAGCCTCGACCGGCACCTTCCCCTGCCCGCGGGTCGAAGGAGCCTCACGATGCAGAAACGCTACGCGACAGACCTGGCCGACGCCGGCCAGCCCGAAGGTCCCCCGGCCGACGTGGTGCGCGTCCCGCCCGGCGACTTCGTGCAGGGCCACGGCAAGTCCTTCCAGATGACCAGGCGATGGGAATACCGCCGCCAGGAACGCCCGGCCAGCGACCCCCTGCTGACCGACGCCGAGCTTGAGGCGTTAGGCAGCGAGGGCTGGGAACTCGCCGGCGTGGTGCCGTTCGGGGACCGCACCTGGTACTACTTCAAGCGGTCCCGCGGGGGGTGAATTGCAGAGTGCAGAGTGCAGATCGCGGAGTGCAGAGTGAAGGCACGTGAGGTGCCGTCCGATGGTCGATGCTGCATCGGTGCATCGAGTCCGCCCATTCTGCACTCTGCACTCTGCACTCTGCACTCTGCACTCTGCACTCTGCACTCTGCACTCTGCAATCACCTGATTTCCGCTGAGCGCCGGTAGTTGTCTCCCAGCAGGTGCTCGGCGAAGTACTCCATCAGCATCCGGTTGAAGTACGGCTGGTAGTCCGCGTACCCGTGCGCTTTGCCGGGGAGCAGGATGAAGTCGAAGCGCTTGTTGGCCTTGATCAGCGCGTTCACCAGCCGGATGGTCCCGCCAGGGTGCACGTTGTTGTCCATGTCGCCCGTCGCCAGCAGCAGCCGCCCCTTCAGGTTCGGCGCCAGCTCGATGTTGGTCGGGACCTTGATCTCGTAGCGGAGCGAGTCGTCGACGAACCCCGTGTCGGCCGACGTCAGGCCGCTCGGGCCGCGCCCGTTCACTGCGCGCCGGCCGCGCGCGCTGTCGGCGCGGGCCGCCACCGTCCGCAGCCCGTGGTACTGCTCGCTCCAGTTCTGGTTGTAGATGTTGTTGTCGTGGTTGCCTGACGAGGAGACGCCCACCGTGAAGAAGTCGTTGTACGGCGGGAGCATCAGCGCCGCCGCCGTCAGGAAGCCGCCGCCGGAGTGGCCGTAGATCCCGACGCGCTCCAGGTCGATCCAGGAATGCCGCGCCGCGAGTTGCTCGATGCCCGCCTTCTTGTCGGCCAGGGCGTAGTCGCGGAGGTTGTAGTAGCTGAAGTTCTGGTACGCGTTCGACCGCAGCGGGCTGCCGCCGCGATTCCCGATCTGGATGACGATCATCCCCAGCTGCGCGAGCTGCTGTTGCACGCCGCCGGCGTTGAACGGGATGTTCACCTGCTCCGTCTGCGGCCCGGGATACACGTGGGCCACGATCGGGTACTTCTTCGTCGAGTCGAAGTCGAACGGCCTCCACATGTTGCCGTAGATGTCCGTCACGCCGTCGGCGGCCTTCACCACGAACGGCTCGGGCGGGCGCCAGCCGAGCTCCTTGAGCGCGGACACGTCGGTCGCCTCGAGGTCCATCACGACCGCCCCCGTCCCGTCCCGCACGACGGACTTCGTCGGCGCATTCACCCGGGAGAAGTTGTCGACGACGTACTTCCGCGTCGGGGACAGTGTGCCCGCATGGTTGAAGTCCCCCGCGTCCACCAGCGAGAAGCCCGACCCGTCGGCGTTCACCCGGTACAGGTGACGATAGTACGGGTTCTCGCCGCGCTCACGACCCACGCCGCTGATCCACACCACCCCCGCCAC
Source organism: Gemmatimonadaceae bacterium (assembly GCA_030835125.1). Taxonomy (GTDB): domain Bacteria; phylum Gemmatimonadota; class Gemmatimonadetes; order Gemmatimonadales; family Gemmatimonadaceae; genus JABWBJ01. Next base: position 88,134 of record JAUQWM010000015.1, on the reverse strand, counting down.
CGTATCCACCTGGGCCACCTGGTCCGCACGCCACGTCCCCGAGGTCAGCGGCCGCTTGTACGTCCCCTGGTGGTCGTACAGGTAGTAGTGACCCCAGCCCGTGCGCTCGGACCACCAGATCATGTCGCCGCCACCCTTCACATAGCGCGGCGCCTGCGACTCGAGGTTCGCGTTCGACACGCTCTCGGTGAGCAAGGTCTTCGACTGGCCCGAGGCGAGGTCGATCTCGACCAGTTCGAGGTGCCGCTGCGGCCGGTCGCGCCTGACGAGGCGGAGGCTGGATGACCCGGTCGTCCAGTGCGTGTAGAAGATCCGCTGGTCGCGCCACTTCCGCAGGTTGACCTGCTTCGCCTGGGGATCCCCGCGCCGGTAGACGTGAAGCTCCTGCTGCGAGACATCCTCCTCCCCCGGCATGGCGTACGTGTACGACGACAGCGCCGGGCGGGGCTCGGCCAGCACGTTGACCAGGTACAACTCCTTCACCTTGCGTGAGTCGTTGCGCAGCGTGAAGAAGGCCTTCGAGTCGGGAGACCAGGTCACGTTCGCGCGCACCCGCGGGTCGCGCGTGCGCGCACCGCCCTGGCGACCTCCCTGCTGCTCGTCGTCATCGTCCTGCTGCTGCACGGTCGCCGTGTCGCGGAAGCCGAAGCTGTAGTTGCGCGCGCCATCGGTGGTGATCCTGACCGTGTCCGGTTTCCCCACCTCGACGACATACAGGTTGTGGTTCATCGCGAACACGAACGCGGTGCTGTCGGGTGAGAAGTTGCGGAAGTCCTGTCCCGCCCCACCGCCGAACCCGCCGCCCCGCCCACCACCACCGCCACCGCCCTGTCCTTCCTGGCGCTCCTCGTCAGGCGGGAGGGAGTCGCCGCGCGGCGGGCGGCCCATGCTCCGGATCTGCTCCGTCACCAGGTTCCACTCGTAGCGGGTCGAGTCCACCGTGAAGCGGATCGCCTTGTGGTCCCGGGTGAAGTTGAGCGTCGTGAACGGAAGCGCGTTCGGCTCGTAAGGCTTCTGGTGTGCCGTCGCCAGCGCGCCCGCCAGCTTGACGTGGTCGAACAACGGACGCTTGACCTTCGTGGGCGGGTAGACCAGGTAGAAGGTCGCCCCCTCCCGATTCCGCCAGTTGTACCACATGGAGTCGGTCTTGCCGATCCATCGCGGCTGGAGCGTGCTGCTGTACGTCACGCGCTGGAGGGCCTGCGTCCCGAACTTGTTGGACAGTTCCCAGTTGGCCTGGGGCCGGTCGCTCGCGCTCCCCGACTGCGCCAGGGGCGCCACCGGAATGGCAGCCAGCAGGGTGATCGCATGGACGAGGACCCGGAGCCGCGGGCGTCCGGCTGGCGAGGCAATGACCGGGAGTGAGCTGAGAGCGAGCATACGACGGTCTCCGAGGCGAACGGAAGGAGCTGACGCGTGGACGAAAACGGCCCGGACGGCCGCCACGAGGTCGCCGGGTCGACGTACGATACGGGCCGAGACGTAAACCGGCGAGGCCGAGTCGCGACGCCGATGGCGGGGGTCAGGACTTTCGAAGCCGGTAGACGCGAACCTGCTCGACGTCGTCCTCGTCACGGGCCAGGCCAGCGATGTAGTCGCCGCCGATCTCGAGCGGCGTGAACCTGGCAGGTAGCTGCACGGTGCAGAGCCAGCGACCCTCGGGATCGACCACGTCCCAAGTCGAGGCCACCGACATCGTCTGCGTCCGCACGGGACCGGGCGTGAGAAAGGCGCTGTGATAGTCGAATCGCTGGACCCAGAGGTTTCGGGACCGGTCGACGAGGAGCTGTCCGAACGGAGGGAACGCGTCGGCATACACCGTGCGCTCGAGGCTCTGCTCCCGGCGCGCCCGCATCGCAGGCGGCATGGGCTGGCCATTTTCGCCGGGCGCCGACAGGTACCATTCCCGCAAGGCGCGGATTGCCTCGGCGCCGACGGCGGCCTTCCGCTCAGGGAACCGAATCCGGCGGATTGCCTTCCCCGTGAGATCGAACTGCACGATCTCGGGCTGCGACGGCGAGGCCACGAAGAACCGGCCGTCGTCACCAGCGAGCAGGGAGCGCTGCGAGAACGCGACGGCGCGACCAAAGGGCAACCGGCCATCGAAGATCTCCTCGGCAGACTCGAGCGCCCCGATGGTGTCGACCGCCGCTCCGTCGCGTGACACCCGGACCACCGGGTTGCGCCTCCGGGCACGACCTGCCGGTGGCACTCGATCGTCGTACTTGACGCCGAGGTATGACCCATCGGAGAAGATGACCGTCGGGAAGATGAACCTCAGGTTGCGCGCCTCCGACGCCCCCTGGCCGGCGAACTTCCCGTCACTCGTGAACAGCTCGACTTCACCGTTGTCCGTGACGAACAGCGTGTCGCCCCGGATCGTGCGGGTGCCCATGAGCTGCTGGAACTCACCCGGACCCTGCCCCTTTCGGCCCGCCGATCCCGTCATCGTGCCGGTGGCGTCGTAGAAGCGAACGGTGCTCGATCCCTGGACACCAACCGCCCAGCGCCCGTCGCTGAGTCGCGTGGCCCCCATCACGAGGTTCAGCTCCCCGAGGGTGTCCGTCTCCGTGGTCGATCCGCCAATCACGACGAACGGCGCGGCGTCGACCTTCCATGCCCTTGGGCCGTCGAGCACCGGTCGCGCGTTCTCGACGATCCGGGCTCCCGCGCTGTCGGATGCCGACTGCGCCCCGGTCGTCACACCGTTCAGGGTCACCGCCACGAGCGCAACGAGCACGGTGTGCGGAACCTCGCGCTGGAATCGCATGCTCCCTCCCGAGTGGCCGCGCTCACGTGGAGCGACTGGACCGAACCGGCGCGGTGCGATCCACTGCGCCGATCCGGCCCAACATACCATTTCAGGTGGCGCGCGACAGGACCGGCGAACCGGAGGGTCCGATCGCTACTTCAGCAGCGACACGAAGACGAGGGACTGGCCGCCCCGTTCCATCAGCGCCTTGCGAACCCGCCGCCGGGCCCGGTGGAGGGCGCTCGCCGAGGGCAAGCCGATGAGTTGGGCGACGACGGTGGCAGGCTCCACGCCCCGACGCTCGAGTTCCTGTGCGTGGAGCACGCGACCCCATCGCGCCAGCAGTCCGGGACTGGGAAGCCCGATGCCCGCCACCCGGTTCTGCAGGGTCCGCCGGCAGGCCCCGAAGACTTTCGTCCGGATGGCCCAGTTGTCCTCGCGGAACGCATTCCGCACGCAATGCATAACGAGTGCGCGCTCCGGCACGTCGCGGAACCACTTCCAGACGTGGCGCAACTCGGTCGCGGGGGCCGGGGCACCGACGCGCTGGGCGAGGGTCTCGCGGAACGCGTCCACCTCGCCCGCGGCGTCCCGGCAGAACACCTCGTCCACGCCGGCGGCGGCCAGCGCCGGGAGCTGGCGGGCCACATCGGCGACGCGGTCGGCGATGACATAGATCCCCACCTGGGGATGCATCGACCGGAGTTGGGCGATCGTCTCGACCGAGGGGAGCCGGCTGTCGGCGCCGCCCAGAACCACCACGGCCGCCTTCGAGATCATCGAGGCCGGGCGCACGGCATGGAGGCTGTCCAGGTCCACCACCGTGGCCCTCCACAGCGGTGACACCGCCCCGGCCAGCGCCTCCCGTACGAGGTCACCGCAGGCCGCTTCGACGACCACGAAGCGAGTTCCCCCCGACACGGAGCGGGCGCCCGACCTCGGCACGACGGTCAACTCGTCAGCCGGCGACTGGTCGTCGAGCGTGCCGAGGTCTTCAGTGCTCTGGGACGATTCCTGAATCACGCTGTCGGAGGTTGGAATCGGCGATGCCGATAGTGCAGTGCCCGCTGCATCTATTTGTCCCGGTACCTCGTCCATTGGCAAGGGCCGTTTTTGGCAATGACTTATGCAACGTCCAGCTCCCGCGGGTGAGCCTATGGCCTTGGCCTTCCGGCCCTTCGAGTCCCACGGCTCACCCTCGCGTCCCGCCGCTCGAAATGCCAAAGTTGTAGGGTTGTCCGCCGCCTGAGTCCATTCCCCGAACCCACCGAATCGACATGTCCAGCCACTTCACTCGACGGGACTTCGTCGCCGACAGCACGAAGCTCGCGCTGGGGGCCATGATCGTTCCGCGGCACGTGCTCGGTGCGACGCCGCTCCGGCGCGCTCCGTCGGACACGCTCAACTTCGCCGTCGTCGGGTTTGGCGGCATGGGCATGTCGAACGCCGAGGAGCTGGTGAACGCCGGCGAGAACCTCGTGGCAGTGTGCGATGTCGATCCGGGATACGTCGAGCGCCAGCTGGCGGGCCGCGTCCGGCCGAACCGCGAGGGGGTCGTCTCCCAGGCCGCCCTGAAGCTCCGCGACGCCTGGACGAAAGCCGCGAAGTACGCCGACTTCCGCGAGATGCTCGACAAGCAGCGGGATATCGAAGCGATCGTCATCGCGACGCCCGACCATCTGCACGCGCCGGTGGCCGTCGCCGCGATGCGCGCCGGCAAGCACGTCTATGTGCAGAAGCCGCTCACGTACTCGGTCTACGAGGCGCGCCTCCTCGCCCGCGTCGCCGGCGAGACGAAGGTGGCGACGCAGATGGGGAACCAGGGCCACTCGCGCGAAGGGACCCGGCGCATCCACGACTGGATCAACGCCGGCGTCATCGGCGCCGTTCGCGAGGTGCACGTCTGGACGGACCGGCCACAGCGGTACTGGGCCCAGGGCATCCCCGGTCCCACCCAGATCCCGGCGCCCCAGGCGGCGGCCGCGACGCCGTCCGCGCCGCCCCCGAACCCATCGGCGCTGCCGCCCGCGCCACCCAGCTGGAACGTCGGCACGGTGAACCGCGCCATCCTCAACGCGATGGCCGCCAACCCACGCACGCTGCCCCAGGGCCTCAACTGGGACCTCTTCCTTGGGCCCGCCGCGGCGGACATCCCGTACCACCCGGCGTACCACCCGTTCAGCTGGCGCGGTTGGGTGCCCTTCGGCGTAAGCGCCATCGGGGACATGGGCGCGCACCTGATGGACCAGGCCTACTGGTCGTTAGGCCTGACCTTGCCTACGTCCGTGATCTCGCACTCGACGCCCTGGGGCGGCCCGGCGGCCAACCCGGCTTCGTACCCGCTGGCGATGACCACGAAGTACGAGTTCGCCGCCCGCGGCAGCAAGCCGCCGGTGACGCTGTACTGGTACGACGGCGGACTCTCCCCGATGCTGCTGGCGGACGTCCCGGCACCGAGCGGCGACGGCGGCGGCGCGATCTTCGTCGGCGAGAAGGGCTACATCACCCACCAGACCTACGGCGACAACCCGAAGGTCTTCCCGGCGGCCCTCGCCGCCGAGGCGGAGAACGTCGCGCGGACGTTCCCGCGCGTGGAGACGGGGCACGAGGTGAACTGGGCGCAGGCCTGCAAGGGGGAGACCACGGCGAGCTGCCCGTTCGACTACGCCGCGCCGCTCACCGAGGTGATGCTGCTCGGGATCGTGGCGCTGCGCGCCGGACAGAACAAGCGCATCGAGTACGACGCGGCGAACATGACGGTGACGAACGTCCCTGAAGCCAACCAGTACCTGACCCGCGAATATCGCGCGGGTTGGGCACTCTGACCGGGAACCGAATGCGTGGATCGAATGCGAAAGCCCTGTGGCTCCTGGGCGCGGCAATGGCCTGCGGAAAGGCCGGAACGCCCGCGCCCGACACCGGGGCTCCCCTGACCGTGGCGGCGATGCCGAACACCCTCAGCGCGGCCGAGCAGGCCGAAGGGTGGCGTCTGCTGTTCGACGGTACGTCCACCACGGGATGGCGTGCGTACGGCGCAGATTCGATGCCATCGGGGTGGCGGGCCGAGGGCGGCTCCCTCACCCGGGTCGCCCCCGCGGCCGACATCATCACCAGGGAGCAGTTCGGGGACTTCGACCTCCGGCTGGACTGGAAGCTCGAGCCTCGCGGCAATAGCGGCATTTTCTATCGCGCCGTCGAAGGACTGGAGTGGATTTACCACGGCGCCCCCGAGTACCAGGTCCTCGACGATGCCGGCCATCGCGACGGCCAGAACGAACTGACCTCGGCCGGGTCGGACTACGGGCTGTACGGCGTGCCCCGAGGGGTGGTCAAGCCAGCGGGTGAATGGAACAGCACCCGCATCGTGGCCCGGGGCGCCCACGTCGAGCACTGGCTCAACGACCAGAAGGTCGTCGAGTACGAGCAGGGCAGCCCCGACTGGGCGAAGCGCGTCGCCGGAGCCAAGTTCGCGGCGTGGCCACAATACGGAAAGGCGATGCGTGGCCACATCGGCCTCCAGGAGCACGGCGGCCGGGTGGAGTTCAGGAACATCAAGATCCGCGAACTCAGGTAGGGCGAGGTCGGAGGTCCGAGGTCAGAGGTCGGAGGTCTGGATTGGAGCCAAACCTCGGACCTCGGACCTCTGACCTCTGACCTCTGACCTCGGACCTCTGACCTCTGACCTCGCCTTTAGTCAGCTCGGCGCCGGCCCGACCAACAGCCCCACCACCATTCCCAGCAGGCCGCCGGCGGCCGCGAGCAGGATGCCGCCGGAGAACCCGTAACAGTCCGCGTTCTCACAGGCCTGGGCGTAGACCATCCAGCCCACGCCGGCGCCAATCACGAACCCCCAGAACGCATAACGACTGCGCTGCACGGTGCGGTCCTGGGTGGGTCCTGGCGAAGGACAGGAAATCGGGTCCGTGCAGGCAGGCCGTGCCGGGACCCCGGCGCGATTCGGCTGCGCCAGCGTCCTCGTTACCGGCGTAACCAGGTCGGCCTTCCGAGCCGAATCGGCGCGGACTGGTGCCTGGGCTGGGACCTCCGTCACGAAGGCGAGGAGGAGAAACGGCGCGAGTACGGCCAGTGGGAGTGGTTTCATGGTCAGGCGCAGGTTGGGCACCCGTACGGGTCGCGCACGACGACGGGCCTGGAAACCGTGTACGTGCGACCGCTGCGGGTATCGCGGATGGTGACGGTGACGGAGAAGGTGTATTCGGCCATACCTGGTGTCACGGACACGTACCGGCTGACGTCGGGCGTGGTCGCCCCCGTGTCCCATGTATACGTCACGGTCCCCTTGCTCCCCATCTGGCGCGCGGACCAGGAGTAGGTACCGGAAGACTGGATCAGCGTCGGGCCCTCGATCCACGCGGCACACATCTGCCCGACGAGACAGAGGCCGTTCGGCGCGCCGAACCCGGTGATTGGTGACCGGAATCCGGTGGGCGATGCCGCGGCGGTGAGCGCGGACAGCACCTGCGATCGCGTCGCGAGCGGATTGTTCTCGAGGTACAGCGCGGTCATCCCCGCGATGACCGCCGTCGCGCCGGATGACCCGCCGAGACCAACGAGCCCCGGTCCCAGGTGGCCGAGTCCCATCGCCGGCTGGTTGGTGAAGGCGGCGAAGTCCACCTGGTGACCGCGGCCGCTGTTGCACGAAATGCCGCCCATCTCATCCAGCGCCGCGACCGTCACCACGGTCGAGAGCGTCCCGGGGAAGCTCACCACCTTCACGGGATCCCAGCACGGATAGGTGCCCGCGGCGGCAAGCATGACCCGCTCGGAGTTGTAGTACCAGTACTCAATCTCCTGCGCGATCGACGAGTAGTGGGCCCACGTGCCGAACGCCATGGTGAGGACGTGCGACTGCTCGGCGGCGCGTCGAATCCCCAGCCGGGTGGCTTCGACCTCGGTCAGCACCACGTCGTCATCGACACGCACGCCGTAGAGGTTCGCCCCCCACGCCACGCCCAGCATGCCATAGCCGTTCCTCGGCGCTCCGACCACGGACGCCATGCGCGTGCCATGGCCACAGGTGTCGTCCCAGGGGTTCTGCACCCCCGTGCGGGGCTTGGTCGCCTCCTTCGTGAACGTGCGGCCCGTGCTCCAGCCAGTCGAGAACCGTTCGTTCATCTCGATCTGGCCATCGTCCAGTCCGGTGTCCACGACCCCCACCGTGATCCCGCGCCCGGTCGCGCCGAACGCCCACGCAGAGTCGATCCGCATCGCCCGATAGTTCCACGGCAACAGGTCGCCAGGAGCCACCACCCCGTTGGTCGTCGGACCCGCATAGCCGGTGGTGGAACAGCCCATCTCGAGATCGTTCCACGCCAGGGCACGCCGGCTGGTCCGCACGCTGGTAAACGCCCCGGGCTCCACGTACTCCACGTGTGGGAGCTTGCGGAGCCGGGCAAGGGCCGCCGTGCTGCGAACCCGTACCTTCAGGATCGGGAGCAGGGTATCGGCCGAGATGATTTCGACCCCGCGAATCCCCGCGATCGCGGATCGGCCATTCGCCCGATGGCCCGCGGTCACCTGGACACGCCCGCGCCTGAGTCCGTTGGCGTGACCCGGCTGACGAAGGCCGACGTCAACCACGCCATTGGACGCCTCGACGTGCTTCCAGAGCGAGTCATCCCCCAGCGTCGCCCACCGCGTGAGCGATTCTCCACCTTGGTCCTCCACCAGGGCGGCCTCCGGCCGCGCTGGAACCGCCTTTGCTACTCCTGTTGGCTCGTCGACAGAGCACCCGGTTGCCACCCAGCACAGCAGTACCGCCGCCCACGTCCGACCCGGTACCGGACTCCGAAGCCGAGCAAGTCGCGTCATCGATCCCCCTTTCCGACATGGTCCCCGCGGGTGCTTGCGGCGGCGGAATGCCATCCGGGCGCCGCGCGGAAGTGGGGCGACGATGGGATCGAGGCGTCACCGGGGCGTCACCGCCTGCGACGGCCTCCAGGATCATGGGAACGCATTCGGCGTGGTGCCGGCCGGCCTGAAACCGGGCCAATGGCGTGACGTCCTGTAGAACGACTGCTGGAGCGGAGCCCCGGCGAGCCGGTTGACTCCTTTCAACGATTCGTCCGTATTAGGTGTCGAACATCGAACCGACGGGACCTGCCGAGTGGATATCAAGCGAGAACCGCCAAAAAAAACGAAGCGAAACGTGCTGATCGCCGGTGCCGTCATTGGCGCCGTCATGGTGACCGTGGCACTGAGCAAGCTCGAGGCGCGACCACCTTCCGTTGCGCGTGCCGAAGTGATCATCGACTCGGTGCAGCGCGGTGAGCTGATCCGCGCCGTGCGCGCGCCCGGTACGCTCGTCCCGGAGAACATCCGCTACGTCGCCGCCGTGGTCAGTGGCCGCGTCGAGGATCGTCCGCTTCGCCCCGGCTCCATGGTGACCCGCAACACGGTGATCCTGGTGCTGAGCAACCCGGACGAGCAGATGCTGCTGCTCACGGCACAGGAGGCGCTGGCCCAGGCCGAGCAGAACCTCGTGACCGTCCGGGCTTCGCTCGAGAGCAACAAGCTGGCGCAGGAAGCCAACATCGCCCGCCTCAAGACCCAGCTGGCCCAGGCGGAACGCAACAAGGCGACCTTCGAGGCGCTGGATGCGTCGCGAAAGGGCCTGGCCTCCGAGAACGAACTGCGGGCGGCCCGCGAACAGGTCGTCGAACTCACGACGACGTTGGGCATCGAGGAGCGGCGTCTCAAGCTGATGGAGACGTCGATGGCCGAGCAGATCGCCGGCGCCGAAGTCACCGTGAACAGCAACAAGGCGGTCGTGCAGCTCCGCCGTGAGCGGATCGCCGGACTCAACGTGATCGCCGGCATCGACGGCCAGCTGCAGTCGATGACCCTCGAACTCGGTCAGTGGGTGAACTCGGGACAGGAGCTGGCGAGGGTCGCCCAGCCGGGCCGGTTCAAGGCCGTGCTGCGGGTCCCCGAGTCCCAGGCCAAGGACGTCGCCGTTGGCCAGAAGGTGGACGTCGACCTCCATCCGGCCATCGTGACGGGTCGGGTGATGCGCGTGGACCCCACCTCACAGAACGCGACGGTGGAGGTCGAGGTGGCCCTGGAAGGCGAAATGCCGCAGGGCGCCCGGTCGGACCTGAGCGTGGACGGGACCATCGAGATCGACCGGATCCCGGACTGCCTCTTCGTCCAGCGGCCAGGCAACTCCCAGCCCGACCAGACTGTCGGACTATTCAAGCTGGAACCGGATGGGAAGACAGCCGTACGGACGAACGTGAAGTTCGGAAAGGCGTCCGTGAACCTGATCGAGGTCCAGGCCGGCCTTCAGGTCGGCGACAAGATCCTGATCTCGGACATGGGCACGTACGACAACGTCAATCGGGTGAGAATCAACTGAGATCCGGGGTCCGAGGTCCGAGTGCAGCGTAACGGCGACTCGTTCCCAGCCACTCTCGGACCTCTGAGCTCTGACCTCGGACCTCAACGCCACGGAGGCGCACTGGAAATGGAACCTCTCATTCGGATGGAAGGCATCAAGAAGGTTTTCTACACGGACGAAGTCGAGACCCACGCGCTGGCCGACGTGCACCTCGACATCCGTCCGGGCGAGTACATCGCCATCGCGGGTCCCTCCGGGTGTGGCAAGACCACGCTGCTCTCCATCCTCGGTCTCCTCGATACGCCGACCGACGGCACGTACTCGCTCAGCGGCGAACACGTCGCCAAGCTCTCGGCCGCTGACCGCGCCCGGATCCGCAATCGCCAGATCGGGTTCATCTTCCAGGCGTTCAACCTGATCGGGGACCTGACGGTCTACGAGAACGTCGAGCTGCCGCTCACGTACCGCGGGATGTCGTCCCAGGAACGGAAGAAGCGCGTTGGGGACGCCCTCGAGCGCGTGCAGATGGCGCACCGGATGAAGCACTACCCGTCGCAGCTTTCAGGCGGCCAGCAGCAGCGCGTCGCCGTGGCGCGCGCGGTAGCTGGCGACCCCGCCATCCTCCTGGCCGACGAGCCGACCGGTAACCTCGATTCGGTCAACGGCGAGGCCGTGATGGGCCTGCTCCAGGAACTCCACCGCGGCGGCGCCACGATCTGCATGGTGACGCACGATCCGCGCTACGCGGCCCACGCCGACCGGTCGATCCACCTGTTCGACGGGAAGGTCGCCGACGACGCGGTGGTCACGCACTAGGCTGAGAGGGAGACGGGAGTCGCGGGAGAGTCTGAGGTGGCGGATCATCGGGGGCCGACGCAACGTTCCAGCCACCGATCCTCCACCGTGATTCCCGAACCTCCCATCTCCCCTCTCCCAACCTGCAATGTGGCCGTTCCGTTCCACCGCCGCGCTGGCTGAAGCTGAAGAGCGGGTCGAATCCGGCCCGCTCGTTTCGCTCCGTGCCCTCGAGAAGGTCATCGAGTCACCCGCCGGACGGAATTTCCTGCTGCGCCGCATCACGTTCGATATCGCCCACGGTGAGTTCATCACCATCATGGGACCGTCGGGCGCCGGAAAGTCCACCCTGCTGGCCATCCTCGGCATGTTCGACGGAGCCTGGACAGGCGAGTACCACTTCCGCCAGCACCCGGTCCATCGCCTGGACAACAAGGCGCGACTGGCGCTGAACCGCCGCCACATCGGGTTCGTCTTCCAGCAGTACCACCTGCTCGACGACCTCACCGTGGCCGAGAACCTCGACGTGCCGCTGTCGTACCGGAATGTCCCCAAGGACCAGCGGTCCGCGATCGTCGCCGATACGCTCGACCGGTTCCAGATCGTTGGGAAGAAGGACCTCTATCCCCGCCAGTTGTCAGGCGGGCAGCAGCAGCTGGTCGGCGTGGCGCGTGCGGTGATTGCCCGGCCTGCGCTGCTGCTCGCCGACGAGCCGACCGGGAACCTGCACTCGTCGCAGGCGCGGGAGATCATGGAGCTGTTCCGCCAGTTGAACCAGGCCGGCACCACGATCATCCAGGTCACCCACTCCGAGGAAAACGCAGCGGTCGGGAACCGGGTGATCACGCTGCGTGACGGGTGGGTGGTGGAGGACAGGAAGAACTAGGCCAGAGGCCGGAGGCCAGAGGCGGTGGTCAACGTTACGGGCTTCCTTCTCGTCTCTCGCGCGCGGCAAGGGCGTTGATGTCCCTGACCTCGATCACCCGCTTCTGGTATCCGCCCACTGCCAGCTCGATCATCGCACGGCCGACCGCTTCATTCGTCGTCACCAGGTTCGGTGTGAGACGGCGCAACAGGGGATAGAGCGGTCCCATGACCTGGTAGAACACGCGGTAGACCCTGGTCTTCGAGACGATGCCGCCCAGTGGCTGGATGTAGCCGGGGCGAAGCACGTATGCCTCGAGCGGCAGCCGTAACAACGCGTTCTCCGTCCGCCCCTTCACCCGGGCCCACATCGAGCGCCCGCGCTCGGTGCTGTCGGTTCCCTGCCCCGAGACGTAACAGAACGTCATGCGCGGGTTCACCTCCGAAAGCGCCGTCGCCGCGGCCAGCGTGATGTCGTAGGTGAGGCGGCTGTACTCCGCTTCCGTCTTGCCCACCGCCGTCACCCCGAGACAGAAGAAGCAGGCATCGGCGCCCACAAAGTCGGTCCTGGCGTCACGAAAGTCATGGAAGTCGCCGCGAACCAATTCGCGCACCCTGGGATGCATCGTGCCTGACGAGGATCGCTGCACGGACAGCACCGATTGCACACGGTCGTCGCGAAGGCATTCCCGGAGCACGCCGGCGCCGACCATCCCCGTGGCACCGAAGAGGATGACCTTCACGGCCGCCGGAACCGGCTCACGAAGGCCCACACTTCGTCCGCAGCGCGCACGAGCGTCGTCTGCGGACCAGCCGTCTCTTCACCACCGGGCGGTCGCGAGTCCCCCGGCCAGGCATGCCCGGACCCCGTCAGCTTCCAGTGGCGGACCTCCATCCCACCGCGGCACCCGCGCCAGGCCAGCAGGGTTGCCGTCTGGTTGGAGCCCCCGGTGGCGGGCGTCCCACGCCGCGTCTCCAGCGTGTCCGGTCGCGTCGAGCAACCGTTCGCGCTGATCCAGCGATCGAGACCCGACTGTGCGGGTTGGTGGAACACGCGATTGTCCGTACCCGGGAACGGAGGCCCGAGCCCGCCCGCGTACAACGCGCGCGGATCATCCACGCTGTGCACCTGGAGGACGGCGACGGGTGCGCTCGGCGCGAACGTCTTCAGGTCCAGCGACCCGGCGACGGGCGCGATGGCGGCCACCAGGCCGGGACGCTCGGCGGCCAGTCGATGTGAGAGGATCGCACCGTTCGAATGTCCGGTGGCGTAGATGCGCTTGCGGTCGATGCGCGTTCGTGATTCGAGGTCGGCCACGACCGCCACGACAAAGCCGATGTCGTCAATGGTGTTGGTCATCGCGTACCCGCAACACCCGTCGCCGGCGTTCCATGTGAGCAGGCGGTTCGGCAGCGGCCCGGTGCCATTCGGGTACACCAGCAGGAACCGCTCCCGGTCACTCAGCCGGTCCAACTCGGAGTATCCCTGGAAGTTGGCCGCCCAGCCGCCGCCCCCGTGGAACGCGAGGAGCACGGGAAGCGCCGAGGTGGCGGCAGGCGGCACGTGCACGACGTAGGTGCGACGGCGCCCGCCGTGGTTCACCGTGAAGGTATGATCGCCAGCCGCCAGACCACCGCTTGCCGGCGGGGGCTGTCGCTGCGCCCGCTTCGAGCAGGCGAGGAGGGGCACGAACCCCGCGATCAACAACAGTCCCACGAACCACCTCATGCGGCTTCGCACAACGGCTCCTCGTGTCTGTGTCCCTCGCAAGCTAGGCGACAGGGATCCCTCAAGGGAGTTGTCAGGGCCGCCGCCCGGGTTCAGTGTTTGGGGCGGCTCCTTCCACGCCCAACTGACTGACCGGCCCGAAACGTCCATGCCTGCCTCCTCTCGTCCGCTCTCGCTCGCGGCATTCGCGATGCTCTTCGCGCTGCCGACCTGTATGGCAGCGCAGTCCGGTCGGATGACCGCGGCCGAATACGACCGCGCCGTGAACCTGCTCGGCCCGAACCTCACCAACCCGGTGATCGGCGGAGCCGTGACGGCGAACTGGCTCGCCGACGGCCGCTTCTGGTATCGCGCGACCACGACTTCCGGCAGCGAGTTCCGGCTCGTGACGCCATCGGCGAAGCGCGTCCAACCCGCGTTCAACCACGCCACCCTGGCGGTGGCGCTGACCGCGGTGTCCGGCACGACCGTGTCGGCAACGCAACTGCCATTCCAGTCGATCGACTTCAGCGCGCGGATGGACAGCGTGTCGTTCAACCTCGGCACGCGACGGTTCCGTTGCGACGTGAAGGGCGCGGGCTGTGTTGCTGCCGGCAATGCCACCGGAGCCGCGCTCGGGCGTGGTGGACGCGGCGGACGCGGGGGCGGGGTGGGAGGAGGCCGAGGCAACGGGGGACCGCCGCTCAATGTGTCGCCTGACGGGCGGCTGGGCGCCTTCATCCGTGACTGGAACCTCTGGGTCCGCGACATGTCCAGCGGGCAGGAGCGTGCGCTCACCACCGACGGGATTCGGGATTTCGGGTACGCGACCGACAACGCGGGCTGGGCATCGAGCGATCGCGCGATCCTCCTCTGGTCGCCGGACTCGCGGAAGATCGCGACCCAGCAGCAGGACGAGCGGAGCGTCGGCGAGATGCACATGCTCTCGACCGCCGTCGGCAGGCCCGCCTTGCGGTCGTGGAAGTACCCGCTGCCCGGCGACAGCGTGGTCGCCATGGTCCATCGGGTCATCATCGAGGTCGAGTCCGGACGCACGGTCCGGTTGCAGATGCCGCCCGATTTCCATCGCGCGACGCTGGGGGACAACCTCAGCATGGGCGACTACAACTGGAGCCCCGACGGCTCACGACTCGCCCTGGTGTCGACCTCGCGGGACCACAAGGATGCCGTGCTCAAGGTCGCGGACGCGGCGACCGGCGCGGTGCGAACGGTGTTCAAGGAGACCGAAGAGACCCACTTCGAGTCCCGGACCGGGTGGCGCGTGCTCTGGTCGACGAACGAGGTGCTGTGGTACTCACAGCGCGACGACTGGGGGCAGCTCTATCTGTACGACCTCGCGACGGGCTCCCTGAAGAACCAGGTGACCAGCGGCGAGGGGCCGGTGACCGACATCGCCCGGATCGATGAGAAGGCGCGTACGCTGTGGTTCGGCGCCAACGGCCGTGAGCCGGGCCAGGATCCCTACTTCCGCCACTACTATCGCACCGGCCTCGACGGAAAGGGCGTGGTCTCGCTCACGCCCGACGACGGCACGCACGACGTCCAGCTGTCACCGGACGGGAAGTACCTGGTCGACACCTACTCTACGCCTGATACTCCCCCGGTGGTGACCGTTCGCGACGCCAGCGGGAAGCTGGTCATGCCACTGGAGAAGGCGGACATCGGTCCCCTCATCGCCGTCGGCTGGAAGCCGCCGATCCCGATCACGGTCAAGGCGGCCGACGGGAAGACGGACCTGTACGGCCTCATGTTCCGTCCCACGAACTTCGATTCCACGAAGAAGTATCCCATCATCAACAACGCGTATCCCGGCCCCCAGAGCGGCAGCACGGGGAGCCGCAGCTTCACCGCGGCGCGCGGCGATCGTCAGGCGCTGGCCGAACTGGGCTTCATCGTGGTGACGATCGACGGGCGCGGCACCCCCGGGCGTTCGAAGTCCTTCCACGACGCTTATTACGGCGCGATGGGTCGCGACAACACCATCCCCGACCAGGTGGCGGGCATGCAGGACCTCGCGAGGCGGCATGCGTGGATCGACATCGACAAGGCCGCCATGTGGGGGCATTCGGGCGGCGGATTCATCACGGCCGGGGCGATGTTCCGGTATCCCGACTTCTTCAAGGTCGGCATCGCCGAGTCGGGGAACCACGACCAGCGCAACTACGAGGACGACTGGGGTGAGCGATACCAGGGTCTGCTGGTGCGCAATCCCGATGGCACCGACAACTACACGGTGGAGGCCAACCAGTCGCTGGCGAAGAACCTCAAGGGGAAGCTCCTGCTGGCGCACGGAACGCTCGATAACAACGTGCCGCCGGGCAGCACCGAACTGGTGGTCGACGCGCTCATCAAGGCGAACAGGGATTTCGACCTGCTGATGATCCCGAACGCCGCGCACGGGTACGGCGCCGCGGGCAACTACATGATGCGGCGCCGCTGGGATTACTTCGTGCGCTGGTTGCTCGACAAGGAGCCCCCGAAGGACTACGAGATCAGGACCGGCGGGCGCGTGGGCGGACCGGCGCAATAAGGCGGCGATGGGCCAGCGCGTCCCCGCGGCCAGCCGGACCCGTTACCGCGGTCCGGCCAAAGCGTGCAGCTTGCTCACTGTCGCCCAGTTCCTGACGGTGACGCCGTCCTTCAGCACCCTGCCGATGGCCTCGGACGCTTTGCTCTCGAGCAGGCCGTTGGGGCACCAGAAGTAGGCCACTCCGGGACCCAGTGCCACGGACTCCGGGGCCCAGGTCTCCGCGAGCAGCGGCTTGAGCCTGGCAAGGCCGGCCGGCTCCGCCACGAACGCCGCGAAGAGCCGTGACATGTCGTCGGCGACATCGAGCAGCGGGTTCTCCTGCACCACCATGTCCAGTTCACGACTGGACCGGAGGGTGAAGCGCGACGAGACACCGGTCTTCCGCTCCAGCGCCGCCCGCAGGTCCTCCGCCGCGCTCCGTTTCAGCGAGCGTGGCGACGAGAAGACCGCGTTCCCGCTGTTCAGCAGCGTCCGGGCATCGGTGTACCCGAGGGACTCGATGACCGCGCGGAGGTCGGCCATGGCGACCCGCTTGGCCTTGCCGACGTTGATCCCGCGGAGCAGCGCGACATAGGTCGGCATCGCTAGTCTTCCTTACGGCAGCCGGCTCCCACCTCTCCCGTCACGTTTCCCACCGGGCACCTAACGGGGACAGGAGAGCGCGTCGTTGATGCGAGGGGCGCGCCCCGCCCTGGCGGCCTCGAGGAACGGTGCGATCGGGCAGAGCGGCTGGGTGGGGCCGAATCTCCGGAGCGAGTAAGGCCGGATGAACACGCTGGCGTCGTTGACCGGGAGGGTCGCCACGTTGTCGTAGAACGCCTGCGCCTTCCCGTCCCCGAAGAGGTATTGCTCGACGTTCGAGACGTAGAACGCGCTCACCACGCCGCCCCGTTCCTTCAGCCAGGTGCCGATCGCGCGGATCGCCTTTGGCCCGCCGAAGTCGCCGGACACGGGCACGACGAGGTTACGCAAGTGCAGCGATCGCACGTACCGGTAGTCGTCCTCACTGGCCAGGAAGCTCCGCGGCTGGCCACTGGCATCGGGCGAGTAGCCGGTCAGGTCGGCGAAGGTCGTCCCGTTCGGGCCGCCACCGCCACGCGGCGCCCCGTTGGTGGAGATGACGGGCCCGTACCAGTAGAACGAGTCGTAGACGTGCCGCAGGCCGTCCACCTCGTCCGGCGTGAGGGTGAAACCGTGTGTCTTCGTCAGGAGGCCGGCGATCCGCGCGTAATTGGCCTTCCACGTCGCGCTGTCCGACCGCACCGGCCAGAAGGCGTCCCAGATGGCCTGAATGGCGGTCGTTGAATCCAGGCCCGCCGGTCGGGGCTTGGAGAACAGCAGCGCGATGAAGTCGGCGCGATCGGGCGCCAGCTCGAAGATCGCCTTGAACATCAGGTGCTGCATCACGGCCTGGCGGCGGATGTCGACGATGAACGCCATCCGCGGCCGGATGGCGGCGATGTAGGTCAGGTTCTGCTCGGGGCCCACGCCCAGGTAGACGCCACCGTTCGTGCCGCGATCGCGCAGCATCGTGTACAGCTGCCCGATCTCGCCTTCGTTCGACGTGAAGTTGTCCTGGATCCGGAAGTAACCGCCGGGTTCCGAGATCGTGGACACCAGGGCCCAGAAGTCCGCGTCGGCCAGGCGATCCGGCAGCCGGGCAGCGACCGACGCCGTCTCCTGCGCCAAGGCCGCGGGGGCCAGGCCGGCGAGTGGCGCCAACGGCACCAGCGCGAGGGCCCGCCAGAACCGCGCGATCCAGCGGAGGTTGCGCTCCATGCCCATGCTCGTCGCCTCCCTGCGCCTAACGCAGGATGTAGTCCACCGTGGAGACTACCCGCACGACCTTCGCCACTTGCGTGCCCTCGGTAATGCCCTGCGCCTGGTCGCGCGGCAGGATCTCGAAGACGCCCTGGTTGGCCCGGCGGATCCCGGCCAGGCCGCTGCGCGAGTCGGCCGCGAACTGTTCCGCCGCCTCGCGCGCCCGCGCCGTCGCCTCCGCGATCATCTCCGGCTTCAGCTGGTTCAACCCCCGGAAGATGAACGTCGGTCCGCCATTGCCGTACTCGGCGCCTGACGAGAGCACCACGCCCGCGTTCACCAGCTCGCTCACCCGCTGGCTGGCCGCCTGCACCCGCGCCGGGATGTCCGACCGGACCACGATCACCTGCCGGATGATGTACCGGTTCCCCTCGACGGCGCCGCTGCGATACTCGTTGGCCAGCGCGTCCACCACCGCGAAATCCTGCATCGTCACCTGGGCGGTGTCGACCTGGTGCCGGGCCAGGAACTGCAGCACCTCCCGGACGTTGGCCTGCAGCCGGGTCTGCGCTCGCGACAGGTCGTTGTCCGCGACCACCAGCCGCAGCGGCCAGATCGCGAGGTCCGCCGTGACCTCACGTTCCGAGATCCCCTTCACGGTCACATAGCGATCGCCAAGCCGGGCGCGCACGAACCCGTTCCCCGCCGCCCAGCCGGCGACCGCGATCCCCGCGGCCAGCACCGCCACCCGCGCCATCGATTGATCCGTCACGCCAGCCTCCTGAAGTCCCACCAAGATGGTTCCGGGTTGCGGGGGGCACCATTGGCCAACCATCCCTGGCTCCCCCTGCTCACAACGTCTTACCAGATTCAACTTGCCGTGTTCTGCGGCCGAACCCCGGCCCCGTCCCGATGTCCTTCCTGAAGACCACCGAGAGCTTCCAGGCCGGCGCCCGCACCATGCCGGGCCGGTACTACGCGTCACCCGATATCCTGGCCCTGGAGCAGGAACGGGTCTTCGCCAGCCACTGGATCTGTGTCGGCCGGGAGGGCGACTTCGCCGTCGCGGGGGCGTATCGCCTCGCCAGCGTGGCCGGCGAGAGCCTCATCGTCGTGCGCGACCGGGAAGGGCAGATCCGGGCCCACTTCAACGTCTGTCGTCACCGCGGGACGCGGCTCTGCACGGAGTCCGCGGGAACGCTGCCGGAGACCATCCAGTGTCCCTACCACGCCTGGACCTATCGTCTCGACGGGCGGCTGGTCGGTGCTCCGCACATGGCGGGCACCCCCGGGTTCTCGATGGCGGACTACCCCCTGCACGCCGCGGCCGTGGGTCGGTGGGAGGGCTTCGTGTTCGTGAACCTCGCCCCGGACCCTGAACCCGTCGAGGAGGCCTTCGCCCCGCTGCGGCACCGGTTTGCCCGGTTCAACCTGTCGTCGCTCACCTCGGTGCGCCGGATCGACTACGAGGTCGGGGCGAACTGGAAGCTGATCCTCCAGAACTACTCCGAGTGCCTCCACTGCCCGACCATCCATCCCGAGCTGACGACGAAGCTCCCGTACACCAGCGGCGCCAACGACCTCGTGGAAGGTCCCTTCCTCGGCGGCTACATGGAGATCCGGCAACCGCACGAGAGCGCGACCATGAGTGGACGTGCCTGCGCGATCCCGCTCGGTGACCTGCCTGACGAGGATCGCGCGCGGGCGTACTACTACACGCTCTTTCCGGGCATGATGCTGAGCCTCCACCCGGACTACGCGGTGTGGTACTCGGTGACCCCGCGGTCGGCGACGGCCAGCCTCGTCACCTGCGAGTGGATGGTCCATCCCGAGGCGCCATCGCAACCCGGCTACAACATTGCCGACGCCGAGGAATTCTGGGACCGCACCAACCGCCAGGACTGGCACATCTGCGAGCAGAGCCAGTTGGGGGTGATGTCGCGGGTGTACCAACCCGGCCCCTATTCGCCGCGCGAAAGCGTCCCCGCCGCGTGGGATCGCGAGTACCTTCGCGTCATGGGAGCGCAGGACCTGGCCCCACCTCGCGGCCGTGCGGTTCCCGACGCCCGGCCAGCCGAGACTCCTGCATAGCAGCTCCGGTCTCCCGGCCGCCGGCCCGCCACGGGCCCTAATGAACCGGGTGGGCGGCGCCTAAACTCCTCCTGACGACCCCAACGGAGTGCAGCATGGCGACGGATCCCGAGGCGCAGATGGCCTCGATGGAAAGGAACCTCGAGGCGAATACCGGAAAGTCCCTCGAGCAGTGGACGGTGCTCGCGCGTGGCAGCGGGAAGGCGAAGCACGGCGAGCTGGTCACCTGGCTCAAGTCGGAACACGGGCTGACCCATGGATACGCGAACCTGGTCGCACATGCGACGTTCAAGTCCGATGCGTCGGCCCAGGTGGCCGGCGGCGTCGACCTCGTCGCCGCGATGTTCGAGGGGGACAAGGCGGCGTTGAGGCCGGTCTTCGACGCCCTGATGAACGCGATTGCCGCGTTCGGGACGGATATCGAGCAGGCACCGAAGAAGGGGTATCTGTCCCTGCGCCGGAAGACCCAGTTCGCCACCCTGCACCCGTCGACGAAGTCGAGGTTCGACGTGGGCCTGAAGCTGAAGGGCGTGGCCCCCGCTGGCCGGCTCGAGGCGGCGGGTTCGTGGAACGCGATGATGACGCACCGGGTGCGCCTCGAATCGGCGAAGGAGGTCGATGCGCAGCTCATCGGATGGCTGCGACAGGCCTACGACGCCGCATGATGGCGGGGCGGAGGTTGCCGGTTGCAGGTTTCCGGTGCGCGACCTGAGCGCTGTCCACCGCCTTCGGCACCCTGCCCTCTCGTGTTCCCCGATACCCGCGTCTCGATCGTCGAAGGGCTCACGAGTACGGACAGCGCGCTGCGGGCGCGGGCCGTCGATCTCGTCGTGCGCGCGTACCGCGGGCCGGTCATCGCGGTGCTGCGACGCCAGTGGTCGCTCGACCTGCCTGACGCGGAGGACCTGGCGCACGATTTCCTCGCCCACGCGCTCGAGCGCGACTGGCTGGCGCGCTACGACGCCGCGAAGGGCCGCTTCCGGACCTTCCTCCGCGCCTGCCTGCACGCGTATGCCTCGACCGCGAACGAGGCGGCACACCGGCTCAAGCGTGGCGGCCACCTCACCGCCGTCCCCCTCGAGGAGGCGCCCGCGCTGGCGGTCGACAGCGACGTCGACCGCCTGTTCGAGCGCGAGTGGGTGAGGAGCGTCATGACGCTCTCGCTGGATCGGCTCCGCGACGAGTGCCGTGCGGTGGGGCGCGACGTCACGTTCGACGTCTTCGTCGCCCATGACGTCGAGGGGGCGGACGCGGAAACCCCTCCGCGTTATGCGGACGTCGCGGCCCGGTTCGGCCTTCCCGTCACGCAGGTCGCCAATTACCTGCACTGGGCGCGCGGCCGGTTCCGCGGGCATGTCCTCGACACGCTGCGCTCGCTGACCGCCTCGGACGCCGAGTTCCGCGACGAGGCCCGCGCGCTCCTCGGGCGAAACGCGTGAAGCCGCTGTCCGACGCCGCGATCGCGCGCCTGCGCGATGCCGTCGACCGCCCCGACGCCGGCGACCGGTATGAAATCCACGAGCTGCTGGGCCGCGGCGGCATGGGCGCGGTCTATCGCGCATCGGACCGGCGACTGCGGCGCGACGTCGCGCTCAAGGTCCTCACCACGGAACTCGAGCACGGCGAGCTGGCGAGGCGGCTGGAGCAGGAGGCGCGCGTGCTGGCCCGGCTCGAGCATCCCGGGATCATCTCGGTGCACGATGCCGGCGAACTGGCCGACGGGCGGCCGTTCTACGTGATGCGCCTCGTTCGCGGACGGCGGCTCGATGAACTGGCGCGCGAGGAGTCTCCCGGGCAGGTGCTGCGACGGTTCCTCGCGGTCTGCGATGCCGTGTCCTTCGCTCACTCGCGAGGCGTCATTCACCGCGACCTCAAGCCGGGAAACGTCATGATCGGCGAATTCGGTGAGGTGCTCGTCCTCGACTGGGGCGCGGCCAAGATTGCCGGGAGTGGTCCGGCAGCGGCCGATCCTTCCGTTCCCGCGGAAGCGCGACGCCACCACGAGGTCGAGCCGGACACCGCCGACGGCGCGATCATCGGAACGCCTGGCTACATCCCCCCCGAGCAGTCAGGCGGCGGCAAGCCCGCGGTGGACGTCCGGGTGGACGTCTTCGGGCTCGGCGTCATGCTCCGGCGACTCCTCGACGGAGCCCGTCCCGCGGCGCCGCTCCGGGCCATCCTCGCCCGCGCGACCGCCGAGGATCCCGCGGCGCGGTACGCTTCCGTCGACGCGCTGGCCGCCGACGTGCGCGCCTGGCTCGATGGCACCGCGGTCTCGGCGTACCGCGAATCCGCGCTGGAACGCGCGGTGCGGTTCTACCGGCGCAACAATGCGCTGATCCTGCTCCTGCTCGCGTACCTCGTGGTGAGGCTGTTCATTCTGTGGTGGCGCGGCGTGTAATGAGGCCAGGAACGGCCGCCTAAAGGGAAACGAAGGCGCACGGCTGGCGGGCGCCACTACTCACCGGAGCATCGCATGAACAAGCCCGTACTCGGACTGGTTGCAGGTGGCGTGCTGGGGATCTTTGACGGACTCACGGCGCTGGTGTCGGCACCGGAAGTGGCGCCGGAGATCGCCGGGATCGTGATCGGCTCCATGGGCAAGGGCCTGATCGCCGGGATCCTCATCGGCTGGTTCGCGAAGAAGGTGAACAACCTTGGCGCCGGCGTGGTCTTCGGGCTGTTCATGGGCGCACTCTTCGCGCTCCCGATCGCGATGATGCCGGCGGCGAACGGGCAGAAGTACTTCTGGGAGATCCTGATCCCCGGCTCGATGGTCGGCCTGATCGTGGGGTTCCTCACGCAGCGCTATGGCAGCCGCGCCGTGGCCACTCGTTGATCGGTGCGTCGTCCTTCAACATTGTTTTCCACCGTTTCGTGTGGGAACGTTCAGGAAATCCGTGTCGAAAAGTTCTGCTTGACCGCGGCGCCAGGGGTCGTCATATTCGCGGCCCGTTCGAGTGACGGGTTTGCTCGATCGGACGCGCCAAGGTGGGACGCCACCGTCGCGCAGCACCAGGAGAGTTCGAATCCGGGTGCAGGTTGTGAGGTCGCTGGACACAACTGACGTTCCGCGTGCAGCGGGACACCTGAGTTGGACCCGTCCGACAAGGGCAAGATGACTGGCGTGACTGCACCTCGGTGCAGGGCATCGAACCGAATCGCCAGTGATCACCGGCGGAAAGCCCCCGCAGAGGATGCTCAACCCATCCACTGCGGGGGCCTTTCTCTGCCCAATCGCGGTTCGGGATTCCGTGGACGCGACGTGGGGACGCGACGCATCCCGGCAGGTCCTATCGTGCCGGATCCCGGGATGCCCTGCTCCGCTCCTTCACCACCTGCTTCATGTGGCGCACCGACTGCCTGACGAGCGCCTTGAGCGTCGGCAGGTGGACGTCCTCGAGCGACTTCAGGTACAGGCACGACTGCCCCTTCTTGTGCGTGCCCAGCTTCGCGAGCAGGTCGCCGTAGCCCTGGAAGCCGGGCATGATGTACAGCGTGAGGTTCTGCTTGCGCGGTGAGAACGCCACGAGGGGCCAGTCTCCTTCCTGCCCGCTGGCGTACCGGTAGTGGTAGCTGCCGAAGCCGACCATGCTCGATCCCCACATCGCCGGCTTCTCCCCGGTGACGTCCTTCATCAGCGCGAGCACCGTCCGGGCGTCCTTGCGCCTCCGGTCATCGCTCACGCCGTCGAGGAACGCCTTCACGCTGTCACGGGTGCGTTTCGTTTTCAGCTCTGACACCGGTCCTCCACTCGTCAGGCGCGCTCGTGCATCGGCGCGCGTCTCACGGGGCCAGTCCCTCCGGCACGCCGTCGAAGAACTCCACCGTCCCGCTCTCCAGCGAGTATTCGGCGCCCACCACCAGCAGGCCATCGCGCGCGATCAGCGTCTCGAGGAGTTCGGACCCGTGACGCAGCTGGCTCGCCGACACGCGCACGTTGGCGCGCACCGCGTCACGGATCAGCGCATCCGGATCGTGCCGAAGGTCGGTCGCCAGGAGCGCCTCCACGGACGGCCGGACCCGGTCCACGATGGAACGAAGGCTCCGCGAATCCCCCGCGGTCGGACGCCGCAGTTGCTCGAGGGTCGCCTCGATCGCTCCGCACCGCGAGTGCCCGAGGACCACGACCAGTCGGGTGCCGAACTTCGCGGCGGCGAACTCGACACTGCCGACCTGCGACGGCGCCACGATGTTGCCCGCGACCCGGATGACGAAGAGGTCACCCAGTCCCTGGTCGAAGACGATCTCCGCCGGCACGCGTGAATCGGAGCATCCCAGGATGATCGCGAACGGGGCCTGCCCGTTCACGAGGTCGCCACGATGCGAACGGCTGGCATCGGTCGCGTGGCTGCGTTCATCCGCCACGAAGCGGCGGTTGCCCTCGCGGAGTCGTTCGAGCGCTTCGCGTGCTGGAATCATGCGGCCTGGGCTGATGGCGGTGACCGCGCAATCAAGCCACCGCAAGCGTGTCGCGCCAGAGCAGGGCCCGCGACGGAACGGGAAGCGCGGACGCGGGTCACAGGCCGGACCAATCACCGGGAGGCCACCGTGAACAAGCCCGAACCCAACACGACCAGGGGCGTGCCCTGGGCTGACCACAACGAAACGGAGTCCACGCCGCCCGACCCGCGCCGGGACGAGTACGGTGAGGAGGATCCGGATACGAACGCCGACCAGCGCGCCGCCGGAGGCAGCGAGCCCGATCCGGACGAGACGAAGGACGCGTTGCCCCGAGGCAACTGGTCCGGAGAGACGCGCGCTGTTCCACCGGAGGAATGACCGTGAGGTCCTATCTCCAACGGGACGACAGGAGATGCCACCCAGGCGGAATGTTCGCCGCGCGATGCCGCCACTAAGGTTGGGTCTCGCAACTCACCGTGCGCGCCATGGCATGGCGTCACGATGTAAACGGAATCGGTCCGGGAGGATCACATGCCATCGATGCAATCGCTCCATGACGTCTTCGTGCACGAACTGCGGGACCTCTACAGCGCCGAACGCCAGCTGGTGAAGGCCCTGCCGAAGATGGCGAAGAACGCCGGCAGCCCCGAGTTGGCGGAGGCACTCGAATCGCACCTCCGTGAAACCGAAGTCCAGGTGACGAGGATCGAGGAGATCCTCGAAGGACTGGGCGAACGGACGGGTGGCGTGAAGTGCAAGGGCATGGAAGGTCTGATCGAGGAAGGCAAGGAAGTGCTCGACATGGACGGCGAGGAGCCTGCGCTCGACGCCGCCATGATCGGTGCCGCCCAGCGCGTGGAGCACTACGAGATCGCGGCCTACGGCACGGCGATCGCCCATGCCCAGGCGCAGGGACACCGGGACGCCGTTCGCCTGCTCGAGGCGACGCTGGAGGAGGAGAAGAACGCCGACAAGCTCCTGAGCCAGATCGCCGAGCGGGGAATCAACGCCCTCGCCGTGGCGTCGGCAGACATCGACATCACCAACGGGGGATTGGCGTCCCGATCCTCGAAGGGGAACGGCACCGCCAGGCGCAACGGGCGCAGCAACCGCGGGCTGAAGAACGGTTCCAGCCGGTCCGGCGGCCGCCGCGGCGCGAAGAAGGCGACCTGACGCCCGTCGGGCTCGTCAGGCAGTCGCGAGCGCCTGCCAGGCGCGAAGCGTTGCGGCGCACCACTGCTCGAGGTGCGCCGCATACGTTTCTGCCTGGAAATCGCCGAGGTCGGCGATCGTCATGTCGAACGTGCGCGGACGTCCCGCGGGCAGCGACGGCAGGCCCCAGTCGACCCGCTCCTTTCCGCTCCGCCTGAGGCGCCGGATCACGTGCGCCTCCGGGAGGCCAAGGACGCGGGTGGTCTGGAGCAGGATCCACGCCCGCTCGAGCGACTCCCGCGAGTGCCGATCCGGATGCTGCAGCGCAAACACCGCGAACGCCGACCCATGGCGACTCCCCCAGGGTTCCGCGTGGGAGTGGTCGAGCGCCAGCAACGCGTTGAAGCGCGCCGCGCAATCGTCCGACTCGTCAGGCCAGTGCGCGCCGCAGCCCGGGCAGGTGCTCACGTGCGTCGCGACGTGCGGTTGAACGACATGCGTGCGGCGGGCTGGCGTGGCATCGACCGTGGGACACCTATGCGACGGGATACAGGTTCGGCGTGCAGCGTATCCCGGCGTCAACGTTAGCGCGCGAGCGGCACCGTGCGAAGTCCGGATGTCGTTCAAGGAGTCGCCCGTCCCGAATGAACGCACGGGCCCGCGGAGATCTGCGGGCGTGAGGATGAGGTCGTTGGTGACCCGGCGTAACAGAACGAACACGTCCATTACCGATCGCCGCCGGACAATTGCGCGCGACGGGAAAGGTGCATGTATTGCGAGAGTCCCTGGATGCGGAGAGGCCAGCAATGCTTGTGAGCAAGGGCATCACGGTGGGGCGGCCGCCCGGCGAAGTCTATGCCTTCTGGCGTGAGTTCGAGAACCTGCCGCGCTTCATGTACCATCTCGAGGGCGTCGAGTCCACGGGCGACGGACGGTCCCACTGGGTCGCCAAGGCGCCCGCGGGACGCCGGGTCGAATGGGATGCCGAGATCGTGGAGGACATTCCCGACGCGGTGATCTCGTGGCGGACCGTCGGCGCCGACGACGACATCACGCATGAAGGCCGCGTCGCATTCCTCCCCGTCGAGGGCGGACGCGGAACCGAGGTGCACGTCGACCTGAGTTATGACCCTCCCGGGGGCCGCTTCGGCGCCGCCATCGCGCGGCTCTTCGGCGAGGAACCCGGCCAGCAGATCGCCGACGACCTCCGACGCTTCAAGCAGGCCATCGAAAGCCCTGCCCCGACCACGAAGTTCGAGCCCGGCGCACCGCATGGTGAGCACCTGGTGACCGACCGCGCGTCACGACGCGCAGACTGAAGCTTCCCCCGCCCGGCCGAGTCACGAGTCACGAGTCACGAGTCACGAGTCACGAGTCACGAGTCACGAGTCACGAGTCACCACGAGACCGACGCCAGCACGGACCGCAGCGTTTCAACGTCCGCGGGCTTCGCCAGGTGCCGGTTGAACCCGGCCGCCGCGGTCCGGCGTCGGTCCTTCTCCTGTCCCCATCCCGTCAAGGCGACCAGCATCGCGTCCCTCGATTCAGGACGCGATCGAATCCGGCGCGCGATCTCGAAGCCGTCCATCCCCGGCATCCCCAGGTCGAGGAACACCGCCGCCGGGTGAAAGGCGCCGTACAGTTCCAGCGCCGTCCTACCGTCGTGCGCGACTCGCACCTCCGCGCCGAGCATGCGCAGCAGAGCCCCGAGGCTGTCGGCGGCATCCTCGTTGTCATCGACCACCAGCACGCGCGGCAGGCCGACGGCTCGCCGTCCGGGACCGGGCGCCGGCGTCGCCGGTGCAGCCACCGAGCGCATGACCGGCAGTTCCACCACGAACTCGCTCCCCTGGCCCACTCCGGCGCTGCGCGCCGTCACGCGCCCGCCGTGCATCTCGACGATGGACCGCACGAGGGTCAGCCCGATCCCGAGTCCCGTCTGCGCCTGTCGATGCGTGACATCGGCCTGGACGAACATGTCGAAGACCCGGGGCAGCGCCGCCGGCTCGATCCCGATCCCGGAGTCCGTGACCGACACGATGGCGCGCCCGAACTCGCGCCGCGCCACCAGGCCGATCCGCCCGCCGGCGTCCGTGTACTTGACGGCGTTGTTGAGCAGGTTGCTGAACACCTGCGCCAGGCGCACCGGGTCCCCGTCGACCACCACCCGGTCCCCGGGGACCTGCACGAGCAGCTCGTGCTGCGCGGCGTCGGCGAGCGGACGAATCGTCTCGACCGCCGCCGAGATGACGTCGGCCAGCGCAACCGGCTCCCGGCGAAGCTCGATCGTCCCCCTCGTTATGCGCGACAGCTCCATCAGGTCATCCACCAGCCGCACCATGTGGTTCACCTGCCGGTCCATCATGTCCCAGACGTGGCTGGCCGACTGTCCCGTGGCGGAGAGTCGCAGTACGCTCACCCAGTTCCGGATCGGCGCGAGCGGGTTGCGCAGCTCGTGCGCCAGCGTCGCCAGGAACTCGTCCTTGCGGCGATCCGCCAGTTCGCGCTCCGCCATGTACGCCCGGGTCTGGTACTGGCGCGCCCGGGCCCGCATCGCGCTACGCACGGCGCTCAGGAACGCGACCATGCGCACGGGACGCTCCAGCACCGTGACGTTGCCGAACGTGTCGATGGCCCGCTCCACGAAGCCCGAGTCGGCCCCGGGTCGGGTCAACAGCAGCACCGGAAGGTCGGACCATGGCGGCTGCTTCGCGATGTACGCCTCGAGCAGGCCGTCGTTGTCCGCGAGTGCTTCCTCCGCCAGCAGGATCGCCGCCGCCCCCCGCTCGAGTTCCTCGATGGCCGCCTCCAGGTCGGTGCACGCCACCGACACGATCGCGTCGTGGCGCAGCATCCGGCCCATCAGGGAGGCATCCCGGCCGACGGGGGCAAGAATCAGGAGCCTCCGCTCGAGGTTCTCGGACGCGACCGTCACGAGCGGATCTTCTTCTCCGGGACGCCCGTCAGGACCCCTCGATAGTCCCGCAGGGGCTCGCCGATCGACAGTCGCCCGTTGGCCATCCGGAACTCGCGAATGCTTCGCTCGTGGGCGCCACCACGCATCTTCACCACCGAGATCGCCTGCCGGACCTCGCCTTCGGCCTCGAAGTACCGCAGCAGCACCACCGCATCCGCCAGGTAGCTGGCATCCACGGGTGAGGTCATGTTGCTGCTGATCAGGCCGTGGTGCGCGGCGACGAGGATCGTGGCGACGCCACGCTGCCCGAGGAAGGACAGGAGCTCGTGCAGCTGCACGACCAGGAACTTCTCGTCAGGCATCGAGTTGAGGTACCCGTTCAGGCTGTCGATCACGACAATCGCCGCCTGTCGCTCCTCGACCGCCTGGCGGATGGCGTGCACGAATTCGCCGGGCGAGAGTTCCGCCGGGTCGATGGGGCGCACCAGGATGCGCCCAGCCTCGACGTGCGGCGCGAGGTCAACGCCGAGCCCGGAAAGGCGGCTCAACAGCGTGTTGATGCTCTCGTCGAAGATGAACAGCGCCGAGGGAATGCCGGCTTCGGCCGCGCGCGCACAGAACAGCGCCGCGAGGGTGGACTTGCCGGTTCCCGCTGCCCCCGCCATCAGGGTGCTTGTGCCACGCTCGAGACCGCCGCCCACCAGGCTGTCGAGACCCGACAGGCCGCTGGGCATCCGGTCCCGGCTGGACGGCCCACGGTGCTCCGCGGCCACCAGCCGCGGATAGACCTCCAGGCCACCCCGGCGGATCTCGTAGTCGTGAAACCCGCCGCGGTACGCGCTGCCACGGTATTTGGTCACGCTGAGGCGGCGCCTCGCACTCCCGAACGTCGGGATGGTCTGTTCGAGGAGAATTGCGCCGTGGGCGATGCTCTGCACCTGGAGGTCCTGGTCCACGGCGGTCAGGTCGTCGAGGAGCACCACAGTGCACTGTCGCCCGGCGAAGTACTGCTTCAGCGCCAGGATCTGGCGCCGGAACCGGAGCGGACTCCCGGCCAGCAACTTGAACTCCGACAGCGAATCGAGCACCAGCCGTGAGGGCTGCACCTCTTCCACGTCATCGAGAATGCGCCGCGTCGTGTCGGAGAGCTCCACCTCCGAGGGGTGGAACACCGTGTACTGCTCGGCTGGTGCGAGCGACGTCGGCGAAGGCATCACCTCGCGGATCGTGATGCCATCGATGTTCCAGCCGTGGGATGCAGCGACGGCGTGACATTCCTCCGCCGTCTCGGACAGGCTGACATAGAGCGTTCGTTCGCCCCGCCGCGCTCCCTCGAGCAGGAACTGGAAGGCGAGCGTCGTCTTTCCGGAGCCCGGCGTTCCCTCGACGAGGTAAAGTCGGTTGGGATGGAGCCCACCCTCGAGAACGTCGTCGAGGCCGGGGATTCCCGTGGAAGCATGCGTGATCGGTGCGGTCATGGTTCGGTGAATGGAGCGGGAGCGAACCGTCGGACGCGACGGGCGCATGCAAGCAAGCTTCTCGTCAGGAAGACCATCGAGGCAAGCTCGGCCAGTTGTTCCGTGGGACCAGAAGCAATACCCCGGATGGCTCCACGCGAGCACATACCTCCAGGCGACCTCGAGTTCGGCGCGCGCGCGACGGGGCGATGGCGGCGCGCGACGGCGCGACCGCCATGGTGTCAGTGCACCCCCGAGGCTTGCGGAGTCGCGTGGATCAGGAGGGCGCCGGCCAGCACGGCAGCAGGGAACGGAACGCAGGAAGGAGGTCGGTCGCGCGGAGCCTCACCGCCTGCATCTGCGCGAGCCGGCCTGATCGCTCGCTCGCAGCCGGCCATCCTCGTCACTGGCTGGAACGCGTGACCCCGGAACAGCAGTGACTCGCCCATGGGCCGAACAGCACCGCGCCGACGTCGAAAGCGAGCGTCAGTCGCAACGACCGCGCGCAACACGAGCACCAGCAACCTGGGCGAGGCGTGACCTCGAGCTGGACGCCACGCTCAGGCGGCTGGCCGGTCATGGCGGACGGCGTGCGACGGTTTACGCGGACAGGAGCGCGTCTGCCCCTGTCCCACACCATGGCATTCCGCTCAGTCCTCTCCTTTGTCGAGCGACGCACCGAGGGCGCCCGTGAGCGCGGCGCCGCCGCTGATGATGTCCTTCCAGGCCAGCTCATGCCCATTGCGCTTTCCCTTCGGCACCAGCTTCAGGCCTTCAGGCGCGATCGTGAGCATCCAGGCTTCGCCATTGATGTCGAGCTCGCGCTTCAGTGACTTGTCGAGTTTGGTGGCCATGCGTCCCTCGTCGGTCGAATGTGAAAGTCAGTCCGGCGGTGGTGACACCCGCTCCGCGATCTCCAGCGCCTCGGGCTCGGAGACGAGTCCCCCGCCCCGAACCGTGGCGCCAATCACGATCGCGGCGCTGATCAGTACTGCGTTCTTGATTATGTACTGCCCTTCCAGCGTCGGCGCATAGGGGATCCGCGTGAAAATCTCGGCCGGGAACAGGACCAGTGGAGTCAGCGTGCCCAGCATCTGCACCGCCAGCAACAGCAACACGGCCCGCAGGAAGACGCCAAGGATGAGGCCGACTCCGATGAGGCTTTCCCAGGCCGCGAGCACCGGAACGGAAACCCCGGGACCCACGATCCCGCCGGACAGCGTCTCGATGGTGCGCGCTGCGAGGTCGTGGGCCGGGCTCAATCCCGGGAAGAACTTGAGGGCGCCGAACCACAGGAAGATGACGCCGAGACTCACGCGCAGCAGCGGCACGCCGTGGCGCGCCATCCAGTGCGTCGCCCGCGCGTCGATGCCCTCCAGTGGCCGCGGAACGCCGGTCATGGATCCGGAATCACCGTGGTGGACCGACCAGGCCTAACGCCGCGCGCGCCTGGCCTTCCTCGCCCGAGAAGCCGGCTTCCGCGCGGTCGCGGACTTCCGCTTCGGTCGCGCTTTCCGGGTCACGGTCTTCATGGTCGCCCTGGCCTTCGACGTCACCCTGGCCATCACCTTCGCCTTCGCCCTCGGCTGAGCCTTGGCCTTTGCGCGTGAGGCGACCTTGGCCTTCGCGCGTGAGGCGACCTTCGCCTTCACCTTGACCCTGGCCGCCTTCATCTTCGCCTTCACCTTGCGCACGACCGCCGTGCGCTTCGCCTTGAGGCGCGGCATCAGCTTCGCCGTCTTCTTCGCCTGCTTCTTCGCGGCTTTCCTGACCGCGGCCACCGTCTTGTTCATCGTCGTGGCGACCTTCGATGCCGCGTTGCCGATGGCGGCCTTCGCCTTGTCGGCCGGCCCCGCCTCCGGGACCGCCACGCCCACCTGGTGGAACGCGAACGCGGCGCCGGACGGGTCGCCGAGGATGGCGATCATCCCGCCCGGGATCTCCATCGGCGCGCGGTGCAGGGTGCCGCCCGCCTTCGTGGCCGTGGCGACCGCGGCCGCCACGTCCTTCACGTTGATGTAGCAGAGCCAGAACGGGGGGATGCCGGCCATGTCGGCGGGGCGGTCGTACACGCCGCTGTACATGCGCTGGCCCTTGCCGAACATGTGATACATGGCGCCGTCGCCCATGTCCATCTCGGCGTTCTTGTCCCAGTCGAAGAGCGCGCGATAGAACTCGGCGGCCTTCGCCGCGTCCGTCGTCATCAGTTCATGCCACGAAAACCGGCCGGGTACCGGCAGCCCATCAAACGCGTTCGTCGGCGCCCCGGCTGACTTGTAGATCCCGATCGCCGCACCCTGCGGATCCTGGAGCACCGCGAACCGGCCCGCGCCGGGCACGTCGGCGGGACCGAGCAACACCCGGCCACCGAGCGCCGTTGCCTGACGAGCCGTCGCGTCGACGTCGTTGCTCTCGACGTAGGGCAGCCAGTTCGGCGGGATCCCCTGCTCGCGCGCGAGCCGGTACAGGCCGGCGAACGGCACGCCCCCGGTGGTCCACATCATGTAGTCGTCATCGAACTTCTGCGTGCCCCAGCCGGTAAAGCGGGGATAGAACTTCCGCGCGCCATCCACATCGGTCGTGTGGAGCTCGTACCAGACGAATTGTCCGTGCATCGGGAACCTGGAGTTCGGGAGGCGGTGAAAACAGCGACTTCTAAAGTGACTGCACGAGAAGGGGCGCGTCCAGTTCCGTTCGTCCCCGTTCGAGATCCCCCGCCGCGGTCGACGTCAGCGGGCCCCGCCAAACTCGTGCTCGTAGTCACGGATGGCAGCCTGCACCACCTTCAGCGCGCGCTGGCGGCCATAGACCCGCTCGATCTTCACCGCATTGGCCCGTTCAGGGACCAGCTTGTAGGTCGCGAAGTAGTGCTGGAGCCGCTCGACCAGCACCGGAGGCACGTCCTTGATGTCCCGCGCCGTCCCATAGACGTAATCGTTGTCCAGGACGGCAATGATCTTGTCGTCGGCATCACCGTTGTCGACCATCTGCAGCCCGCCAATGACGCGCGCCCGGACGATGATCTCGTTCCTGGCGATGGGTCGCTCGCTGAGCACGCAGATATCGAGCGGATCTCCATCCCCCCGGGCGGACGTCGGCGACAGCCGCTGCACTTCCCCGGCACAGTACGTGCGCGGAATGAAGCCATAGAGCGCGGGCGGTTGCGAGGAGCCGCGTTGCGGCCGGTCGACCCTGAGGTAACCGGAGTGCTTGTCGACCTCGTACTTGACCAGGTCGAACGGCGTGATCTCGATGTAGGCGTTGAGGAGGCCCGGCGGCTCAGGGCCGATCTCGAGCCCATGCCACGGATGCGGGCGGAAGCGACTCGGTGGCGCACCCTTCGTCTTGCTCGTGGTCATGGGTCGGGTCGGAGGAGGTCCTGGCCTGCTGCGGAAGGACGGAATCTCGTCCCCGCATCCAGTGCGTACAACGCCGACGACACTGGACGCGAAACGTGCACCTCCTGCACCATTCGGCTGCTGTCGCATCGGGTACGCCGCCGAGCACCCCACAGGAGCTGAGCATGCTGTCCATGGCGTTGGTGCGCCGAAATCCGTCGGCGGGACTGCTGCTCGTGCAGCTCCTCGGGCTGGTGCTCTATCCCCTGATGGATTCTTCACCGGCTGGCCGGTCGCTCTTCGGGGCGTTCGGCCTGCTGGTCCTCGGCGCGGCACTCTGGGTAGTGCGCCGAAGCCCCTGGCTGACCTGGCTTGGCATCCTCTTCGCCGTTCCGGTGGTCATTCTTTCCGTCGTTTCGGCCGTAAATCCCCGACCCGGATTGTCTGTGGTCACCGCGGCGCTGGAAGCGGTGTTCTACTTCTACGCGACCGGAAGCCTGATCGCGTACATGCTCCAGGACCATGAGGCAACTCGCGACGAACTGTTTGCCGCCGGAGCGACCTTCACGCTGCTGGCGTGGGCGTTTGGCTACGTGTTCGTGGTGTGCCAGGCGGCACTCCCGGGGAGCTTCGGGGTCGCCGGAGATCCCCAGGGAGTCCGCACCTGGATGGAACTGCTCTACCTCAGCATCGCGGTGCTGTCGAGCGTCGGGCTGAGCGACATCGTGCCCCTGACGCCAATGGCGCGCGCCCTGGTCGCGCTGGAGTCGTTCGCCGGGGTGATGTACATGGCGCTCGTCGTCTCGCGCCTGATCGGCATGACGCTCGTCGCGCGCCGGACACGACCCGAGGACGCGAGCGACGCACTGCCACAGGGTCCCGGCCCGCGTTGAGCTAGGGTTCGTCCCCGCTGGGCCCGTACACCTGCGGCACCGTGGACCCCATGGGGCGAAGGTAGGTCGTGATCTGCCCGCGGTGATGCACGAGGTCGAACAGGAAACTCCACGCCATCGGTGACGCGGGGCGCTCGCGACCGAAGAACTCCAGCGTCCCGTTCCAGCGTTCGGCGGGCAGGCGTTCCAGTCGCCGTGGCAGCTCTGCCGCCTGCCGGTCGTAGGCGGCAAGGACATCCGTCATCGAGGCCGGCATCGGTGGAGGGGTCCACGCGGCCTTCCCGGACTCGAGCGCGTCGATGATCATCTGCTCCTCGCACACGATCTGCCAGGCGATTTCCTGGGCGGTACGCGACTTCGGGTCGGGCCGGTAGTCGGACCCTTCAGGGATCCGCGACAGCACCGTGCTCGTGGTCTTCGTTTCGTGCGCCCAGAACTTCGTGAACAGCGCCTTCTCGTCCATGCCGCCTCCGGGCAACGGGGTGGGTCAGGGCTCGCCGCGGCGACGCGCGACTTCGGATGCTCCGTCGGCGCACAACCCCTGCAGGCGCGCGTCCTGGTACGCCGCATCGGCCGCCTCGCAGGACGCGCACGCGAGCGTGGTCCCGAGGTGCGCGCTGCGGGTTTCCTCCGCCAGCACCCAGGGACGTGTCTGCAGCGGCGGCTCGTGCCGGACGTGCTGCGCATGGCCGCACTCGAGGTCCGCGACCCAGTGCCGGTCCGCATCCTGGTGAAAACCGACGATCCGACGCTGCATCGCTCCCCCTGCCTAACGCTCCTCGAAGGAGCCCGGCTGGGTGACGCGCTCCGCCAGCTGGTCCATCTGCCGTCGGCGCAACCGCGCCCACCCGGGAAGCCGCAGCGCGTTGAACCCGAACATCCCGGCCCCGACGATCCCCAGGGTGCCGACCGTCGCGAAGGCCCCGGCGAGATCCATGGCCCCGGTGAGCGTCGTGGCGAGGGTGACCGCCACGGCGACCCCCATCGCGCCGAGTCCGGCCACCAGCATGGCCCGCGCGCTGCCGTGGACCGTGCGGAACCTGATCCGCTGCCCCTCGCCGTCCGGTTCGACCAGCACCTGCAGGTTGCCGTTGGCCCATGAGCGGAGCGACCCCTCGTGGCGAACGACCCCGCGCGCATCGAAGGTTTCGCGCACGGCGACGACCAGTTGCTCCCATTCCGCGTCGGTCAACCGGCGTTCGAGCCTCACCGTTCGCGCCGCGCCCAGCGGCAAGCCCAGGAACCGCGGCGCCACGGGCTGCCGCGGCTGGTCCAGCGAACGGGCAGCCTGCACCACGAGGTCCGGCGACAGTCCCGCGTCCCGCCCGATCTCCTGGAGGTCCTTGAGCGTCAGTCCCTCGCGGGACGGCAGCCGGAGTGGCGCGGCCTGTTCGGCCTCGCTTGCGCGGGCAAAGATCGCGTCGACCTCATCTTCGCTGTACAGGAGCTCCGGCATGCCCTGAAAGTTCGCAGGAAGCCCCGCGGGGGGCAATTCGGCCCGTGGCGCGGTCTGGACCGCTACGCGCTGGTGAGGGGTGACGGGCGTCGTGCACGTCACCTCCACACCCCTACCGGCCTGTCCCTGACGGGTGCTCTCCGCCCGTCCCCGGGTGACCATCCGGGGTCCCTGACAACGAAGGGGCGGGAACGGTGAAGTTCCCGGAACGCGCCTAACGCCGGTCCCGGACCCGCGCCGGAGGGCGCGGGTCGGGCGGCGGCCGCCGTCTTACGGCGTGCGCGTGGCCGTGAGCGTGCCCCGCACCACCTGCTCGCCGGTCGGCGTCCGGTACGTGGCCGTGACGTTCCCGGCCAGCATCCCCCCGCTCATGACGCTCGCCGTGCGGACCGTCACCATCACGCCGGCGCGCAGGATGCTCTCATACTCGGCGGTCTGGCTGATCAGGCTGTCTCCCACCACCGACACCGTCGTGGGGACGTTCGGGCGACCCTCCAGGGACATCGTCCACGATGCCGGGTCGGCGGTGCCGGTCGTCGTTGAGGGAATCGTGTCCGGCGTGCCCTCGAGCACGACCTTGTTCTGCCAGGTGCCAGCGAAGTCCGCCAGGGTCGGTCCGGCCGGCGGCGTCGGCGGCGCCTCCTCTTCCTTCGGGGCGCAGGCGGCGAACAGGACGAGCGCAAGTAACGCGGCAGCAGGACGCATGGAGATCTCCAGGGGTTGTTGGGGGCCGACGGCAGGCGACCGAAGCTACGGACGAACCCTCGAGCCCGCAATTGGACCCCGGGGGACCCCTCAGTCCGTCGACGAAGCCTCGGACCCGAACTCGCCCTCCAGCAGGGACAGGCACTTCGCCGCCAAGGAGGCGGTGTCGTACCGCGTGCCGTCGGCCGCACTCCACACACACTCATCCGCCGGTGGCTCGATCGGGCGCACCACGAATTCGGTGACGATGGTGGCGCCCTTCCGGTTCCTCGTCGATCCACGGCGTGCCACTGTGCCCCGCCACAGGATGATGTGCAGCTCGCCGAGCGCGGCCGCCGCCTCGTGACCGGCATCGGTGAACCACGACACGCTCAGGGCATGATTGGCCGCCTGCAGGACGCACCCGGTCGGTGAGCGATGCTGCTCGACGGGACCGGGAAGCTGGTCCACACGCTTCAGCACGCGTTCGGGTGCCAGTTCGTCCAGCAATGCGGTCACGGAGCGCTGGACCGCCGTCTTCGCCTTGGCGGTGGGCGAGGCACTCCAGGGTACAGACGGTTTCGATGGGTCTCTCATATCACAGGCAAACTCACCGTCGTCCACGCCCTTCGCAACGTGCCGACGCAGGACGCCATTCGTGCCGGCTCCCATTTCCCAGCCGCTGGACGGGGTAGCCGGGCATCTCCCGTCCCCGCCATGCTTTACGGGGGCTCGATCACAAGCCTCCCCAGGACAAGCACCGCTGCCGCGTCGATTCGCCTCGACAGGCGCTCAGAACCGCAGGTAGGCGCAACCCGCATTCTGCGCCCGGGCGAGGCCGAAGATCCCTGAGGGCACCGCGTATGCCTTCGGGACGAACCCTGCCAGGAGTTCCTGGTGGACATCGTCGGTGCGAGTCCCCGACTTGTCCGCGAGCCTCCGCGCGAGGTGGCCAAGCGCGAAATCACACACAAGGATGAAGGCGCCGCGGTTGAGGAAGTCCTCGAGGTTCGGCAC
The DNA here is from genome assembly GCA_030835125.1 of Gemmatimonadaceae bacterium. Taxonomy (GTDB): domain Bacteria; phylum Gemmatimonadota; class Gemmatimonadetes; order Gemmatimonadales; family Gemmatimonadaceae; genus JABWBJ01. Next base: position 50,934 of record JAUQWM010000015.1, on the reverse strand, counting down.
GACATAGCCGGGAACGGTGCTCGGCGCCCGGTGCCAGAACGGATTGCGTTTCGCCGCCTGCTGCGTGTGTGGATCCTTCGCGTTGTACTCGGTGCCCAGCGAGTACTTCTCCCACAGGGCATCGTTCAGGGCGACCGGCACTGCCTGGGTGCGGATATTCAGGACCACGCGCGCCTGGTACGCCCCCGTGCCATAGACCGCTTCGCAGTTGTCGAGGTAGCGCGCGGCGAACTGGAAGATGAGCGGGTCCGCCGGGTCACCCATCGCTGGCCAGTCGAACACCGCGCGATCGGTCACGCCCGCCAGCAACTGCAGCCACGACAGATCCCAGGGGGCGGCGATGCCTCCCGGATGGCCCGCTGCCTCGCTCGCCACCGTGATGCCCGCGGGCAGCACCGCGACCGACGCCAGCCGGCCAACATCACCCATGAACTCCCGCCGTGTACTGCGCGCATCGCCTGTTGTCATCCCGCCCCCGTGGTGTGGTTCATCGGCTCAACGCAGGAGGTCGAACGCCGCTTCCTGCATGCGCCGCTGTGCCGCGGTCGCCGGGGCCGCGGTATTGGTCGTGTTGAACGCGGCGATGATCGCCATGCCATTGACCGGGTCGAAGTAGAAGAACGCACGGAATCCGGCCTGACTCCCCGTGTGACCCAGGATTCGCTGCCCGTTGCGGTCGCGGACGAAGAACGAGAGTCCCATCCAGGAGGATGGGCTGGACTCGTACCCCTGTGACATCGGCATCCCGGGCCGCCACATCTCCTCGAGGCTCGCGCGCGCCAGCACGACGTCGTACCGCGCGCGCGACATCCCCGGCAGGACGGCGTTGGTCAGGAAGGCGGTGTACTTCACCAGGTCGGACAGTGGCGCGTTCCACGCGCTGTTGGGCGACGTGATGCCCGGGTCGAAGTCGGCGCCGTTGTCCTGCAGCACCGTTCGCCCGCCGGAGTCCCGGTGCACGAGGTAGTTGTGCGACCGGTGCGCCGCCAGGTAGTACGGCGTGGCGCGGAAGTAACTGCGCGTGAGCTCGAGCGGCGCGAAGATGTTCTTCTGCACGTATGCATCCCACGGGTCACCCGTGACCAGTTCCACCACGCGCGCCAGGTAGATGAAGGCGGGGTTCGAGTAGCTGTACCGGGAACCGGGCCGGAACAACAGTTGCTGGTACGGCATCATGGCCACCAGCTGGTTCCACGTGGTCGGCTCGAAGGGCTCCCAGGGTCGGTTGTTGCCCCATGGCCAGGTGCCCGCCTGGAAGCCAGCAGTGTGCGACAGCAGCATCCGGATCGTGATGCTGTCCATCATGCCGTAGGGATCGTGCATCGTCCGCAACTCGGGCACCCAGCGGACGATCCGGTCGTCGAGGGAGAGCTTCCCGCGATCGCGGAGTTGCATGATCGCGATGGCGGTGAGCGACTTGGTGATCGAGCCCCAGTGAAAGATCGTGAGCGAGTCCACCCGCGCGTTCGCGGCCTGGGCGGCGTATCCGGTGTCGTAGCGTCCCAGCACGCGCCCGTGCTTCAGGACGACGACACTCGCTCCCACGACGCGGTCGCTGTCGACGTACGCCTGTAAGGTCCGCGTGAACGCCGGCCACGACTCGGGCGCCTGGGCACCTGACACAGCGGGGGTGAGCAGCGTCAGCGCGACGAGGAGGATGTGGCGGGCCGTTGTCATGTGGGAGAGTCTCGCTCGCGGCGGCAGGCGCCGTCAAGCAACCTCACCACGTCGCTCCGCCACGTGAGTTATGCCGGGTTGAACAGGCTGCCCCCGTGCTGTTGCGAAAATCGCCAGGTGCGTCCAGTATCACACCCTCGCGCACCCTCCCGGAGAACCGATGAAGATCCAACGTGCCGTGCTGCTGTCGCTTGCGTTGCCGATGACGGTCGCCGCCCAGCAGCCATCCGCCAACCCCGTTACCACCGCATTCCGGGGTCGCATCACGACGCTGGAGCGCAACCTGGCCCAGGCCTTCGATTCCATCCCGGAGCGCCTGTTCGGGTACAAGCCCACCCCCGCACAGCTCACCATCGGGTACATCGCCCAGCACCTGGCGAGCGACAACTATCTCTTCTGCAACACCTTCGGCGCCATGAAGGCCCCGCTCGCGGCCGAAGACACCACCACTGCCGACTCGGTCAAGGCAAAGTGGCCGCGGGAGAAGCTGCTCACCAAGCTCAAGACGTCGTTCGCGTTCTGCCAGGAAGCCATGGCGCAGCTCGACGATGCGAAGCTGGCCGAACAGGTCGCGCTCACCTTCAATGGCAACACGCGCCAGACCACGCGCGCCGCCATGGTACTCGGTCACGCGCTCGACGTGGCGGACCACTACAGCCAGCTGGCGAACTACATGCGCCTGAACAACATCCTGCCGCCGACGGCGCTGCCGCGCCCGGGACGGGGCGGGTCCGGCGGCTAGGGCGATACGTCCCCGGCGATGAGCCCGATCACGAAGATCGTGTTGCCGAACGGGTCGGTGAGGCCAAACGTCCGCGCTCCCCACTCCTCGTTCCGGGGCGCACGCGCGATGCGCGTGCGGCTCCGCCACTCTTCGTAGTACCGGTCCGCATCGTCGACATGCAGGGATACGCCGGCTGCGGTGCCGCGGCCGCGCTTTCATCCGCCGATCCGGCGGACCAGCTCGCTGGTCGCGCTGCTACCACGCCGCAGGAAGAACTCCGCCACGGCGCCCAGTCGCAGCATCGGGCCGGCCGGTGTGGTGGTCAACGCCGATGGGTCCGGGTGCAGGAAAAGGCCGGACGCGTCGACCGTGTCGATCGCCACGACACCGGCCAGGTCGCCGGCGTCCCGAACCCGCCCACGTGTGCGGGCCACCGCATCGTCGTAGTTGATGGCGATGTCCACGGGCATCGGCGGCTTCCCCGGCAGGACGAGTTGTCCGCCGGCGACGAGCACGTCGAACGCGCCGCCCTGGTTGAACGGCAGCGAGTCATATCCCGACGGCGCGGCCGCCGCATAGGACCCGGTCGCGATGGCATCGAGCGCGGCGAGGATCCCGGCGACATTCAGCGCACGGAGCCGCTGCTTCTGCGGATCGTCAGGCAGCGCGCCGCTCTCGATCAGCACGGTGCTGGTCCCCCACTGCTGCATCAGGTCGCCGAAGGCGCGCGGGTTGAACGTGTCGTCGTACTTGGCCACCCGACCGGGGATCTCGTGCGCGAACGTCGTCGCGAGCACCGACGCCACGAGTCGCGCCCGTGACCGGACGTCGTTGTAGCTGAGCGCACGATCGTACGCCGGCGCCAGCAGCGCGATCGCCGACTGGACTCCGCGACCGCCGACCCGGGTGCGCGCATTCTGGTCGTGCAGGTTGAAGCCGAACTGCGGACGGAGATCCTCCTGCACCTGCTTCAGGGTCCGCGCCTCGGGCGTCGCGAGGCGGCGCGCATCCCGATTGACGTCGATCCCGACCGCGTTCTCCCGCTGGAAGACCTCGGCGCCATCGGGGTTGAGCATCGGGATGAAGGTGATCGTCAACTGGCGGCGAAGGCGCTCCCGCAGCGGATCGGCGGTCGCCTCGGACAGGAACCGGAAGATGTCGGCGAGCGCCATCGTCGCCGTGGATTCGTCCCCGTGCATCTGTGACCAGAGCAACACCGTGGTCGCGCCCTGTCCGAACGTGACCGAGCGGATCGGCCGGCCCAGCAACGACGCACCGACCGGCGCCAGGCGAAACGACGCCGAAGTCACCGACGGCTCCACCGCCCGCCAGAAATCCGCGTGCGAGAATCGCCGGGTCGTGATCGCGGCCACGCGATACCGCTCCGCGATCCCCAGGCCCGCGGCGAGCACGTCGGCGGTGCAGCAGGGGGGCGCGACCGCGGCGGGCGCCCCAGCGGGAACCCGACCCGGCGTGCCTGAGGCGCACGACGCCACCAGGACTGCCAGGATCAGCGAACAACCAGCCGCGCGGAAGGATGGGTGGGAGTTGAGATGATTCATCGGGCGTCGTTGGCGCGTCATCGGCTGATCCCCCGACGCGTGGTGAGGTAGGTCGCGAAGCTGCCGAGCCAATGGCCGCCTTCGTATCGCTCGCCGGTTACGGCCGCGAGTCCGGAGGCGGCGTGCGCGGCGGCGGCCGCCATCAGGGCTCGCCGCCGCCGGTCGTCGGGGGGCAATCCGGATGCCATCCCCTCCAGCATCCACGCCCGGCTGAGGTTGAGGCCATCCAGGTGGGCCAGTTTGCCGTCGGTCTTGTCGGTCACCACGCCGATCGGCAACCAGCCGGCGGAGTCACTGGTGGGGATGCGCGGCAGGAATGCCGTCAACCACGCCGCGAACTCGTCAGGCGGCAGGACGCGGCGCATCACGTCCGCCTCGGCGATGCAGGGCGAGAGGAAGTCCTGGCCCGACGGCTCATACCCGATGGGACAGTCGCGATCGCCGAGGTGGAACTCGCGGACCTTGCCGACCACCATCGCCGCAAGCGCCGGGTTGGCGTCACGCGCATAGTCGAGGATGAGCCCGAAGGCGAACGCCGTCTGCGGATGTTCCCCTTCCCGAATGGGGTAGGCGAGCTTCGGCAGCCACGCCATCAGTCGCGCGACCACGGCCGCCTCGAGGGGACGCAGCGCCGCGGACAGCGCCGGGGCGTCGGGCATCGGGGATTCACGGAGTTCGGCGGCGAGCTGCAACAGCCACGCCAATCCATATGGGCGTTCGAACGTCTCCCGCCCGGGAGCGTTCAGGTAGGCCACTTCCCCGGCGATGCGCGCCTCGGTGAGGTTGGCCTTGAGTGCCGCGACCGCATCCGGCGCGAAGGACGCCGCGGGAAAGGTCCGCGCCAGTCGCGCCAGCAGCCAGTGACCATGCACCGACGAGTGCCAGTCGTAGCACCCGTAGAACGCCGGCGTCAGTTCCTGCGGCGCCTTGACGTCGGCGGGCGAGTTCAGGATGTGCGTGAGCTTGTTCGGGTACTCCTTCTGGACGCACGCCAGTGCCAGCGCCGCGAAGCGACCTGCCGCGGCAGCGTCGAGCCTCGCCGGTTGCTGTGCCCGACCCGTCGCCGTCACAGCCGACATCAGCAGCACCGAACTCACGAAGAGTCTCATCGCGTACAATGTACCGCCCTCCGTGGGTCGTGGCCTCCCCTCGCCATCCACCACGACCTGCCACGGATTGCATTGGATGACCTCCGGTGGCTTTCTTGAGCCGCATCATGTCCAAGGCAAACGGCCCACAAAGGCTGATCCTCCCCGGCGCACTGCTGGCAATGGTCGCGGCACTGGCGTGGCCCGCACCGCCGCCCCGCGTGGCGGACCCGCCACCGGGTGGACAGCGATTCGTCTGGGGACGCGATTCGCTCTGGAGTGCGCTCGAGCATGGCTTCGACACGATCCGGACTTCAGGCTGTGCCCGGGAGTCATCGATCCGGGCAGCGGTTGATTCGGTGGACGCCCTGCTGGCCGCCCTTCTCGCGGAGCGCACCGCGTCGGGCACACCGTCCATCGCTTCCCTCGAGGACGCCTTCCTCAGGCTCGCTCCGCAGGCCGCGTCGTGCGGTGCGGTCGCGAACGCCTACATCGCCCTGCAGGGCCGGTTGCGTGAGGCGATCAAGTGGCAGTCCATCACCTGGGACCTTTCCGCTCGCCCGGTGCGCGAGACCCTCTACCGGTTGCTCTACGGAAGTCGCGCCGCGGTCGAGGAAGTGATGCTCCAGCAGCCCGACAGTGCCAGCACGCTCACGCTCGGCGCCCCCGTGCCGTCGGCCACGCCCTCGGCCGCGTCCAACGGCGTCGTGCTGCACTCCGGGGACATCCTCGTGTCCCGCGGCGGCTATCCAACGTCGGCGCTGATTGCCCGCGGCAACGACTATCCGGGCAACTTCTCGCACATCGCGCTCGTGCACGTCGATTCCGCCACGCGCGAGATCTCCGTGATCGAGGCGCACATCGAACGCGGCGTTGCGATTGCCACCGCGGATCAGTACCTCGCCGACAAGAAGCGCCGCGTGATGCTCCTCCGGCCCCGATCGGACGTGCCCGGAATCCAGCGCGATCCGATGCTTCCCCATCGCGCAGCCACGACCATGCTGGAACGCGCCCGGACCGAGCACATCCCGTACGACTTCACGATGGACTACGCCGATCCGGGTCGGCTGTTCTGCTCCGAAGTGGCGTCGGCGGCATACCGCGAGCACGGCATCACCTTGTGGACGGGCATTTCGACGATCACGGCACCCGGGCTTCGACGCTGGCTCGCCTCATTTGGCGTCAGGCAGTTCCAGACACAGGAGCCCTCCGACCTGGAGTACGACCCGCACCTTGCGGTGGTGGCTGAGTGGCGCGACCCGTCGTCCCTGTTCGACGACCACCTGGACAACGCCGTGACCGACGCGATGCTCGAGGGCGCCGAACGGGGCGACGCGCTGGAGTTCGACTGGTACGCGTTGCCGATCGCGCGGCTGCTCAAGGGTTACAGCTGGGCTCGCGAACAGTTCGGGGGGATCGGACCGATTCCCGAAGGGATGTCGCCCGCCGCGGCGCTCAGGAACCGGTCGTACAACACGCGACACGCCGAGCGGAAGGCGGCGCTCCGCGGCGCCGTCACGCAGTGGGCAACGGACAAGAGCTACCGCCCACCGTATTGGGTGCTGGTGTCGCTCGCGCGCGAGGCGCGGTAGCCTCGCGCGACTCGATGCCTAACGGCGCCTGCTCGCCGCGATCCCCGCGGGGCCATCGTCGGTGCCGGGCTGGCCATCCGGGATGCGGTACAGCGACCACTCCACTCGGCGGGCGGTGATCGCCGCCTTCACCCGTCGCTCGCTCCCGTTCAGCGCCCCGTTGCCGGTCTTCACTTCCACGAAGACCACGCGGCGCACCGCTCCGTCGTTCAGCCCGTCGAAGATCACGAAATCCACCGGGTCACCAATGAAGCGGACGTCGCGCGGGTTGAAGCCGAAATCGGGCAGGTAGGGCGCGACACGCTCGAAGACGCGGCCCGCGACGGCGGCCTGGCTGCCCCGGATTGCCTCACGACTGATGGCCTTCGAGTGATCAGCCTTCCAGCGCTCGAACTTGAGGTTCGCGCGCATCTCGATGAGCCGGTAGCCGAGGTAGGCGATGAGGACGAGGGCAAGGGCCACGAGTCCCAGGCTCGCGTAAGGCACGTCTGTCACTCGACGATCTTCCAGAACGAATCCTTCCGGATGATCTTGCCATGGGCAAACTCGAGGAGGTCGCAGCCTCTCACCTCGACGCGGATTCCGGTCACCGAAGTGCCGGTGAGGGTCCATTCCGAGACCGCGAAGTCGCCGCACGCCCAGTGCCGGTCCTCGCCGTAGTGCACGTCCGGCAATCCCGAGAATCGACTGGCAAGGCCGGTCCGTACCGCTGGCTTGCCGCGGTATTCGGTGCCACGTGGGCCGGTCCCTCGCGGCATGTAGAAGACGCAGTCGTCGGCGAAGTACTCCATGATGGCATCCAGGTCGTGGCGATTGAACGCGTCCAGGAATCCTCTCAACACGTCGATGGTGTCCTGCTCGGCCACAGGGCCTCCTGCGAGAGTGTTCAGTGCCAGGCGATCCGGATCGAGTGCCCGCCCGACAATAGTACTGCCAGTGGCCTTACCCTCCGCACCCTATCGCGCGGGATGTCCATTGATTAGTGTACCACGTACACTGTACAAGTACCAGGAAGAATCTCACGACAACGACCTCGTTCACCGGACCCGTCATGGCGCGAAAGAAGAAGTCCGCAGCTTCCCGGCGGAATCTCACGGGAAAGGGGCCGCGGCCTGGCCAGGGCGCGACGCGGCAACTGACCCACGACGACATCATGGAGGCCTCGGTACGGGTCGACCCGGAGCTTCGACGGCGCAGCGAGCTGTTGTGGGAGGATCGCTTGCGGCCGACGCGCGGCCCCAAGCCGGGACTGACTCCCGATGATGTCGTCCAGGCGGCCATCCAGGTCGCCGATGAGGAAGACCTCGCGGCCGTGACGATGCACGCGGTGGCGGCACGGCTCGGCTTCACCACGATGGCGCTTTATCGGTACTTCCCGAACAAGGAGGCGCTGCTCGACGCCGTCGTCGATGCCGGCATGGGGAGTCCTCCGCCACCGCGGCATCCACGAGGGGATTGGCGCGACGAGGTAGCGCGATGGGCGCGCGCGAAACGGGCGATGCTGGTGGCGCGCCCCTGGCTCGCCGAGTTGCCGTTCGTCGCGGCCCCGCACGGCCCCAACTGGCTCAGTTGGCTGGAGGCGGTCCTCGAACCGCTTTCCCGCACCGGCCTCCGGTCCGCCGACCTGGGCGAACTGCTCAGCGTGATCGACGGGTTCACGCGAGGCGCGTCGGACACGGCCATTTCGCTCGCGCGGGCTCGCGCGCGTGGAATCTCGGTCGAGGAGTGGGCGGCCGCGGTGGGAGCGGACCTGGGACGCGCGATCGGCGATCCGCGATTCCCGGCATTCGCCGCCCTGCTCACCACGCCGTCCGACGGAGCGCCACGTACGATGGATGAGTCGTTCGAGTTCGGGCTGCAGCGTGTGCTGGATGGGATCGAGCTGTACATCCGGTCGGCGACCACAAGCCCCGCGAAACCAATCCGCTGAGTGATCGTAATGGGCCAACCGCATCACGCTGGCCTGTGTCCAAGTCCTGCACCTCTTCCCCGGGGACTCGATCGTGATCACTCAGTGGGTGACGGATCTCCGTCATGCGTGGCGCGGGCTGCTCCGCACGCCCGGCTTCCTCATCACCACGGTCGGCACGCTGGCATTGGCCATCGGACCCGTGGCCGGGATGTTCAGCGTCGTCAACACGGTCCTGCTGGAACCGCTGCCGTTCAGGGACGCGGACCGCCTGGTCGTCCTCTCCGGCACCGCTCCCGGCTCGGACCTCCCCGAGCGCTTCGGCCTCGGCTTCGACTTCTACTTCGAGTACAAGGAACGCTCGAAGCTCCTCGACGGCCTGTTCGCCTTTGGTGGCGGCACGTCCACGCTGCGCACCGACACGCGCGTCGAGCGCATTCCCATGGCGTTCCCCACCAATGACATGTACGCCACGTTCGGCGTACGACCGATGCTCGGCCGCCTTCCCGTCCCCGAGGATGGCGACCGGGTCGTCACCATCAGCGACCGCCTCTGGGACCAGTGGTTCGGCCGCGACAGCGCCGTGCTCAACCGCTCCTACTTCATCTCGGGCGAGATGCGGCAGGTCATCGGCATCATGCCGCCCGAGTTCCGGTTCCCGACCGATGAAACGCTGCTCTGGGTCGCCGGCGAAGCGCGACTCGAGCAGGTGCAGCCGGGCAACCTCGGCCTGCCGATCATCGCGCGGATGAAGCCTGGCGTCACCCGTGAGGAACTCGCGCGCGAGTTGACCCAGCTCTCGAAGAACCTGCCGAACCGCTTTGGCACGACGCCGAACTATGCGCGGCTCATCGAGCGTCATCGCGCCGTGGTCGACCCCATCATCGATCGCCTGGTGGGTCCCACCGTGCGCACGTCGCTCTGGGTGCTGCTCGGCGCCGTCTCGGTCGTGCTGCTGATCGCCCTCGCGAACGTTGCCAACCTGTTCGTGGTGCGCCACGAGGGACGTCGTCGCGACCACGCGGTGCGGCATGCGCTCGGGGCCTCGCGCGCCCAGCTCCTGCGTCTCCAGATGGCGGAAGCGCTGCTGGTGGCGCTTCCGGCTGGCCTCCTGGCCGTCATGCTCGCGACCGTATCGATGCCACTCTTCCTCCGCGCAGCCCCGGAGGGCATTCCCCGCCTCACGCTGGCCACGCTCGATGGATGGACCCTCGGCATGGCCTTCGCGCTCGTGCTTCTGGCCGCGCTGGCGTGCGGGATCGGCCCCGGCGTTTCGGCCTCGGCACCCGACCTCAACCGGCTCCGCGAAGGCGGGCGCGGGGCCACCGGGCGCCGGCACTGGGGACGCGATGCGCTCGTCGCCGGGCAGGCGGCACTGGCGCTGGTGCTGCTCATCGGCTCGGCCCTCCTCGTGCAGAGCTTCCAGCGGTTGCGGAACGTGGATCCGGGATACCAGACGAACGGCATCTACACGTTCCAGTTCGCGCCCGACCAGCCGCGGCTCGTCGACGGTCCCGCGTGGGGGCAGTTGCACCGCGACTTCATGGATCGCCTGCGCGCGCTGCCCGGCGTGACGATGGTGGGCGTCGTCAACAACCTGCCCCTCGACGAGGGGACGGGTGGCGGACGGTTCCTCACCGACGCGATGACCGACGACGGCGGCGGGGTGCTGCTCGACCAGAACTTCACCGGCGGCGACTACTTCCCGGCGATGGGCATCGCCCTGCTCACAGGGCGGACGTTCACCGGGAACGAGGCGGTGACCCCGAACAGCAACGTGATCATCAGCCGGTCCGCGTCCGAGCGCCTCTGGCCCAACGGCAACGCGCTCGGCCAGCGGATCCGCCGCCCGCGGTCCGACCAGTGGTTCACCGTCGTCGGCATCGTGGGCGACGTGAAGCAGAACGACTGGCGCGATGCCGGCGAGGCGGTCGTGTACTTCCCCCTCACCGGGCCGCAGCCGCAAGCGTGGGCCATGGGTTCGCCGGCGTACGTGGTGAAGTCGTCACGGGCCGCCGGCCTGACCCGGGAAGTGCGGGAGCTGGTCCGGCAGGTGGCGCCCGAGGCGCCCGTCTACCGGGAGTTCACCATGGACTTCCTGGCCCGGCGGTCCATGGTGCAGTTGTCGTTCACCATGCTCACGTTAGGCGTCGTCTCGGTCCTCGCGCTCATCCTGGGGGCGATCGGGCTCTACGGCGTGCTCTCGTATATCGTCGCCGAGCGGACCCGCGAGATCGGCGTGCGGATGGCGCTGGGGGCGACCGCGGGCGTGGTGCGCCGCCAGGTCGTGTCGCAGGGGACGAAGGTGGTGCTGGTCGGCGTGGGCGTCGGCATTGCCGCGGCGTTCGCGGCGACGCGACTGCTCGGCGCGCTGCTGTACGACGTGAAGGCGGTCGACCCCGTCGTCTTCGCGGCGATGTCGATCATGATGGTCGGGGTGGGCGTGCTCGCGAGCTACGTGCCCGCACGGCGGGCGAGCGGCGTGGCCCCCATCGAGGCCTTGCGCGGCGACTAGTGTCCGCGCGCCCTCGCCCATGGCGCGGGTGTGCGGGTGCGCCGTTCCTCGGACGGAGGTGCCGCGCGGGATGCATCCGCGACGCCGTCGCCGTCCTCAGGCCGCCCACGTGTCGCGCATCAGCCGGACGAAGTTCTGCCCGATGATCTTCTCGACGCGCGCCGCCGGGTGCTTGCGAGCGAGGAGTTTCGCGGCGATCCGCTCCATCCGCTGCGGGACGTTCAGGTCGGTGACGAACATCGGCACGGCCGGATCCTCCCCGGGGGCCGCCACGCCGGCCTTGATGCGCCCTTCGACGAACGTGCGATGCACGCGCATGTACGCGTCGTCCACCACGTGCGGCGTGATGGACAGGTCGCTGCCGATGCCGACGTGGTCCTCGCCACAGACGTTGATGGCGTGCTCGATGTGGCGAACCAGGTCGTCGGAATCCGGCTGCCCGGCCATGGTGAGGAACGGCATCAGGTAGATCCCCACCACGCCGCCCTTCTCGGCCATTCGCTTCAGGATGTCGTCCGGCTTGCTCCGCGGCCGGTCCGCAACGGCGCGGCATCCGGAATGACTGATGGCGACCGGTTTCGTGGAGTGCTCGATCGCGTCGGCGGTGGTCCGCATCCCGCAGTGCGCCAGGTCCACCGTGAGCCCCTGGGCGTTGAGCGCCTCAACGAGCTGACGGCCCAGCGGCGTCAGGCCGCCGTTCTCGGGCTGGAGGCAGCCGTCGCCGAACATGTTGCGCACGTTGTACGTCAGCTGGACGATCCGGAGCCCGAACGCGTGGTAGAGCCCGACCCGTGAGAGGTCATCGCCGATGGCCACGCCATCCTGGAACCCGTAGATGAGGCCGAGCTTCTTCTGCTGCTTCGCGATGCCCAGGTCGGCGAGGGTGCGGATCTTCATGAGGACGTCAGGGTGCCGCCCGAGATCCCGCTCCCAGCGCGCCATCGACTGAAAGACGCCTTCGGGCGCGCCGCCGCCGATGGTCAGGTTGACGGCGGTGATGCCTGACGCCTGCGCGTTCCGCAGCATCTCCGGCGTGAGTGCCTCCACGTTGACCGGGGTGTTGAACGGTCCGGGACTGGCCAGGAAGTCCACCACGGTCGCCTGGGTGTACCGGGACCAGCCGTCCTGCGGCCGCTCGCTCCCGGCGAGCGTACCGAACAATCGAGGCGCGAGGGCCGGCGCCATGGCCAGGCCGGCGGCCATCCTCGAGAACTCGCGGCGGGAAAGCGGATCTGGTGCGGCCATGTCCCTTACGACCGTGGCTGAGGTGAGAGGTGCTCGTGAACGGCTATCCATCGGCCATCCTGTCGCTGGAAGACAATCGTCTCGCGCTCGAGCAGCGTGCTGTTGCCCTCGCGCGTCGTGACCTCCGTCCGCACGGCGTGCGTGAAGATCGCCACGTCGCCAACCAGTTGCACGCGCTGGTCGCTCGAACTGCAGGACCGCACGCTGAAGCCGATCGTCTTCCAGGACTGCCACTCCGCCTCATACTCGGCCCGGCTGTTGAGCCGCCGGGGTGTCGTGTGGAAGACGAACGATGCTTCCGGGTCGAATCGCGAGAAGTAGGCGGATGAGTCCTGGCGACCAAACGCGGCGACGATCGAGTCGGCGGCCGCGCGCACCGCTGCCACCGGATCCGCGTCCGTGGCGCCCGCCGAATCGGGGGATCGGGCCGGCGACTCGCGATCCTGACAGGCGGACAGGACCGCGAGGAGGGCGAGCAGTGAAATGAAGGAAGAGAATTTCGCGATGTCGGAGCGTCGCACTTGGAGGAGCGTTAGGGGGAACGTGGCCTCTCTGCGCGCGGCTCGAACCGCGGCCGCGCGCGCATGCCGCCCGCTAGTTCGTCGCCTTGGCCAGGGACTTGATCGCGTCCGACATCATCCGCACCCGTGCCGCGTCCTTCGCGCCCGCGACGTCCCGATCCACCAGCCTGGCCAGGGCATTGAGCGCATCACGCCGCGCCTTGCCCGACTGCTGCTCCGCCGCGTCCAGGGCGCTCCCGATCGCCGTCGTCCGTTCGGACGCCAGGCCCTTCCCCCTCACCAGCTGGTCGAGGTACGACCGCACCACGGGAAACGCCGCCGGCCACTCGATCTTCGGCTGGCTCTGCGGGTTGTACTCCGTGAACCGCACGAGCTTCGCCGCCTCGATCTCGTTCTTCGAGAGGTGCTCGCTCGGCTCCAGCTCCAGGATGTCGAAGCCGCGATCGATCTCCGACGAGTAGATGTAGCCGTTCCAGTAGTACGCGCCCCACGAACCACCGATCGTGCTCCGCGCGCGACCGCCGGCCGGTGGCTGCGCCGCCCGCGGGACGTCGACCTGCGCCGACGGGTCGATCGCGCCGCGATCGAAATAGGCAAGCTCGGTCGGGTTGCCGGGATCCGTGAAGTCCATGACGCTCACGCCCCCCTGGTACCACCCCTGCACCATCACGTCGCGTCCGGGCACGGGGATGAGCCCGCCGTTATGCGACACGCAGTTCTCCTCCGCCGTCTGCACCGACGGAATCTTGAAGTACGCGTGCTGGGTGTACTTCTTCTTCGGATCGATGGTCAGGATCGTGTTGCCGCCCATCTCCATCATCGAGTTGGCCTGGCACATCGGCGAGGTGCCGCCGCCCCATTCATCGGTGAACACCACCTTCTTCCCGTCGTTGGAGAACACCGCCGTGTGCCACAACGAGAAATTCGTGTCGGCCCTGGCATCGAGTCGCACCGGCTTCTCGGGATTGGAGACGTCGACAAGGAGCCCGTAGCTCCCGCAGGCGCCGGCGAGGAGCTTCGCCGCCGGATAGGCGGTCACGTCGTGACAGTTCCGCGGCCCCGTCGGACGCGGCACCGCCGACGTGTCCCCACCCGCGCGGCCCCGGCCCCCACCACGCGCCGGACGGCTCGCCGCGCGCGGCGCCGGATCCAGCCCGGTGAAGATGCGCGCGCCGGTCACCACTTCCGCCTTCTCGGGCTGCCGGAGGTCGACCTTGATGACGTCGAGCCGGAAGAGCGCGTTCGTATCATCGGCCGGGTCCGTTCCCTCCTTGCACCCCGGCACCTCGGTCGCCGGCCGCGCGCCCTGGCTGCCGGAGACGTAGATGTAGAGGATGTTCTTGTCTTTCGGGTGCGGGAGCGCCGTGTGCGTATGGGAGCCCTTGCACGTCTGCACGTTCTTGACGAGGCGCGGTTGCGCCGGGTTGGACACATCGAAGATGCGCACGCCCGCCATGTGCTCCTTCGGGTCCTGCACGCCTCCCTTGGCGCAGTCGTTGCGATTCCCGCCTCCTTCGACCGATATGAACAGGAGGTTGCCGACGATGGTGGGATCGCCTTGCGATGTGATGCACTGCACCGTGGACACCAGCTTCGGCTTCGCCGGATCGCCCACGTCCCAGATCGAGAAACCCGCGAAGTTGCCCTGGTAGACGTACCGGTCGCGGAACGCGAGGTCCGAATTCGCGAAGGTCAGGCCGCGCGTCGAGTCGAACGGCTCCGCCTTGGGCGTGTTGGACACCAGCCGCATCCCCTTCTGTGCGACCTCGGCGTCCAGCTTTCCCGGCCGCAGCTTGCTGCGCGGGTCTTCCTTGTTCGGGTACGTCTGGGCGGCGAGTACCACCGGGGCCAGGGAGATCGCGGCGACGGCGAAGGCGGTTCGAACGAGAGACATGGGAGGCCGGGAGAGAGGACGCGAGGATGAGGTGGGCGTGGCGGTCAGGGGCGATCCGCGCATGGCTAACCGGATGGCAGCTGGGACAGGAGCTGCCGCATGACGCCGATTTCCGCCGTCTGGACCGTGACCACGTCGTTCGCGAAGACGTTGACATCCACTTCCTGCCCGGCACGCGGCGCCGCGAAAAGGTCCTCCACCATCTGGAGGGCGCCTTCGTGGTGCTGGATCATCAGCGTGAGGAACGCGCGATCGAACGCCACGCCCGTGGCGGCGTCGAGTTCCCTGAGCTGCGCCTCGGTGAGCATGCCCGCCATCGTCATTGTGCGCCACGACGAGGTATCCGGCGCAACCTGTCCGTAGTGTACGAGCCACTCCTGCATCAACCGGATCTCGGCCACCTGCGACTGGTCGATCTTCTGGGCGAGCCTGAGGACCCGCGGGTTGGCGCCGCGCTTCTCAGCCATCCGGGACATGTGGATCGCCTGCGCGTGATGCGCGATCATGCCCTGCATGAACTCCACGTCGGCGACCGTATACGGCGCCCCCGCGGGAACGGTGATCGGGGTGCCATGACCGGCGTGCTGCGCCTCGGACGCCGCAGGAAGAACGAGCAGTGAGGCGCTGACACCGAATGACGCCAGCAGGGCGAATCGTCGAGACCGCATTCCGGGCAGTTGGGGAGGTGGGACGCTTGCAGGGAACGCTACGCCGCGGCGGATCGTCGCGCCACCCGATTCCCCGCTACCGGGGAACCGGGCCAGGTAGAGCCCCCGCGTCCGCAGCACTTCCGGGATGCGCTCAACCCCCATCCCCGCGGCCGCGAAGGCGTTCTCCATCCGGGCCTGCGTGAACAACCGTGACTCCAGGGCCGCTCATCCGATGAACCCGATGCAGCGATCGAGGGTCCGCCGAGGACGCCACGAGCCCGACTCACTCCCGAAGTCGCCAAGGCGGTGCACCAGCAGGGATCCCGTCGCCTGCCGTCCTCGTCCCGCTGGTTCGACGTGGTGCACGATGACCGAGGCCCGGTCCTTCGCGATGCAGAGGTACTTCTGCTCCGTGCCTGGAAACGCGCCGCAGTTCATCTCGTGCGAGGCGAGTCGGAGGTGCGCCGGGACGCCGTCGCCGAAGAGGGTGACCTCGTACCGGCCTGGCGGCACGCGCCAGCTGCGCAACTCGCCGGCCGCCATGCTGAGGGACTCGGCGTATTGCCCATGCGGAAGCAGCAGGGCCGTCGTGCGGCTTTCCTCGATGACCTCGACCGGGATCGACACCGTACAGTCACCCGCCTCCACGTCCACCATCGTCAGGCCGGGAGCCCGGCCATGCACGTAGCCATCGACAAGCGTCGCGACCTGGCTGTCCCGGACGGATGCGGTCCCCGCCACCAGGTCGACGG
This sequence comes from Gemmatimonadaceae bacterium, assembly GCA_030835125.1. GTDB lineage: Bacteria > Gemmatimonadota > Gemmatimonadetes > Gemmatimonadales > Gemmatimonadaceae > JABWBJ01. The sequence continues at coordinate 34,805 of JAUQWM010000015.1, read as the reverse complement.
GCTTGCCGTCCACCCCCATCGCCCCGACCTCGAGCGGCGCCGGCGGAGCGCCAATCGTCAGGCGAAGGACCCGCGGCAGGCGGAAGCGCTCGATCGGTCGACACAGGACGGTCACCCGCGCCATGAGCGCGCCGGAAGTTGCCGAGACCTCGGCATCACCCGGACCATCGCACCGCACGCGACCGTCCCCGGAGAGTGCGACCGCGGGACCCTTGATGAGGCGATAGCGCACACGCCTGGCCCGGCGTTCGACACCGTTTGCGTCAACCAGCCGGACCGCGATCGGTACCGCCTCCAGGCTGTTCACCACCACCGTATCCGAGCGCCCGGCCACGAGACGAACGGGGCGCGCGTCGACACAGGAGGCGACGGCAAGGAACAGGACGGACCAGAAGGCTCTCGGCATGGAACGCGGCTCACGATGGTCGCAGCGAGCGGAGGGGCGCTCCTCCCATAGTGGCGCATCCAGGCTCGATCCACAACACACGGTTCGGCTCAGGCCCGCAGGGTCATTCCAGCAGAATGAGCCCCTGCGCGCGGTTCTGGCGCGTTATCGGGAAGGTAGACCCTCGCTCGTTCCCGTCTTCCCAGGAAAGCAGATGCCCGGACGTCGCGCACGACTCGCCTCGCTGTTCCCCGCCCTCCTCCTCGCGGCCGGCACGGCCTGCGGCGGATCCTCTGACGGGGGCCCTGCAGGTCTTGAAGAAGAAGAGGGCACCCAGACGGCGTTGGCAGTCCCCTCCCCGTCCAGTGCGACGATCGCGCGCGGCGGGACCACGACGGTCACGGTCGTCTTCTCAACGACCGGAGGCCTCACCGTCAGCCAGATCAATATCACACGACAGTATTCCGGCATCTCCGTCACGCAGGCCAGCAGCCAGACCGTCGGCACCACCATTACCAGGGTCTTCACCATCGGTGCTGACAACACGGTTCCGATCGGTGCGCATAACGTCCGCTTCTCGCCGTCAGTCAGCGGCAATACGGGATCCCTCCCTCCACAGATCACCAACGCGATCTTCACCCTGACCGTCACGCAGTAGCCTGCTGTATCGTCACCGGCTGGGGCCGTCAGTCGACGTCAGGCAGTCCACGCGGTGGGCGCATGATGAGCGCAGCGCCGCCGCCACTGCACAGCGCGAAGCCCAGGGCTACCATGATGATCGCCGTCACGGATCTTGCCCCGACCGCCACGGCGCCCAGGCTGGCCAGGAGCCCCGCGCTGCCCACACCAACCAGGAGCCGCGCGCCGGTTCCCCACAGGGCGGGCCGGCGTCGCAGCGTGACGGCTCCCGCGCCGAGCGTCGACGCCATCGCCACCAGCAGGTAGCGCCAATCGCTTCCCGTCGTGACCAGCCGGAGGAGCCCGAACGCAAATGGTGTCGCCAGGAGCACGAGAGCGAGGGCAGTCATGGGTGTTCTCCACACTGGAGTGGCGACGGTCGCCCCGCTGGTTGACGGCCCCCAGGAGGGTCGGGTCGGCACGATCGTGATCAGGTCCTGGCGGGGATGGAGGGCAATACTGCCACGCGCGTGCAACAGGCGTAGCCAGCGTCGATGAACCCGCCGAGCTTCGGCCTGGGATTGAGGAACGCCCGTATCACTCGGGGCACCGCCGAAAGCCGGCTCACCCAGATCACGAACGTGTAGAGCGGGTAGAGGAGGAAGGCGAGTGCATTCCGGGACCGGTTCCCGCTGTCGGCGGGGTGCCGGATCGGGGGGAAGAACAGCGGATAGCAGACGTATTGCATCCCGAGGATCAGGTACGAGCTGCCTGCGAACACCGCCGCCACGACCGGAGAGGCCAGGATCCCGAACGGCAGCGCCAGTTTCACGAGGACCAGCAGGGCGTCCAGATGCGGTAGAACGTCATGAACCGGATCCACCAACCGGGTCCTCGCCCAGGCGCGCTGAAGAGCACCCGCAGCAGCAGCGGGAGGTGGAGGAACATGAAGGACACGTCCCAGCAATGCGCCCGCTGGCGCCACCACTCGCGAGGCGTACCCGGCACCGCGGTGTGGACCATGGTGCCGGCAACGAACTCGATGCGGTGACCGAACGCATGATGGAGGTACGAACACTGGACATCCTCGCCGGCGAACTCCCCGTCATGTTCGCGCATGACCTCGAGGAGGATGTCCGTTCGAAAGACCGCCGCGGCACCTGCCGCCCACGTGACGTTCCTGCCGAAGTGCAACTGGACACGCTTGTTCAGGTTGCTGCCGATGTACTCGAAGACCTGGAAGTTCTGGACGAGGCTGTGCGGTTGATCGGGGAAGACGGGGATCGCGGTGACGGGCGCGGCCTTGTCGAGCACCTCGATGGGCCGCCCCTCCGGCCACCGGATGTCGTCGTCCGTGACCAGCACATGCGAAAAGCCATCGCGCTTTGCCTGGGCGACACCCAGCACGACCGCCTTCGACTTGCTTCCCTCGTCGAAGTCCACGTCGATCAGCCACGTTTCCGGCCGGCGCGCTGCCACTTCCCGTATGATGCTCACCGTGGCGTCGCGGCAGTTGTTGGCCACGCAGTAGACGCGGTATCCCGGCGGAAGCGATTCGATCGTGCGCTCGATCGAGGCGGCGCTGTTGTGGCACGGAATCACCACCGCGACCGCTTCCGGCCCGAGCGGAATGGTCGGTTTCTCCTGGCGACGCGTCCGAAGATTGACGGCGATCTCGAACAGCGCACGGAGAAAGTCGGACGTGAACGTCAGGGCAAAGACCCACAGGATCACCGTTGGGTCTGGCCTACCGAACACCGGGCGCCTCCACGTCTGGATACCGCCGCCCGACAGCGATCAGGCAGGTGCCGATGAGGCAGCGGGGCGAAACGCCGGCAAGCGCGCCGCCGCTGGGATTCACGAAACCAAGTCTAGTCGTGGGACGTTGCGGCGTCGATGGACATCTGGCTGAGGACACCTTCCATGCAAGGTACGATCCGTCATCCCGAATCCCGCCGCCGAACTCAACTTCAACCCGATCGGATCGGGCATCGGTGCACGGTCTGCAACCCATCCGAGTCGCTGGACGTCGCCCAGTATGCGCCTGAATCGGCGCGCAGGACCCGGAGGCCGATGGGCGGCGTGACCACATCCCGGGGCGTCCCGTCGGGGCCGAGACGTGACCACACGTCACGCGATTCGGTGTCGTGAGTGCGGCGCAACCACACACCGCCGTCGTTGGTCACCATCAGCGCCATGACCAGCGGGAGGTTTCTCGGTCGCCGCACGAGATCGCGCACGACGGCTTCGGTGCGCACGGGACTGCGCACGAACCGCTTGATCGTTGCGTCGTAGACCGCATCACTCAACGGGCGAGGCTCGAGCCGGATCCTTCGTTCGAGCACGACTCGGCCGCGACGGTCGACGCACCGCAGTTCTACCGCATCCTCCTCCGCCGGCTTGGCGGCGCAGAATCGTTGATGACTCGGACTGGAGCCAACGACCGTTTCCGGCATCAAAGGTTGCTTGTTCGGTGCCATCGCCGGCGGCAACGGGAATCGCTCCGCCGGCACCAGGTCGAATGTCGCCACGGTGTCGACTCGCGTGGCTCCCTGGACGTATGACAGCACAGTAAGGGGGACATCACGGCCCAGTGGCACACTGCCGAGTCCCACCAGGGAGTCGCGGCCAACAGCCCCCCATCCAGCGGGCGTGAGTGCCGTGGTCACGCGCAGGAGACGCCCGGTGTCCGAGAATGTCTGCACACGGGGTAGGCGGCCGTCTCCGACCCAGATTGAATCGCCAGTCCAATCCATGGCACCGACGTACTGGAACTCACCTGGACCTGACCCGGGCCGACCAATGGTGCGCGTTCGTCCGCGCGCATCCCGGATGGCAAACTGAGCAGAGCGTCCGTCGGTCCACGCCAGGCGGCCGTCCGGACCCGGGGCAACAGCCACAATCCGCCCGAATTCGGTGTCGGATGGGGAGATGGCCACTTCGCAGCCGGGGGCAGCATTCCCAGGGACCTGTGCTCCAACGGTACAAGTGGCGACACCGAGCAAGCATGGAAAGAACAACCAGGCTCTCATGGCTTCTCCACGGACAGGCCGACCGCCGGGTCGGCGTTTCTCCACAGGACGACCAGATGAGGAACGCGTCGCGAAGGGCGACCGCGTGTACACGTCAGACGGCACTCCCCCTGACCGGCTTGCGACGCGGACGCTGTTTGGCGGATACCGAACGGATGATCAGGCGTGTGCGACCCTGAGACAGCGGCTTTGCGCGAGCCAAAGCGGCCTTGATCAACGCCTCAACCGCGGGCCGCTGCAACTCTGCGGCTGCCTCGAGCCGAAGAAAGCGGGTTTGCCTGCCGGAGCCCTGCAGCAGACCGGCGGGATCGGGCAGCCGGACCCCGTGGATGAAACACAATCCCAGGCCACCCGCTCGCGCCGCGAGTGACAGGACAGCGTCTGACGGTCGCTCGGTCGGGCCATAGCCGATGACCAGGAAGTTGTAGTTGTCATACGCAAGCTCATAGGCGCCCGGCAGGCGCTTCCGCAGCGCCGTTCGGCAAGCGCGAATCAGCCTCTGCTCGCGCGGCTCGAACTTGGCGATGAAATCCCTGAGTTGCTGCTCGGGCGTTTGAGGCATGCAGCACTCCTGCAGTGGCGAGTGCGTGAGTATGCGAGGATAACGTTCAGCGTCACGACTCTGCGTCAAGGGAGTCGCCCCTGGTCCGTCCGGCCCTCGGACCAGAAACTAACCCTGCCGCCGGAGTCAGGGGGACGGGCGACCGGGTCGGCGAACCTCAATCTTCGTTCCCACCTCGATCACCATCAGATCCTCGCCGATCTCGACCCGCCCCTGGTACGTCTTGCGCGTCGGTGGGATCAGATCGTCCTCCGTCGCAATGGGCAGGACAATGTGCGAATACACGGCAAGCCTGGGGTTCGTTTTGGCGAACACTGCTCCGGCCTGTTCCGGAGTAACGTGATGCTCAATCACCGTCCTGGCGCGCTCCGGCCCCACTCCGGCTCGCTGGAATGTCTCGGGTGACGCTACCTCATGGACGAGGAGATCGACGCCCTGAGCGTGCCGAATCAGGTTCGGCGAGGCGCGGGTGTCCCCCGAGAGCACAACCGAGCGGCCGCCATAGTCAATGCGGTAGCCGAACGCCGGTTCCACCGGCTCGTGATCCACCTCGAACGCCGTGATCTTCAGCCCCCCTTCCTCGAGCACGACCCCCTCACGGAGGTCCTCGGCCAGGACGACGACACCGTCTGGTGCCGCACGGTCATCCTGCACCCGGAACCGGATGTCGAACTCATAGGCCCTCTCCAGATGAGAGATCATGTTCCTGGTTCCCGTCGGACCCCGAACAGAGAGCGGACGGTCGCGTCCCGGACTCACGAGCCAGCCCGTCAACCAGAGATCGGGAAACCCGACCACGTGATCCGAGTGAAGGTGCGTGAAGAAGACGCCGTCCACGTCCTGCCAGCGGACTCCGAGTTGGCCGAGGCGTTGCAGGGCACCTCGGCCCGCATCGAACAGGAATTTCCGGCCCCCGACTTCAACGAGGATGCTCGGCCCGAATCGATTCATGACGGGCGGCGGAGCCCCGGTGCCCAGGAGGGTAAGCTTGATGTCCTGCCCCGCCACAACAGCGGGAACAAGAACCGTGAGGACGAGGATGATACTCGTCACGTTGCGACCGCTCATAACAGTCCCTGGGCACGCATCGCCTCCTCCTGATCCTCGTGCGAGATGTACGCGGCCACCTTCCGATGTGGCTCGGCCTCGCGAAGCAGGTACGAGATCGTGAATCGGATCGGAGTGTCGCCGGTCCGATGAAACGTGGCGGCCCAGGTCACCGTGGCGAGCGAATAGCCAGCACCAACCGGAATCTCGCGGATGTCATCGATGATCATGGACGTCATCCCGGTCCGGCTATTGAACGCGTGCAGTTCTCGCAGCCAGGCGACAAAGGCCTCGTCGTTCTTGAAGGCCGCTCCACCCCTGGGCCCTGCTGCGAGGAAGCTCGCGTCGTAGAACCCGGCGAGCTTCGCGGGGTCCCCGCCAAGCGACAAGCCCGCGTACCGACGGAAGAACTCGTGAAGCGTCTCCTGTCGGCCTGGCATCACATCGCACCTCGGTGAGACGATGGCTATCTGCGTTCATGCAGGGAGAGGCCTCGCGGCCCGTCACCGGAGCATGCGAGAGCAAGGAGCAGACCGAAGGCCGTTGGCGCCGTTGCCCACCGCAGGCACTGCACTCCCCGGCGCGTGCTCCGCATGAGTCCTCCGTCTCCGTCGCCGCCTGTCGGAGAACGTTCTGCCGCAGCTCCCAATAACGCGCCCTGACGCGCTGGTTGACGGCAACGCCCGTCAGGCAGGCGTGTCATCGCTCCTGCTTCGACACGAAGCGTCGATTATACCACCAGATTGCCCGCCCTCGGAAGGACTCCGCGGACGTCCTCACAAGCTGCCCGCCAACGAACGCGGCCGCACCGGCGAAGCCCAGGGTCGCTTCGAGCCCATTGGCGTCGTCCCGTGTTCCCGGGGTGCGGTTGCGGACGCGGAAGTACTGCAGGCCCACACCAAGGGCGACGCTTACCAGACCAAGGGTTGATATCCTGCTGCCGGTCTGGACACGGGTGTCGAACCGCTGCGCCCAGACCGTGGCGGAATCGGAGCCACCGACGAACGCGGCGAGGCGCATGGGCCGAAGGAAGCGGTCACGAACAACCACTGGTCCGCCCGCCCCGCGCTGGAGCCTGCCGTGATCAAGCCAGACGGCGCAACGGACGTAGTTGCAGCCGCTGTCAACTGGCCACGCCTGGGCACTGCTCGCAAGAACGGGAACGACCAGCATGCTAGCGACGAGCAGCAGATGAGTCACAATGAGGGCCACTCCCTGGCTGCACTCCGCGGTACGGAGAACCCTGTCGCGGGTGGACATCGACAATCGCCGCCGCGGACGGCGGTCCCTTCCTCAAGATACGTCCGCCAGCCGCGACGGCCACTCACCTCGCCCGACAACAAGCCATGACGGTCAGGCTGACCGAGGGCCACACATGGGTGTGCGAAACGGCCCGGGCGACCCTGGGTGCTGGGCCGCGCAGGCAGGAACGCAGCACAGAGGCATCAACGAGAGCGCCCTGACGAAGGAACCGAGGAGTCCCGGATCACAACCATGCGGGTCACGCGCCACGAGTTCGCACCATCGCGGTCGACGACGGCGGAGAACCGACCGTAGAACGCAATCGGGGACTGCCCCGCAGGTTGAAGGACGTCCCGGTACGTGCCGAATTGGAACGCGCGGCTGCCAGTAACGTCGGTCACCTCTGGCTGCACGTTCGATTCCAGGTATCTGCAACACGCAAACACCGCTGCAGACGCGGCGCGGAGGTTTGCCAACCCCCGCACGGTCGGCGATCCCGTTTCCGCAAAGAGCGCAGTGTCCGAGTAGAACTCGCCGAGTTTCGCCGTGTCGCCAGCCATCAGCGCCCCGGCCAGGCCAGACCACATACTGTCAAGCTGTGCCTGGACAACACGTGCATCGGACGACCCCGTGCTCGACGTGCGAGTGCACCCGGAACAAAACACGAGGGTGGTGGCCACCGCGTGGACAACGTGCGACACCCTGGTCTTCAGCATGGCGTCACCCTCAGTGGCGATCCGGTCGGCATAACGGAAAGGGTCCTCTTTGAGTTATCCGATGGCATGCGGCGCTTCTCGAGCGCCTTGGCGCGGGCCTTGGAGCGCCGTACGGCCGCTACGCTCAGCGCGGTGGCTTCGCCTTCAGTACCCCAGCCAGGTTGAACACAATGCGGATTTCATGGGCTACCGCGTCCGGGCTGGGGGCGGCATAGTAGATGCGCTGGCCATCGGCGCTGACGACGAAGCCGTTCAAGCTCATGGTGCCCGGGGGCGTCACGAACAACGGTTGCGGCGGGGTATGCGCGAACGATGCACCGGTGGTCACGCGCGCCACCATCAGCGTGTCACCCGCCAGGAAGAAGAGCTCTCCGCTCCGCGCTGACCATTGGGGGAACCGTCCCCCGTGAATTGACACCTGTTGCCGGCCTCGCAATCCCGGGAACGACGCGACGTAGATCTCGCTCTCGCCGGTCTCCTCCGACACCCAGACGAGCCAGCGACCGTCCGGAGAAAATTTGCCCCCCTCGCGCGAGGCTCGCATGCTGACGGTATCGATGCGCTTGCGCTCGGTGTCGACGAGCATCAGGCGTGAGGGCGACGCCCACAGCGCCAGCGTCTTGCCATCCGGTGCCCAGGCCCGTGGCACGACGAACTGCTCTTCCTCACGGTGAAGCAGCGTCGGTTCGCCGCTCCCGTCGACCGCCTGGGAATAGATCCGTTGATCCCGCGCCGCCACCGCCTTGCGGTAGGCAATGCGCCGCCCGTCGGGCGAGTATACCGGGTTGTCCTCGGTCGTCGGCTCGAACGTCAGCCTCCGGAGCTCTCCCGTGATCAGGTTCATCCGCGAGATGTCGGCGGTGTTCGAGGCGACGTACGCCACGACCTCGCGCCCATCGGGCGACAAGGACAGGTCCTCGAACGTACCGGGCTTCCCGATGCGCTGCACGACGCGTCCGGCGCGATCCAGCCCTACCATTTGGTGGAGCGCCCAGGTCGATCCTCGCACGTACGCGAGCGTCCCGCTCTCGGAGATCGCGTAATCAGCAGCGCCGCCCCAGTAGGCCACACGCACTCCCTCAGCTACGACCACGGGGCTGCCGGAGACCTGGCGCCGCTTCAGGTCGAACGCCACCGCTTCCAGGGCGCCATCGGCGGTCGCATACACGACGTGCCCCGTGTTGCTGTACCGGCCGTAGGTGGCCCGCTCTGCGACGGTGGTGCGCATTCCTGTCTTCAGGTCCAGGGCGACGACCGAGGCGCCGTTCACCATCATGTCGGGCCCGAACCGGGTGAAGAGCACGGTCCGCCCGTCGGGAAGCAGCTGCGGCCAGCCGATTCCACCTTCCTGTCCGCTACTGTCGCTGCTGATGATCGTGTGCCACGTACTGTCCCCAGCCGGTCGGCGCGAGATCGCCTGACGGTACGTGCCAAAGACAAGGTCCTCGTTCACGACCCGCCTGGCGTCGACCACCGCACCGCCGTCAACCGGCATCGCAGCGGTCAGGCTGTCGCTCCCGATGGAGAAGAGGATCCAGCGCCCGTCGCTGGAGAAGATGGGGCAGCAGGCACGCGGCGGAGTGTCACCCAGCCGCTCGGTGACGTCGCGATCGAGGGAGCGCTTGTACAGCGCGTCGTTCGCGATGTACGCGAGGGTGCTTCCGTCGCGGGACATCGCCAGGGCGGGATCGATCCCGTCGCCCATCACGTAGCCTTCGGACAGCGGAACGGTCACCCGCGCGACCTGTCCGACCGGGTCTGGCGGCGACGGCCTGGCGAGCCATCCGAGCAATGCTCCCGTGGCCAGGAGCGCCGCCGTGACGCGCCACCCGGCGAACCATCCCCGGGTTCCGATCACGTTGCTGGATACCCAGCCAGTTGAGGTGGCGAAGGCCGGACTCGCCAGCGCTTCCCCGAACGCCCTCGCGCTTTCGAAGCGGTCGGCCGGCAGTTTCTCGAGCGCCTTCGCCAGCGCGGCCGCCACGTTAGGTGGGATCGCTCGGCGCAACTCGGACGCCGGCCGCACCGGCTCGGCGATGATCTTCATGATGATCTGCTGCGCCGACGTGCCCATGTGCGGGGGCTCACCGGTGAGCATCTCGTAGAGCACGCTCGCCAGGCTGTAGATGTCGGAGCGCCCGGTGATGGCCTTGTCGGCGGTCGCCTGCTCCGGCGACATGTAGTGCGGGGTACCTAGCGACAGTCCGGTCTCGGTCATGCGGCCGCCGGCCGCGGCCGAGACAGCGAGGGCGATGCCGAAGTCCATCACCATCGCGCGCCCGTCGTGGAGCAGGATGTTCTCGGGTTTGATGTCCCGGTGGATCACGCCGTGCCGATGGGCGTAGTCCAGCGCGTCGGCCACTTCCCGCGCGATCCGCACCGCCTCGTCCACGCCACACTGGGTCTCGCGGTTCAGCTTCTCGCGGATCGTCTCGCCCTCGACGTAGGGCATGACATAGAACAGGAACCCGTCCGCCTCACCCGAGTCGAACAGCGGCAGGATGTGCGGATGGCTCATCGCCGCCGTGGTCTTGATCTCGACCACGAACCGGTCGGCGCCCAGCACCGCCGCGAGTTCGGGCTTCAGGACCTTGATCGCGACCTTGCGGTCGTGCCTGAGGTCGGCCGCGAGGTAGACCGTGGCCATCCCGCCCGCGCCAAGAGCACGCTCGATGCGGTACCGGTCGGCGAGGGCAGCGGTGAGTCGCGGAGGTGCTTCGGGCATCACGACGCGCTGATCGTCACCGGTGTCATGGGAGTGTGCGCAACCTGAGGAAGGACGCCACCAGGGAAGAACGCGGGGGGCGCGCAAAACGTAGCGATTGGCCGTCGTCCTCGAAAGCACGTGTCCGCCGTGGGTTCGAGGCAGAGTAGGACGCGCGCCCTGACGCGACCTTCGCCTCGCGACCGACTTCAGGCCTACCGCTTCTTCCCCCCGGCACCGGGCACTGCTGCGACCTGCCTCATCCACGCCGCGATCTGGCCTTCGTCGAAGTCATCCACGGATCTGAGCTCCACACCGCGCGTAGCCTTGCCCATCCCGATCGGCATCACCGGCGGTACCGGCTTGAGCGCCGCGCCGTTCACGAACATGAGCTTGACATGGCCGGCGAATCCGCCGCAACAGAAGCACCAGCCGTCACCGACGCCATAGTAAGACATGCCCCATTTCACGGAGCGCTGCAGGCCGGGAAGCGTCCTGGCCGCCAGCGCATCGACACGTTCCGCGATGCCGCGCTGCGGCTGCGGCAGGCTGGCGATGTAGGCGAAGACCGGCTTGTCGCCGACCGCAGCCTTCGCGGGGCTTGCCCTGCCGGTCATGGCGTCCGGTAGCGCCGCGGCAGCTTTGCTACCCGGGGCCGTGCGGCGCGCCGGTTTCCGGCTTGCGGGCTTGGCCGTCCTGTCAGTCTTGCGAGCGGGCATGGTGGTCCCCCGGACCATGGTTGTGCGTCGACCCAACGTGGGAGGCTGGCTTGGTGAGCAGGCCGTCCCCTTGCACGCCGATCGGGCGGCCGCATCGACGAGGCTCATTCGCGCTCGGCATCGAGCGTCCGTATCGTGTCGGAGCGCGCACGAATGACGGCGGGACCTTCCTCAACATGCGAACGCCCGACGCCACGGCTACCCTGCGCGGTTCAGGGCTCACCACTCGGCTGAGACAGCGCGTGCCGCGCCTCGGTGATCAGCGATCGGAACTCAGCGAGCAGCGCATCCGCTTCCTGCGCCAATCGGAGGTGCTCAGCGTAACGCACCAGAGCCTCCCTCGCGCGCTCGTCATCATTCGCACGGATCGCGGCTTCTGCCTCGAGCATCCATGCTTGCAGCTCGCGGGTGTTCACTGCCCGTTGGGTGCAGAGCTGTTCAACCTGGACGCTCAACGTCTCCATGGCCGGGCCTGGGTCGCCGGCCGGTCCGCCAGGCGTTGGCATCCTCGCCAGGGCCACGCTCGCAATTTGCGCGTCGAGCGCCCGCAGCAGAGCGTCGGGCGAGGTGGAAGCATGCGTGCCGATATCGCCTTCAGCCGGGACCATGGTCGCTCCTCCACGAGACGCGAAACGGCCGGCTGACGGATACGTCTCATCCGCGGCGGACTCGAACAAACCCTCTCAGACAGCACCGACACGGCTAACGAAGATAGACATTGAGCCCCGCAAGGACTGTCTGGTACGTAACGCGATGAAAGGACGGTACGAGCGTATACTGCCCGAACGCCTGTATTCCCAGGTGGCTGCCACCGGCGTCGAACTGGAGACGCGCCATGCCCCCACCCTTGGCGTGTCCTCGTCCAGCCAGCCGGCCAACTCCCAGGTACAATGAGTGTGACGGGCCAGGAACGTGCAACCACCCGATGGTCATCCCCGTAACAGAGGGAGGATCGGGCACACATGTGGGGGTTGGAGGCCGGAGCACGCAATCGTCCCCGTTACCGTTCCAGAAGACATCCCTCGTGACGTCCACGACCGCGGCACCACGCCGCGTCCGATACACCGGCAGCGTGAGCGCAACGTGGAATCCGCTCCAGGATGTGGTGCTGTAGGTCCGATCGGACTGACGGCCCCGCGCCAGGCCGGCCGCCAAGGTCGGGCCGCTGTGGGCTTGGGCCGATGCCTGCACCAGAGGTGCGGCAACCATCAGGACAACACTGCCAACGCACCAGAGCTGCATCGTGACGTCCTTCCTGCCTAACGTGAGCCTCTGCTCGCACGCCCCCGCATGATGCGATTGTGGGTCGCCGCAGACCGTCCCTGATTCGAGACGGCGCTCGTCGGCGGCAGCATCGCTACGTAGTCGCGATCCGGTCTACGCGGCGCCGCCACTCCCTGACAATGGCGGGCCATGGGCGCTGGAGCAAGCGCTCAAGTGCCTCCCGCATCGCGCGAGGAGAGCCAGGCGTCCGCAGGAACTCGCGCACGGCGCCGGCACTGCCTTTCTCGTCCAGCATCTGCGCAAGCACCGCGCCCCCGGCATTGCGGATGTCGGAGGAGATACCCGTGCTGTCGACGATCACATCGAGGTTGAGGCGCGGCTCAGTCCCCAGGAGTGAGGCGAGATGCCGCACCGAGCCTCGAAAGTCCCGGCCAGCCGTCCCGCCAAGCCAGGTCGGTACACCCTCCGAGGCCAGGAGCGACGTGCTCGCCTCGCGAAGGATGGGAAGGAGTACGACGTGCGCGAGCTCGTGCCGATAGTCCTCGCCGAGCGCCGGAATGCCGGAGAAGACCTGAAGGTTGACCGGTTTCGCGAAGCCACCGGCGGCTCCGAAGCGCTCCGGGACGACCACGCCGAGGATCTCGAGCGCCTGATCGACACTCTCCGTGACGTAGTAGTCGAGCCGCTCAGGTGCTGGAATCCCGAATGCCCCTGAGAGGGAATCCACGAACGCCGCGGCCCGCGCCGCCCTGGACGCGTCGAAGCGCAACGCCGGAGCAACGTGGTAGGTGACGCGGCCGCGGGTCTCGCGAACCCACGTGTTTGTCCGGAACGGCAATGCATTGGCGAGCACCCAGCGTGTACCCTCCCGACGCGCGTACACAGTCATCGTGAGCGCTGGCTTCGTCGATGAGTCACGCGGCCTTGGGCTCGCGGGCCAGAACCGTGTCACGATCTGGTAGGCACTGTCGACCGCCGCGTCCACTGGCGTGACGCTCAGCACTTCCGGGACGGCTTGGTCAGGAAGGTAGAAGCCGGCGAGGTCATACATCGGCCACCGTGCCTGCTCCGAAGCACTCCAGAGCGGCGACGGCGTTCCCGCATTCGCCGCGAACTGACCGTTCCTGGAGGCGAGGTACTCGTCCCAGACTCGCCGGACCGCGAGCTCCGACGCTTTCCCAGGTGCTCCGGTGCACGCACCCAGGCTGGCAGCGCAAAGGAGCGTGACAAGCGAAGCGCGGACTGAAGCGCGTCGACGCGATGCGTGCATCAGGAAGGGATCTCCGGGAACGACGCAAACGACGAGGCCCGCGCTGGTCACCCCGGTCGCCCGAACGGATCGCAGGTCAGCTGCGGCGGATCCAGCAATATCGCGCGGTGGACACGAGCGCACCCATGGCCCGCCGATAGTAGCAGCGCCTGTCAGGTAGCTGAATACGCCCCCTCATTCGATGATCCACCCAACGATAGAGCCAAGAAGCGCCCCGAGACCCACCAGCAACACCACTTCCACCGGCTCCATCATGTTCCCTTCCGTGCGGTGCGATTGCCACCAGAGGTATCCTGCGACGGCGCCTGCAATAGTCCACCCAACCTGGAGTCCTGCGCCCGGCTCGTTGTGGTCCTGCGGTCGGGGTACTCCGGTCACGAACGCCGCTGAATCGGGCGTCATCGATGGCCGACGACGAGCCGTGTCTGCGGCGGCCGCCGGCCTTTGCAGCACGCCCTCGTAACGCCACGGGGCCTGAGCCTCCAGGGGTGGGCTGAAGGGGATGGCGGTCGTCGCAGTGATGATGGCAATCGCCGTACCCTGCCAACGCCGTCGCCAACGGTTGAGGTCTGACATAGCTGCCTAGCGGATAGCGTTCTGCTGCAGGCGTTCACATGGCGTCGCCGTGGCCGGCACCGCCCTCAACATACGACCGCCGTCCGCGGCGGCAATCCACACCTTCGCCCTTCTGCTGCAACGCCTGTAAGACGGCGGCGCCGCACGCCGGTCACCGTTCTGCGGCAGGCGATCAAGCCGAGCCGATCGCCCGACAGCAGCAATGCCCGGTCAGGTGGCGTCACGGCCCGGTTTCAGGCGAACAAGAATCACACCGTCGTGCCATCCCGGGCAGTTCGCACGGCCGACTTCCGCCCGGTCGCGGCTAACCTCCAGACGGGCGACGCGTTCGGCGTCGAGTTTCTGGAAGAGCGTGTAGTCGGCGGCGCCTGGACAAAGCCAGTGATCATCCAGCCGCACAGGAACATCCCGCGGACCCTGAAAGCATGTGGTTCCCGTCGACGGATCCTGACGGATCACGCCAAGCGCATCCCTCGACTGCGAGGCCGCCTTCGGCCACGCCGAGCATGCAGAGTCCGCACCGCGACTGGAGGCAAGAAGGCGTTGCGCGGCTGTCCACTCGTCGCCAGAACGACGACCGGCTGTCCCGCAGGCGACCCCGCCCAGTGCGAGGACCAGCACGAGGATCAGCTGGGCCGCTCGAAGACGCCACTGAGTGCGCGCGGGAAGTCGTTGACGCCACCGTACGGACAAGCTTGGCTGCGGCGGTGCCTGCATTGCGACTCCCTTACTCGCGGCCTGTCGATCGCGATCGTCGCACTCGAGTGGCCCGCTCCGCACGGGCAGCAGCACGAAGCTTCTCCAACATCGACGGTGTGAGTTCGCGACAGTCACAAGCCTTGGCGTGTGCCAAATGCCACCGCAGACGTTGCGTAGCCGTCGGACGTGGCCGCATGCGATGCTTCCTGTGCCACGTCGCGTTGATCACGGAATGCTCCGGCAACGCCTTCCAGGCGGCAGGTCGCGGCGACCGCGACATCGTATCATCAGCGTTAGGCGCACGCCCCTACTTACGCCGCATGCCGCTGTTTGCGGCCGAATCGGTGACGGAGCCGCGTCAACCTGGACACGTGCTCAAGGCGCACGCGTCGCACTGGCTGGACGGCACGATACAGCAACGCCCCGCCAAGCGCACCCAATCCGGTGCCCAGGAGAGCCCACCACACGCTCCCGAGCGTCGCAACGGTGGTTGCCGATGCCGCCAGGACGGTGCCGGCGAAAGCGGAGGCCAGCCGGCGACGGCGGGACACCCGGCGATCATGGTATCGCGGCTGCCCGGAGGGCGGAGGCGGCGTCGCAAGGCCGATCGCGGTGGGCGGATTGCCTCGGGGCGGCTCAAGAGCGCCGAAGGGATCCGGCTTCGGGGGCCATTCATCTGCCATGTTGCGGCTCCAGTGGGACTCCTGAACACTGGCGGTAACGGCCACAAGACGCAAGCCATCCTTCGCACTCTACCGCCCCACAGTGTGCCATTCCCGCCAGAGGTCATGCGTTCCGCCTAACGCATAGGCTTCAGCTTCCAGCGCACCATGACCCAAGGCGGGGAAGCCGCTTTCTATGAACCAGGGACGCCATGGCGCCGCTGCTGATGGTTCCACGTGAGCCACGCAGTGATCACGCCGCCGACGAGCCACAGGCCGAACAATAGCCCAATCTGGACAAGCGCGTCACCATGACTCCTGTTGGACCACGGCCAGTTCCGGGTAGATAGGAATCGCGTCGCGGCGAACACTATCGCCATCGTGATTCCGAACCCGATTGCCCCACGTCGGACGAAGCGGAGCTTTCCACGGGCCGCGGTTATGGGCCACTCCTCGACAGGTCCCCACACCACGCGTCGAAGCGGCGACAGTACGGTACGAAGGACTGTGATGATCACTCGTGGCATGAGATACCCGCCTGACGGATCGGTGTCAGCTGCAAGCGAAGTATGGCGCAAGCGGTGAGGCCGCTCCCGCAACCTCGCTGGTCAGCTGCAAACCACGTTCGAGCGCATGAAGACTTCGGCCGGCTCATAGCGACACGAGCCATGCGAACAACATGCCGCCGGCCACGCCCTTGGCCACGCTCGCGAATATTGGCCGCACGAGACCACCATTCACGGCGGGGCGCACCCTGACGATCTCCGCCACGCCCGCAAAGACGCCAAAACCGACGCCGGCGATGGTCGCGGTTCCGAAGGTGCCGGGCAGGCCGAAGCCCTTGGCCGCCAGGAGGACCATCGCCATTGCGGCAAGGCCTATTGCCGACGGCTCCAGTTCACCAAGTAACGGTCTGCGGGCTTCAGAAACCAATGGGCGCGAGTGAGTCATGGGATGGCGGCCTGACGGATGGGTTTCAGCTGCAGTGCACAGTGGCACCGCGTGGTGGCCACGAGCGCAGCGAGTACCTCCGCGCGTACCAGGTCCTGGGCGACACGAGGCGCTGGCTGACCGCAGTCTGGGGAGCGGCGCCCGGAACCACGTCTACTTGCCCTTCAGAGCACGGCTGAACAGGAAGAACGAACCGCAGCTGAGAACAATGCTTGCGACGGTCGTGATCACGACAATGTCGAGGCGACGCACGCCGAGGAGCATTGGCACGATCAGGAAGACGCCGCCCAGACTGGCACCCATCACTGCCGTCCCAGCTGCGCGGTTCACCGTATCCGATGGCAACGCGCGAACGCGAACCGCCACGCCAGCGGCAAATCCAGAGACCGCGAGCACCAACGCAACGCGCAGGAACAGCTCCGCTGCAGGCAAAGGGACTCCGCTGTCTGACGGATAGCATTCTGGCGAGCATCAAACATCGCCGCCCCGGACGGCGGCACCTCCCTCAAGATGGGACCGCCGACCCCGGCGGCAATCCCCAATTCGCCCGCCAGCAGCGTCGCCTGTCAGCCAGCCAGTTGCCAGAAGTGGCCTAGTCCACCCTGAACTGCACCGACACAACGGTGTCAGCGTTGACGCGCGCCGCCAGCCTCCCCGGTACCGTTCTCGAAATACACATCCAGGACAAGGCGCCGGCGGGTCTCGCCCGGGCGCACGGGCACTATCGCTTCGTCGGTACGGGGACAGCGCCGCCGTGTGCGAGCGTGCCGAGCCCGTCTGCGATCACTGTAGTCACTCGCCGTTCCCCGGGCGTGGGAGGCGTCGTGCTGTTGCGCAACACGGCGACTGTCACCTGCGACCCCGGATAATAGTTGAGAATCGACGCGAAACCGGGAACGGATCCTCCGTGTGAAAACCGGCGGCGCCCGTCATGGCTGCCAACGCCGATGCCGTACGCATACGAAGTGTCGAATGGCGTGGGCGTCGTCAGTCTGGTCAGCGAACTGGCGTTGAGGACCTTTCCACCGAAGAGAGCAAGCGTCCAGCGATGCAGATCTCCGACCGTCGAGTAGAGACTGCCCGCGCCCATTCCATTCGATTTGTCCAGGAACGGGGCGTTCGCGAGCGCAGGCCGCCCGGTCGAGCTTGTGGAGGCGCGGCCCGCTCCGCCGGCTCGCACATAGCCCGACGCCCGTGATGGGATGATCGAGGCGTACGTGTCCGACCCGGAGTCCTTCATGCCGAGCGGCGTAAAGATGTTTTCCTGCAAGAAGTCCTCGTAACGTTGCCCGGAAATTCGCTCGATCAGGAACGCCAGGAGCTGATAGCCGGCATTGCTGTAGGTGAACCTGGTTCCCGGTGCAAACAGGAGCGGCGCGTTCCGAAATCGGTCCACCGTCGCTTGCGGGCGCGCTGGCAAGGCCCCCATTCCCCGCTCGAGCGGAGCGGTTCCTGTCAGGCCCGACGTATGTGAAAGCAGGTGGTGGAACGTGATGCCGATCCACGCCGCTGGGGCCTCCGGCCAATACGACTTGATCGAGTCAGTCACCCGCAATTTTCCGCGCTCTTCGAGCAGCAGGATGGCGGCCGCGGTGAATTGCTTGCTGTTCGAGCCAATACTGAACCTGGTGGCACGCGTATTCGGGATGCCCCATTCCAGGTTCGCCATGCCGTATCCTTTGGCGAATAGCACCTCCGAGCCCCTGGCCACGAGCACTACACCCATGAAGGCTTCCTGCGGGTCGTCGGCGTAGAACTGGACGAGTTCGTCCATCCGCTGTGTATTCGGTGCCGTAGCTTGTGCCGCACTCACGTTTCCAACGGCAACGACGAGCACCGCCGCCCAGGCAATCTGATTGACAGAAGGTTTCATAGGTGGTCGTCGCGAGCACCGGGTACAAAGGCTCCGGTTGCGCCGAGTGCTGACGCAGCGCTACCAGCTTGCACAGAAACCGGACCGCAAGTGATGCAGGTCGCCATGACGGATAGCGTTCTGCTGCAGGCGCTTTTATGAAGCCGCCGCGGAGGGCGGCACCCTCCTCAAGATACGACCGCCGGCCGCGGCGGCAATCCTCACCTTCGCCCTGTCGGCAGCAACGCCTGTTGGTCGCCTCACGGCGTCTTTCGATAGGCCTGCAAGTACTCTTCGCCTGACGGCGCTGCGCCCGATGGTCGCCTTGCGCGCCACAACACCAGTGCCCCGAGTGACAACGCCCAGGCAATGCCAAACAACCAGTGAATCTCACTGCCTCCGAGGGCGGCTGCGACGATGACAACCAGCGCGCTTGCGTAGGAAGCGGTCACTCCGGCGACTACCAGCACCCTGTTATGCGCCCAGGCAAAGGCATAGAGAAGAACCAGGGGAATACCGAATAGCGGTGGCGACAGGTTGCCTTGATGCACTCCGATCACCCCGGCCGCAAGGGCGCACCAGACTGCGGCGAGGGCGGTGCTCGGCCAGTGGCGATGGCGACGGTGATCAACCGCGACCATGACGACGGCGAGCGGAAGCGCCACACCAATCAGCGCTGCGCCGCCCTGCCACCAGAGGGTCCGTACTTGCTCCCACATGACTGGCTGTCTCCGGTCATTCGGTCAGGCCGCCTGACGGATAGCATTCTGCGGCGCGCGAACAGCAACCATCGCCGCCCGGGACGGTGGTACCTTCCTCAAGATACGTTCGCCGGCCGCGGGGGCTACCCCACCTCGCCCGTCAGTAGCACTGCCCGTCATGCGCGATCGCCGGTGACATGCCAGTGAGCTTTGGCTCACCAGCAGGCCCACTTCCTGCCCCGCGTCCCGAGTGGTCGGACCGACGATACTAGTTCGGTACGTCGACGACGATGCAGCCCCAGCTTGTGCCGGACGTCGCCACCAGCATCCATCGACCAGCCGCGGGCAACCAGATCCTCGTCGGATGGAACGCATCGGAGGGGCTACCTGGGGGATGCGCAACGCCGGGTTGGTGGAAGATCTGCGTGGGCGTCGCGCGATCCAGGTGGACGGCAACCACGCGCAGTTCCCCTGCCTCCGACGCGGGAACCCACCACAGCTTCTGGCCCCCAGCCCACCACTTGCCCGGCGCCGTAAACGGCCCAACGAGGAAGTCGCCGGCCCGCATCGTCGACTTCGCCTGCACTGGAACGCAACGCCGGTGCGCTGAGCCGGGAACCCCGACATCCGCGAACGGCGAGGGCAACACTCGGCGCGGAATGATCGCTGGGAATCGAGCCCCAGCTTCCTCGGCCTCGGCAAGCGAGCTCGGCGCAGCATCGGTCGCCAGCGCAATGCGATCGGTCTGGGCAGGGAGCGCACTTGAGATGAACGCAACGGCTACACAGGCGACGCGCATGGAGTTGCTCATGGCCTTGTTCTTCGGCGTATCGGACGCGTTCTGCTGCAGGCGATCCAACGGAGCCGCCGCGGCCGGCGGCACCATGGCACAAGGTACGACCGTCGGCCGCGACGTCCATCCCCAGCTCGGCTGCCAGCAGCATCGTCTGTCAGGCCGTCCGAAGTCAGGAAAGCCTGCACGGCGCCAAGTCTGGATACGCGATGGCGCCGATGCCGCGCAGGGCGAGGCGCGCCCGCGCTACGAGTGGATCACCTCATGCCGCTCCAACATGCCGACGAACTGCTCGATTTTCTTCGCGCGTGTGTCGGCTCTTTTCACTGTCTGGATCCGGAACAGGATGGCGTATCGGTTCGCGCTGTTCAAGGTTGCGAAAAACGCCTTCGCTCTCGGGTGCGCGTCGAGCGCGCGCTGAAGGTCGTCCGGCACGCCAGCGGTTCGATGCGAGTCGTACGCGGAGTCCCACTGACCGGTCGCCTTCGCGCGGTCCACAGCCTCGAGGCCGGCTGACTGCAAGCGGCCGCTCTCGAGGAGATGCTGCACTTTCTCGCGGTTGATCTTCGACCAGATGCTCCGTTTGCCACGCGGCGTGAACTTCTGGAGCCAGGTCGCGTCGTCGAACGTCTTCTTCTGCCCGTCGATCCAGCCGTAACAAAGCGCGACGTCGAGCGCCTCGGCGTAAGACACCGATTTGACGTTGGACGCTGCCTTGGCGATCCGCAGCCACAGGCCTGCGGACTTGGCGTGCTGCTTGGCGAGCCACGCTTCCCATGCCTCGGCGTCCCGGAACAGGCGCACGGGCAGCTCGGAGAGTCTGGGGTTGGTCATGGTGGAGAGCCATTTGAAGGCGGGGCCGGCGCGGCGATCGGATGCCCCCCGTGATGACGACGGAGCGCGCATAGCCAGTGTTCGGCATTCATGCGGCCGTTACCGAAAGAGAAGGTGATATTGACTCGAGTCGTATGCTCGCGCAAAGGCAGAGTCAAGCAGCTCAGCTGCGGCCGGATCCAACGGGAGCGGCGCCGTAGGCGCCCTCGCCCTGGACCAGAATCACGTCTGTGCAGCGCAAGTCAGTCGATGACGCACGCACGAGCGGCGCGGCGTTCGCAGCCAGCCGCACAAAGGAACCTTCTGCGCGGGTGAAGCTGGAAGGCTGCCCTTGGGCGTCGTCTTGAGAGCCGCTACTGCTTGGGCATCGTCAGCGGCACGAAGGTTCCGGCGTCGATGACTCCGTTGTTGACGGTATAGAGGGAGAAGCCGGACGACATGACGACCGGCCCATAGTCATTGGGCCCGATGATTGCCGCGCTTTGCTCGAACCGGAGCGGCCCTCGGTCAGTTTGATATACCACCTTCTCAGCGACGTGCGTGTGTCCGCCCAGGATCAGCGGCCACGGGCGCGCTCTGAACGCGTCGAGTACCGCAAGCGTGTTCGCACCGGTGTGGCGAAATGTGGGTCCGGTCCGCAGGTGCGCGATGCTGCTGACGAGGGCCATGTCGATGTAGCCGGTCGTCGCCTCGACGGCCGACGTCAGCGGGATGTGGGAGAACATCACGATCGGTGTCGATGCGGGCACTGCGGCAACGTCACGGCTCAGCCACGCGAGTTGCATGCTGTCGATACCGCCGTAGTACGCCGAATCGTCCGGCTGTACGGTATTGAGCCCGATGAAGTGCACGCCACCATAGTTGAAGGAGTAGTAATCCGGACCCAGGTAGTGGCGGTACATGCCACGATTGTACAGGGGATGCGTCGCGGGCACGTGCGACCGGCTTGGAATGATGCCGAAGTGATCGTGATTGCCAGGCACCGTCCAGTGTGGAGCGCGCAGCTTCATTTCCGCGAGGAACAGCTCGAAGTAGCCCCGGGCTCGCGGCTCCTCCTGGCTCGCCGCGTCCCTGATGAGATCGCCGGCTAACAGAGTCAAGGCTGGATTGAGCGAATCGGCGAGGACCCGGAACCGCCGAACCCGGCCGACGCTGTTCGTATCGATATGCGTGTCCGATGCATGAATGAACCGGAACGACCGGGGCTGTCGTTGAGCCCGAAGGCCGAAGTTGATCGAGTCACTGCTGGCCACCGTGTGCCACCATGCACCAACAGTCTGCCAGTCGGTCGGAACCGACACGAAGACAGTGGTCTTCTCGTCGGCAGGAAGTCGATATCGGCCAGTCGCATCAGTGATGACGACATCCCCCTGATTGGAGACGACGACGCCGGAAACTGGCCGGTCGCTGGGATCGAAGACCCCGTTGCCGTTTGCGTCGTTGAAGACAACGCCGTGAACCGTGCGCTGCGCCTGGATCGGGGACGCGATGAGCGCGAACAGCGCGGTGCAGGCAATGACGGGGTTGATGCGCAGAATCTGCTCCGAGTGAACAAGATGCTTTCTCGTGTACCGGCGGCGACATCCCGCAATCCCTGCCGACTTCGAGGGCGTTCCGAAGTCGAGAATCCTCATGGCGCAGCCGGGCTTTGAGGCTCCTGAAGGATGGAAGCCGGATGCGCGTCCAACGGATAGCGTTCAGCTTGCGGATTCCATAAGACTGCGCGCTGGACACGAGCAGAGCGAGTGCCAGCGCGCACCCCCCACGGCTCCTCCGTCTGCGCAACGCCTGTCAGGCCGCATGGCCCGGAATCACCGGCGGGCCCTGCGTGAAGCGAGACCGCACGAACATCGTCCGGCAGCAATCCCCGGACGCGCGGTGGCATGGCCAACAGCGCCAACTTCACGCATTGCGCTGATAGCTCGACGAGTCTTCGAGCAAGGGGCGCCAGTGTGCACAGAGGCACGGCGCTGGCCAACTTGGGGAAGTGGCCACAAATTGGGACACTACCGCCAATGGGCGACCGTGGTGTGAGGGCGTCGCGGGCTGGGGAACTCGACTGCTTCAGGGGTGTAGCCTCGCCGGTTCCCGAACCTGAGCCAGGGCTTGATTCGGAGGTTGTGGATGGCGTCTGCCGGCCTGAGGATCCTTCTCGCCATCGCTGTCCTGTGCACACCGATTGCCGCTTCCGGGCAGGCGACAGTGCTACGGGGCAAGGTCGTGAACGACAGCGGCGACGGGATCGCCGGTGTGACGGTCACCCTCACCAGAATCGGCTACTCGGTCCGGACCGACTCTGCGGGTGCGTTCGCCCTCTCGGGAACGCCGGGCTCGATGCTGGTCTTCACGATGCGCGCGGCGGGCTACCGAGGGGATTCTGGCGCGGTGACATTGCCGCGCCGTGGTGGAGTCAGTCGAGAGTTCAGGCTCGTCAGCGAAGCGAGCGCGCCTCCCGAGGTCAATCCGTCGGATCGGGTCCTCCGCGGTCGCGTCACCGACACCGAGGGCGCGCCGCTTTCGTACGCCAGCGTTCAGCTCAATGGCGGGCGCCGCTTCATCGCGGATGATTCGGGCCGGTTCACGATGCCATCGCCCACCGGGCGGTTCTCGTTACTCGTCCGGCGCATCGGGTTCTCGCCGGAAGAACTGAAGATCGAAGCGGCTCCGGATACCGCGATCCGGGTGCGCATGACGGTGTTTGCCACCTCGCTGCCGGAGCAACGGATCACCGGCCGTGCCGCCTTCCAGTCGCTTGACCTGAACGGGTTCTATCGGCGCATGCGGGATGCCGAACGCGGCGTGAACCACGGCTACTTCATGACGCCGGAGGATTTCGAGTTTCGCAAACCACACCAGATAACGCAGATGGTTGAGGGTCTCCCCGCAGTCGTCGTGAAGAAGGATGGTACGGGTAATCCCAGGAAGGAGATGCTCGTCGGTGCACCGTGCAAACCTCGCACGGATCCGGATCCGGCCTGTGTTCGGATCGGTTCCCCCCTCGAGTCTGCGCGCGTGTTTCGGTGCGTCATGACGGTGTATCTGGACCGCGTCAGAATTGTGGGAAGGGTCGGGAGTAGTCTCGGGAGCGGCACCGACGACTTTGTGAATGAAATGGTGGTGCCCAGTTCGGTTGCTGCGATGGAGGTCTACCCGCGAGGCACTGGGGCACCGCCGGAGTTTCAGCCGATGAACGGCAGCTGCGGAGTGGTCCTGATCTGGACGAAGTAGAGGGCGACCGGGACACCCGTCCCTGATTGTTTGGCACCCTCTGCGGCGGGTCGCATGAGCGGCGTCACCTCGAGTGCGCGTCGAAGGGTAACGCGGATGGCGCAGTGAATGCCCGAAGGCCATTGAGTGTCGTCAACTCCATCCCCAGCTGCAAACCCTGTTAGCCCGCACTGCCGCAATTCATCAAACGGCTCGCAGCACCAAGGCTCGCGATTGCTCCGCAATCGTACGCGGATCGGTCGTCGGGTCTTTGGGCTTGGCTTCGACAACGGCCGCCAGAGCGGCACCCGTGAGCTTGCGCCTGTACGCAACGGCCCCGAATCCAAGTCCCAAAGCGGCGGCCAAGATAAGTGCCCACTTCGTTGGGCCACCCTGCACTGTCTCGATCCCGAACATCAAGTGCATCGGGTACTCGGCGAGCTGCGCGATGGCCGTAACCGCCAGCACGAATGCCGTGACGCGCCCACGCAGGCGGAGAGCCAACCCGACGCCGAGAATGTTCCCGAGAATCGCGGCGCCCTGTTCAAGCGGCCAGCCCGATCCAATGCTCACTGCAGCCCGGCTCAGCGTCCCAATGATGGCCATACCCGCAGCGAATGCGCCGGCATTCCGGACGAACGGCTCAAGGCGCGCCCAAACGGTGGGGCCTTCGTTGCTTTGCAGTTGGGCAATCGGCACGGCCACCGGCGACTGCAACTCGAGAAGGGCCTGTTCCAATGCCCGGTCCGCGATTCCGGCCTCACGAGCGATTTCCCGAAGCCTTGCGACTGGAATGTCCGAGGCCTGCGCGGCATCCAATTCGACGGCACGCGCCAGAACTCGATGGGCGGTCTCTTCGGGCAGAAGGGTCGAACCGTCAGGTTGGCCTGAACGCTCTGTCATTGGTCCGAGAGGCTTGAGGGAACCAGTGAGTCCTCGACGCGACTGCCGTGGTGCGATTCGCCAACGACCCGCATGACGTTCCCCTAGCGCGTTCGAATTGTTGTGTTGTGCCAGTGTTGGATCTGCCAAACGCGGTTTCGGTTCACGACGATGAACGTTTGCCGACTTGTAGCGAGCGGCGCTAATGGACCGGCGGGCACGTCGATGATGGCTGAGGACACGACCAGGACAATGCTATCGCTCAGCAATTGCGCCATTTCCAGCGTTCGTGCTCGATGGATACTGCCTTTGAACACGGAGCTGAACATTCCCTGGAGTTGCGTCGCGATGGCGGATCGACCATGAAGGTGAGAACCACTGACGTTGATGACGTCGGACTCTTCAGTGAATTCAGCAGCAAACCGAAGGCCGTCGCCTGCGGTCCACGCCCTGTCCAGTCGATTGAGGATCGGGGTTGCGATCCTGGCAGCTGCTGAGTCAAGTACAGCGGCCGGGAGGCTGACCTGCCCGCGAGCAGGAGGTGTCGTCATCGCCAATAGCGACAACACCAGAAGCAGACGCTTCATCGAATCTCCATCGAAGGCGCGCGGCACGTTAGAGTGTCGACATCGCGGTCAAGACAGCAATCGCGCTGGCTAACGGATAGCGTTTCTGCTGCGGGGGCACCAACGGCACCGACGCGCCACCGCCAGCGGCAACGCCTGTCAGCCAGCGCCTGAGTCATCTGGCAAGGCCCGCACGGACCGCGATGATGGCGCACCCGACGATCCCCAGGCTGAGTGGCATCACGAGGCTCGCAAAACCCGCGTGCGACGATCCTCGGTCGGTTGCGGATCGTGGCCCCAATAGGCAAAACCACCCATGGCGGCGAAGCCGCTTCCGTAGCCTCGTTTGTCAGACTTCAATCTACGGTCACAGCGCTCCCTCAAGTTCAGCGCAACGGCATCGAGCCAGAGCTAGAGCTGGTAAGCGCACGCTCGAGCTTGGCAACCCGGGACGATAGCGCAACGAGTGACATGAGGCAGAAGCAGAACACGCCGAGCGCGAACGCGAGGACGCTGACGGTGGTGAGGGTCGACCCCCCCAGACGCGTGCTTATATGCGCGCCGCCCCAAGCCATGAGTGCGCCACCGAGAAATCCGAGAACAAGTTGTCGTGAGCTCATAGGTCGAAGGGCTTGGGCAACAAGTGTTTCCGCCGCCTAACGGTTGGGTTCAGCTGCAGCGGATGAAATGATTTCGCGCGGTGGCCGTGAGCGAAGCGACCGCCTCCGCGCGTACAATACCCGCTGCCGGCTGCCAACCTTGTTCGGCAGCCTCGGCAAAGTACGCTTGGTGATTGGGTCTTGGTATAGGTGAGTGCAAGATCTGGCTCCCAAGGCGCCCCGTCCTTGGAGAGTTCTCCCTTACCGACCATAGTGCGACCACCGTCGCTGATCGTACAAGTGAAGCGTTGAGAGAAGTGAGGATCATTGCGCCACCATCTCAGAACGTTTCCTCGCAGCGATACCTCATACCTTCGCGAGACACCGCGTTCGTCGAAGTAGAGCATCGAACACTCGCTCTTGGCATCGTCAGTGCCAATGATGGCGATGCCACTGGGAATGCCTGGCTCGTCAATGTCCGAGCGCATCATAAAAAAGGCGCCGGCCGCAAGCCATTCAAAGACCGTTCGACCGTGCAAGGTGATGCCCGGCATGTACGGGTGGGAGCCGACGGTGACCCATTCGCCAACCAGGACGCGCCACGAGCTAAGGGCGGGATTCGGAACCGAGGCTTCGGCCATGGGCGTTTGTGGCATCGGTAGAGTGCTGTGGCTGCCAAACGGATAGGTTTCAGCTGCGACGGATTCAATAAGACTGCGCGATGGACACGGGCGAAGCGAGTGCCTCCGCGCATCCATAGCTCCGTCGCCAGCTGCAAACCCTGTTAGCCGGCATCACCCGCGACGACGGCCACCGTCCACCCCGTGAGTTCACTCGCAAGCCGAGCGTTGAGTTCATCCTGACCGCGGGCAATGTCAAGTTGGTCGGGTGAGACGCGAGCAACGGCTCGGTGCCGAGGCAGGTCGAGCTCCACCGATCGCACGCGCGCCGGTGCGAGTGCGAGCGTCACAAAGCGTTCCGGTGCATCGGACCAGGGCAGGATGTCGATACGCTCTCCGCCTAGCGCCGCAGCAAGGGCATTTACTCGGGTGGCCTTGGGCCCGACGCACGCGACAACCGGATCCAAATCGGGTGAGAGCGAGGCGACAGCAAGTTTCGTGCGCCGACCGGGTTCTCGAGCGATCCGACGCAGCTCAACGGTACCGTTGGCGACCTCCGGCACTTGGCGCGCAAGGATCGCGTGAACTGCGGCCCAGTCATCGGCATGAGTCATAAGGTCTCCTGTCCGGCTAACGCCTGAGCTCATCTGCAAGGGAATCGTATGAGAGCGCCGGGCGGAGCCCGGCGCAATCCATAGCTCCCTTGTCAGGTGCAGCGCACGTCGGATCGCGGGCGAGTCGAACCTCGACGTGACGGGTCCCGCGACACCATCTGCCCTTTGTCCGGCTTGGATTTCGCCGCCGAGCTGGGACGTGATGCCACTGCGACGCTACAGCGTGTCCAGGTCGGGATGTCGTCCGTGCCAACTCGTCGCCTGCTCGTATGTGTTGGCGATACGGCAGAGCATTGGTTCACTCAACTGGCGGCCGGCAAGTTGAATGCTGTAGGGCAGGCCGCCCGGCGAGAACCCGGACGGCAGACAGATCGTCGGTGTCCCCGCCAGGTCCATCGGCGCGGCAAAATCCATCGCGCGCGGCGCGGCCGCGCCCCAGGCTTGGTGAAGCTCGGCGGCCGGGCCTGTCTGGATCGCTCGCGTCACGCGCCATGCGGGAGCGCCGCCGGCCGGACATGCCATCGCGTCAACAGAGTCAAGCATCGCGGCGAACTGCGCGCTGAGTTGCGAGCCCTTCTTCCTGGCCTGAGCGAGGTGCGCGGGCGTCACGCGCGCTCCATCCGCGAGAAAGTCGCGCATGTAGGGACCATACTCGGACGCATGCGATGGATATGTCGCCGCCTGTGATTGCGCCATCTCGGCTGTCGCAATCGTCCGCCAGGTATCGAGCAACGCCGACAGGTCGGGCATGCGGACATCGACGATCTGCGCGCCATGGGACGCGAGTACGCGGAGCGCTTCCTCGAGCGCTGCCGCGTCGCCGGCGTCGACACCATCCAGCGCGTACTTCCGATCGATGCCGATCCGGACGCCGCGCGTGTCCTGTGTAAGATCTCTGAACGCGGTCGGCGGCGGCGCGTCCACTGATGTCGGATCGTTGGGATCGCGTCCCGCGATCGCGTCACACAAGATGGCGACGTCACCGACCGTGCGCGCCATCGGCCCCACATGATCAAGCGACTCGGCGAACGGCAGCACGCCGTATCGGCTGACGCGACCATACGTCGGCTTGAGTCCGACGACGCCGTTTGCCGCGGATGGAAACCGGATTGATCCACCCGTATCGGTGCCGAGCGACCCGAAGCACAGCCCCGCGGCAGTCGCGACGCCCGACCCGCTCGATGAGAGACCGGGCCAATAGTCGATATTCCACGGATTGCGTGGCACACCGAAGGTTGGACTGTACCCCGCCGACGCGGCTTCCGTCAGATTCAGCTTCCCGAGCATCACGGCGCCGGCGGAACGCAGCTTCGAAGCGACCGTCGCATCGAAGCTCGGCACGAAGGCTTTGTGTACCAAGGATCCACCCATGGTGCGGACACCCTTCGTACAGATGAGATCCTTCAGCGCGAGCGGCACGCCGTGGAGCGGTCCACGGTATCTGCCGGCGGCGATTTCGCGCTCCGCGGCGCGTGCATCGGCCAGCGCTTGATCGTGCGTGACCGTTGCGTAGCTCTCGAGGATCGGATCGTGCTTCGCGATGCGATCGAGCATGTGTTGAGTGAGCTCCACCGGCGAGAGTTCGCGTGTCGCAATGAGCCGTGCGACTTCACGGAGACTCAGATAGTGAAGCGGGTCACCAGCGCTACTTGTGTCCGACCGAACAAGCGACCAGCGACCGACGGGAGTGAGTGCTCCGGCGGCCAGAAGTCCGAGTGCCTGGCGGCGAGACAACGCCGTTGCAGGACGTGTTAGCAATCCGTTGTCCGGCGTTGTCATGTGTCCCCGGGGCTTGGCAGTTGTGAGCATTCGGACGTGCGCGGCGAGTTCGATTGCGATCTGACGTCAGGTTGTGCTGTGGCCGTTCAAATAGAATGCGGGAGCGCGGCCCCCGCGAGTCCGCCTCGGGCATGGAGCGGGGGCCGCGCCCCCGCTCCCGAAGCACGGCCTTCTGCACCAACCATCGATAGCTAGCGGTCTCGCACGGCGCCCACTCACAGCAGCCAACGTGGAACGCGCGCGCGGTACGTGGCCCACTCGGCGCCGAACGTGCGTGCGAGCCACGGCTCCTCGTGGAGCAGCACGCGCAGGTGAAACGCGATCAGCAGCGCGCCCGTGTAGCCGGCCAGCGTCCAGGACCGAAAGCCCACCGCCCAACCGGCCGTGACCAGCAGGACGCCGACATACATCGGGTGAACCCAGCGCCTGCCGGTCGCAGCCAGAGGAGCGGCAACGCGAAAGCGACGATGCCCGGCAGCGCGAGGAAGGCAATCGTCGCTCGAAGGGCCAGTCGCTGAGCGATGAGGCGCTCCTCGTCTGGCTGACGGATAGGTTTCAGCTGCGCCGGATCAAACACACTCGCGCGATGGACACGAGCGCAGCGAGTGCCTCCGCGCGTACCATAACTCCGGCTGCAGCTGCAACCCTGTTAGGCATCGCCGCCACAGACCTTCGAGACGGGCACTCCGAACTCATTCGGGAATCGGGCCGGTCGCGCTGCTCCAGTCGCTCGGTCAATGTACGCTCCCACGGCGCTGCCGTCCGATCCCACAAACTCTACCGTCCAGTATGCCTGTCCGGTGCCATCCTCTGGTAGGGTCGGAAACGCGAATCCGTAAACACCTACGCACACCGCGTCCCGGGCGCCATTTCGGATCAGCGAATCCGGG
The DNA here is from genome assembly GCA_030835125.1 of Gemmatimonadaceae bacterium. Lineage (GTDB taxonomy): Bacteria > Gemmatimonadota > Gemmatimonadetes > Gemmatimonadales > Gemmatimonadaceae > JABWBJ01. Next base: position 5,061 of record JAUQWM010000015.1, on the reverse strand, counting down.
CTGCTGGACATCGCGGCAAGCGCTGCGACGACCAGGTGGCACCGGGACGACTTTGGCAGCAACGAATCGGGGCGCGACCAGCTTGTCGGTGGATTCGAGGGACACGGCGCCGACCGCCGTAGTCCAGCGATCACGGTGCTATCGGCGGCCGGCCAACCCTAACCGGCGGCGTCAGCGCCAGCACCGGCGGCCAACGCCAACCCGCACAGAGCGACTCGGAGACCTCCAAGCATGATCTTGGCGAATGCCTAACGGATAGCGTTCAGGCTGCGGCGGATCAAACCATTCTGTGCGCTGGACGCGAGCGCAAGCGAACGCCTGCGCGCTTTCCATGGTCCGCCGTCTGCTGCAACACACGTGAGACCGCCTTGAGATCTCATTGCTTCACGGTCATTAAATGAACCATTCCATGTTCAATGTGCGAGCGCCCATCCCCAGCAGTCGCCATGCAGAGTAAGGCGTAGTCGCCGGGCGTCAGTGTAACGGTGAAGAACACATCCATCCCCGAGTGGATCGCGGCGATGCCGCCGACTAGAGTGCCAAGGTTCTCGAACAGCACTGGCGGTTTCGCGGCGTTGCCCGTACGACGAGCGGCCTCCGGATTCATTGTCCTGCTGACATCGTCAAGAGTGATGCCCGAAGCGAGCTTCATGATCACGAGGTCGTGACCCTCAACGCCGGCATTGCTGGTGCGAATGGTATGCGCACCGGCCGTGATTTGACTATCAACGCTGAACCCGTAATCCAATAGCCGGATCGTCGCCGTTGCGGACGGAGCTGTCCGCGTCGAGGTGTTACTGGCTGACGCGCGGACAACGACAGTTCTGAACTCTCCTTTCGCGAAGTGCGGAGTCCCTGTGCCATCCTCGACGGGGCAGAGCAAAACGTAATTGCCGGGCCCCATGTACTGTGTTACGGCAGACGACCCTCCCGGCACAGCACCTCCGGGACCCCCGAACCGCGTCATCCATTCGGGGCGTGGTGCGGATGTGCGAATGGCCTCGGTATACGCAGCGATGACCTCGTTCGCGGTTTTGCCGGAGGCTAGCTGCACAAAGTGCGCGTAGTGAATGTCGTCGCCGTTGTTGGCGAATCGGAATGTTGTCCAACCCGCGTCAATTGTGTCGGGAGCCTCGAAGGCGCCGTTCGCGCTGGCGAGCAAGACGACGTCCGGAGCTGCATCTGCCGGGATCTGGGGCGGCTCATCGGAATCCGACGTGCAGCCCTGCGCTATAAGGGTCACGGCGACCACAAGCGTTAGGCGCGCGCGATTCATAGTTCCTCCCTTCGGCTTTGACCGGTTGACACAACGAGATCGTGAAAGGGCGGTCTAACGCCCATGAATTAGCCTGCAAGCGGCGCGACAAGCCGCGTCCCTTTACTGGCGTGGTGACGTCTGCCTTACCGCGGTCTATGCGAGCCCGCGAATGTTGGCGCCGATTGTCTGGCTCAATTTCCCGTTAGGTTTCACGGTTGGGGAGCGCGAGAAATGGGATCACCGCTGAGGCGGTAGCCATACTGAAACGAGGGCGACTCAATTGCGACGGCGGCGCTCAACGGATGCCGGCCTTGGATCGTCCACGAGAATGGCTCCGTGCAGGTCCGCTCGCGATGACCGGCAAAAGTAATCGAGATAACGGTGGTCAGGCCGGATCCTCTCGGCGGGATGAGGAGCTGGGATCCGCTCGCGTTGGGACCGCCAGACTCTGTGGTGCCAGGTGTGCATTCGATTCGGACTGCTAAATCCGGGGTGTTGATCGAGCCTTCCCACCGGTCCCTGCGGCGTGCGAGGCGAACGTCGGCGTAAGTGGAGTAATGACCGCGTTGATGCATGAAGGGGACGTAGGCACTGTCCGGCATCCAGAACTCAAGCATGAGCAGTGGCAGCCCAGGGCCTAGGTCCGGAGTTCCGGCTTTAGGAAGAACGCGGGCAAACCATACGGCGACTGCGCCGCGCTCCGGCCAGTTTGGCTCGCGGCCGTCGATCGCGAAGGTGTCAGCACGGACGATTTCAAGGAAGGACACGCCCCACCCCGCGTGCGACTCCTGATGGGCCAGGTAGTCCGCGGCCCATCGAATGCCGGAGTTAGCAAGCTCGCCGACCGTGACGAAGCGCAGATACTCAGGCAGGCGATCGGTGACAGCTGCGGGGTCGAACGTGAACCAGCCGACGACCTCCTCCGGCCGCGCGACAAGCCAATGGCTGCCAGTGGGCTGGGGCTCCGGGAGCTGACCGGCGGCGCGGCTGGCCAGGCATACGAGGATGCCCGTCCAGAGCGCAAGCGCAAAGATCGTCGGGAAGGAAGTTCGCACGTGAATGATCCGGCCTCGGTCACAACGAGTAACGCGTTTGATACCTAACGGATAGCGTTCAGCTGCAGGCGATCAAATAGAGCCACCGCGGCCGGCGGCACCCTGAAGCAAGACACGACCGCCGGCCGCGGTGGCAATCCACGCCTTCGCCTGTCGGCAGCAACGCCTGTTATGCCGCAACGAAGCGGCGCCTCTAGTCCCGCACCTCGACGATCATTTCGATCCCGACGGTGCGTCCATCCGCCATCGAGGCGACGCCGAGAACGCCTCGGGCATGGCGACCTTTGTCGCCAAACACCGCGACCAGTAGGTCGGAGCAGCCATTGATCACTTTGGGCTGGTCGGTGAAGTCGGGGGCCGAGTTGACCATGCCCGTGACACGGACGATCCGCACCACTCGCCGCAGATCCCCAAGCTCGGTCTTCAAGGTGCCCAGCATACAGAGCGCAACCCGACGAGCAGATGCGTAAGCACTATCCACGCTGACGCCGGCGCCGACCTTGCCACGCAACGGCGTTCCGCATTCCCCGTGCGTTGCCAGGTAGAGGAGGTTGCCCGTGCGAACCGCGCTCACATAGTTGCCCGCCGGGACATTGGATGAGGGGAGGGTGAGACCAAGCGCGCGGAGGCGACCTTCCGGGTCCTCGCTCGCCTGCGCGAAGGCACGTTCCGATGCACCGCCTTGAAGCAGCAGGAGCGCTATCGCGACGCACACAGTGCGAGTCCTCACACAGGCTCCAGGATTGGCGGCATAACGGATAGCGTTCTGCTGCAGGCGATCAAATAGAGCCGCCGCGGACGGCGGCACCTTCCTCAAGATACGACCGCTGGCCGCGGCGGCCATCCCTACCTCGACTGACAGCATCAACGTCTGTTAGCCGGCGTCGGGCTCCTGCGCGGCGTTGGCACCGTCGGAGTGCAGGGATGCTCGCATAGTGTTGGTGAGAGCACCCAGTTGCGCTACGGTACCTGTGAATTCGACCCGGAGTGCCTCGACTTGCTCGATGACTTTTGTCGCCTCGCTAGCACCGGCGGCATCATTGCCGCGCATTGCTTCTGCCCGGTCGGCCAGCAGATCGTCTCGCGCGCTTTCAACCATGGTGAGAGTCGGCTGAACCGCGCTCAAGATCTTCTCGAGCGTGACCAGTACGGAAGCCTGAGCGACGGCGTGCGTTACGCCTTCGGCCTGGTTGACCGGTACAAACCGCCGCGCAGCGATTTGCTCCTGAAGCTGATCGCGTTTCACTTCGAGCGCACGCACTTGTGCCTCGAGGTGGGCTCGTCGACGCGCGGGTTCGGAGGAATCGTCCTGACGCATCTTGTTGTTCGGGTCGGGAGCCAGTGAAGTCCGGCTAACGGATAGGTTTCAGCTGCAACGGATCAAATAGATCGCGCGGTGGACACGAGCGAAGCGAGTGCCTCCGCGCGTACCGCAGCTCCGTTGTCAGCTGCAAACCCTGTTAGGCAGCAACTTCGACGTAGGTTGCGATCGTCTGGCCCGACGGCACGGGCTCACCATCTTCACGCAAGCCCTCCAGATGCAGTTCAATGGCCTGCCGCATGTTCTCCTCGACTTCGGGACGCGTCGCACCCGTCGCCGCACAGCCAGTCAGGTCCGGCGAGTACGCCGAGAATCCGGTTGCTGTGGGCTCGAGAACAATCAGATAGCGCTGCATGCGTCTACTCCCCGGAAGGCGGCTTCAAACCAGCTTGCTTAAGAATGCTATTCAGAGTGCCAGGCGCGATATCGTCATTCGGAGCGCCGGCGAGGGTGACTCGCCCGGGGCTTCGAGGGATGCTTGAACTGTTGATGACTGCCCTTCGTTCGGGCAAGGTACCAGCCGTCATCTCGCAACAGGCGGAGTATATCCCTAACCTTCATGATGGCAACAACGTACGGGGTCGGGTCGCCTTCGGCCAGCCTCGTAGACGGGCGCAGCAGTCGAGGCTTGCGACCGAAGCCACGCTCGCCCAAGCCTGAATTGCTGCCTAACGGACAGCGTTCTGCTGCAGGCGATCACATAGAGCCGCTGCGGCCGGCGGCACCCTGACACAAGATACGACCGCCGGCCGCAGCGGCAATCCACACCTTCGCCTGTCCGCAGCAACGCCTGTTAGGCTGCGTCCGCTCGGGTGTCACGGTAGTGACAAGTCGACGACGATCGTTCGTCGCTTGGGCGCTCGCTCGAACAACACTGAGTCGGCAACTACGCGCGGAACGCCATCACGGGGATGAATCCTGATCGCAAGTGGATGCCACCCCGTCACTTGCGATGCCCTGTCGTATCGGCACAGTCCGGAGCTATCGGTCACGCCCCGGACCGAGTCGATAACCGCCCAGTGAACAGCCCGAGCCCGGACAACCAAGTCGACCGTAGCGTGCGCTACCGGCTCCCCTGCGATCGTCATGGCAACAACGTCGAGCTGCGAGAAGGTCGCGACCAGTTCCGACGGAGGTGACATGAGCTCGCCGCACGCGCTCAACAGTCCAACGAGGCTGAACACAGCGATGCACCGCGGCCTTCCAGAGTGGTTTCCGCCGTTGAACACGGAGACTGGCTTGGCAAGGCTCATGGTGCGTTCACGCCGAGTGCCAGTGAAGCAGCCTAACGGACAAGTTTCTGCTGCAGCCGGTTCAACAAAGAGCGAGCGACAGCGAGCAGACTAACCCCGGCTGTCAGCAGCAAACGCTGTTATGCGGCGATCCGAGTGCGTGAATACAGGAAAGCATCGCGGGGCTCGGTGGAG
>JAUQWM010000014.1 GCA_030835125.1 Gemmatimonadaceae bacterium | reverse complement strand
CCCCTCGACCCTCGACCCTCAACCCTACTTCGGCCACACGTTGTCCGCGGGATCCCGGTCCGGGAACCTCCCGAATGGGTCGAGCGTGACCTTCCGGATTGCCCGGCCGCCGAAGTCCATCGTCGCGGCGAACGTCCGGCTGCCGTTGAACCAGACGCTTACCGGCCACGTCACGATGGCCGTGGTGCTGTCGACCATGCGCGAGTTCTCCATGCGCTGGATCGCCACACCCGACGGTTCGAACTCCACCTTGAGAACGACCGGCGACGGCATCTGTCCGTCCTGCCGGACGGTGACGGTCGTCTTGCCGCCTGACGTCGCCACCGACTGGATGCGGCCGTCCACGCGTTCGGTGGTGAACAACCAGGAGTACCAGAACCAGCCGAGATCCTGCTGGAGCTGGCTGCTCATGAAGAACATGTAGTCCCAGGGCGACGGGTGCTTCCAGGCCCACGCCTTCGTGTACGCGGCGTGCGCGCGCTGGACCGCGCTGTCGCCGACGATGCCACCCAGCATCGACAGCATGAGCGGGGTCTTCGAATAGGTCTGGAACCCGTACATGGGGCCGGCCCAGTTCGCGTTCCACATCAGCGGCGCTTCCCATTCGTCACCGCTGATCCTGCCGTAGCTCTGCCCGACGCCGTCCAGCACCGGGGGCTGTTTCTCGGCGTCGGCGTCGGAGAGGATGTTCATGTACTGGTTGAAGCCTTCATCCATCCAGCCGTACCAGGTCTCGTTGTTCCCGACCATCATCGGCCACCACTGGTGGCCCGTCTCGTGGTCGGCGGCGCCGCGGTTGGAGTTGATCACCATCGGGTACTCCATGCCGGCGCTGGGTCCGTCCTGCAGGGTGAGCTGCGGGAACGGGTACGGGGCCCAGAGCTTCGAGTAGAACTCGAGGGCATGGCGCGTGATCTGGCCGGCGTCGCGGAACAGGTTGGCGCGCCCCGGGAGGTAGACCATGTGGATCGGGACCGGGCCCTTGCCGGGAATCGTGGCCCGCGTCGCGGTCCAGACGAACTTCTTCGCCGTCGCCCAGGCAAAGTCGTTCACGGTGTCGGCCACGAAGTGCCAGGTGAGCTGGTCGCCGGCGGCGGTGGCCTGTCCCGGTCCGACCTCGTTCTCTCCGACGATGGTGGTGATCGAGTCGGTCTTCAGCACCTGCGCCAGCCGCGTGCGCGCCGCGGAGGTGAGAACCTCGTTCGGGTTCTGGAGCACGCCCGTGCCGCTCACGATCCAGCCGGCGGGCATCGTTATGCGCACGTCGAACCTGCCGAAGTTGTTGTAGAACTCGGAGGGGCCGAGGTAGATGTTGGTGTCCCAGCCGCGGAGGTCGTCGTACTTGGCGACGCGTGGAAACCACTGGGTGGGCTGGAAGAGCGTGTCCGCCCAGCGCTGCGTCATGCGGTGGCCCTGGCCGCCCGGTCCGCCAGGCAGCTTCGTGTGCCAGTCGATCGCGAGCGTGGCGGTTCCCTTCGACGCGATCGGTGTCGCGAGGAGCACTCGACCATTCGTCTGGTCCAGACCCGTCGCCCGGAGCGTCCCGGGGGCTGCCGCTCCGCCACGTCCGCCGCGGCCCTGCGGCGGCGGGGCGTTCAGGTCCACCTCGACGCCGTTTACTGCGATCTTCGTGATCACCATCCCCTCTGTGGTCTCGGCGGGCACCGAGAGTCCCTGGGTCACGGTGGGACGATAGAGGTTGTGGTCCAGCCGGAGCCGGATCTCGCTCAGCGCATCGGGACTGGCGTTATGCAGCGTGATGGTCTCGCTGCCGGTAAGGACCTGCGTCGCCGGGTCGATCCGCGCCTGGATGGTGTAGTCGGTCTTGATCTGCCAGTAGTTGCGCCCCGGCTTGCCGGTCGAGTCCCGGGTGCCCGCCGCGTACGCCTTCCTGATGGCATTCGTGATGGGGATATCGCGCCGGACGGCGCGGTCGGGCGCCCCGGTCGGCGGAGCCCCCGTCGGCGCCCCGCGCTGGGCGGCGGCGAGGGATGGCAGGGCCAGGAGCAGGACCGTGTGACGAAGCGAGCGGCGCATGAGTGGATCCATGGACGACATCGTGGCGGGAACAGCGGACAGATCGAGGATAGCCCGGAACGCATGGCGACGGGAGAGCCTGAGGACGGTGACCGCGGTTCGGCGCCACGTTGCGGGCGCTCCGGCACGGTCCTAGATCTCACCAGCGCCGATCGGATCCCGGCGGGCCTGATGCCGGCGATTCCAGGCAGCTACCACCCCTCCCTGAGGCCCGGATCGCTTGGCCATTCGCGTCGTTCGTCTGGGTTCCCCGCGACTCCCCGGCGAAGGTGTCCGCATCGGGACGGTGAGACGCCCGCCGCGCGGTGTTCCGAAGGCGGAGTTCGCCACGCGTGACTACTACGACGCCTGGTTCCCGGTCCTCTCGCCGAGCGCGGAGACGGTGAAGCTCGGGCTGCACGCCGGCAGTGAGAAGGAATGGGCGACGTTCATCCGCAGGTTCCGCCGCGAGATGTCGCGGCCAGACGCGACCGCCGCGCTCGACCTCCTGGCGGCGCTGTCGCACGTCGCGGACTTCTCGATCGGATGCTACTGCGCGGATGAGGCAGGCTGTCATCGATCGGTGTTGCGGGAACTTCTAGTGGAACGCGGCGCCTCAATGACGTAACCCCCGGAGGAGAGGCATGAACTCCACGTCATGGTTTGCACGTTTCGCGAAGACGACTTCCCGCGCCGCCGGCCGCCCGATGACGTTCCTCGGGGCCGCCCTGGTCGTGGTGATCTGGGCCGCGACCGGCCCGCTGTTCGGCTACAGCGACACCTGGCAACTGGTGATCAACACCGGCACCACGGTCGTCACCTTCCTGATGGTCTTCCTCATCCAGCACACGCAGAACCGCGATTCGGAGGCCGTCCAGGTGAAGCTGGACGAGTTGATCCGCGCCACCGAGGGCGCCCGCAATGCGCTGCTCGACATCGAGGACCTGGAAGAGGAGCAGCAGGATGCCATCCGCGCGGGGTACGCCCGGCTTGCGCAGGTCGCGCGCGATGCACGGGCACGGCGGAAGGGCGGTGCGCCCGGCGACACGGGCGATGAGGAGACACCCGGCGAGGCATAGGCATCAGGGCCACCTCGGCGAGGTCGTCTGATCCTTGACGCGATCGCGGGTGAATGCCGGACGTCCCGGGAGCGGGCGGCGGCGTTTCGTGGAAGAGCAGATTCCAGGAGCCCGGGATGACTACCGCAGTCCTCGCCGCCCGACGGCGCGCGCCTCTCCGCCAGCGGCCGGTGCCGCTCGATGCATTCATGCCCGCTTCCGACATCCGCGAGCGCTTCTCGATGACGGTCGAGGCGCCCGCGGCGGTAGTGATGCAGGTGGCGACCACCATCGACATGCAGTCCCTGCCGATCGTCCGCGCGACGTTCCGCCTGCGGGAGATCCTGATGCGCGCCAGGTCGGTTCCCCCCCGGGAACCAAAGGGCATCCTGGAAGAAACGCTGGCGCTGGGATGGGGAAAGCTCGTCGACGAGCCGGATCGCCTCGTCGTCTGTGGCGCCGCCTGTCAACCCTGGCAAGCCAACGCGACGTTCACGCCCATCGCGCCCGGAGACTTCCGGGCGTACGACGTGCCGGGACAGGTCAAGATCGCGTGGTCGCTCGAGGCGTTCCCGCTGGGACCCTCGGCTACGCTCTTCTCGCACGAGACCCGTGCGGTGGCCACCGATGACGAGGCCCGGGCGCGGTTCCGTCGGTACTGGCGATGGGCCCGGGTCGGGATCGTGGGGATCCGCCTGGTGCTGATGCCCGCGATCCGGCGCAGGGCGGAGCGCAGCTTTGCCGAGCAGCTTGGACTTATGCGTTAGGTACTACCACGTACGGGGCTGCGTGCTGATTGCGGCTTGCTGCTGCTGCCGCTTCGGGCTGGGGCTGGGGCTGGGGCTGGGGCTGGGGTTTGATGCTCGACAACGACGAACCCCGCGAAGGCCTGGCTTCGCGGGGTCCGGGGGGCGCGGCAGGGGTCAGGATCCCGGCTGGGGCACGATCCGGATGTATGGCCTGGGCGACTTCCAGCCGTCCGGATACACCTTGCGAGCGTCCTCGTCCGAGACCGAGCCGGCGATGATTACGTCCTCGCCGTTCTTCCAGTTGACCGGGGTGGAGACCTTGTGCTTCGCCGTGAGTTGCAGCGAGTCGATCACCCGGAGCACCTCGTCGAAGTTGCGGCCCGTGGTCATGGGGTAGACGAGGATCAGCTTCACCTTCTTGTCCGGTCCGACGACGAAGACGTTGCGGACCGTCTGGTTGTCGGCCGCCGTGCGCACGAGCGGGTCGCCGGAGACGCTCGCCGGCAGCATGCCGTAGAGCTTCGACACGTTGAAATCGTCGTCTCCGATCATGGGAAAGTTCGGCGCGGTTCCCTGCGTCTCACGGATGTCGTCCGCCCACTTCGCGTGCCGGTCGATCGGGTCGACCGAGAGGCCGATGATCTTCACGCCGCGCTTGTCGAACTCGGGCTTGATGCGCGCCATGTAGCCGAGTTCCGTCGTGCAGATGGGGGTGAAATCCTTGGGGTGCGAGAAGAGCACGCCCCACGAATCACCCAGCCATTCGTGGAAGCGGATGGTCCCTTCAGTGGTCCTTGCCTCGAAATCCGGTGCGATGTCGCCAAGTGCCAGTGCCATGGTCCTGCTCCTCCGATTGCCATGCATGTGGTTGATCCAACGAAAATCCGCGGCTGGCGGGCGGCGGTCAAGGCAGGCGCCCCGCTTCTGTCGCTGACCAGCGTAGCTTTCGTTGTCCCGCATCCTGCACAAGGACGAAGTCGTGCGATCCAACGTTGGTTCCCTGCCGGTGGGCGGCTGAGGTGGCGGCGTTCACCCCGACCGCCTCACAGCGCGCCGCGATCGAGGCCGACCTCGGCCCCGCGCTGGTGCTCGCCGGTCCGGGGGCGGGGAAGACGTACTGCCTGATCGAGCGGATCCGCCACCTGATCGAGGTGAGGGGCATCGAGCCGGCGCGAATCATCGCGTTCACGTTCACCAACAAGGCAGCCGAGGAGATCGGGGCCCGGCTGGATGACCTGGGGCCGAAGGCGCAACTCGTCAAGCGCGGGACGATCCACGCCTTCTGCGCCGAGCTGCTGCGACAGCATGGGCACCATGAGGGACTCGAGCGCGGCTTCGGCATCGCGGACGAGCACTACCAGCGCGCGGTGCTGGCGAGGCTCGGGCAGCCGGCCCGGTTCCACACCAGCATCCTCGGCTCGTTCACGCTGCATCGCCTGAAGGGCTTCGACCTCAGCGAACGCGACGCGCGCACGTACGCCGACTATGTGAAGCGGCTCGAGCGCCGGAACATGGCCGACTTCGACATGCTCGTGGTGAAGGCCGCGCACCTGCTGGAGACGGTGCCGGCGGTGGCCGACGACGCGCGCACACAATGGGACTACATCCTCGTCGACGAGTTTCAGGACCTGAACCAGCGTCAGTACGAAGTCGTCCGGGCGCTGGCGCGCGGCCACCGGAACATCTTCGCCGTCGGGGACGACGAGCAGTCGATCTTCTCCTGGACCGGCGCCGACAATTCGCTGTTCGGCGTGCTGCAGAACGACTTCGCGTTGCGGAAGGGGATCACGCTCCGCGACAACCACCGGTGTCCGACGCGGATCTTCGAGCTGGCCAAGTCACTCGTCAGGCGGAACCCGGTGAGCCTGTTCACCAAGGAGGACATCGTCGCGACGCACGAGACGCCGCATCCGGTGCGCGCCCTGAACTTTCCCGATGAACTGGCCGAGGGCGACTGGCTGCTCGAGGACATCAGGCGCGACCGCGACGACGCGGGCCTTCGCTGGGGCGACTATGCCGTGCTGTACCGGCGGCATGAGATCGGCGACGCGCTCGAGGCCTCGCTGATCACGGCTGGGATTCCGTGCCGCCTGGCGCAGGGTCGCGCGGTGGCCGACGACCCGGTGATTTCCTACGTGGTCGCGGCGCTGAAGGTCATCGCCGATCCGTCGGACGACGTCCACCAGGAGAACTTCCTGCGCGTGGTGCTGCCGCCGAGCCTCCTGGGCGTGCTGCGCAGCCGGGTCGAGCAGGGCGGGGATGGGCTGCGCGCCCAGATGGAAGCGCACGCCCGTTCGCTCCCGCGGCGCGATCCCGGGGCGAGGAAGCTGTGGCGCGCGCTGTTCGCGCTGCGGAACCTGGAGTCGCTGGCCCGCAAGCATGACGACCTGATCGACCTGGTAGAGGAACTGCTGTCGCAGCGCGTTGGGGTCTACCGCACGTTGCTCGAGGAGCGCCACGACGACCTGACCGATCCGGTGGACGACCCCGCCGTCGTCCGTCTCGCGACGCGGCTGGGCAGCGCGCTGGACGAGGGTCGCATGGTCTGGGTGGAACCCATGCGGGGGCTGGAAATCCCGTTGCGGGCGCTGCTGCAGGGCGCCGGCTTCACGCGGTTCGGGGTTGGCGCCGTGTGTCCCGAGGAGGCAGAGCCGGTTCGGGCGGATGACGTGCCTCCCATGGGGATCGCCCTGGGGCTGTTCAAGGCCCTGCAATGGGTCGCGACGCGACGCGGCGACAGCGCCCTGCGTGACTTCACGGCGGTGGACATCGAGACGACCGACAAGGACGTCGCGAAGGCCGAGATCGTGGACCTGGCGGCGGTGCGGGTGCGGGATGGCGTGGTGGTGGAACGCTGGTCGTCGCTGATCCGGCCCCGGGTCCCGGTGCACGCCGCCGCGGCGGCGACGCACGGGATCACGGACGCGGAACTGGTGGGCGCCCCATTCTTCGAGGACGCGTGGCCGGCGTTCAGGGACTTCTGCGGGAAGGACGTCGTCGTCGCGCATAACGGCTACCAGTTCGACTTCCCGATCCTCGAGCGGATGAGCCAGCCGTTCGGTGGCCATGCGTTCGCGACGTACGACACGCTGGTCCTCGCCCGCGAGTTGCACCCGGGAAGCCGGCGGCTCGGCGACCTGGCGCTGCGGTTCGGGATTCCGGTGGGGCAGGCGCATCGCGCGCTCGACGACTCGGAGACGCTCGCCGGAGTATTCCTCAGGCTCGATGCGGAGCGCCTGGTGCGGTCGCGGAAGACCGCGCTGGCCAACCTCCTGGATCACCTGGGTATTGCCCTCGCGCTCTCGCCCGAGCCGCCCGGGTGCCGCGAGTTCGCCGAGCTGCGGAAGGCGACGGCGGTGTACGCGTTAGGCCGCTACAGCGATGCGCTGGAGCAGTACCGCGTCCAGCGGGAACTGGCCGGCGATGCCACGCTGCCGACCGTGGAGGTCGTGATCGAGCGCCTGGGCGGCACCGCGCTGATGGAGCGGCTGCGTGCGGAGCGATCGGCGGATGACCGCTATCCGCAGGCGATGGCGCGGTTGCGCCGGTTGCTCGCGAGCTGCGAGAGCCCGACGCTCGCGGGCCAGGTCGGCGAGTTCCTGGAACTGGTCGCGCTGTCGAAGCACGACGGGACGGAGGTGCACCAGGATCGCGTGAGCCTGCTGACGCTGCACTCGACCAAGGGACTGGAGTTCTCGCGGGTGTACATCGTGGGGGTCGAGGACGCCGAGCTGCCCGGCGGCACCCAGCACAAGCCGGCGAGCCGGCTCGATGTCGAAGAGGGACGGCGCCTGCTGTACGTGGGCATGACGCGCGCGAAGGAGCGGCTCGTGCTGACCCGCGCCGCCACGCGCGGCGACCTGCCGACCGGGGGGATCCAGTTCCTGGCGGAGATGAGCCTCGAGCCCGCGGCCGCCGACGAGAAACGCCGAACGACTACGGGAACACCTTCGTGAACGCATCAACGGCCGGTGGACCCGAGCCGACGCCCTCGTCGTGCTTGAAGTAGACGTACGCGTCCGACCACCCCTGCTCGTTGATCCGGGCCGCCCATTCCGCCAGCGACTTCGCGTCGTAGTCGAACCGATGGAGGCGGACGTAGCCCCATGACGCGGTCGCAATCGGCGGGGTGACGAAGTCGTCCTGGTCGATGATCGTCATCGCGACATCCTTCGCCTTCAGCGCGTCCACCACGTCGTCCTCGAACCAGGTGGAATTCCTGAACTCGATGGCGAACCGGCGCCCCGCCGGGAGGAACTCCAGAAACGCGCGCAGCCGCTCGATGTCCTTCTTCATGTTCGGCGGCAACTGGAACAGCACCGGCCCGAGCTTCTCGCCCAGCACTTCGGTGTTCTTCAGCAGGTAATAGACCAGGTCCTTCGACTCCGGCTTGAGCCGCGCGTGATGCGTGATGCGCTGGCTGGCCTTGATGGCGAACGTGAAGGTCTCCGGCACCTGTGCCGCCCAGTCCTGCAGCACGTTCTCCCGCGGCATGCGGTAGAACGTGTTGTTGATCTCCACGGTCGGGAAGCGGCCCGCGTAGTAGCCGAGCATGCCGGCGTCCTTGAGGTCAGCCGGGTAGAACGTGCCCTTCCACTCCTTGAACGCGTAACCGCTCGTCCCGGCGAGGACGCGCACGCCTTACGAGGCCTTGCGGGCGCGCTTGGACTTCCGCTTCGAGGCGCCTTCCTCTTCCTCGTCCTCCTCCTCGTCCTCCTCGCCTCCCTTGGCGAGGCTCGCCTTGAGCGCCTCCATGAGGTCGATGATCTTGCCGCCACCATCCTGCGCGGGTTCGGTGGTGATCTCGTGTCCCTCGACCTTGCCTTGGATAGCCTCGAGGACCCGCTCGCGGACGGTATCGTGGTACTTCGCCGGGTCGAACTCGTCGGAGGCGCCCTGCTCGATGAGTTGCTTCGCGAGCGTGAGTTCCGTGGCCTTCACCTCGCCTTCGGGAATGGGCACCTCACTCGGCGACTTCATCTCGTCCGCGTAGTGGAGCTGCTCCATCACGATCACGCCTTCCTCGCGCGGCCGGAGCAGGACCAGGTGCTGCTGGCCGCGGGCCGCGAACTGCCCGAGCGCGGCGCGGCCGGTCTCCTTGAGTGCCTTGGCCAGCAGCCGGTAGGCCCGGTCGCCCCCCTTGTCGGGGCCCAGGTAGTAGACCTTGTCGAGGTATTCCCGGTCGACCTTGGCCAGCGGCACGAACTCGATGATGTCGATCGTCCCGGTGGCCTTCTCCTCGAGCGCCTTCAGCTCGTCAGGCGTGAAGGTGACGTACTGGTCCTTGGCGAACTCGTACCCCTTCACCATGTCCTCGCGGGGCACGACCTCGTTGTTGTCCTTCGGGCAGACGTACTGCTGCTTGACGCGCGTGCCGCACTTCTTGTGCAGCATGTTGAACGACACGCTGGCCTTGGACTCGGCGGACGAATAGACGTGCACGGGCACCGAGACGAGTCCGAAAGAGATCGTGGCGGTGCCGGTTGAGCGAGCGGGCATGATCGGGACGGGAGATGGGGGACGGGGGACGGGGGACGTCGCGTCTTCAGACGTTTCCGCTTCCACTTGAGAGGCTGCAAAGCCGGCGGGCGCGGCGCAAGGGGCGGCCGCGCTTCAGGTTGCCTCGAGTCAGGGCGACCGGGACCGGACGGGCGGAGCGATGGTCAACCGCGATACGCGGAGTTCGGTCCGGCTGCCGGGACAGTGCCGCTAGAAGTTGCCGTCGAGTCCCAGTGTCCAGATCATTCGCGACTCCAGCCCGCCGCGGCGCAGGGGCACCAGGGCGTTGGCGACGACGATCGGTCCGCCCGGCGTGCGGAACTTGAAGCCGAATGACCCGTTGACGCGATGGTCCTTCATGTTCGGGATGTTGGTGGGCGTCACCGTGCGGGTCACCGGGTACTCGATGGTCACGAGCGAGGGCAGCTTGAGCGTACTCTCGCCGACCTGCCATTCGGAAACGACGTCCATCGCCATGGTCGCCCAGTCAGACAGCGGCTGGTCGAAGCCACCGGTCAGGAGGATGGCATCGTTGCTTCCGCGTCCGCCGCGCATCGAGTAGCCGACGTTCACGTGCGGGGCGAAATCCCCGAAGCGTGAGGATGCCAGCAGCAAGGCCCGCATCGACAGGTGTCCGGAGCCGGTGAGGTCCGCTTCGGAGCCCGTGGGCAGGCGCGCGTCCGCCATGATGGCGACGCCGGTGCGCTCGTCGGCGTGCAGGCTCCACTTGGTTCGCACGGCCACGTCGCCGATACCGGTCGAGAACCCGAACGTCGTGGCGCTCGCCGACAGGACGGGGTGGGCCGAGTCGCCGGCGAAGAAGTGCGACGTGGGGATGCCGAACGGAATGAACTGGCCGGTGCTGCGGCCGGTGAGCCCGGTGTGCACCATGGGCACCGCGATCCCGATGTCGACCTTGTCGGTGACGCCCCAGGTCGTGAAGAGCGTGGTCACGAGCAGGTTCACGTTGAGGTCGAGGCGCACCTGCAGCACGTCGTTCTCGCGCAGCGGCTGCCCGAGGCCGGCGGGCGGCACGTCGTCGTGCGAGAAATTGAGGATGACCTGGTTGAGCGGCACGCCGCGCAGGGACGTGAAGTTGACTCCCGAGACGTTGGCGCCCACGACGAACCGGCCCTTGCCCAGGGTCTGGGCGCGCTCGCCGAAGATCGGGCCTAACGATGTCGAGGTCCGCACCGGCAGGCCGCCGACGAACCGGTACGTGGCGCCACTGGTGGTCGCGGAGAGGGGCACGTTGGACGCGTTGGCCGCGATGGCGTCGACGAGGAACCCGAGGATCGCGCCATTATTCGCGATGATGTCGGGGACGAAGTGGTCGCCGTGGCCGTTGGTGGCGTTCACCGAGTTGTCGAGGCAGAGCGGGCGCCCGCATTCGCCGAAGCTGAAGAGCTCGCGGATCCGGTCGCGCAGGGGACCCTGCGCCGTCGCCGGGCCCGCCATGGACACCAGAAGCCCAACGCCGATCAGCGTCCAGCGTGCGCGCATCGCTCCTCCGTGGGAAAGGTCAGTTCACCAGCGCCACGAGGCGCCACTCGCCGTTGCGGCGTTCCAGCCGGGCCCGCAGCGAGACGGGCACGGTCGACGCCTGCCCCCGACGCGTGGTGACGGCATTGCTGCCGCGCACCCGCGCCGTGGCCACGTCGCCGTCGACCGCGATCTCCGAGATGGTCCAGGCGGGAGTCATCGTCCCCCCTTCGCGCCACAACGCCTCGAGTCCCTCGCGCTGGTCGTTCGGCATGCCCGGGTACAGGCGACGGGCCAGGGCGAGATCACTCGCGGCCAGGGCGCGCGCGTACGACTGGATCGCGGACGTGACCTGCTCGCTCGCGGTGGGAGCGACCCTGGTGATCGGGGGCTGCACGGGTGGCGGCGCGCTCGCCGATGCCACCGGCGGCGCCGCCACCTGCGGCACGCGGACGATCGATTCCGGCTTCTGGAGGAGGTCGGTGCCTGACGAGTCGGGCCGCTGGGCGGGGGGCGGGTCGACGCGCCCCGGGGTCGTCGCTTCACCGGACGACGCCTTCTGGACCGGTGCGGTCGGGGGGGATGCGAGCCTTCGGGTGACGGGGGCATCGCCGCCGTTCGTCCGTGCCTGGCCAACGCTGTCGCGTGCGGGCTGGCTGGTGGCAGGGGGAGTCGCCGCCGGGGTCGTCATCGTTTCCGCCGCGATCGACGATGCCGGGTCCGGCTGCGATCCCGTGCCCGTCGGCGGCGCGGCGGCGCTGCCGGCCAGTTTCGCGATCAGGAAACCGGCGGCCAGGAGTCCGGTCGCCATCGCGGCGACGAGCAGGGGATTTCGCGCCACGCGGGCGGAAGCGGCGGCCGGGCCACCGGCGGCCTTCGGGATCGGTGACCTGGGGGTCTTCGCCTGGGAGACGATCCGGTGGGTGAGCCCGGTCCTGGCCAGCGAGATCAACTGGCTCCGGTTCGGGTCGTCGTGGTCCATGGGTCGGGCCCCGGCGGCGGCGACCGCCTCCTCCATGGACGGGAAGCGGTCGGCGGGCGCCTTGCGCAGCATGCGCATGACCGCGTCGAGGAGCTGGTCGGGGCAGTCGGGGCGGAGCAGCCGGATGGACGCCGGCTCGTCGTGGAAGTGGCTGTACATGATCGCCATCATCGACGCGCCGGTGAACGGCGGCCGGCCGGCGAGCATCTCGTAGGCCACGACGCCTAACGAATACTGGTCGGCGGCCCCCGTCACCACGTCGGCGGTGGCCTGCTCGGGGCTCATGTACGCCGGGGTCCCGACGGCCATCCCCGTCACCGTGAGCCCCTCGTTCTCGACCACCTTGGCGATGCCGAAGTCGGTGACCACGGCCCAGCCCTCGTCATCGATGAGGATGTTGCCCGGCTTGATGTCGCGGTGGACGACGCCGTGCCGGTGCGCGTAGCCCAGCGCGCCGCCGACCTGGGCCAGGATCCCCTGCACCATCGGGACCGGAAGCTGGCCCAGTTGCTTCATGATGGCGTCGAGCGGCGTGCCCTCCACGAGCTTGATGACGCAGAACAGCAGCCCGTTCGCTTCACGGACGCTGTAGATAGGGATGATGTTCGGGTGGCTGAGGTTCGCGGCGGTCCGCGCCTCGCGCTTGAACCGCTCGACCATCCCGGTGCCATGCACCATCGCCGGCGACATGACCTTGATCGCCACCTTGCGGTCGAGGCTGATCTCGTGGGCGAGGTAGACGGTGGCCATCCCGCCGCGACCGAGCTCGCTATGGATGTCGTATTCGCCCAGCGTGGCCGCGCGCAGCCGCTCCAGGAGTTCCCGGGACGCGCGGTCCCCGGAGACTCCGGCCGCGTCGTCGGTGTGCTGTGAAGCCGGGGCGTCTCGCATCGTGGGGTCGGGTAGGACCCCTAATGTAGGTCGCCTCCGCTCGTGCGCTACACCGAGGGGAGGGGGAAACCGCCCTCGATCACTCCCCCGTTGGGGCCCGCGCCCACAGTTTGCAGCCATGAAACCGGACGACACCCCGGCTCCGCCGTCCGACCCCGACAACCTCAGGACGTACCGCGCCAAGCGGTCGGCCGACCGGTCCCCCGAGCCGGTCGGCCATGTCGCGCCAGTCGAAGGGCGGCTCTTCGTCGTCCACAAGCACGCCGCAACCCGGCTCCACTGGGACCTCCGCATCGAGATGGAGGGCGTGCTGCGGTCGTGGGCGGTGCCGAAGGGTCCCTCGTACGACACCAACGACAAGCGCCTGGCCGTTCGCGTCGAGGATCACCCGCTGGAATACGGTGACTTCGAGGGGATCATTCCCGAGGGCAACTACGGCGCCGGCGGGATCATCGTCTGGGATCGCGGCGAATGGGTGGCGCTCGAGGACTGGAAGCAGGGCCTCGAGAAGGGGAAGCTGCTCTTCGAACTGAGGGGCTACAAGCTCCGCGGCAAGTGGACGCTGGTGAAGATCAAGAAGGCGGAGAAGGAGTGGCTCCTGATCAAGGAGAGCGACCAGTGGGTGAAGTCACCTGGCGACGTCTTCAACGAGGAGTCGGTGCTGTCCGGCCTCACGGTCGAGGAAGTCGCGAAGGGCGTCACGCGCGGCGGGCGGTTGCGTGAGGCGCTGGCGGCGGCCGGGGCACCGAAGCAGAAGGTGCGTGTCGCCTCGGCCGGCCTGATGCTCGCCGAAACGGCCGAGAAGCCATTCTCGAAGGAGGGGTGGCTGTTCGAGCTCAAGCTCGACGGCTACCGCATCCTGGCAGGGAAGTCCGGCGGCGAGCCGGTCCTGATGACCCGGAACGGCAACGACTACACCGACGTGTTTCCCGAGGTGGCGCGGGCGATCGCGGCGATCCCGGTGGACGACTTCGTCATCGATGGCGAGGTGGTCGTGCTCGACGCCGAGGGGAAGCCGAGCTTCTCTCTCCTGCAGCAGCGCGGCCGCCTGAAGAACCTGCGCGAGATCGGCAAGGCCGCGGTCGAGCTGGTGTCGACCTTCTATGCCTTCGACTTGTTAGGCGCGGAAGGCCACGATGCCCGGTCGTTGCCGCTGGCCAGGCGGAAGGAACTGCTGGCCCTCATGCTCCCGAAGGCCGGCGCCGTGCGCTACCTCGACCACATCGAGACCCTGGGCGAGGCCTTCCACGCGCAGGTGAGCGCGCGGGGGCTGGAAGGGGTCATCGCCAAGAAGGCGGACCAGCCGTACAAGGCGGGACGGTCACCGCACTGGCTCAAGGTGAAGGCGGACAAGACCGGCGACTTCGCCGTGGTGGGATTCACCGAACCACGCGGCACCCGGCGCGGGTTCGGCGCCCTGCAACTCGCCGACCTGGTCAACGGCCGGTTCGTCTACGCCGGGCGCGTCGGGACGGGATTCACCGACAAGCAGCTCGCCGAGTGGCACGAGCGGCTGCTGCCAGACGTGCGGGCCGATGCGGCGTGCTTCGGGCCGGTGGTCACGCCTGACGAGGAGCCCCCCCCGTCCGGGGAGATCCCCGAAGCACAGACCACGACGTGGGTGGAGCCGAAGTACGTCGTCGAAGTGCGATTCACGGAGTGGACGCACGAGGGAGTGCTGCGGCACCCTGCGTTCGTCCGGTTCCGGGATGACAAGCGGGTTGACGAGGTGGAGAGGGAATGGCGGAGGTCGGAGGTCGGAGGTCGGAGGTCCGACGTACCCAGGCCACAGGGCACGGGCGAAGGGCCCGGAGACGACGCGCCTGACGAGCCGCCGAGTCACGAATCACGAGTCACGAGTCACGAGGTACAGTTCTCCAACCTCACCAAGGTCTTCTGGAAGGCCGAGAAGTACACCAAGGGCGACCTGATCGAGTACTACCGGGCGATCGCGCCGTGGCTCCTCCCCTACCTCCGCAACCGGCCGCTGGTGCTGACCCGCTTTCCCGACGGGATCGAGGGCAAGTCGTTCTACCAGAAGGACGCGCCGGAATTCGCGCCGTCCTGGATCCGCACGGTCCCGATCTGGAGCAACGACACCCAGCGCGACATCAACTACTTCGTCTGCGACGACCTCGAGTCGCTGCTCTACATCGCCAACCTCGGCACCATTCCGCTCCATATCTGGGCGAGCCGCGTGAACACGCTGGAGAAGCCGGATTGGTGCGTGATCGACCTCGACCCGAAGGACGCCACCTTCGCCGACGTGATCCGCTGCGCCACGGTGCTGCACCGCCTCTGCGACGAGATCGGGCTGCCGAACTACGTCAAGACGACCGGCAAGACGGGACTCCACATCCTCATCCCGCTGGGCCGCCAGCTCACCTATGAACAGTCGCGGCACATTGGCGAGTTGCTCGCGCGACTGGTCATCAGGGAACTCGGCGCGATCGCGACGATCATGCGCACGATCAACAAGCGCGGCGAGAAGGTCTACATCGACTTTCTCCAGAACCGCCACGGACAGCTGATCGTGGCGCCGTTCAGCGTGCGACCGCTGCCCGGGGCGACGGTCTCCATGCCGCTCACGTGGGCAGAGGTGAACGACCAGCTCGATCCGAAGGACCACACGATCCGGAACGCCATCGAGCGCATGGAGCGACTGGGAGCCGATCCGGTGAAGCCGGTGCTGGAGGAGAAGCCCGACCTGGTGGCGTCACTCGGCAAGCTGGGAATCCTGATGAATCGGTAGTCGGGAATCGGGAAGCGGGGATCGGGAGTCAGGCCGCCATGATGCGCCGTCAACCAGGGGGGCTCTCGTCATTTGCGCGAGGTGGTCGTGGTGCCTAATCTCCCCGATTCCCGAGACACGACGAGGTCCATGGTGAGCATCAGCAGGTTCTGGTTCGGCGCCCTGGCGACCGGCGCGCTCCTGGCATCGGTGCCGCGCGCGGAGGCGCAGGCCGTGAAGTGGAACCGGACCGTGGAGGCAAGCGCCAACTTCCTCTTCGGTGCGGCCGATGGCCGCGTCGGCGCGCTTGCCGCCGCCGCCGGACATGCCGACAGCGCACTCGACTTCCGGACCGAGGCCCGGTTCAACTACGCCGAGGCGCAGGATGCGAACGGGAACGTCAGCGTGACGGCGCGGTCGTCACGGTTCTCCCTTGGGGTCGACCACCGGCCGTTCGGGCGCGTCAGTCCCTTCGCGACCGGCACGATCGAGGCGAGTTACCAGCAACGGGTCGCACGCCGGCTGTCCGCGGGCGGCGGCGCGAAGTTCACGATCGTCCCGCCCGGGGACAACGAAACGAGTCTCAGCATGGCCGTCCTCTGGGCGCAGACGGAGGCGCTGAGGCCCGTGGAAGGCGTCGACGCGATCGAGACCCTGGCCCGCCTGTCCATGCGATTCCATTTCAACCGGAAGCTCACGCCCACGCTGCAACTCAGGCACAACACGCTCTGGCAACCGGCCGCCGAGAACCTCGGGCGACACACGACGGAAACGACGACGGGACTCGGGCTCGCCGTCAATACCGCACTGTCCCTGACCCTCACGCTGCGTGACGTGTACGACAGCGAGGCGACGGTCCGCGGCGCGCCCAGCAATCACGATGGGCAACTGCTCTTCGGGATCCGCGCGAAGTACTGAGGGGGTTCGCCTACCTGCGCTCGATGTTCGCCAGGCGCGACAACCGGTACCGGACGTCCTCGACCTTTGGCTGGAGATCCGGATCGGCCTTGTCCCAGAGCTTCAGGAACTCACGGTAGTTCAACGCGGCCTTCTCGGTGTTGCCCACGGCCTCGTACATCTCGCCCAGCCGCTTGAGGATCAACGGCCGCGTGGCTCCGTCAAAGTTCTGGCGCCCCATGAAGGGCGTCGTGAGGTACTTCTCGAAGTAGTAGATCGCCGAGTCGGGAGCCCCGGCCCGGGCGTGGACGAAGCCGATGTCATCGAGCACGCAGATCGCGCAGTTCCCGTTGGGGCCGTCGTACGTCGTGTCGGCGGCCCACAGGTCGCGTATTGCATCGGTATACCGGCCCTCGGCGAACGCGATCGATCCCTGGATCGCGCGCCGGTCAGGCTCACGGATCCGGCGCGTCACGCTGTCGAGTTGCGATTCCCAGCGCGCGAGCATGGTCCGTCCCCTCGCCGGGTCGCCCGTGGCGGCGAAGAACGCCGCCAGGGCCAGGTAGGGCCGCTGCTCGAACGGCATGGACTCGATGTTGGTCCTCGCCAGGGCGCGATCGACACGGCGCGACGCATCGGCGGTGTCGTCGAAGAAGGCAAGTTCGAGCTGCGCGTACTGCAGCGAATCACCCAGCACGTTCGCCGGGGGTTGGCCGAGGGTGGCGGCGACCCGCTGGGCTTCCGTGCCGTACCGGCGCAGGTCGTTGATCCGGCCGCGGAGGAGTGAGTAGTTCGCCAGCCCGCCAAAGCCGTTCACCTTGATGATCGGGTTCGTGCTGGTGGACATCTGGCGGAAGTGCTGCTCCATCGAGTCGAGCTGGCCGCGCTGGTAGTAGAAGCTGGGCGGCGCCGTCTGCGTGAACGGCGTTCCAGGATACCGCCGCGTGTACTCGGCCAGGAAGCGCTCGGCCTCGTCGATCTTGCCCTCGTTGAACAGGACCCCGATGAGGTTGGTGTACTGCTGGCTCGTGGCGCGGCCGTTCTCGATCGGGGCGCGGTAGAGCGACTCGGCGCGCGCGAATTCGCGCCGACCGGAGAGGATGTTGGCGAGGTTGTTCGCGGGCGCGGTCTCGGTGGGATCAAGCACCAGCAGCGCCTCGTAGGCGCGGATCGCGCGCTGGCGGTCGCGTCCCGGACCGAGCTGGAAGTACGTGCCTTCGGCCAGCAACCGTTCCCGTTCGGTGAGGCGGTCGCGGTAGAAGTACGCGCGCTCGAGCGCGCTGTCGATCTGCGCGCGGGGACGGCCGGCGTTGTTGAGGGCGACGCCCAGCTTCCGCCAGGCCATGGCGAAGGCCGTGTCGAGGCTCACCGCCTCGCGCAGCCGCTCCGCGGCCTCGATGGGGTTGCCGCCCATGTCGATCGACCGCGCCGCTTCCGCGTAGATGCGCAGGGCATCGAGCGACGGCGTCGTGACCTGCTCCAGCGGCGGGCTGGCGCGCACGTCGCGCAGGGATTCACCGATCCGCTCACGCAGCTTGCGGGTGAGCTTGTCGATGGAACGCAGGATCTCCTGCGGACCCTCGGCGGTCTCCTGCACCAGGGCCAGCTCGCGCACCGAGTCCGCGGTCACCAGGCGGAGCGTGATGGCGTACCCGCCGGCCAGTGAGCGGATGGAGCCGTCGACGATGGCCTTGACGCCCTCGCGCAGGGCGATTTCGCGGGCCAGGTCGAGCGTGAGCTCGCTGGAGCGCGGGCGCTGCATGCGATCGAGTGCGGCGGCGATCGCGACCGGCGACATCACCGACACGACCCGCGACTGCCCCAGGTTGGTGCGCACCGCCTCGTTCACGAGCAGGGCGAGCGAGGAATCCGGCGACGGGAAGCTGGTGACGATCAGCTGTCCCCGGTCATCGAGGCGCCCGGCGGCGAGGAGCGAGCCGGCCGGCCCGATGCCTAACGCGCGGAGGATCATGAATACCACGACGGCCGTCGCAAAGGTGCCCAGCGCCATCGCGCCGCCAAGCCAGGCGCGGCGCAGGGACACCCGCGGTCCTGCCTTGATGGCCAGGGTGGCCAGTGTGCCCTGGCCGAGCGGAGTCCCGCCGGGCGTGCGCGTCCCGGTGCCCGTGGCGGCACGGCGCGCGGTCGAGTCGGCGTACCAGCCGAACAGCAGGACGGGCAGCCCGAGGCCCATGACGACCAGCGCGCCCGGGAGCACCCAGTCCGGGACGCCGAGCGCGATGACGGAAGCGCGCGCGAGGACCGCGACGCCCAGCACGGCACCGACCCATGTCGCCAGCACGCGACCGAGGGTGCGCGGCGCCGCCGGCCTCAGGCCGGAGATGACACCGGTCGTCCCGCCAAGGATCGCGTCCAGGGCCTCGATGATCACGCCGCCCGACTGAGGCCGGGCGTCCGGGTCCTTGGCCAGGCACTGCATAACGAGCTGGTCGAGGGCCGGCGGGGTATCGGGGCGCAGCTCGGTGAGGAGCGCGGGCGCCTCGCTGATGTGCGCGGCGAGGATGCGCGCCGGCGGGCGCCCGTGGAACGGGGGGTGTCCCGCCAGCAGCTCGTACGCCATGCACCCGAGCGAGTAGATGTCCGCGCGGCGGTCGACGTCCGGGTCGCCGGCCGCCTGCTCGGGCGACATGTAGGATGGCGTCCCGATGGAGGTCCCCATCTGGGTCAGGCTGCCGCCCTGCTGCTCGACGCGCGCGGCGCTGATGGCCTTGGCGATGCCGAAGTCGGTGACGACGGCGGTGCCGCCCGAGAGCAGCACGTTGTCGGGCTTGATGTCGCGGTGGACGATGCCACGCTCGTGCGAGTAGGCCAGTGCGCGAGCCACGTCACGCATGATGCCGACGACCGTCGAGATCGGGAGCGTCCCTTCCTCGGCCAGCCGTGTCCGGAGCGACTTGCCCTCCACGAACGGCATCGTGTAGAAGGGCAGCCCATTCGTGTCGCCCGCGGAGATGATGGGGACGATGTTGGCCTGCTGCAACGACGCGGCGAGCTGGATCTCGCGCTCGAATCGCTCGATGTTGACGCCGGCGGCCAGCTCCGGCGAGAGCATCTTGATCACGACCTTGCGGTTCAGCCGCCGGTCGTCGGCGACCCAGACGCGCGACATGCCGCCGCCGCCGAGTTCGCGTTCGAGGACGTAGGAGGTGCCGAGGGCTTGCTGAAGTTGCTGTCGGAGGTCCATGCGCCTGGGGCCGGTCCAGTAACCTATTGCCCGGTCACCGGAAGCACACGACCGGACGCGCGCCTGCCGTCGATCCCCGCGGCGGACCTCGGCGGGTTCAATGCGGGATCGGCCGTGGTGCCGGTTTCCTGGCGGCGACGAGCTTCTCGAAGTCCGCCTGATTCAGGTACGTCACGTCAACCCAGACGTGCGCCATTTCATCAACGGTCCGGTCTCCCCAGCCCACCCACTGGTTGGGGTCAGGGTTGTTCGGGTTGGCGGCCGTGTTGTCGTGCCAGGCGGTGAACACCAACACTGTTCCCTTCGGGAGCAAGGGCGCCGCGCTGTCGGCGTAGACGTAGTTGACGTGCCAGTTCCACTGGAAGTTGTTGACGGAGCTGAGCAGTTCCTTGCGCCCGTCCGGGTAGATGGCCTCGAGGGAAAGCGCCTTGCCGCGCATGTGCATGTGCGGCTGGAAGTTCTCGAGGCGGGCCGGCGCCTGCATGACGTAGAAGTTCTGCGTCATCGCCATCGCGTTGGGAGCGATGTCGAGTTCCGACCCGCGCGAGACGTCGAACATGCGCAGGACCGTCCGGCGCGCGGGCACGAATCCCTTCGGATAGAAGTAGATGCCGAGTTCGACCTCGACGTTCTTCATCTCCTGGCCGATCGCGTGCATGTGCACTTCCCAGCGGATCTTCGAGTCGGGCAGCATCAGCTTGCCCGCGTCGGCGGCGAAGATCTCGCCGACCTTCCCGACGGCCCACTCCATGAAGAGTCCCGCCGAGCGCTGCACGCCATGGGCCTCGTGCGCCAGTCCGGTGACGCCCTCGGCCTCCCGTTGCTCGAGGAGCGTGAGGACGTGATGGACGACCTTGCGATGCTCCGGGTTCACCGGCTTGATCTCGATCGCGCGCACCCAGCGCTCCTCGGTGAGGCCGGTCGCGGTGACGGGGCGGAACCACTTGTCCTGGGTCCGGGCGGGCATGTCGTACGGCCTCGACCGGAGGACGAGGTCAGGCGCCCCGAACTGGTCGGCGTACTGCCAGCGGTTCGGGTCGGGGAACGTCGGCGCCGGCGGCAGGTCGGCCGGGCTGCCTAACGGGGTGCCGGCATCGACCCAGCCGACGAGGGTCGCGATCTCGCCATCGGTCAGGCTGCGGTCGTTCTTGAAGGCCTGGATGCCGACCGTCTTGTCGAGGTGCCACGGGGGCATGACGCGCGCCAGGACCCGGGTCCGGATGCGGCGCGCATACTTCCGGGCGTCCTCATAGGTGATGAGCGACATCGGCGCGATGGAGCCGGGCTGGTGGCACTCCTGGCACTTCGCCTGGAGGATGGGCGCGACGTCCTTCGTGAAGGTCACGGGGGCCTGGGCCCCGGCGACGATGGGAAAGGAAGTCGCAACGAACAGGGTGATCCAGTGATGCGGTGTGATGGTCATGGTTTTGCCTCCAGAGTCGGGCTGCGTACTGATTGCTGCGTGCTGCTGCTGCCGCTGCTGGCTGGAGCTTGTGGCCCAGCACCAGCACCAGCACGCTGCTGGTGCAGCAGCAACCAGCAATCAGCACGTAGCTCCCTTATTGCCTGACCGCAACCCGGATAAACCCGTTGGTCCAGCAGCATTGCGCGTGTCCCGCTCCCGCCACGCCTGACGCGTCGTTGGCGCGGACCCGGAGGATGTAGTCGCCAGGCTGGTCGAATGTCGCCGTCGTCGCCGCCATGCCGTCACCGCCGGTCACCCTCGGTGACGCGGAGGAGAAGGTGACGTTTCCCGGGCCCTGGTGCTTGAACCACGTCAGCGTGACCGGGACGTCGCCGCGTCCGTCGCTCGCCACCGAACCCGAGGTCCTGCCGTCGTCGCTGGCCCAGATCGTGAGCGTCAACGGCGTGCCGACCGATGCCGTCACCGGTCCCGCGACCGCCCCACCGGGGCCCTGCGCCACCGGTCCGCCTGACGAGAGCTTCAGCGTGGGCGGCGTGTTGCCGGATCCCGCTTCGCCGGCCAGGGCGTCGATCTCCCAGTCGGGATGCAGGGACGCCGGGATCGCGAAGGTGCCCCCGCGCAGGCGGACGGTCCACGTGACCTTCCTCGACCCGAAGTCCGCCGGGACCCGCACGGCGAAGACGCCCCAGTGCCGTCGCGGCTCGAAGCGCGTGGGCTGCCCCTGGTTCGAGTCGCCGGGTGCCACGAAGTTGTCGGCGCCTACCGGGATGTCGATCGACTCGGCCGAGTTCCGGTTGTAGTAGCCGAACGAGATGCTGAAGGAGCCGTCGGCGTTCCGGTACCAGCCTTCGAAGACCGGCGTGACGGTCTGGCCGGTCCTGGCAACGGGCGCCATCGGGACCTGGGACGCGAGGGACCCCGGCGCCACGATGGCGAGGACACCAAGCACGACACTTCCGAAGCGCACGAATCGCCCCCGATGGTCACGGTATGCCCATGCAAATACTCGGCGTCCCGGTGACGCCCCGCAAGGCAGGCGCTGTTGCGCGCCGCGCTGGACTCGGCTGCTACGTTTGAAGTCATGTCGCCAAGCCGGGCCGGCAAGGCCCGTATCCAGGTCGACGTGGCCGGTCCCGTGGACATCCCCGGGATCGTCGCCGTGCGCGTGGCGGCCGCGGAGGACCTGACCGCGCGGTTCGGTGGCGGTCACTGGTCCGGCCACGCCTCGGATCGGGGCGTCGCGCTCGACCTGCGCCAGGGGCGGGTGCTGGTGGCGCGCCGCGGGACGCTGGTGGTCGGGACGCTGAAGCTCGGGACCCGCAAGCCGTGGGCGATCGACCCGTCGTACTTCACGCCCGCGAAGCGGCCCTGGTACCTGACGAACATGGCCGTGGACCCGCGGCACCAGGGAGTCGGCATCGGCCGGCACCTCGTGCTCGAAGCGGTGCGCCTGGTGGGCGAATGGGGTGGGGACGCCGTCTGGCTGGACGCCTACCAGGACCCGCGGGCCGGCGCCGGGCCGTTCTACGAGAAATGCGGCTTCCGGGAAACGGGGAGGAAGACCTACCGGCTCACGCCCCTCGTCTACTACGAGCTCGTGCTGGCGCGAACCTAACGACAGCCGGGCATCCGGACGGCCGCGATCCGGGTCGAGTAGGAGGCGCTGCCGGTGCGCAGGTAGTCGCCGGAGTACCAGATGGTGCAGTCGTCGGACGGGTCGACGGCGGTCTGGGTGTAGTCCTGCCATCGGAGCGTACTCGCCTGGGCGGCTTCGCCCTCCACCAGGACCAGTTCGCGGAGCGTGAGCACGCCCGGTGGATCGCCCGCGAGGCGGCCCGCGAGGCGCTGGCCGGGAAAGGCCGGTGTGCCGCCGTGGCTGTAGCCAATGGCCAGGTTCCCCATCCGGTCCATCGCCGGACTGGCCATCCACCGGAAGAACCCGTCGGGTGCGTAGGTGCCCTGCTGTCGCAGGGCGAGGTCGCGGTCGCGCGCGACGTCGAACTCGTACCAGCGCACGCCACCGCCGGCGGCCTCGGTGTTCACCGAGTGCACGGCGACGATCGACTCGCGGTTGCCGAGGTTCCGGTACACGACCCGCGCCATCAGCTTGTCGCCCTGGGCGTCGAGCCGTCTCTCGGTGCCGGGTTGCGGCACGCAACTGGTGAGCTGGCCGCCGCACAGGTACTGGTACGGCGCCACCGGGACCTTCACCGGGCCCGTCACGCGCGTCTTCGCCGGGTCATCCCAGTCCACGTGGAATTGCCAGGCGTAGATGCCGTCGTCATCGAGGTCGTTCCGGAGTTGCGCGCCGCCGGTGGCCAGCATGGGATTCGGGGCCCCGGCTGGCGGGAGCGTGGTGCCATCGAGGTCGGCGTTGTTGAGGAAGTTGACGTCGTCGATCACCACACACTGCTCGGTCGCCGGTTCGCCGTGCAGCATGCGGTTCCGGTCCGCCACGCAGGCGTGCTTCTGGATGACGTCGTCGCCGGTGCTCGTGGGGACGTACCAGCCATCCGGCCAGACGGCGGGACGCGGGTAATCCGGGAAGAGCGGCCGCAGGAACTCGTACCGGTACCAGGTGCCTAACGGGTCTTCCCCGGTGCTGACGGCGTAGCACATCGAGTACGGGCCGGTGTCGGCGGGTGGCGGCGGCATGCCGGCCCGACCACCACGACCCCCCGCCGGGGTCGCGGTGTCTCGCGCCGGCACAGGCAGCCGCGATGCCCAGCGCGGCTGCGCGGTGACGCCCGCGGGCGCGAGGTACGCCGAGTCGGCGGCGCGCCATTCCGGTGGCTGGTCCACGCGCGCGGCGGCGCGGCGGAACACCGGCATCACGACGAGCCAGCGGCCGGCCAGCTGGTCGTATCGCACGACGGCGTCGCCGTTGTTGCGCGCCTCACACGCGCCCGTGAACCCGGCGAACAGCGTGTTGGTGGGGACACTGCCGTACAACACGCTTCCCCGCTTGTCGAAAATGGCGAGTCGCGAGTTCACCGTCTGGATCACGTGACGCGGCCCGACCGCGAGGCTGTTGTCCGAGGGATTGCGCACGAGCGAAGGACCCTGCGGTCCGTCGAAGCCGACTCCCAGGCCGTCGAAGCTCGCTACCAGTTCCGGCGCTGGCCGTGTGCCCTGGGTCGTCTGCTCCACGGCGGAGCCGGCGGCCAGGCGGGGAGCCGTCGCCGGTGAGCCCGCACCTTGCGTGGCTGCTGCTCCTGGCGCGAGGGCACCGTCAGGACACGCGGCGCAGTCGAGAGTCGTGGTGTCCGCGGGCGCCACGGATGCCAGTGGACGCGACACGTCGACACGAATGGCGCGTTGAACCGCGACTGCGCGGGATGGCGCAGCCTCGCACGCCAGGGCGATGAGCAGGAGGATGGGAGCCGCGCGACACACCCGTGCAATGCCCAGCGGGCTATCGTGCATCTCCCACCTCTCCTCTCTATCTCAGGAGATGATCCGCCCGCCGGTGACTTCGGCCAGCCCCAGCCGCCGCAACTCCGCGTTCAGCTTCGGCAGTTCGGTGCTGAGGATCTGCTCCAGGCGGTCTGTCTGCACCTTCAACTCCTGGACCAGGTCGTTGAAGATCGGCTCGGCGTTCCCGATCGGGGCCCCGTCGCCCGTGTTCACCGACCGGTTCAGCGTCCCCAGGCGGTTGTTGACCTTGATCGGGAAGTTGAGCGGATCCTGTCCGCTCTGGTTCCGGACCTGGTAGATCTCTTCCTCCACCGCGCCGATCCCCTTCACCAGGGAGTCGCCCACCTGCTTCAGGCGCGCGTCCTGCGAGCGTCCCACGCGATCCCCGACCTGGCCCTTGATGTCGCGAATCCGGATGACCGCCTGGTTCGCCTCGCTCAGCTTGTCGCGGATGCGCGTAGCCAGCGCGAACTGCGCCTCGAGGTCGGCCTGCGTCACGTCCGTGTAGAGCGGGTGCTTCACGACGGTGAGGGGCTGCGACTGGGTGCGGCCGTCAACCGTCAGGCGTACGGTATAGGTCCCCGGCACGGCCAGGGGCCCGGCGGTCGATGCGCCCCAGAGGATCATTCCCTCGAACGTCGTCGCCGCCGGGTACTGGAGGTTCCACTGCGCGGTGTGCAGTCCCGCGCCCATCGGCGCGCCACCACCAAAGCCGCCTCGTCCACCACGGCCGCCGCCACCACCACCACCACCGGCGCGCCCCTGGGCGCCCCCGCGTCCCGCCGCAGGCTGCGCGCCGGCGATCGTCGTCGCGACGCGACCCGCGGCATCGACGACCTCGATGGTCAGGCTCTGCGCCGGCCGCTTGAGCCAGTACTGGATCTGCGCGCTCCCACCGGAGCGGATGGCGGTCGCCGGCCGGAACAGGTACGGGTCCGGTGATGCCGAGATCTGCGGCGTCATCTGCCGCAACGGCTCGATGTTGTCCAGCACGTAGAACGATCGGCCATGGGTGCCGAGCACCAGCGCGTTCTTCTCGACGATGAGGTCGTTGACGGGAACGCGGGGCAGGTTGAGCGACAGCGATTCCCACGTCGCGCCGTCGTCATACGAAAGGTAGACGCCCAGGCGGGTCCCGGCGTACAGCAGTCCGCGACGCGTGTGGTCCTCGCGCACCGCGTGCACGTAGTCGTTGGGCAGGATGCCGTTGGTGATCTTCGTCCAGGTGCGGCCGAAGTCGTGGGTGCGGAAGATGTACGGTGCGGTGTCGTCGAGCAGCGGCCGCTTCACCGCGACGTAGGCCGATCCGTCGTCGAACGACGACGCGTCGATCTGGCTGACGCGCCCGAACTCCGGCATCTCGCGCGGCGTCACGTTGGTCCAGGTGCGCCCGCCATCGCGGGTGACGTGCACGAGGCCGTCGTCGGAGCCGGCCCAGATCACGTCCACGTTTCGCTTGCCCGGCGCGAGCGAGAACACGACGGCGTAGATCTCCGGCCAGTTCATGTCGCCCGTGATCGGCCCGCCGGAGTGGCCCATCGTGCTGAGTTCGTGACGCGTCAGGTCACCGCTGATCGGCTCCCAGCTCTGGCCGCCGTTCGTGGTCTTCCACACCCGCTGCGACGACGTATACAACACGTTCGAGTCGACCGGGGAGAAGATGATGGGGTACGTCCACTGCCAGCGCTCCTTCACCGCGCTGGACGGCTCGCCTTGATACTGGCGCGGGTACGGGTTCACCTCGCGCAACTGGCCGGTCTTGCGGTTGAAGCGGGTGAGGAAGCCACCGTTGTTGGTCCCGGCGAAGAAGACATCGATGTCCTTCGGGTCGGGCGCGATGTACCCGGGTTCACCTCCACCGACCGTGTAGGACGGAAAGCGCGGTCCGAGTGCCGCCGAGGCCGCGGCACCACCGCCACCTCCACCGCCGCCGCCACCGCGGCCGCCAAACGACGGACTGCTGGGCACGCAGGCCGTGCTGTTGTCCTGCTGCGAGCCACAGACGTGGAAGGGCACATGGCCGGTGGTGACCACATGGTAGAACTGCGCCGTCGAGAAGTTCTGGTTGGTCCAGCCCGGGCCACCCTGCATGGACACGGCACCACCGCCGTCATTGCCGTTGACCAGGTGCTGGGTGTTGTCCGGGTCGATCCAGAGGTCGTGATGGTCGCCGTGCGTACCGCCGCCGATGCTGGTGAGCGTCTTCCCGCCGTCCGTCGACTTGAACAGCGAGGTGTTCAGCGCATAGACCACGTCGCGGTTCTTCGGGTCGGCCGTGATGTGCGTGTAGTAGAAGGCGCGCTGCCGGATGCTCCGGTTGCCGTTCACGAGCGTCCAGGTGGCGCCGCCGTTGTCCGAGCTGAAGAGCCCGCCGTTCTCGTTCTCGACCAGGGCGTAGACGCGATTCGGGTCCGCGCCCGATACGTCGACGCCGATGCGGCCCACGACGCCCGACGGCAGGCCGGGCCGGCGCGTGATCTCGGTCCAGCTCTCCCCACCGTCGGTCGACTTGAACAGGCCGCTCCCGGGCCCGCCGCTCGACATCGTGTATTCCTTGCGGAAGGCCTCCCACAGGGCGGCGTAGAGGACGTTCGGGTTCGTCCGGTCCACCGACAGGTCGATCGCGCCGGTCTTCTCGTCGCGGTACAGCACCTTCCGCCACGTCCGACCGCCATCGGTCGTCTTGAACACCCCGCGCTCGGCGTTAGGCGTCGAGTGGAACCCGAAGGCCGCCACCCACACGATGTCCGGGTTCGTCGGGTGGATCCGGATCTCCGAGATGTTCTGCTTGTCGCTGAACCCGACCTTCGTCCACGTCTTCCCGGCGTCGGTCGACTTGTAGACCCCGTCGCCGGGGATGATGTTGCCGCGGATGCAGGTCTCGCCGGTGCCGATGTACACGACGTCCGGGTTCGATTCCGAGACGGCGACCGCGCCCACCGACGTCGAGCCGATCTGGCCGTCGGTCACCGGCACCCAGTCATCGCCGCCGTTGGTCGTCTTCCACAACCCGCCGCCGACCGCCCCGAAGTATGCCTCCCGCGGGCGCCCCTTCACGCCGCTCACACCGATCGAGCGGCCGCCCTTGTCCGGGCCGATGTTGCGCCACTGGTAGGTGCGCAGCAGGAGGGAATCGATGGCTGCCGTGCGCCCGGGCCGCGTACCTCGACCGAATCCGGCGCCAAGGCCGACGGCACCCGTCAGCGTGAGGATCGCGGCGGATGCCGCAATCGTGATTCGTCCGTGGACGCGCAGCATGCAGGGCCTTCTCCGATGGTCGGTTGCGGGAGAGTGTAGCGCATGTGGCGGCAGAGAGAAAGACGAGGGAGCTGCGTGCTGATTGCTGCGTGCTGCTGCTGCGGCTGCGGGCTGGGGCTGGGGCTGGAGCTGGGGCTGGGGCTGGGGCTGGGGCTGGGGGCTGGGGCTGGGGCTGGGGCCAGCAGCGCTAGCAGCCGCACGCGGGCCCAGCAAGGCAGCAATCAGCACGCAGTTCCAGTCGCCCCCGATGCACCCGTTCGGACGCGCCCTCGACTAGCTTTCGATACCTTCAATTGGTGGTTTTCGTGACGCGTCCGCATGTGTACAAGGGCTTCATCCTCACGGCGCGGACCTTCCAGGTCCGCGGGTCAGGCCAGTGGACGCTGGATGTCACCATTGGCCGGCGTGGATCAATGCGGGCGTTCAGCAGCACCGAGACCTTTCCAAGCGAACACGACGCAACGACGGCTTGCTGGCGGATGGCCTGCCGGATCATCGACCAGAGCCCGCCCGACTGCCGGGTCTCCGACCTGTCGGGCGACTGAACCTCTTACAGACGAGCACCCCGTGGCCCGAAAGCCCAACTACGGCTTTGAGAAGCGAATGAAGGAGCTTGGCCGCAAGCAGAAGCAGGACGCCAAGCTGGCGCGCAAGGCCGAGGAGGCCAAGGCGCGTGCGGACGAGAAGGCGCGGACCGAAGGCGAGCCGGCCGCCGAGGGCGAGGTTACCCCCGAACCCGGCGAGTAACGGGTCGCGGCTGGTTCAGCGCGGTCGCTGATTGCCCCGGCGTCCCCCGCGCCGCGGTCCCCTGCGAAACGTGGCGGCCTGGCGGCTGGCTGCGTTTCCTCCCGACGACTCCCGGTCCCGATAGGGCGATTCCCCCGGCCCGGTCGCGGGACGCGGCGGCGTGGAACGATCGCCCCGTGGGTGCTCATCGCGGCGCGGCCGACGCGCATCCGTGGCTGGAGGTCGCGCCGGGGTCGCACCCGATGACCCGGCCATCCCCGCCTTCCGTTCCTCCTTCGCCTTCGCGCGCGCGCGCGCTTCCGCGCGCTCGGCCCTGATCCTGGCTATCCGGTCCTTGATCGGCACCTCGAAGCGAGCCGTCGGCCTGGCCGAGTAGTCGAAGCCCGGCACCGTGACGCGTAACAGGGGCTTGCCGACGACGCGCTCGATCGCGCGCAGTTCCTCGGACTCGTCAGGCGACGCGAAGGTGAACGCTTCCCCGGTCAGCTCGGCGCGGGCGGTGCGGCCCACGCGGTGCACGTAGTCCTCGGGGCTCACCGGGACGTCGAAGTTCACCACGTGGCCAAGCGCCTCGACGTCGATCCCGCGGGCGGCGATGTCGGTGGCGACGAGGACCCGGTACTTGCCGGCCTTGAAGCCGTCGAGGGCGTCGGTGCGCTGGGACTGCGAGCGGTTGCCGTGGATGCGCCCCACCGCGATCCCGCGTTCCTCCAGGAATTCCCACAACCGGTTGGCGCGGTGCTTGGTGCGCGTGAACACCAGGGCCTCGCGCATGACGCCGGTTTCCAGCAGGTGCAGCAGCAGGCCGGTCTTCAGTTCCTGCGGCACCGGGTACACCGCCTGCGTGATCCCGACCGCGGGCTTCGAGGTGCGCTCGAGGTTGAGCGTCACCGGGTTGTGGAGCATCTCGTTCGTGAGCGTGATGATCGGCGGCGGCATCGTGGCGCTGAAGAACAGCGTTTGCCGCTTCTTCGGCAGGTAGGCGAGGACCTTCCGGATGTCTGGCAGGAAGCCCATGTCGAGCATGCGGTCCGCCTCGTCGAGCACGAGATACTCGACGTGGTTCAGCTTCGCGTACGGTTGCTTGAGGTGGTCCAGCAGCCGGCCCGGCGTGGCGACGATCACGTCCACGTTGGTGCGAAACGCGTGCTCCTGCGCCTGGGTCCCGACGCCGCCGAAGATGGCGGCGGCGGTGATGGGGGTGTGCACCGCGAGCTCGTTGAGCTCCTGGACGACCTGGGCGGCCAGCTCGCGCGTGGGGGTGATGACGAGCGCCCGCGTCGTCCCGCGTTTCGCGGCGACCAGCCGGTGGAGGATGGGCAGCAGGAACGCGGCGGTCTTGCCACTGCCGGTCATGGCGCAGGCCAGGACGTCGCGTCCCTCGATGGCGGGCGGGATGGCGTCGGCCTGGATGGGCGTCGGCTTGACGAATCCGAGCTCCTTGATGCCGCGCAGGAGGTCGGGGTGCAGCTTGAGGGAGCCGAAGGGCACGGTGTGGCGCGAAAGGGTGAAGCTGGAACCTAGTGCCCGGACCTCGCCGGGGGGCGCTGGGGCGCCAGGGGGCACGGCCGTGGCACCGCGATGCCGGCCCCGTCGACGTTAGGCGTCAGCTGCCGGCTGCCACGTCCGGGTAGGCGCTCGCGAGCGGAAAGCCCGTTCCGGCGAGTTCGCGCGCCGCCCAGCCGATCACCCGCTGCCGCGTCTCCTGCGGCACGTCCTGGTGGCGGTCGGCGCTGCCGCTCACGAACAGCCGCGCCCGCGACTGCAGGAGGTGCGGCGGCATCATCTCGAACGACGACTGGTGCTCCTGCATGTACCGGAAGCTGCTCTTGTGCGCGATGGCCGCCACTTCGTCGTCGGTCAGCGGGGCGACCTGCAGGAACGCCGCGACCCGCCGGATCACCGCGGGCAGGTCCTGCTTCATGTCCTCGAAGGTCGTGAACAGCACGTTCCCCTGCTCCTGCGACCAGCGCCACCAGCCCAGGACGTGGTCGGTCCATGTGCCCCACCACATCAACTCCTTCGAGCAGAACCATTGCTCGAAGGCAGCCATGTCCGGCGCCATCCCGCCGACGTTGGTCTGCACGAAATCGACGCAACTGGCAAAGCAGGAGGCCGGGTGGCGGGCGACGTAGATGAAGCGGGCCGTCGGTTCGTACGGGCACAGCGCCACGGGCAGGTGCGTCTTGATGATGCGCGAGGGCCGCTCGGTTCCGACGAGTGGGGCCTGCTCGACCGGCACGCTCTTCCGTCCCTCGAGCCACGGCGACACGGCGTACATGGCCTCACCGCGATCGACCAGCGTGCCCTGGCCACGATGGAGGATTTCGTAGACGACCTGCTGCATCCAGGTCGTGCCGCACTTCATCTGGGTGACGACGAAGATGTCCTGGGCGGCCGGCTGGTACGATTCGGCGCGCTCGAAGCTCTCGACGCTGCAGCTCCCCGGTGGCGCGGACACTCCCTTGTATACGATCCGGGTCTTCCGGAAATCCACCGTCGTGAAGCGGCTGCCGAGCCAGAGCATGGGCGAGAGCAGGGCGGCGTGGCGGGCCAGCCTGCGCTTGAACCGCTCCCGCTCCGGCAAGGGACGGCCGTAATAGCCGAGGCCGATCGTCTGCTCGTCCTCCCACTTCAGGACCGTCGCGAGGTAGATGCCCATCGCGACATAGAGCACGACCGGGGTGACCAGGAACCAGACGATCCAGCTCATGATCGGTCCAGGCGCAGCGCCAGGCCGATCGCGAGCGACAATGCCATGGGAAGTCTCACGGGTGGGAATATGCGCCGTGGGCGGACCGCCTGGGGAGCGTCCCGGTCGCCCCGCGCCTGTCACTGTGTTCCGCAAAACCCTACATTCTGTGCTGCCCGCCCAGTCCGGCTGCCACTCCGAGGTCTTCATGCGAAACACCCGCCCCCTGTTCACGACCGCCCTCCTGCTGGCCGTCTCCGTGCCGGCTGTCGCCCACAGCCAGGCCGCCCCGGCCGGCGGGGCACCAGCTGCCGCACGGGCCATAACGAGTGCGGACATCAAGGCGTGGAACACCATCCGGCAGACCGCCCTCTCGAACGACGGGAAGTGGTTTGCCTACGTCGTCGCACCGACCGAGGGGAACGCGACGCTCGTGGTACGCGGCACGGCGCAGGGCGCGGCCGAGTCACGCATCCCGGTGGGGGAGAACGGCGGGTCGATCTCGATCTCGGGGGATTCGCGCTGGCTGGGCTACATCGTCGCGCCACCCCGGGTGGACTCGGCGGCGCTGCGGGGGCGTGGCGCGGGTCGCGGAGGCCCCAATGGGGCGAACGCCCGCGGCGGCGGGCCGGCGCAGGCCGCCGACAGCACGCGTCGACAGACCGCGAACAAGTTCGTGCTGATGAACCTCGCGAGCGGAGAGAAGACGGAGTTCGAGCGGATCCGCCGGTTCCAGTTCAACGGGGACACGGCGACCTGGGTTGCCCTGGTGGGTTATCCGCCAGGAGCAGCGACCACCGCACCGACGAATGGGGCCGCGCCGGCGGGGAGGGGTGGCGGGCCAGCGGGTGCGGGCGGTGCCGGGGTCGGGGGCGCCAACGTGATCCTCTATCACCTCGCCAGCGGCGAGCGCTTCAACATGGGCGCGATCGGCGAGTTCGCGTTCAACGAGTCCGGCGAGTGGCTGGCGTACACGATGGAGTCGCCTGACCAGGTCGGGAACGGCGTGCAGTTGCGCAACATGAAGACGAACGTGGCCCGGTCGCTGGACAGCGAGCCGATGCTGTACCGGCACCTGGCGTGGACCGACAGTTCGCGGGCGCTCGGCGTGATGCGTGGGAAGATCGACGAGGCGCGGCGCGACACCGCGTTCTCGCTGGTCGCGTTCACGCAGTTCGGCGACCAGGGCCCGGGCAAGCGGCTGTCCTTCGAGCCGACCGGCCGCCAGGACTTCCCGCGCGGGTGGAAGCTGGCATCGGAGCGCGCGCCTCGTTATGCAGCCGACCTGTCCGCGGTGTTCTTCGGGATCCGGGAGGCGGCGAAGCCGGCCCAGGTCGCTGGCGGTCGTGGTGGCGCGGCGATCCAGGGCGGCGCCCCGGGCGCGGGTGGCACGATCAACCAGGCCGGCCGGGGCGGCGGCGCGAGCGACGACGTGTCGCTCATCCTCTGGCACAAGGAGGACCCACGCCTCCAGTCGCAGCAGATCGTCCAGGAACAGGCGGACCGCAGCTTCAACTACCTGTCGCAGTACCGGTTCGGCGAGGACCGCTTCATCCAGATCGTCGCCGACTCCTTGCGGCAGGTGACCCTCATGCCCGGCGACCGGTATGCGTACGGGATGGACAACACGGACTACCAGCAGGCCGCCAGCTACTCGGGGCGCAACTATGTCGACGTCTACCGCATCGACCTGGCGACCGGGAAGCCGACGCTGCAGATGAAGCGGAAGCCGGCGGTCGGGCCGATGCTCGCCTCGCCTGACGGGCGGAAGCTCCTGTACTGGGGGAAGGACGGCCACTACTGGGTGCTGGACATGGCGACGGGAGACACGGTGAACATCACGCGCGGCGTCGCCACGTCGTTCGTCAACACCGAGGACGACCACAACAACCTGTACCCGCCGGCGATCCAGCCCAGGGGGTGGGCGAAGGACAACAGCGCGGTGCTGCTCTACGACAACTGGGACGTCTGGAAGGTGCCGGTGAGCCCGTCGGCGGGTCGCGCGGTCAACCTGACGGGTGACGGGCGCCGTACGCAGGTGCGGTACAACCGCACCTACGCCTTCGACGCGGCCGGCGGTGGCGGCGGCGGCCGGTTTGGCGGCGCGGGCGCGGGCGATGGCGTGGACCTCAGCAAGCCGCTGTACTTCGGGACGTACGGCGAGTGGACGAAGAAGGAAGGCCTCTCCCGCGTCGACCCGGCCAGGCCGGGGGCCGAGCGCCTCGTGTTCGACACGGCGCGGTTCAACGTGGTGAAGGCGCGCGCCGCGGACACGTTCGTCTTCACGCGACAGAACTTCACCGAGTTCCCGAACTGGCACGCGTTCGCCAGCGGCTTCGGCAGCAGCTACCCGCTGACGGACGTGAATCCGCAGATGAAGGACCTGGCGTGGTCGAGCGGCACCCGGCTGATCGACTACCGGAGCGAGAAGGGTGACCGGCTGCAGGGGGCGCTGTACCTCCCGGCGAACTACCAGCCGGGGAAGAAGTACCCGCTGCTGGTGACGATCTACGAGAAGCGGTCGCAGAACATGCGGAGCTTCGTGAACCCGAGCGAGACACGGGCTCCGGACCCGGCGCTGTACACGAGCCGCGGGTACGCGGTGCTCGACCCGGACATCGTCTATCGGGTCAATGATCCCGGGATGTCGGCCGTGTGGAGCGTGGTGCCGGCCGTGAAGGCCACGATCGCGACCGGCATGATCGACCCGGCGAAGGTCGGGCTCTGGGGGCACTCGTGGGGCGGCTACCAGACCGCGTTCCTCGTGACCCAGACGGACATCTTCAAGGCGGCGATCGCCGGCGCGCCGCTCACCGACATGGTGAGCATGTACAGCTCCGTCTACTGGAACACCGGGGGGACGAACCAGGCGATCTTCGAGTCGAGCCAGGGCCGGTTCACCGGCAACTTCATCGACAACTACGACGCATACATCCGCAACTCACCGGCCTTCCATGCCAAGAAGCAGAAGACGCCGCTGATCCTGCTGCATAACGACAAGGACGGGGCGGTGGACTTCAACCAGGGCATCACGCACTTCAACACGCTGCGCCAGCTGGGGAAGGACGTGATCCTGCTCGAGTACCAGGGGGAGAACCACGGCCTCGCGCGCCCCGCGAACCAGAAGGACTACGCGGGCCGCATGACCGAGTGGTTCGACTACCACCTTACCGGGGCGCCGCCGGCAGACTGGATCGTGAAGGGGGTGCCGCGGATCAAGATGGCCGAGCACCTGGCGGCGAGAAAGGACTCCACGGCGAGGGTCATCATTCCGTAACGCAAGGCACAAAGCGCAAGGCGCAGAGGGCCGAATCCGGCGCCCTTTGCGCCCTGCGCGCCGCTAGCGCGGAACCCGTTCGCGGAGTTCGCTGAGCCAGTTGGTCGCCACGTTCACGCGGCGGCGCGTTTCGCCGGCCGGCACCTTCAGGAGCAGGAATCGCTCGCCATCGCCGGTCACGTCGTAGCTGCTCGGCTGCGACCAGTCCGGGCTGCTCGGATACGGGCCGGCGAACAGCATGGTCGCCCGGCCGATCGTTCCGGTCATCGGGTCCACACCGACGACCATCAGGCTGTCGCCTTTCCGGAAGACGAGCTCACGACCTGCCTTCGACCACACGGGCTCGGATCCTCCATCGGTCGAGACCTGCACCCGCGACTTCGTTGGATCCGGGTACGAATTCAGGTACGTCTCGATCCGCCCCGTTTCGTCGGAATCGTACGCCATCCATCGCCCGTCGGGGGAAATGGTGGGATGTCCGAGCTGGAACCCGTTGGCGAGGAACTCCGTTGCCTGGTCCGGGGCATCGATCGGGACCGTCCAGATCGCGGACGCGTTCGGCATGCTGAGGACGAACGCCAGCTTCCCGGTGCGCGTGATCTGGCCGTTGATGCGGTCATGGCTCCCGGTCAGCACCGGGGCGGCCGGGCGGCTGGCGTCGGATGCGCGGCGGTACAGCTCGAAGAGGGGCCGCTCACTCATGTACACGAGGTCCTGGCCATTGGGCGTCCACGCCGCGCCGAAGTCCGAGGCCTCGTCACTCGTTATGCGAAGCCGGCTTTCTCGCGCGATGTCATACACCCACACATCGGAGGCCGCCCGGAGGGGCGTCTGGTCGAAGGAGATCCGGCGGCCATCCGGTGCCCACCGCGGATTCCCATAGCGATCCGGGGACCCGATCAGGGTGCGCTCGACACCTTTCCGGTCCACCTCGACGATGGCGACCCGGGAGCCGGCCGTCGCGGTGGGCATATACGCCATGGTGCCCGAGGGGGACACGCCCCACGCCGCGAAGCCGTCGGAAAAATTCATGAAGACGCCTTCGATCACCACCACAGGGGCGCCGGTGACTTCCAGCTTGTCCACGTCGAACGGCGCGGCGAGGACCGATTCGTCACGCGCGTAGAGCAGGAAGCCATCGACATACCGGGCCTGGACGCCCCCTTCGACCAGCACCTTGCGCGTGCCACTGCGAACATCGAGCACCTCGATGGTCGCCCTGGAGATCGGAGTCCGATACGCGGTGAAGAGGACGGACTGTCCGTCCGGAAGCCACTCCGGCCACCAGTGGCCCAGTTCGCCCGTGCTTGAATCGGGATCGGAGAGCTTGCGAGTCGCCCCGCCGGCCTCCTTCACGATGCGGAGGCCGCTCTGGTAACTCTCGGTGAACACGATGTCGCCCCCTTCGCGCCACGAGCCCCCACCCCACCGCGTCTCCGCCAGCGGCACGGCCGTTCCACCTTCGATCGGCAACTTCATGAGCTTTCCGCCCGCCGCAAAGCCCAGGGAGCGACCGTCCGGTGAGAGGAACGGGCGCTGCGCGCCCTCCGAGCCCGCGATGATGCGCGACGTCATCTCGTCGAGGCGACGCGCGATGAGCACCGGACGTTGTCCCACAATGCCGCCGGCGATCACCGTCTTGCCGTCCGCGGTGACCAGCACGCCGGGTGTTCCCGGGAACGACTGCGCCTGGTCCATGTCCACCGAAAACCGGAGGCGATCCGTCGCATCGCGCCCGGGGCGTCGTACGGCCAGGACGGTGGTCGCGACCAGCAATGCGGCCGCTAGCAGCCAGGGAATCGCCGGGGTCCGGAGCAACGCTCCGCGACCGCGCCCCGGCGCGCTCCCCGCCTGCCGTGCGGGCGCGACATGGGCCCCTACGGTGACGAGCGCTTCGGCAAACTGTGCCGCGGACTGGAATCGATCGGCCGGGAGCTTCTCCAGCGCGCGCCGCACCGCGGCATCGACGTGCGCCGGAATGGTGTGACGCTGTCCCGACAGCGAGCGCGGCGCCTCGGTGACGACGCGTGCGACAATCGCCTGCGCCGTTGGACCGGTGAAGGGCGGCTCACCGGCCAGCATCTCGTACAGCACGCATCCCAGCGCGTACACGTCGCTCCGCGCCGTGATCTCGCGTTCCCCCATCGCCTGCTCGGGACTCATGTAGTGCGGCGTGCCGAGGCTCATGCCGGTCTCGGTCATGCGCGAGCCACCGTCCGAGCGGCTGACGGCGAGCGCGATGCCGAAATCGGCGACCACGGCGCGGCCATCGTGCAGGAGGATGTTCTCGGGCTTGATGTCGCGATGCACCACGCCGTGGCGATGCGCGTAGTCGAGCGCGTCGGCCACCTCGC
This sequence comes from Gemmatimonadaceae bacterium, assembly GCA_030835125.1. Taxonomy (GTDB): domain Bacteria; phylum Gemmatimonadota; class Gemmatimonadetes; order Gemmatimonadales; family Gemmatimonadaceae; genus JABWBJ01. The sequence continues at coordinate 79,501 of JAUQWM010000014.1, read as the reverse complement.
GGGCGATGCGTACCGCTTCGTCGACCGGGAGCTGCTTCTCACGATTGAGCCGGTCACGAAGCGACTCGCCCTCCACGTACGGCATGACATAGAAGACGGTCCCGTCCACCTCCCCCGAATCGAAGAGCGCGAGGATGTGCGGGTGCTGCAGGTTCGCGGTCGTCTTGATCTCGTGCAGGAACCGGTCGGCGCCGATGACGGCAGCGAGTTCCGAGCGCAGGACCTTCAACGCGACGCGCCGGTCATGCCGCGCATCGTGCGCCAGGTACACCGTCGCCATGCCGCCGGCGCCCAGTTCGCGCTCGACGCGGTAGCGTCCCATCAATGCCGTGGTGAGACGCGCGAGGTCAGTGGCCATCCCGTAGCATACGGGACGGTGGACACCGACAGAAGGACTGCCCGGAATGTCCGGGACATCGCGTGGCGATGGAGAGGACCAGCGCGGCGGGTTCGCCCGGGATGAGACGGCCCGTCGAGGCGCGCTCCCGGTGCCGGCCGGTGCAGCGACCGTGCGCTGCGTCGCGGATGGCCTGGTCACCCACGTGGTGGCGGTGCCCGTGCGGTCGTGGGTCCCCCGGGCCGTGGCGCCCGCGGGACCTAACGGGACGTATCCCCGCGAGGCGGTGGGGGCGCGCCGGGAGGGGACATCAGCTGTTCGACGCGCACGGCGCGAGCGACCTGCCGAAGCGTGGCCATCACCGAGTCGCCGGCGGCAATATCCTTTCGGTCCGAGAGGACGCTCGCCAGTTCACTGCCGGCGAGCAGGTAGGAGAACGCGATGCTGACCGAGGGGCGGTCGATCCAGTCGTTGCGCCTCACGATCGCGGCGGGCCCGGCGAAGCCAGCCCACAGGGCGCGCGTCCGCGGCAGGTCGAGCCATCCGCTGCCGGGCACGAACACGGTGTCGCGCGAGGCAACCGGCGCCGGGACGACCTTTCGTGCCAGGCCCTGCGACAGCAGGTTGTTCCCGAGCCCGAGCATCTCCCCATACCCGCCGGCGGTCCGGCTGATGTAGACCGGTCGCTGCGGCCACGTGTCGGCGATCATGCGCAGCACCAGCAGGTCGGCCCGCTCGAGAATGCCGCCACCTCGGGCCTGCGGCAGCATCCGCGGATCGATCCTGACATCGAGTCCCTTCGCCTGGAGTTGCAGCGGTTGGGGGACGAGCATGTACGGCGGGATCGCGTCGACCTCCTCGAGCGACAGGTGGAGCGGTGGTCCGTCCGGCCTCGGCCAGGTGCGGCCGCGATACACGGCGGGTCCACGCCTGGCGTCATAGGTGTGGATCGGGCGGCGAATCATCCCGCGCGCAAACCAGTCGGTGTTCATGAGGGACGTCACCGCGACCGTCACGTCGCGCCGTACTCCTTCCACCTCCTGCGCGTACCAGAGCGGAAAGGTGTCGTTGTCCCCCCCGGTGACGAGCACGCCGTACGGCTCGACGGAGTTGAGGAGGTCGGCGGCAAAGGACGGTGCGACCTGGTCGGTCTTCCGTGACGCGGCGGACCAGTTGCCCGCCAGTGGAACCACGGCCAGGAGCAGGACGGGCGCCGCCGCGGCGAGTCGCAGGCGGGAGGGACCGGTGACCGACGGGTCCCGGCTGCCTGACGACGCCAGCGACCGCCACACCCACACGAGGCCCAGGCCTGCCCACACTCCCCAGGCCGAGAAGCTCCAGAGGAAGAAGTAGTCGCGGTCACGGACCTCGCGTTCCACGCTCAGCCCGGGCGATTGGGACGCGCCGTACCGGAAGTTCAGGTAGTAGATGAGGACAAGGCTCATCAACAGCATCAGGGTGCCGAAGTACCAGAACCCCCGCCGGTCGTGCTGGTGGTGCTGGACGCCGCCGATGATCGCCAGCGCCAGGAACAGCGTCGCCAGCGCCGCCTGGGGTCGCGCGTTCTCGAGATGGACATCGCGCCACCACTGCCACTTGAAGTAGAGCCACCACATGCCGAGCTGCGCCGCGAAGGGCGCCTGCCGCTCCGTCAACGTCGGCTTGCCATACTGCTCGCGATCGAAGTTGTACCGGAAGGCCTTCCAGGTGTCCCGCGAGAACGTGCACGAGAACGTGAGTCCCTGACGGCAGGCGGTTGGTTCGCCTTCATTGATCGGCGGGTTGAACGCGCTGCGGATCGGCTGCGTGGCGAACGGTGCGAGTCCAACGAAGACCATCGCGACCGCCGCGGCGAGCAACCGCCAGCGGAGGACGGTGCGGGGGCGAGTGAGCACCACGACCAACCCGACCGCCGGCAGGGGAAGCATCCCCGCCATGTGGTTGGAATATCCGAGCCCGAGCAGGTAGGCGACCAGCAGCAGCAACCGGTCGGCGCGCGGCCCATCGGGTCGATCGGACCAGCGCAACACGAGCCAGGACACGATGGCGATGCCGGCGAGCGACACCGTGTACACCTTCTCGTTCACCACCGACTGGTTCCAGACGGTGAAGGCCGTGGCGCCGATGAGCGTCGAGAGCCCGGCGGCAATCCGGCTGGTCGTCAGGCCCAGTCCCGACCGTGCGGCAACCCGGCGGGCGACGAGGAACCACACGGCAGCAGCCACCGCGCTCGAGACCGCGGCCAGCACGTTGATGCGCATCGCGACATTGGGCGCGATGGGCAGGATGGAGAAGAACCGGCCGATGATGACGAACAGCGGATTGCCGGGTGGGTGCGGGAGGCCGAACGTGTAGGCCGCGGCGATGTACTCGCTGGCGTCCCACAGCGCCGTCGTCGGCGACAACGTGACCAGGTACAGCGCGAGCACGGCGGCGCCGGCGAGGATCGCCTCGCGGTACGGCGGGGCGTCATCGCTCGCGCGGCTGCCCGCGAGCAGCGCCCACGGGATGGCCACGAGGAAGCCCGCCGAGAGGAGGATCGCCGACAGGGTGATGCCCCCGCGCACCAGGTCCAGGAAGCCCGCGCCGAGCAACAGGACCGGCACGACCCACGACCAACAGGACAAAAATTTGTCTCTCATGGGTGACACCAGGGCAGAGGGGGGCGGAATGCGTGAATGCCTACGGGTGTGCCGCGGGACCGGCCTCGCCCCGGGCCAGCGCATAACGAGCCCAGGCGCGGACGGCGGGGTCAGGGTCGAGACGCGCGGCCGAGCGGGCGACGTCTACCGAGTCTGCACGCTGGGCGAGGCGAACCACCGCCCAGGCCCGGGATTCCCACCGGGCCTCCTTCATCAGCGACGTGAGCACCTCGCGCGTGGGTGCCAGTCGTGCCGTCGCCAGCGGCCCGACCATCGCCACCGTCAGCGCCACGGTGCAGACCACGACATGACGTCCGGGAACGGCGACGTGCCGGCGGGGATCGGTGATCGCGGCCAGCCTCGCGCGAAGGTTGCCCGGGCGTACGAGCGCCATCGCGGCGTGCAGGTCATCGCGAGCGCCAGGTGCCGCCGATGCCCCGAGCCACTCGGCGTAGTCGCTCACGCGAATCCCGCTCAGCAGCACGCGATCGTCGGACGCTTCCTCGACATCGGCCTCGAGGCGCCTCGCGAGCCACCAGGCACCAGGATGGAACCAGAACAGGGCGCAGGCGAGCCGCGCGGTGAGGCGCATCGCCGCGTCGCGAGCGCGGACGTGCGCGAGTTCATGCCGCAGGACGGCCTGCAGCCGATCGTCGGGCCAGCGCAGCGCCTGCGCGGGCAGGAGGATGACCGGACGCCAGACGCCCCAGGTGACGGGCACGGATACGTTCCGAGAGGCGGCGAGTCGCACCCTCGCCGTGGCGACACCGATCGCGTCGCCGGCCTCACGAACGCGCGCCTGCCAGCGCGGCCCCGCGAGCATCGTGGCGCGGCGTCGGTCGAGCACCAGTCGACCGCGCGCGACCAGCGTGCGCAGGAGAATGAGGGCGACGCCGGTCCAGTACAGGGCGAGCAGGCCACGAATCGCACCAGAAGCCCGGGGTTGTGGTTCGCCGCTCCCGGCCAGTCCTGGCGGGACGTCGATCTGGATCGTGCCCAGCGCGACGAGCGGGCGGGCGAGCAGTTCCGGGAGGACCCAGGCCATCCATTGCCAGGGCACGAAGCGACCGGCGTAAATGGCGAGCAGGCCCGCCAGCGCGCATCGCCACATGATGGCGCGCGTGCCCGCGCTGGATTGGCGCAGGAACAGCAATGCGACCAGGGCGGCGAGCATCGGCAGTGTCGCAACCAGCGAAACGCCATACACGTCCCCGACGGCGCGCGCGCTGTCTGCGGGAGTGAAGAACGTGGCTGGTGGCATGACGCGTCAGCGTCCTTCGGCGCGGAGACGCCTGACCGTCGAGGCGAGGGCGGCACGCTCGCTCGTGGTGAGCGGCTGGTCGCCATCGTCGAGCAGGGCCGCGACCGCCGCTGCCCGCGAGCCGCCGAAGAAGGTGCTGAGCAGGTGCCTGACGGCTGAACGTTGCGCCACGCTCCTGGGAGTCGTGGGCACGTACACGTGCCGGGGTCCTTCCCTGGTGTGCCGAAGCTGCCCCTTGGATTCGAGGATGCGGAGCAGTGTGCGGACTGCGGCGGGATGCGGTGGATCCTGGAGTTCCTCGCGGATCTGCCGCGAGGTCGCCGCGCCAAGGCGATAGACCACGTCCATGATCTCGCGTTCACGACGCGCAAGCAGGGGCTGTTGTCGTGCCATAGGATAAATATTTATCTCAACGGCCGATTCAACGCAACCATCACGTTGTGGGTCAAATCGGGCTGAGGATCAGAGAGGGCCAAGAGCCAGCCGGGGCGAACTCACGTGCCGGGAGTCCAGGCTGCGCGGGCAGCCTGGCGCGAGACGCTCAGCTCCCAACGACCCTTGCGGGCGCCTCCGGCAACGGACCCAGCGGCGGGTCCATGTCGAACCCGAACAGTCGGGGATTGGTACCCACGATGGCCGCCGACACCACGCGCAGCACGTAGTCGTACGTCTCGTCCGGGATCCGGGCGCGGTGCTTCTCGATCAACTTCCAGAAGTTCCGCTCGGACGGCGACTCCGGCATCGACCGGATCAAGGGGAGGATTCGCGTTTCGCCCATGTTGTACGAGGCCATCACCAGGAGACCCGAGGCCTGCGCGTCGGTGGTGAAGATGTCCTCGAGGTAGCGCGCGGCTGCCTCCGTGGACCTGGCCACATCATGCCGCTCATCATTGGGATCGAAGCTCGGGTCTCCGCGCAGAGGGCCGAGCCGCAGGCCGTACGCCTGGGCCGTCGATGGGATGAATTGCCAGAGCCCTTTGGGGAAGCCGAACCGCGTCGCCGGCCCAATAGCCCTTGGATCGAGCTTGCTCTCCTGGACGGCCAGGTAGAAGAACTCGCGCGGCAAATGGTGTTGCTGCAGGATGCCCGAGACGGTGCGACCGAGCTCGCCCTGAGCCGCCCTCGTCAGGCCGAGCTGGAGATCCTGGGCCTTCCATCGGGCGATGTACTTGCGGACCTCGTTCACGAAGGCGCGAGGAACCGCCGCTTCGGACTCCCCCAGTCGATGAACGACGCGATAAATGAGCTGGACGTCGGCGGGAGTCCTGTCGCTGTAGATCCCCAACGTCCTGACGAGCTGGTCATACTGGGACGCGAGCCGTGCGCGACGCTCCTCCATCAATGCGTCAGGACCCGACAACGCCTGGAGGCGCCGGAGGTCCAGTTCGAGCGATTTCATCGTGTTGAACACTTCGCTGGCCGTCGCGCGCACTTCGTTCACGCGACGCGCCTGCCAGAACGCAGCCCCCGCCGCGCCCGCGGCGAGGACGAGCAGCACGCCGGCCACCACGCGGAGGTTGCGGATGCGCCGCACCCACGACCTGATCTCCAGGGCACGGCTCTCCTGAACCACCGCACGGATCGTCGCCGTGAACGACGACATCTCGTCCGGTACCTCGGACCCGAGAAACCGGGCCGCGATGGCCGTGGCGCTGAGCCGACGGGTTTCGACGCGCTTGACGAAACCGGGGATACTGACGCGCAGCTCGGGCCCGCCCGCGCCCAGACGCACGGAGTTCTCACGCCCCAGGGAGACCCGAGTGACGTGCACGCCGTCGACGAACGTCCCGTTGGTGCTACCCAGGTCCACGACCTCCCACGCATCGCCACTGAGGCGCAATTCGGCGTGCTCGTTGCTCACCCGGTCATCGTCCAGGACGATTCCGTTGGTCTCCGCGCGGCCGAGCCGGACCGTGGTCCGGAACCGCAGGACGTCGGTGCTGCCGGGCAGTTGAACATGGATGTCGCTCGGCACGTGATGAACGGGCGCGGTCACGGTGAGCCCAGCATCGTCCGTGTCGCCATGGCGATCGCGATGCCGGCGTAGTTCCCGACCGCGTTGCCAAGCATCCCGACCGCAACGCCTGGGAGGATCAGGTCGGTGCGCCGGCGCGCGCCCGCGAGCGCCATCGCCGTGGTGGCGCCGCCCACGTTCGCCTGTGACGCGATCGCCAGCAGGTCACCGTTCATCTTCAGCAGCCAGCCAATCCCGAAGATGATGATCCCGTGAATGGCGACGGTGCCCGCGGCGAACCAGAAGATCGCCGGACCCACGTCGACGATGTGCGATATGACCGACTTTGCCCCGTTGCTCGCGAGAAAGAGCAACAGCAGGAAGTTCCCGAGCACGACACTGCCCGAGAGGCGTCGCACCAGGGGAAGCTGTGCGAGGATGAGCACGAGCGTCGTGAGCCAGATGATGCGCGGGATGGCGGGAGCGAGTGAGGTGAGCACGTCCGCCACCGACATCACGCCAAAGGTGACCACCGCGAGACCAGCGAAGTCGGTGAGTCGCAGCGGCACGCCGCTGGTCTGGAGCTGGGCCGCCAGTCCGGTGTGCGCCGTTTCCGGTTCGCTTGCTGCGGTGCTGGACGGTGCGCCGGCGCGCCTGGCGAACAGCTCCGGCACCAGCAGGCACGCGACGAGCCAGATCGCGGTCACGATGACGTCGGCGGCGATGCCGGCTGTGAACAGGTCGCTCCGCGTCCCGAGCTGCTGCCCGACCGCCGCGAAGTTCATCCCGCCGCCGATGTAGGTCGCGGTGAACTGCCCCGCGAGTTTCCACGCGTCCTCGCCGATGGCGGCATGCACAACGCCGGACATGATCAGCGCCCCCGCCGCCGAACCCACCGCACCGAGGGCGAACGCCGCCAGCATGGGAGCGCCGGCCTGGCGAATGGAATCCAGGCTGACGTTGAGCAGGATCAGGATGATGCCCGCGATCACCGCCTGCCCGAGCAGGAAGTCGTAGACCGGCGACTGCCCGGGAATGATCCCGGTATTCGACAGGACGAGCGCGAGGAGAATCGCCGTCGCAGCGGCGCCGATCTTCCGGAACATCCGGGTGTTCGATTCCAGCCAGAGCGCCGCGAGCACCACCATCGCGAGCGTGAACAGGATCAGGACGGGACTGGTCACGAGGCGAGGGTCAGAAGCCGAGCGCGTGGTCGAATCGGTTGAGCAACGGCTCGCCGTCGAGGAAGCGACGCAGGTTGCGGCAGAAGAGATCCGTGATCCGCTCGTTCTCGCGGTAGGCCGTGCTGGCCGAGTGCGCGCAGACGATCACGTTCTCCATGCTCCAGAGCGGGTTGGCCGGGGGCAGTGGCTCCTCGGCGAAGACATCGAGGCCTGCGCCCAGCAGGTGGCCCGAGCGCAGCGACTCGATCAACGCGGGTTCGTCCACCAGCGCCCCGCGCCCGATGTTGATGAAGACCGCGCCCTGCGGCAGCGTTGCCAGCTCGCGCGCACCGATCATGCCCGACGTCTCGCCGGTGTGCGGCGCGATGAGGACCAGATTCTGCGCCTCCGCCAGTGCGCGGTGCAGGTCACCAGGCGCGTGCAGCGCGTCAAGGTGGAGACTCTGCGGATCCACGCCGGCAATCGTCCGCTTCACGCCGACGACGCGCATGCCGAACGCCTTTGCCAGGCGCGCGATCTCCTTCCCGATCCGCCCGACGCCGACGATCACCAGCGTCTGTCCATCGAGCTCGCCGGCGGCGAATCGGTCCCATCGCCGCTCGCGCTGGTCCCGCAGCGACCGCAGGAGCTTCTTGTGGAACGCGAGCATCACCATGATGCAGAACTCGGCCAGCGGCCTGGCGTGCACGCCGCTCGCGGTCGAGAAGACCGTCTCCGGCATCGACTCGGCGTAGCCCATCTTGCGGACGTAGTCACCGATGCCGGCGCTGGTCGCCTGCACCCACCGGACGCGCGGTGCGCGCGTCGCCAGCTCTGGACCACTCGACCTGTCGAAGTCGAAGAGGATTTCTGCGCGCGCGAGGAGTTGTCGCCATCGGGCTTCCTGCTCCGGCGTGCGCGTGACGGGCGCGGTGTGGTCGGCGATGTAGCGGGGCAGGCCGAGCAGCTCCGGTTCGTGGAGCACCTCGAGTCGATCATCCACCCGCCGAATACGCTCGACCAGCTCCGGTTCGAGCCAGCTGCAGATGAGCACGGTCCTGCGGGTCACCAGAGACTCACCGAGAGGCGACGCAGCCCTGGAGTGAAGCCCGCCACTACGGTCGGATCTTGGTGCAACCCTGCGGCGGATTCGGCCCGGTTCCACCGTCGGTCAATCCGAGGTTGCCGCAATCGTAGTATTCGAACTTCGCGGTAGCGCTGGGAGGCGGGGTGGGACCGACGACCCAGGTGCAGGAGCCCTCGACGCCACCGCCGACGGTGCATGCCTTGTCCCACTGGATGAACTGCGAGAGCCCGGAGCCGGCCACATGGCGCGTCGCAGTCACCATGCTGCCTGTGGGCAGGTAGGCATACACCACGGGAGCGGCTGGTACGTAGACGCCCGCGCCGGCGCAGCATCCTGGCGTCGTGTTCAGGTAGGGCCGATTGGGAAAGGCGATCCGGTCACGAACCGTGTACTCGTACGCGAGCGCCCCAGCGCCCTCGATCCCGAAGGTGACCAGCGGCATTTGCGAGAACTCGCCACGGACGTTGTACTGCCGGTCCGCGGTGACGTGCAGGACACAATCGCCCAGCGTTGCACTGGTCTGGCAGTCGCCGACGAACGACACGAACTCGTGGCGGAGCGGATCGGGGGGAGGAACCGGCCGTCCATTGCCGGCGTCGCCCGCGACGACACCCTCGCCCTCAATCGCGAAGAGCGTGATCGTCTTGCCCACGGGCACGTCCACCGGGCAGGTGGGGTTGATCTCCGAGAAACAGCCGAACGGGGTCGGCTGCATCGCGGAAGCCGCCGCGCGGGTCGTCGGTCCGTCGGCGACCACGTAGCGCACCGTCATGTCGCGCTCGGTGCCGACCAGTCCCGCGATGGTGAGCACCACCCTGGCGACTCCGTCCCCAGTGTCGTCATCGGGGTCCCCGTCTGGATCGCTGGGCCCACCATTGCCGCTGCACCCGACGAGGGTGCCCAGTATCAACAAGGCGGTGACCGACCGGGTACCTGGCATGAGTCCGCTCTCAGGCAGTGGGATCCCGATATTCTGCCACGCCCCGCCAAGGGGCACAACCACGCCGGGATCGCGGGCCCCTCCGCCGGGCCCTGCGCGTCCCCGCGTCCCTTGCGTCCTTTCCTAGTCGGCGCGCAGGGCAACCAGCGGATCAACCCTGGTGGCGCGTCTCGCGGGCATGAGGCAGGCGGCGAGGCCGGCCAGGGTGAGCACGGCCACCACCGACCCGAAGATTGCGGGGTCGCGCGGCTGGACATCGAACAGGAGAACGGTCATCAACTGGGCGACGCCGGCCGCGAGTCCGAGCCCGAGGGTCAGGCCGACGCCGAGCTGCCACGCCCCCTGGCCGAAGATCATCCGCACCACGTCCCGCGCCTGCGCGCCTAACGCTATCCGGATCCCCACTTCGCGGATCCGACGGCTCACCGCAAACGACATCACCGCGTAGAGCCCGACGGACGCCAGGAAGAGCGCGATCAGCCCGAAGATCATGAACATCGTGCCGAAAACGCGGATGAACCACGTCGGCCGCGCGAACGCCTCGTCCATGGAGTACACCCAGTACAGCGGGATGTCCGGGTTGAGCGACGACACGGCCTGGCGCACCTGCGGCGTGATGCCGAGCGGGTTCCCTGTGGTCTGCACCGCCAGGCTGATGAAGTTCGAGTGGTGCTGCGACAACGGGACGAAGTACGCGGGGCGGCGCGGCTCGTCGGTGTCGCCGCTGTACGGCGTGGGCACAATGCCCACGATCGTCATCCACGGCGCCTCACTGGTCCGCCCACCCTGCCGGATGCGGCGCCCGATCGGGTCCTTGCCTTGGAAGTAACGATCGGCGAAGGCCTGGTTGATGACCGCCGTCGGCAGGCCTGCTTCGCGGTCCGTCTGGTCGAGGAGGCGTCCCTTCCTGGCGCGGATCTCGAACGTCTCGAAGAACCCGGGCGACACGGCGTTCCAGGACGCGTTCGGGACGTCGCGGTCCTCGTTGTAGACCAGGCCCTCGACGGTAAAGTTGCCGCCGTTGCTGCCGACGCCCGGCAGGCCGCTCGTGATCGCTGCCTGTTGCGCACCGGGGATCTGCACCAGCCGCTCGCGGAGCTGCTCATGGAAGCGCTTCTGCATCGCGGTGTCCGTGTACGTCGCCGGGAAGCCGATGCGCGCCGTGAAGATGTCGTGGGTCCGGAACCCGGGGTCCATCGTGCGGAGCTTCGTCACGCTCTTGATCATCAGCCCCGACGCCACCAGCAGCCCGCACGAGAGCGCGATCTCGAACACGACCAGCGCCTTGCTCATCTTCCCGATCCGCAGGCTCGACGACCCGCGCGACTCGTCCTTCAGCACCTCGTTCAGGTCGGCGCGCGACGACTGGTAGGCCGGGATGATCCCCGAGAACATCGTCGCGCCGAGGGACACCAGCACCACGAACAGGAGCACCGGCGGGTGCAGGGCGATGTCGATGAAGAACGGCGGCTGGGTGTCGACGATGGCCTGGTTGAAGGCCGTGATGCCCGCCCAGGCCACGATCGTCCCCAGCACGCCGCCCGCGGCCGCCAGCACGAACGCCTCGGTCAGGAACTGCCGCACGACCGCGCCGCGCGTCGCGCCTAACGCCGTGCGGATCCCCACGTCCTTCGACTTGTGCGCGGCCCGGTCGAGCAGGAGGTTGGCCACGTTCGCGCAGGCGATCAGCAGCACGAAGAACACCGCGCCCAGCATCGTGTACAGGAGCTGGCGCGGTTCGGGGCCCATCTCGGCGTCGACGTACCCCATCACCGCGGCGCCGATGTCCCGGTTCGTCTCGGGGTAGTCGGTCGCCAGCCGCTGGGCGATCGCGTTCACGTCGGCGGTCGCGGCCTCCATCGTGACGCCGTCCTTCAGCCGTCCCGCGACCGTGAGATACTGTCCCGTGCTGCGCGGTGTCGCCAGCGGGTCCACCTGGAGCGGGAGCCAGATCGCCGCGTCATCGGGGAACCGGAAGCCCTCCGGCATCACGCCGATGACCGTGTAGGGCACGCCATTCGCGCGGAGCGCCTTGCCGACAATGGCCGAGTCGCCGCCGAAGCGGCGCTGCCACATGCCGAAGCCAAGGACCGCCACCCGGGGTCCCCCGGGCGCATCCTCACCGGCGACGAAGGTCCGGCCGAGCAGGGGCTGGACGCGCGCGATCCCGAACAGGGATGCCGTGACCCAGGCACCGCCAAAACGCTCCGCGTCCGATTCCCCGCTGACGTTGACCGTGCCGCCGTAGTAGCCGGCGACGGCGACCATCGACTTCTGCTGGTCGCGGTAGTCGGCGAAGTCGCTGATGGGCGTGGCCATGTTGCGTGCGCCGGACACGGGGTTGTTCCTCACCATCTGCACGATCCGGTCGCCATCCTCGAAGGGGAGCCCCTTCATCAGGGCGCCGTAGACGATCGAGAACATGGTGGCGGTCAGGCCGATGCCGAGCGTGAGGGCAAGCGTGGCCACGAAGGCCAGCGTGGGGGCCTTGACCAGCGAGCGGATGCCGTACCGGATGTCGCGCAGGATTGCCTGCATGGCCGTGCCTGGGTGCCTGTGTGGGTTGCGGCCCTCCGTACGCCGGGACTTCCGGGCCGGTTTCGGTGCTCTCGCGGGTGAGGTGCCGCGGGGCTAACATGGCTCGCGCGACGCGGCCCTTGTCCCCAATCGATGACAGCGACTCCCACGCTCGTTCGTGCCATTGGCCGGTGGAGCTTCGCCGGTCTGGTGCTCAACACGATCATCGGGACCGGCGTCTTCGTGCTGCCCGGCACGCTCGGCGGCGCACTGGGTTGGTGGTCGATGGGGGCATGGCTGCTCGCCGCTGCGCTGACCGGGGCGATGATCTTCTCCTTCGCCGAGGTCGCGTCCCGGTTCTCGCGAACGGGCGGCGCCTACCTGTACGGCACCGCGGCGTTCGGGCCATTCGTGGGGATCCAGATGGCCTGGATGGGCTACTTCGTCCGCTGCATCACGGCGGCGGTGCAGGCGAACCTGTTCACGACGTACCTGGTCGAGCTGTGGCCGGCGGCGGAGGGCCGCGCGGCCCAGGTGGCCGTCACCGTCGCCTTCATCGGCGTGCAGGCGCTGGTCAACGTCCGCTCGGTCGGGTCCGGGGCGGCCGTGAGCAACGTGTTCGCGATCGTGAAGCTGGTGCCGCTGGTGGCGTTCGGCGCGCTCGGCGTGGCCTGGCTGGCGATGGGCAGGGCGGCGCCGCCGGCCCTCGCCTCGGATGCAACGTTAGGCGGGTGGCTGAACGCCCTGGTCCTGCTGATGTTCGCGTACGGCGGGTTCGAGTCGGCGCTGATCCCGATGGCCGAGGTGAAGGACGCGCGGCGCGATGCGCCATTCGCGCTCGTCACGGGGCTGGCGTTGGTGACCGTGGTGTACCTCGCCGCCCAGCTCACGGTGCTGGTGACCCTGTCCGATCCGGCGGCCACCAATCGACCGCTCGCGGCATCGGCACGGGTCATGTTCGGGAGCGGCGGCGCGGTGATCATCACCGTGGCCGCGCTGATCTCGGTCTACGGCTGGGTGGCGAGCAACATGCTCAACGTCCCGCGCCTGACGATGGCGATGGCGGAGCAGGGAGCGTTGCCGGCCTTCTTCGGGAAGATCCACCCGACGTTCAGGACGCCGTGGGTCTCGATCCTCATCTTCGCGGCCATCTCGCTCCTGCTGGCGCTCCAGTCGGGCCTCCTGCAGAACCTCAGCCTGTCGGCGGTGTCGCGGCTGCTGCTCTATGGAGGCGTCTGCGCCTCGTTGCCCGTGTTCCGATGGCGCGAGGCCAGGGGCATCCGGACCCCGGGCGTGGAGCCGGCCCTCTTCCGCGTGAAGGGCGGGCTGGTCCTGGCCGCGATCGGCATGGCGCTTTCCCTTGTGCTGGTCACCCGGATGAACCAGCGTGAGGGCATCTCGCTGGCGCTGACCGTCGCGGTGGCGTCAGCACACTGGTGGTTCCTCGAAGCAAGGCGACGCAGGGGCGACCGGGGACGGTCGTAACCCGCGACCAGGAGGCCCCGTGCGGACTGTGTTTGCGGTCATCGCGATCCTGCTCCCGACATGGACCGGCGCGCAGCAACCCACGGTCATCCGGTTGCAGGCCGCGGATGCCAGGCTTGCCACCCCGTTCACGACGATCACCTCGATTCGCGAGCTCGCCGACGGTCGCATCATCGTCAGCGATCCCCAGGACCTCCAGCTGGTGGTGGCGGATTTCCGGACCGGCCGGGTGGAGCAGATCTCCCGCCGGGGCGCCGGTCCCGGTGAATACGGAATGGCCGGGCCCGCGCGTCCGCTCACCGGCGACTCGAGCCTCGTCGTCGATTTCATGCAGCGGCGCTGGCTCCTGCTCGACCACGATCGCGTCGTGGCGACCATTCCCCCGGACGACCCCATCATTCGTCGCACCACCATGGGCATGGTCAGTGGAACCGATCGACTCGGCCACGTCGTCTTCGGGGTGTCCGCGGACCCTCCCGAGGGCCCGTCCGTGACCTCGCGAAAGGATTCGAGCACGGTCGTCCTGGTCCACCGCGGTACCGGTCGCGTCGACTCCCTCACGAAAGTCCTGCAGCGACCGGCGCAACGCACCATCACGCGGAACGCGGAGGGTCGGATCTCGTCGAGCAGTTCACGGGCCCTCCGTCTCCGGGTCGGCGAGCAGTTCCTCCTGCACCCCGATGGGTGGCTGGCGGTGGTTCGCATCGATCCGTTCCGGGTCGACTGGCGATCACCCGACGGGCGGTGGACCCTCGGGACACCGCTTCCCGTTCCGGTCATACGCATGAGCGACCGGGAAAAGCAGGCGAGCCTGGCGCGAACGGCACGGTCCATCGCCGCGAATCCATCGTCCGTTCCCGTGCCCCCTCAGCTCGTGACACCCGACGACGACTGGCCCGAGGTCATGCCTCCATACATCAACGGAGAAATGGCCTTCTCACCGGAGGGCCATATCCTCCTTCGCCGGCAACCTTCAGCCGATCACCCGGGCATTGCGTACTATGCCGTGGACCGGCGGGGACGACTGGCGGGACTGATCGAGCTCAAGGACAACGAACGGATCCACGCTGCCGGGAGCCGCTGGCTGTATGTCATCGAGTCCGACGCCGACGACCTCAAGTACATTCGGAGGCATCCGTGGCCGTCAGTCCGCCTGCCGGGCTGACCAGCCTCTTCCAATTGCGCATCCGGGTCACACCTCGCACTTTCGCTGTCTGCGCACGACTCCCAGCCAGAATCTGTCTTCACGGATCACGACACGATGATTGTCAGGTCAGCACTCTCGTCGCTTCTCCTCGTTTCGGTCGCCGTCTCGAGCCAGGCCCAGGATGCCGGACCCCGGCCGTGGACGGTCGACGATGTCATGGCCCTCAAGGGCGTCAGCGATGCCGTCGTCAGCCCTGACGGCAAGCGGATCGCGTACGTGGTCACCGAACGGAACACCGACACCAACGTCACCGATTCGGATGTCTGGGTCGTATCGGCGTCAGGGGGCGACGCACGGCGCGTGACCTCGGGTCCCCGCGCGGACCGCGCACCGCAGTGGGCCAGCGACGGCTCCTGGATCGCGTTCCTCTCCGATCGCGCGGACAACCGGCGCATGCAGGTCTACGGGATCGATCCCAGCGGCGGCGAAGCCTGGCAACTGACTCGCCACGACCTCGCCGTGTCCGGGTTCAGGCTTTCGCCGGATGACAAGCGCCTGCTGTATCTCGCTGCCTCAACACCATCGCGCGTCGAACTGGAACTCGATCGTGCCCGAGGCAAGGCTATCGTGCGCGACAGTGCCTATGCCGCCGAGTTCACGCGGTTGTGGGACGTGGCCCTGCGCGATCGACAGCCGGCCGACGGGCGCGCCATTTCCCCGGATGGCATGCATGTCACCGCGATGGTCTGGGCTCCGGACTCGCGCTCCCTCGCGTTCTCGGCACGCCCGCAACCCACGCTCGTGGCTTCCGCGGAGGGCGTGGCGTACGTGCAGAGCGAGCCAGGGGCGGAATCGCGCGCCGTCACCTCGATGCCCGGCAGCGAGGACGTTGTCGCCTGGACGAAGGACCTCGGGTTGATCGTCGCGGCGTCCGGCGAGTTCCAGGGCACCGCCAACACGCGGCTGTGGACGGTGCCGCTGGCCACCGGCGAGCCCGTGTCGCTCACCGATGCACTGGACGAGGATGCGGCCTACGTGACGGCCACGGCGCAGGAGCTCTGGGTGGAAGCCGCCGTGAAGACGGGGCGCGCGCTGTTCCGAATTCCGCTGGCACAGGGCAAGCCGTCGGGCGCGCCGCAGCGGGTCTCCGACGAGCGGTTCAATTCGGGATTCCGCGCCGCCGGCGGGACGATCGCGTTCCTTTCCGAGACGGCCAGCGAGCCGCCGGACGTGTTCGCGTCCATGGGGACGACGTTCGCACCGAAGCGCCTGACGACGATGAATCCGCAGGCGACCTCATTCGGGCACGGGGCGCAGCGCGTGGTGACCTGGAAGTCCGCCGCCGACAGCGAGTCGATCGAGGGTGTGCTCACCCTGCCGGTGGGGTATCGGGAGGGCGCGCGCGTCCCGTTGCTGGTGGTGGTCCACGGAGGCCCCGCCGGCCTGTCATCGGCGCGGTATCCGTCCGCGAACACGGCGTACCCGGTGCAGGTCTTCAGCAGCATGGGGTACGCGGTCCTCCAACCGAACTTCCGCGGCTCCACCGGCTACGGCAAGCGTTTCCGCGGCCTCAACCATGGCGACATCCTCGGGAAGGACTGGGTCGACGTGAATTCCGGCGTCACCGAGATGATCCGCGCCGGCATTGCGGACTCCACGAAGATGGGTCTCATGGGATGGAGCTACGGCGGATTCCAGACCTTCTGGGGCGTGACCCAGACCCGGCGATTCGCGGCGGCCAGCGCGGGTGCCGGCGTCAACGACCTCACCGCGTTCTTTTCACAGACCGACATCTCGGACTACCTGGGCATGCTCCTGAACTCGGTGCCGTGGGACAAGCCGGAGCTCTGGGTGGAGCGGTCTGCCTACCGCAAGGTCAAGGACGTCACCACACCGCTGCTCATCCAGTCGGGCGACGCCGACCGGCGCGTCTCACCGGAGCAGAGCATCCAGTTCTACGAGGCGATGAAACGGATCGGCAAGGCGCCGGTCAAGCTGGTGCTGTATCCGGGCCAGGGACACGGCATCACCGATCCGCGGCTGAGCAAGGACCGGATGCTGCGCATCGTGGACTGGTTCTCCTACTGGGTCCCGGTGGTTGGCCAGAAGCCGGTCATCCGGATGAACTAGCGCCCAACGCCAGGTGGTAAACGGCTGGTTGGCAGGTCCTGAAACCGGGACGGGCCAGCGGTCGTGATGTGGAGCATTCCGCTCACCCATCTGCGCCCACGCCCGGCACCAACTCCCCATGGATCGTCACGCCCTGGCCAATCTCATCCCGGTGATCGGAATGTTCTTCACCGGCCTGATCGCGTTTTCGTTCACGCGGCTGGGCAAGGCGGTGGCGAAGCGACTCGAGGGCGGAACGGACGGGGAGCTGGCGGAGCGCGTCGCTCGTCTCGAAGCAGACCAGGACCGCCTTCACCGGGAGTTGGCTGATGCGCATGACCGGCTCGAGTTCGCCGAACGCATCATCGCGCGTGAGACGGGCCACACCCACCTGCCAGGGAACCAGCCCGTTTAGCCCAGGGTCGTGAGTGACTCGGCCAGGGCGCGAACGGCTTCGGCATCCAGTTCGCTGCGAGGCATGCCGGGCCTCGATCCGCCGAGGAGTACGTCACGGGTGACGTGGCTTTCACCGGTCAGGCGCGTCGGCCGGGCGTGCACTTCCGTGACGGCGGTGCGGCGAATGAGTTCGGCGACATGAGCGGCCCGGACGCTGCCGCCAGCGACGATCGTCATCGCGGAGCCGGCGCGGCGCACCAGTCCCGCAATCGCATCGGCGCCCACGAGTGCGCTCGACGCTCCGCCTGACGTGAGGACGCGACGCACCCCGAGCGTCTGAAGGACATTGAGCGCCTGAGCCAGGTCCGGCGCGAGGTCGATCGCCCGGTGGAACGTGAACGGCAGCGGGCCGGCCGACTCCACGAGTTGTCGAGTCGTGGCGAAATCGATGGCGCCCCCGGGCTCCAGGGCGCCGCTCACGATGCCGTGGGCGCCCGCGGCCCGCGCGGATGCGATATCACGGCACATCACGTCGAGATCGTCCTCGGAGAAATGAAAGTCACCGCCTCGAGGACGGATCATGACGAACACGGGCACTCCCGTCCTCTCGAGGACGGCCTCCATCAGCCCCCGGCTCGGCGTCGTTCCCGCTTCCGACATGCAGGCGCAGAGTTCGAGCCGGGTCGCCCCCGCCTGGACGGCCTGCAGCGCCTCATCGATGGTCTCGATGCACACTTCGAGCACGCGGGATGGGCGGTCAGTCACGGCGGAAAGTATGCGTTGTCGGCGAACGGGCCCTGACGAAAGATGAGAGCGAGTCCGTTAGCTTCAAGCCGGACTTCCTTCAGGACGATGACAGCCTTCAGCCAATTCGACCTCTTTCCCGAGCGCGTGACCGTGGAGCGCATCGATGCGCAGGCGGCTGCCGGCGAACGCTCCCGGGTCAAGGCGATCTTCGTCGTGCGGTATGAGCGACAACCGGGCCGCCACCAGGTCTTCAACGATCGACACGGCTGGTACTGCGCGGAGCATGGCCCGACCTGTCCGGCGGTTGCCGTCGCCCGCTCGGACGCGAGGCATCACGGGCGGGACCAGGACGCGAGCGGGTGATGCGCGGGCCGGGGGACGGGTCCCGCTATGGCGTCGCCCATTGCGGCATGGTTCGCCCGCGCGCGGTGACTGGCCAGGTGGCCTCCACGACCTCGCCGCGAACGCCCTGCATGACGTCGTTCAGGTGGACGACGATGCAGGCGTGGTTCGGGACGATCCGGACGACGTCGCCGACGCGGGGGCGCCAATCCGTGGCGCGGAGGTCGAGGATGCCGTGCTCCTCGGACATGCGGACGACGGGCACGTCGAGGCGGTCGAGCACGCACCCATAGCCAGCGTCCGCGCCGCCGGGAAGCGGCTCCCTGCCTAACGCCTTGCTCCCGGCATCGATGACGGCCTGCCCCGGCACGGCGGTGCTGATCACCGTCGCCAGCACGGTCAGGGCACAGTCTTCCCAGCCGCAGGCGCCGAGCTCCACGGTGGCGCGATCGTTGTAGACGTAGGTGCCAGGCCGCACCTCGGTCACGCCGGTGACCTCGTGCATGCGCCAGGCGGCGGGGGTGGACCCGCCACTCACGACGTCGGGAACCAGGCCGGCGTCGCCGAGCAGCGCGAGGTGCGCGGACAGGTCCGCGCGCAGCGTGGCAAGCGCCTCGTCCTGGCGGGACAGGTGCTGGCGCACATGGCCAGGGTAGAAGGCGATCCCGCGCCAGGCCAGCGGGGGCAATGCCCGCACGCGTCGCGCGATGGCGAGTGCATCGGCCGGGGTGGACACGCCGACCCGGCGCATGCCGACGTCGACCTCGACGTACACATCCACCGGGCGCGAGGCGGCGTCGGCGGCCTCGGCGAGCGGTTCCAGGGCTTCGAGGGAATCGAGCGCGACGGTGAGCCGGGCCGAGGGATCGAGTCCCAGGACGCGGCGGACCTTCGCGGCACCAACCGGCGGGTGTGCGAGCAGGAGGTCCGGGCACACGCCGGCCATGACCTCGAGTTCGCGCGGGGTCGCGCACGTCAGTCCCCTGGCGCCGAGGCGCAGCTGCTCTGCGGCGATGCGCGGGGACTTGTGCGTCTTGACGTGCGGTCGCAGCGCGAGACCATGCACGGCGCAATAGGCCGCCATGCGATCGAGGTTGTGCGCCAGCCGGTCGAGGTCCACCAGGGGAATGGGGGTCTCGAGCTGGTCGATGAACTGGGGTGGGGAGGAATGGAGCATGCTTTCTCAGGCTGCGTGCTGATTGCTGCGGGCTGCTGCTGCCGCTGCGGGCTGGGGCTGGTGCTGGTGCTCGTGCTTGGGCTGGGCCGCTCGACCCTCGACCCTCGACCCTCGACCCTCGCCCCTCCGCTACCACCACCCCAGGATCTTCCACCACGTGAATCCCAGGATTGCCCACGTTGGAATCGTGAGCAGCGACGCCACGAAACCGATCCGCCACCACTCCCGCTGCGTTACGTAGCGTGCACCGAAATAAATCGGAGCGGGGGTCGTGCCGTAGTGCGTCAGCCCGGCGCTCAGGTTCGAGAAATATGCCAGGCCGAGCACCGCCAGCGTGGCGGGCGCGCCCGCTCCGAGCGTCACCACCAGGAACGGCGTGAACATCGCTGTTGCATGCGCGGTGATGCTCGCGAATGCGTAGTGCGCGTAGAAGTAAATCAGCAACAACACCGCCAGCGCCGCCCACCACGTCCACCCCACCGTATAGCTCGCGACCACCTCGGCGAACCGCTTGGTGATGCCGGTTTCCCCCAGCGCTTCCGCCATCCTCACCAGTCCGCCGTACCAGATAAACACGTCCCAGGCCGGCCGCTGGGACATGATGTCATCCCAGTCCAGCACCCGGCTCAGCAACAGCACCGCGACGCCTACCAACGCCACCACCGCGTAGTGAATGCTGTGCCAGGCCTGCGTGATCCAGAGTCCGGCCACGAGGATGAACACCAGCAGCATCATCCGCTCGTCACGCGTCATGCGCCCCAGCTTCGCCAGTTCCTCGCGCGCGAACTCGGTGGCATGCGGCGTGTGCTTCACCTCGGGCGGATAGATCCGGTAGATCACCAGTGGCACCAGCAGCAGCGCCACGATGCCGGGTACGATGCTGCCGAGCATCCACTTCGCGTAGGAGATCTCATAGCCGGCTGCATCCAGCGCAAACTTCGCGATCAACACGTTCGACGCCTGGCCGGTGAGGAACATCGCGCAAGCAATCACGTCGCACTGATAGACCGTGGTCATGAGGAACGCACCCAGTCGCCGTGCCGTCGGTCCGGGCGTCGAGTCATAGGCCTCGGCGAGGCTGCGCGCGACGGGGAAGATGATGCCGCCGGACCGGGCGCTGTTCGACGGCACGATCGTGGCGAGCACGACGTCGGTCGAGACGAGCGCGTATGACAGACCGAGCGACCGCTTGCCGAGCACCCTGATGAACTGGAAGGCGATGCGGCGCCCGAGGCCGGTTTTCAGCACGCCGCGCGCGATGAAGAACGCGCAGAGCACGAGCCAGACGATCGGGTCGCTGTACCCCCGCAGAGCGTCCACCGGGGTCATGGTGCCGGTGACGGCAATGGCGCAGACTCCCAGGAAGACGACTGCGCCTGCCGAGAGCGGCTGGACGATGGACCCGATGATGGTAGCTGCGAAGATGGCGAAGAGACGCCACGAGGCAGCGCTGATGCCCTCCGGAGCTCCCCAGAAGAGGATGAGGAAGGCGGTGCCGAAGACGGCCGCCCAGCGCCACAGGATTCCGCCCGGCTGGATCTGTCCCGGTGACGGGTTGCCAGGCACGGTCACGGGAGGGGTGGGCATGGGGCAACAAACTGGGGCGTGACGCAGGGCGAGGCCACTGGCTTGAGGCTCGAGGCTAGAGGCTAGAGGCTTGAGAAACGCCACGCCCCAGCCCCAGCACGCAGCGGCAGCAGCAGCCCGCAGCAATCAGCACGCAGCCTCGCCCCTGTCTGACGAAACCATCCCACCCCGAGCTGTGTCAGAAGGGCGGTTCCAGACCGGGGTCCCCCGGCGCGGAACCTGAAACCGAACCCGACCCCGTGTCCGAATCCCAGCTCATCGCGCGCGCCATCGAGGGTGATCCAGCCGCCCAGCGCGCGTTGTATGACGCCCACGTGGACCGTGTCTACCGCCTGGCCTACCGCCTGGCGGGGGATGACGACCTGGCGAGGGACTTCACCCAGGAGGCCTTCATTCGCGCGTTCGACCGGCTGCCGACCTTCCGCCGTGAAGCGTCGTTCGGGACCTGGCTCCACACCATTGCCATGTCCGTCGCGCTGAACGGGATCCGCACGGTCCGCCGCCTCCGCACGCGTGAAGTGGCCATCGACGCCGCCGAGTCGTTAGGCGACCGGAAGCGCATCGCTGACCCGGACCTGAAGGAGCGGCTGCAGCGCGCGATCGAGGGCCTTCCGCCCGGGTACCGGGCGGTCTTCCTGATGCACGACCTCGAGGGGTACACCCACGAGGAGATCGGCCAGGTGCTCGGCATCCAGTCGGGCACCTCGAAGGCACAGTTGTTCCGGGCACGTGCCCGGTTGCGCGAGGTCCTCGCGGACTTCGCGGGAGCATGGAGCGCATGAGCGAGGAACGGTTCGAGGCGTGGCTGAAGGACAACGCGTCCGCGTACCATCGACCGCCGGCCGACGTGCCGCGTGAGGCGATGTGGGACGCCATTGCCCGGGCGCGCCAGGCGCGCACGGCGAGCGTCGCCGGACGCATCGGCGCCCGCGTGTCCCCGGTGCGGTATGCGGTGGCGGCGTCGCTCCTCATCGGCGCCGGTATCGGGCTGGGATACTGGATGCGTGGCGCCGGGACCTCGACGCCGGCGGCCGCCAGCGTCGCCGTGCGCAGCGATTCCGCGCTCAGCAGCACCACCTACGACGTCGTTTCCGTGCAACACCTCTCGGCGGCCGAGGCCCTGCTCACGTCGTTCCATCGCGAGGAACGCACCGAGGGCGACGTGGCCATCCGGCGCTGGGCGCGCGACCTGCTGGCGAGCACGCGCCTGCTCATCGATTCACCGGCCGGCGAGGATGCCGCCCGGCGCCAGTTGCTCGAGGACCTCGAGTACGTCCTCGCGCAGATCGTCCAACTCGACCCCAATGCCCCGGCCGAGGACCGCGCGATGGTGGATCGTGCCATCAACCGCGGACAGGTCCTCACTCGCATCCGTTCTTCCATTCCCGCCGGGTTCCCGAGCGGCTCCTGAGGCGCTGTCAACCATGAACACCATTTCCCGATGCGTCCTGTCCATTGCCCTCGTCGTGGGGTCGCCGATCGCGATCGCCGGCCAGGCCGTGGCCTTCCATGAGTCCCACCCACTCGCCGGCGGGATCGTCATCCCCCGGAACGTCGCGGTCAGCAATGAAGCGCAGGCCGACTCCGCGTTCCGGGTGGCGAGGCGTGCGCTCGATGAGCAGGACTTCAGCCGTGCCGCGC
Source organism: Gemmatimonadaceae bacterium (assembly GCA_030835125.1). GTDB lineage: Bacteria > Gemmatimonadota > Gemmatimonadetes > Gemmatimonadales > Gemmatimonadaceae > JABWBJ01. Next base: position 56,969 of record JAUQWM010000014.1, on the reverse strand, counting down.
GGCTCTTCGCCCAGGTCGCGGAGCGTTACCCGAAAACGACGCAGGCGCCCGAGGCGCTGTACTGGCGGGCGTATGCCCTCTTCCGCAGCGGCGGTTCCAGCAACCTGTCGGCGGCCCTCGCATCCCTCTCGCAACTCGGCCGGGTGTATCCCGCCTCAGCGGCGTATCGCGGTGACGCCGGGTCGCTCCGGATCCGGATCTGCGGGGAGATGGCGCGCCGCGGCGACGAGGACTGCGCGCGGGAAGTGGTGGCGAGCGCCTCGAGCTCCTCGTCCGCATCGTCCTCCGCGGGCGCGCAGGGCCAGGCCCGCTCCTGCCCGGCCGAAGACGACGACAACGACGAACGGATCATGGCGCTCAACGCGCTCCTGAACATGAATTCCGACGCGGCCGTGCCCATCCTCGAGCGCACGCTGGCGCGCCGCGACGACTGCTCGCGCGGCCTGCGGAGGAAGGCGGTGTTCCTGCTGGCGCAGAAGCGCGCCGACGGCGTCGTGGACATCCTGCTCAAGGTGGCCCGCGAGGACCCGGCCGCCGACGTCCGCGAGCAGGCCGTCTTCTGGCTCAGCAACGTGCGCGACCCGCGCGTGGTGGACGTGCTCGCCGAGATGGCCACCAACGCCTCCGACCCGGTGATGCAGGAGAAGGCGATCTTCGCGCTGAGCAACACGAGGGGGGACCGTGCCTCCCAGGTCCTGCGGGACATCGCCCAGCGCGACGGCACCGCGAAGGGCGCCCGGGAGCAGGCCATCTTCTGGTTAGGCAACCGCCGGGACAGCTCGTCGGTCGCGTTCCTGCGGACGCTCTACGCCGGGCTGACCGACGCGGACCTGAAGGACAAGGTGCTGTTCGCCGTGTCGAACCAGCGCGGCACCGACAACGGCAAGTGGCTCATCGACATCGCCACCAACGCCCGCGAGCCGATGCAGGTGCGCAAGCAGGCGCTGTTCTATGCCGGCAGCCAGCGCGCGGCGTCGCCCGCCGATTTCGCGTCGCTGTACGATCGCCTCACCGACCGGGAGATGAAGGAGCAGGTCATCTTCGTGCTCTCCCAGAACCGGGCCGACGCGGCGGTGGACAAGCTGATGGACATCGCCCGTCGCGACACGGACCGCGAGATGCGCTCGAAGGCCATCTTCTGGCTCGGCCAGTCGCGTGATCCCCGCGTCCTGAAGTTCCTCGAGGAGGTCATCAACCGATGAAACGCTCCCTCCTGGCGCTGGTCGCCGGCGCCACACTGCTCGCCCCGCGGCAGGGCGCAACACAGGACATCGCGTCACGGGTGAACGCCGTCCGGGAAGGCGAGGTCCGCATGACCTTCGCCATGCGCCCCGACGTCTGTGGCCACGGCAACTCGGTGTACTACTCCAGCAGCTCGAACGTGAACCTGCGCGACGACCGGCGGAACCGTGACGTCGAGTACGACATCGAGTGCGACGACGGACCGGGCCGGCTGGTGATCGTCCGGCGCGATGGTGAGACGACCGACCTGCGCTTCTATGTGGGGGGCCGGTGGCGTGCCTCCACCACCGCGACCGACCTGGGCGCCGTCGGCACCCGGGCGGCGGTCGACCTGCTGGTTGGCATCGCCGAGTCCAGCGATGGGCGGGCGGGACGGGAGGCGATCTTCCCCGTGACGCTTGTGGACAGCGTCACGGTGTGGCCGATGCTGATGCGCATCGCCCGGAACGACAATCGGCCCAGGACAATCCGTGAGGGGGCCACGTTCTGGCTCGGCCAGTTGGCGGAGGAACCGGCGACGCGTGGGCTGACCGAGCTGGTCGGTGATGCCGCGCTGGACCGTGAGGTGCGCGAGAGCGCGATCTTCGCGCTCTCCAATCGACGGGACAAGGAGGGCATCCCGTCGCTGATCAACATCGTCCGGACGAACAAGGATCCGGAGCTGCGGAAGAAGGCGCTGTTCTGGCTCGCCAATTCCCGCGACCCTCGGGCCCTGGACCTGATCGAGGAGCTCCTGACTCGGCGTTAGCGTGGCTGGGGAGGTTCCGGGCGCCGCTGGCCATTCACCGGTCGGCGGCGCTTGTGCGTCCGGCGGTCCTTGACGCGACCCGGAGCGAAAAGCGTGTTTACGAGACCGTTCCCGGGATGACTCCCGGACTCCGGACCTCCTCACCTCGGACCTCGTCTTCGTGTCAATCGTCTACCTCAATGGCCAGTTCCTCCCTCGCGCCGAGGCGAAGCTCTCGGTCGACGAGCGAGGGTTCTTCTTCGGGGACGGCGTCTACGAGGTGACGCGCGTCGTCCGGGGGCGGCTGTTCGAGTGGGACCGGCATGCGCGCCGCCTGGCCCGCGGGCTGCGCGAGTTGCGCATCGACGCCGGCCTTTCCCTCGACGGGATCGGCGCCCTGCACGAGCGGGTCGTCGCCGAGAACCGGATGACCGAGGGGCAGGGCACCGTCTACCTGCAGGTCACGCGCGGGGCGGCACCGCGCACCCATCATTTCCCGCCGGCCGGCACTCCCGCGACGGTCTTCCTGTCGGCGACGCCGTTCGTGCCACCTAACGAGCTGCGGGCGCGAGGCGTCGCCGTCGTGACGTACCCGGACTACCGCTGGACCCGCTGTGACCTCAAGACCGTGAACCTGCTTCCCGCCGTCATGGCCAAGCAGTTCGCGACGGACCATGGCGCGTTCGAGGCCGTCTTCCTGCGGGACGCGGTGGTCACGGAGGGTTCGCACACGAACGTCTTCGGGGTGATCGGCGGCGAGGTGCGGACCTACCCAAACAGCAATTACGTGCTGCCCGGCGTGACCCGCGACGTGGTCGTCGAGCTGGCGCGGGAGATGGGCATCCCTGTCTCGGAGACGCCGATCTACCGGCACGAGATCGCGCAGCTGGAGGAGTGCTTCCTCAGCGGGACGACCAGCGACGTCATGCCGGTGGTTGCGATCGACGGCGCCCCGGTCGGCACCGGCAAGCCCGGCGCGATCACCATGCGGTTGTACGAGGCACTCGCCCGACGGCTGGCCGCCGCGTCGGGAACTGCCGCGCCGGCGACGGTGGTCGCATGAGGCCGACGACGCGGGCCCGAGCGTTCGTCGCGGCGATCCTCTCGGTGAGCTGCGCCCCGCCCGCGTCGTTCGCGCAGCAGGCGAGCGTTCGCCCACGCGTGCACGTCATCGCCACCGGCGGGACGATCTCCAACATGGGGAACGACCCGCGTCGCACCGGGGCGGAACTGGTGGCCGGGATTCCCGGCCTGGACCAGGTGGCCGAGGTCACCAGCGAGCAATTCAGCAACGTCGCGTCGGGCGCGGTGACGCAGGAAATGCTGCGCGACCTCGCGACGAAGATCAGGGGCCTCCAGAAGGAGGCGAATCCCCCGGCGGGCGTGATCGTCACGCACGGCACGGACACCATGGAAGAAACCGCCTTCTTCCTCGATCTCACCGTGGGCGGGTGTGCGCCGGTCATCCTCACGGGGGCGATGCGGCAAGCCAACTGGGCGGGCGCCGATGGGCCGGCCAACCTGCTCAACTCCGTGCGACTCGCGGCGTCACCCGATGCCCGCGGGCGCGGCGCCATGCTGCTGATGAACGATGAGGTCTTCCTCGCGCGCGAGGTGACCAAGTCGAACACGACCCGCCTCAACGCCTTCTCCGCCCCGGAAGCGGGACCCGCCGGCGTCACCGATCCCGACGGGATCTTCTTCCGGGCTCCGCCGCCGGCGACGTGTGCCCCGCCGCTGGTCGATATCGATCGCGTCGAGTCGTTCGCGCGAGTCGACATCGTCTACAGCTACATCAGTGCCGACAGCGCGCTGGTGGACGCGCTGGTGGACGCCGGCGCGCGTGGACTCGTGGTGGCCGGTGTCGGGCGCGGAGGCACCACGCCGTCGCAGGGGCGGGCGCTGCGTCGCGCGGTCGACCGGGGGGTCATCGTTGTCGTCAGCAACCGCACCGGCGGCGGGCGCGTCGGTCGTCCCACGAACCCCGAGATCCTCCGCGACCTGCCTGTGGGCGCGGGCGCAACCATCGGTGCCGGCGACCTGAACCCGCAGAAGGCGCGGATGCTCCTCTCCCTGGCCCTGGCCTCGGGCCTGAAGCCAGCCGACATCGCCACGCTCATCACCTCGGTGCAATGACTTTCCGTCGCATCCTCCGCGCGGCGCTGGCCGTCGCCCTCGTGTCCCCGTGCGTTACGCAGTCGCAGGATGTTGCGGCGACGACGCCCGTTCGCGCGGCCCTCGACCGCATTCGCGCCGACAACGCGTGGACCATCGAACAGCAGGTCTCGATCTGCGAGATCCCGGCGCCGCCATTCAAGGAGGAGCGGCGCGCCGCCGAGATGAAGCGGCGCTTCGAGGCGCTCGGCCTCCGGAACGTGCGCATCGACTCGATCGGGAACGTGATTGCCGAGCGCCCCGGAACGTCAAATGGACCGGTGGTCATCCTGGCCGCGCACCTCGACACGGTCTTTCCCGAGGAGACGGATGTCAGGGTGCAGCGACAGGGCACCCTGCTGAAGGGCCCGGGGATCGGCGACGACTGCCGTGGCCTCGCTGTGCTCCTGGCCGTGGCGAAGGCGATGGGGGCCGAGAACGTGACCACCGCGGGCGCGATCTACTTCGTCGCCAACGTTGGTGAGGAGGGGCCTGGCGATCTCCGCGGCGTGAAGCACCTCTTCGCGAAGCCGCCGGCGAAGATCGACTACTTCATCTCGGTCGACGGGACCGGGCTCGGACTCACGAGCCGTGCCGTCGGCAGCAACCGGTACAAGGTGTCGTTCAAGGGACCCGGCGGCCACAGTTACGGGGCATTCGGCATGCCCAGCCCGATCCACGCGCTCGGGCGGGCGATCGCGAAGATCTCGGCCATCCAGGTGCCACGGACGCCGAAGACGACCTTCAACGTGGGGATCGTCGAGGGCGGGACCTCGGTCAACACGATCTCGCCGCTTGGCGCGATGGACGTGGACCTGCGGTCGGAGTCTCCCGACGCGCTGGCCACGCTCGACGCGGCGTTCCGGAAGGCGGTGGACGAGGCGCTTGCCGACGAGAACGCGCGGTGGCCGCAGTCGCGCGTCAAGGTGACCGTGGACGTGCAGTCGACGGGCGTGCGGCCGGCGGCCGCGCCGCCGGACACGAGCCGCATCGTCCGCACCGCCCAGGCGGCGGCGCGCGCGCTCGGATTCGAGGCGCCCGGCTCCGCGTCCAGCACCGACGCCAACTGGCCGATGAGCCTCGGGGTCGAGGCCATCACCCTGGATGGTGGCGGCGAGGGGCGCGGTGCCCACTCGGTGACCGAATCCTATGATGACGGAGACCGCGGCTGGCTGGGCCCGCAATGGGCGCTGATGGTCGTCACGATGCTGGCCTCGAGTCGCCAGGCGCCGGGCGGCGCCTAACGGGTCCGGCACGACGCGAGGCCCCGGCCGGCCTGCCGCGGGCCTGCGAGAGTCACCTGGTCCAGATGAGGACGATGGCGCATGTCCCCGCGAGCGATTGGTACCGGGGTGGCGCAGACGACCCGCGCGGGTAGACCTCGATCGCCGACACCCCCGTCACCGGGATGAGTTCGTCGACGGCCGGATACGCGCCGTCATCCCGCGCCGCCGATCCCGTGCCGAGCTTGTTGAGGCGCTGGCCGTCCAGGAACACGGTGGCCGCACAGCCACCCTGACCCTGCACCCGGAAGCACGTGGCAATCACCTGGCAGCTGTTCACGCGTTGGACCCGGATACCTCGTCGCTGCTCCAGCAGTTGCGTGACCCGCTGGGGATTCCGCATCTCGATTTCTTCCGGCGTGACGAATTCGCCGACGAGGGCCCCGCGCTCCTGCTCGAGCATCCGCGAGTAGAAGCCGCGGGTCTCCAGCGTCCGGACCAGCTGCTGGGCACGGATCACCTGCGTGTTCATGATGATGGCCAACTGCTGCATCGACACGTTGATGGTCGTGTCGGCCCCTTTCTCGACGCGAAACTTCACGGGGAGGAAGCCGATGCGGCGGACCGCCACCTCCAGCGCTTCGTTGGGCGGAAGCAGCAGGGAATACTCACCCGAACCGTTGGTGAGTGTCCGGTAGCGAGGCCCCCCATCGATGTTCACATAAGGGATCGGACGGCCTCCGGAATCCGAGACGATCCCGCTCACGGTGCGGCGCTCCTGTGCCGCCGCGGGAAGCGAAAGCACGAACATGGTCGCCAGGAGGCCGGCGCGAAGGTGTGGTGACTGCATGGTCGCCAAGGTACGGGTTGCGTCGGGCAAGGCGCCACCGTTTCCGGCCTCAACGGGGCCGGCGCTCAGTACCAAGGTGGCCCGCCCAGGGTCCAGGTGTCCCGCCCGTACGGCCCATCGACCGCGACGGGCGTGTCGTCCCACTTTCGGACCCTTCGACGCGGCCCCAACTTCGAACGGGATGCGGGTGGAAGTCCCGGCGCACGCCTGATTCCACCGATACCGGAACGAGGGACATCGCCAATGCGGCCGACTTCACGAATCGCTCTTGCCACGCTCACCGTCGCGTTCCTGGCGCCGGCCACTCGGGTCGACGCACAGGGAGCCAATGCCTCGGCATCCATCGAGGCGGCCCGCGAGACCCTGGCCAGGGAAACCTGGGTCCGCCCACCGGACGTCATCGCCAGGCTCGTGACCGCGCCGCGGCACCTCAATGTCTCGCTGACCCAGCCCAGTCCGGACCGGCGCCATTTCCTGAAGGAGCAGTCCGAGGGACTGCCATCCGTCACCGCGTTCGGGAAGCCGCACCTGTATTTCGGCGGACTGCAGGTCGATCCCGCGGCGAATCGCGCGCGCAGCCTGACGACGCGCGGCGCGGCGGGACTGTCGCTGATCGATGCGACGACCGGCGCCTCCACGACGATCGAAACGCCACGCGGTGCAACGGTCAGTGGATCGTCCTGGTCGCCCGACGGCAGGCAACTCGCCTACGTGGCGAACTTCGAGACCGCGTCGCATGTCTTCGTCGCCGACGTCGCCACCCGCAAGTCGATCCAGGTCACGAAGACGCCGTTGCTCGCCACGCTGGTGACCAGCGTCGACTGGACGGCGGATGGAAGGAGCATCGTGGCCGTCCTCCTGCCGGAGCAACGCGCGCCCCAGCCGGTCAAGCCGCCAGTGGCCACCGGGCCGCAGGTCCGTGTGTGGACCGAGAGCAAGCCGTCGCCACAGCGGAACTTCGCCAGCCTGCTCGAGGAGCCATTCGACATGGCCCTGATGGAGTGGTTCGTCACCGGGCAGCTGGCCGTGATCGACGTGAAGACGAGGGCGGTGCGCAAGGTTGGCACGCCGGCCATGATCAGCGCCGTGGACGCTTCCCCCGACGGGCAGTACTTCCGGGTGACTACGATGCAGAAGCCGTTCTCCTACATCGTGCAGTACTCGTCGTTCGGATCGAACAGCGAGGTGTGGGACGCCTCCGGCAAGGTCCTGGCGACGATCGAGAAGCGCCCCCTCCGTGAGGCCCCGGATAGCGCGGCCGGTGGCCGGGCCGGGGGCGAAGGTTCGCGGCGTGGACTGGCGTGGATGCCGACGGGTCCCGGCATGTACTACCTCGCGTCCGAGGCTTCCGCTCGTGGCGATTCCGGCAATGCCACGCCGGCCGGTGGTCGCGCGGCGGGAGCCGGCGGTCGAGGCGGCGCCGGGGGCGGCAACGCCAACCGGCCCGACCGGCTCATCCGCTGGTCGGCTCCCTTCGGCACCGCCGATACCGCGACGCTCTACCGGCACACGGGGCCGATGAGCGGGGTCCTGTTCACCGATGACGCGAAGATGGTCTTCGCCGCGGCGACGTCGAATGGCCAGGGCGAGATCTTCGGTGTCCGGCTGGACGAACCAACGAAGCGCTACACGGTCATCCGTCAGCGCGGCTACACGCCCGCGCTGGGTGCCGGCGGCCGCGGCGGACGGGGCGGTGCCGCCGGCGACGACACGCTGGCGTTCTACAACAACCCGGGCACGCTGATGACCCGGCGGGGATCATCCGGTGGCCAGGTCGTGATGCTGTCCAGCGACAGCACCGTCTTCCTGCGGGGCACGCAATACTTTCGCGACTACCTCCAGCACGCGCCCCGTGAGTTCGTGGACCGGGTCGACATCCGAACCGGCACGAAGTCCCGCCTCTTCGAGGGGCCGGTCGATGCCTGGGAAAGCGTCACGGCACCGCTCGACGACGACTTCTCGAAGGCGATCGTGGTGCGGGAATCGAGCACCGAGGTGGGGAACTCCTGGCTCCGCGATTTCAGGTCGGGCACGAGCACCAGGCTGACCAGCAACACCGACTTGACCCCGGAATACACGCGCGCGATCCGCAAGCGTGTCACGGTGACGCGGCCCGATGGCATCTCGTTCGTCGTGAGGGTGACCTTACCCGCTGATTACCGGGAAGGGACGCGCCTGCCCGGGATGTTCTGGCTCTATCCGTACGAGTATACGAGTCAGGCGGAATACGACCGCACGTTGCGGACAGAAAACGTCAACCGGTTCCCGCAGGGTGGGACGCGCACGATCGAGTACCTCGCGACTCAGGGGTACGTGGTCGCGAACTTCGACCCACCGATCATCGGGGAATCCGGGAGGATGAACGACAACTATGTCGCCGACCTGCGGATGAACCTCTATTCGGTCATCGACGAACTGGATCGGCAAGGGTGGATCGATCGCTCGCGACTGGGCATTGGCGGGCACAGCTACGGTGCCTTCACCACCGCGAACGCGCTCGTGCACACGCCCTTCTTCAAGGCCGGCATTGCCGGCGATGGCATGTACAACCGAACGCTCACGCCCGTCGGGTTCCAGAGTGAGCGGCGCGACCTGTGGGACGGCCAGGGCACCTACCTGGAGATGTCACCCATGCTGTACGCGGACCAGATGCAGGGCGCCCTGCTGATGTACCACGGCATGGAGGACCAGAACGTCGGCACGGCTCCGATCAGCTCGATCCGCATGATGCAGGCGCTGCGCGCCCAGGGAAAGAACTCCGCGCTGTACATGTACCCGTATGAGGATCACGGTCCGGCCACGGCCGAGACGCTGCTGGACCTCTGGGGTCGCTGGACCGCGTGGCTGGACATCTACGTCAAGAACGCCGGGAGCAGGCCGGCGAAGATCGTTCAGTAGGAACCCGCTCGACGTCGGGCCGGAGATCCACGCTGGTCCTGGCTGACAGCGGCCAGAAGGGCAGGTCCTGCTTCCTGGTCGCTGACACCCAGCAACACGGCTCGAAACGACGTGACGATGGCGTCGCACAATCGTGCGCTGCCGACGACGCCACGAACGGGCCGGACGTCGATGGTGCCCAGTCTGCGCGGCCCGATGCGGATGGCGACGCGCGCAATCCCGGCGTCGGGGACCTCGAGCGTAGCTACGCCTTCGGTCGCGAGGTCGACCTCGCGCAGCGCGACCGCCTCGCGGTGCCGGATCACCGGGGCGCGCGGTGCTGCCGGCGCCGGCGCGTTCTGCACCCCCTCCCGGTACCGTGCCCCGCCGCGGAGGAGTCCGCGCACGTCACTGGCCAGCAACGACAGTGGAAAGTCGGGGCGCACCAGCGACAGCGCGGCGCGACGCGCGTACCACGATGCCAGCAACCAGGCGAGCAACCCTCGCGATGCGACCCGTTCCTCGTGATACGCCGCCCCCGTTCGCTCGAGGTACGCCCCAAGGCCACATCCCCAATGCGCGAGCTGGTCGGCCGCGGCGGCAATCGTCGCTCGATGCTCATGCCGGAGCACGGCCGCCGGCTCATAGCACACCGCATGCCCGGTCTTGATCGCGCGGAACAGGAACTCGAGGTCGCCGCCCGCGCTCGCCGGGGTGCCGGCATCCAGGGCCACGTCGAAGCCGTCGATGGCCAGCGCGCGCTCCCGGCGCACGGCCATGGAGGCACCGCTGCCCAGGGCACTGGTGATCCCATGGGACATGAGGAGCGATCCGCGGGAGGCGTCGGCGAAAGACCAGCGCCGCTGGTAACCGTGCTGCATGGCACCATACGCGTCGAGCGCGCGGGCTCCCGGAGTTCCCGGGTCCATCGGGGCAATCAGGCCGCAGACGACGGCGGCTTCCGGTGCTGCCGCAAACGCCTCGCGGATCGCGCGCGACCAGCCTGCGCTGGCAACCGTGTCGTCGTCCGCGAACGCCACGATGTCCGCCGTCGACTCCGCGAGCGCGCGATTGCGGGCGCGGTCGAGTCCCGGCCCGGGTTCGACGACAAACCGGGCCTGGGGATACCGCTCCCGAATCGGTGCGGTCGCGCCAGCCTCGCTCGGCGCGTTCTCGACGACCAGCAGGTCCACGTCCCCACTCACCTGCGATGCGAGCGCGTCCATCGCGCGCGCCAGCACCTGAGGTCTGTTCCTGGTGCAGATCGCGATCGTCAGTGAGGGCAGGTCCCCGCGAACGCGAGGCGCTCGAGCCGCCGCGATGGCGTCGGACAGCCCGGTACCGCCGTTTGGCAGCCCCTCGACGAGATGCCGCGCCATCGCGTGCGCGATCGATCGCGACAGGCCGGCCGAGGACACCGCCGTCTCGAGGGCGCGCGGGTCGATGACGCCCCGCGAGTCCACCGGCAGCGTCAGCCTGCCGATGGGCAGGTCCCCCGCGCGGACCAGGCAGTGCGCCTTCCCCGGCGCGGCCTCGATGCGGCGCTCGAGTGCCAGCAGGTCGACGTCGTGCAGCGCCGCGGCACTGGCCGCGGCGACGCCGGCGTCAGGCATGGACGGTGTCGGCCGCCCCGATCGCCTCGGCGTACGCCTCGGTGACCTCCGCCGAGGAGCCCGACATGCGGACGCGGCCATGGTCCATCCACACGGCCCGCGCGCAGAGGTCCTTCAGCGAATCCAGGTTGTGCGAGACGACGACCATCGTGCCGCCGCCCGCCTGGAACGACTCCAGTCGTCGCAGGCACTGGCGCGCGAACTCGGCGTCGCCGACCGCCAGGACCTCGTCCAGCAGGAGGATGTCGGGGTCAGCGTGGAGCGCGACGCTGGCAGCGAGGCGCACCCGCATGCCTGACGAGTAGTACTTGAGCGGCACGTCGGAGAACTCCTGGACGCCCGCGAACGCGTACATCTCCTCCGAGCGTCGCCGGATGTCGGCCGGCGAGAGGCCGAGGGCGGTCGCGTACAGCCAGAGGTTCTCGTCCCCCGTCAACTCCGGCTGGAAGGTCGCGCCGAGCTCGATGACGGCGACGATCCGCCCGCGCGTCGTCACGGTGCCGGTGGTCGGCGCGTACACGCCCGCGATCAGGCGCAGCGCAGTGCTCTTGCCCGAGCCGTTCGGGCCCACCAGGGCCAGCGACTCGCCGCGCTGCACGGTGAGGTTGAAGCCCTCGAGCTGGAAGAGCGGTCGCCGCACGTGAATGGGCTGCCGCAGCACGATGCGCCGCACGAGTTCCTGCAGCGTGTTCGTGCGGTGCTGGTAGATGAAGAACTGCTTGCTGACATCCGTGCACTCGATCACGGGGTCCCCGCCGACAGGCGTGCTCATACGACCTCGGCGAAGACGGGGCGACGCCAGCGGAAGGCCGCGTGGCCCACGACGCAGAGCGCCCCGGCGAGCGTGGCCGCCAGCACCCACGCCATGATTGGTGGAAAGCGGCCATCGTAGATCACCGCATGGAAGAGCGGGAAGACGCGCGTCAACGGGTTCAGCACCAGGAACCACGCCCGCAGCGGTTCCGGCACCATGTACAGCGAATAGAAGACCGGGGAGATGTACCCCAGCGCGGTGAGGAGGACGGGTAACCCGTGCTGCGTGTCCTGGAAGAAGACGCCGACGGCGGCCACCGGCAGCGCGAAGGCGACGGTCATGAGTACATGAATGACCACGGCCAGCGGCAGGAGCGCGTAGGACGCCGGGACGCCATGGTGGTGGAAGATGGCGATCACCGCGCACACCAGCACGAGTTCAATGGCAAACTCGATCCCGCGCGAGATGGCGTTGCTCCAGATCAGCAGCACTGGCGGAAAACGGACGCTGCGGAGCAACTGGCCGTGGTCGCGAAGGATCGTGACGCTGGTCGAGACCGTGTGCGCGAAATAGATCCAGGCGAAGTAGCCCGAGACCAGGAACGCCCAGAAGTCCTCGAGCTGGATCCTGATGACGTACGTGAAGACCGCGACCAGGCACAGGATGATCAGCACCGGGTTGAGCAGCGCCCACACCAGGCCGAGCGCGGACCGCTGGTAGCGGACCTTTACGTTTCGCACCACCAGCGCCCAGAGCAGCGCGCGTTCGGTCCGGTCAATCAAGGCTGAGGCTCGCGATCAATGGTCGGCTCGACTATATCTTCACCCAGCGGTGGGACGATTGCCGAGGCCTGCGCGTCGCGACGCCCTGTGGGACCTGTACCGCGACTTCGGCCGGACGGGATGGTTGCTCCGGTACGCCGGCCGCAGAAGCTGTTACAGGGCAACAGGTTCCGCAATGGCTGCGCGGTGACCGCGGCGAAGCAGGCACGGTGCAGGTCTTGCGCTGGGGCGACGTGTACATGCGGGCGTCAGGGGACTTGGCGGACAGGAGGTTCGCCTACGGAGGCGCAGTGATGAGCGACCGGGGACGCATTCCTTCGCGATGAAGTTCACGATCGTCATTCCGACGCGGCGTCGGCCCAGGCAGCTCACCGCCTGCCTCGACTCCCTCGCCGCGGTCGAATATCCGCGAACCGACTTCGAGGTCGTCGTGGTCGATGATGGCGGTGGGATGCCGGCCGAGATCATCGAGCGTGCGCGCCGGGTGATCAACATCCGCCTCGTCACGCAGGCACACCGCGGGCCGGCGACGGCCCGGAACAACGGAATCCACGCCGCCACGGGCACGTACGTCGCCTTCACGGATGACGACTGCGTCGTGGATCGTGGCTGGCTGCGCGCACTCGAAGCAGCGCTCGAGGCCCACCCGGACGCCATCGTCGGTGGAAGCACGACCAGTTCCGGTCCGGCCGGCTCGCCCTACGACGTCGCCAGCCAGAACATCGTCGACTTCCTCTACGAGTACTACCGGCAGGCACCCACCTCCCTGCGGTTCTTTGCCACGAACAACGTCGCATGCCGGCGCGAACTGCTTCTCTCCCTGGGCGGTTTCGACGAGTCGTTCCCGCGGGCCGCCGCCGAGGATCGCGACCTGTGCGAGCGCTGGGGCGAGGCGGGACGCCCATTTCACTATGAGGATGCCGCCCGGGTCACGCACCACCTGGATTCCTCCCTGGGGCGATTCGTCCGGCAGCACCTCCGGTATGGGCAGGGCGCGAGCTACCTGCGGAACGCTCGGGAGCGACGCGGCCACCCCGCACCACGCCGCGAGCCGCTGTCGTTCTACGTTCGCCTCGTGACCTTCCCGTTCCGGAAGGACACATCGCCACGAGCGCTCTGGCTGGCCATCCTTGCCGCGGTGTCCCAGGTGGCCTACGTCATGGGCTACATCACCGAGCGGTCTCTCGCGCCGACCCGCGCGCGCGGCGCCGATGAGGCGGCTGCGGCGGCGCCCGATCCGGCGGCGCTGCCCGATGCGGGCCGGAGCGCGGGGAGTTAGGCGGCGTCAGCGCCGCCGGGCGGTCACCAGCACGTCGATGTTGTCGTTGCGCGCGTTCACGAAATCGAGGCGCACGCGGCCGTCGGGCTGGAGCGACACGGTGACCGGGATCGAACAGTTCGTCAGGTACCAGCCTTCCGGCAGGACCATCGCGTTGGCCGGCCTCCCGAAGGCGCGATCCCACAGCAGCTCGCCGTTGACGACCCGGTATCGAGCGGAGTCGGTGTACGTCTCCGAAATCCGCAGCCGCACGGACCGCCCCTGCTGCACCGCCGGGAACCGGATCACCACGACCTCACTCCCGGGAGTCACGGGTTCGCCGATGTCGATCCTGGCCTCGCTGATGCGCGCTCCGCGAAGCGTCTCGACGACGAGCTTCTCGCCGGTGTCGAGGATCAGCGCGGAGGGATTCGAGACGGCGCTCCCGCCGCGGACGACATTCAGGTAGCGATCGACGCCCGGCCGCGACTCGGTGTAGTCATGGTACAGGTCGAACGCATGCGTCTCGGGTTGCTGGAGGAAGTAGACGATCTCGCGGTCCTGGTGCGCCCGTTCGCCCAGCCGCGATCCACGATTGGCACCCGCGGCCGGCGGCGCCCCCTGCGCGCCCGCGACCCCGGCGACGGCCAGCATCGCCACCAGCCCTGCCGTGCGCCTTCTCACCGCACCCTCCGCGCCTTGACGACATACGGCACTTCGGCGCTCCCGATGTTGATGAAGCTCACGGCCAGCCGGCCGTCGGCCTCCTGCCGCACCTGCGACGGGTAGTTCACCCCCGTCAGCTCATACCCCACCGGCAGGACGACCGCGTTCCGCTTGATGCCTAACGGTCGGGTGAAGACGAGCGTGTCGCCGCCGGCCAGGTACGACCGCTGGTCCTCGTACGTCTTGTCGATCCGGATGCGCGCCTCTCCTCCTGACGGGACCGGCCGGGCCAGGTGGACCATGATGTACTCGCTGGTGGAATCGGCGCCACGCACGCCACCGGCGCGGGCGATGTCGCCGCGCACGACCTCGAAGCGGAGGGGTTCGCCCGTCATCCGGTCGAACACGGCTTCATCCGTCGCGATGCTCCCGCGACGGATCGGGTTGAAGTACCGTGTGGCTCCGGCGGTCGTCGCGGTGACTTCGTAGATGATGCGGAACTTCGCGCTGCCGGGCGCGAGCAGCTCGTAGCGCGTGTAGTGGTCGGCGTCCGTCTGCCGTGGCGCCTGTGCCGACACGGATGCCGACCACAGGGAGCACAGCGCGGCCGCCACCAGCCCGACGTGCGGCACGGCTGCCAGCCGGTGATGCATCCACGACCTCCGTTGCGTTACGCTCCCGCCGATCCGGCCTGCGACTTCCGGTAGATCCAGAGCACGAGCATGGCGCCGAGCACGGAAGCGATCAACCCCGCACCCTGCCCGGGGTGATACCAGCCCACCAGGCGACCCAGCAGCCCGGCAACCACGGAGCCGCCGATTCCGAGCAGCATCGTCATGAACCATCCGCCCGGATCGCGGCCCGGCATGATCCACTTCGCCAGCGCACCGGCCAGAAGGCCGATCAGGCACATCCAGATGAGTCCCATGTGTCCCCTCGCGGTTGGAGTCGACCTTCGGTCGCATGGAGATCGTCACCGGCGCCCTGATGGCAGGGCGAAGGCCTGGAGCGTCGCACCCTGCCCGCTGCCGGTGGCGATGACCACGAACTGGGTTCCCGTACGCGTCCGGTAGGTCATGGGATTCGAATAGGCCCGCTGGTTCAGCGGGACCGACCAGCGGACGCTCCCGTCCCTGGCGTCCACCGCGTAAAAAGTGCTCCCCCCGCCGCTCAGAAAGACCAGCCCGCCCCGGGTGACGGTCGCCCCGGGGGCCCCGGCCACGCCGAGCATCGGGGGAAGCTCCGCCTCGCGCAGGAGCGGGTGGTTGCGTACCTCCGGTGAATCGCCGATAGGCACCTGCCAGCGGAATTCCCCGGTGGCCATGTCGATCGCCGTGAGCGTTCCATAGGGCGGCTTGTTGATCGGCAACCCGGGCAGGCGCGGCTCGCCTTCCCGGGGCAGTCGCACGGAGACCGAGGAGTTGGCCAGGTCCGGCGCATACTCGAAGTCAATCGTATCGGAGGGGGACTCGCGCCTGACGATCCGCCAGAGGGCCGGCTGGTTCGACGCCTTCACGAAGAGCGTGTTCGATTCCGGGTCGAACGCGGCGCCGCCCCACCCCACGCCACCGATCGCCCCGGGCATCGTGATCGTCCCCTGCAGGGACGGCGGCGTGTACAGGGGGCCCGTCCGGTACCGGAGGGCCTCGGCGCGGGCGGCGGCACGGATCGCCGGGGTGAAGTCGATGACGTCGTCGAGCGTGAACCCCTGCCGCGATACCGGCGCCGGTCGTGACGGAAACGGCTGCGTCGGCCACGACTCCTCGCCCGGAACGTCGCTCGCCGGGACCGGCCGCTCCACGATGGGCCAGAGCGGCGTGCCGTTGACGCGATCGAACGCAAAGATGAAGCCCTGCTTGGTCGGCACGATCACTGCTTCCACCGGCCCGGTCGGCCGCGTGATCGTCACGACGTTAGGCGGGGCGGGCAGGTCGTAATCCCAGAGGCCGTGGTGGGCCACCTGGAAATGCCAGACCCGGCGTCCGGTCCGCGCGTCCAGGCACAGGATGCTCTCGCCGAACAGGTTCTCGCCCTTCCGGCGGCCGCCATACCAGTCGTTGCTCGGCGTCCCCACAGGCAGGTACAACAGGCCGCGCGCGCTGTCGACCGTGAACGGCGCCCAGACATTGGTGTGGCCGGTGTGTCGCCACGACTCGTCGCGCCACGTGTCGTTGCCGTACTCCCCCGGCTGGGGGACCGTCCGGAATCGCCACACGCGCTTCCCGGTGCGTGCGTCGAACGCCTGGATGTCGCCTGGCGGATCCTGCCGGTACATCAGTCGGTCACCGACGCCGTTGCCCAGGATCACCAGGTCGCCCCACACCACCGGCGGCGACGTGTTCGTGTAGTGGAGGGGGTTCACCGCCCAGTCGAGCCCCGCGGTGACGTCGACTTCCCCGTCGGTCCCGAAGGTCGGCACCGGCTGCCCGCTCGACGCATCCAGCGCGATCAGGCGCCAGCGGGTGTTGATGAACACCCGTCGCTCGCGGCCGTCCGACCAGAGCGCGACGCCACGATGCACGAAGCCGGTGCCGTTGGACGGCTGTCCATATCGATGCGAGCCGGGATCGAACCGCCACAGTTCGCGGCCACTCGCGGCGTCGAGCGCCACGACGCGGTTGAACGGCGTGCTGAGGTACATCGTGTCGTTCACCACCAGCGGCGTGACCTGGAACGCGCCGGGCCGGGCCGCCTTCGTGGAATCGGTCTGCGGGATGGGCGACTCACCGGTGGCCCACGTCCATGCGAGCGAGAGACCGGAGACGTTGTCGCGGTTGATGTCCGCCAGGACCGAATAGCGCATCCCGCCGGCGTCGCCACCGTACACGGGCCAGTCCACCTGACGTGGCCGATCCTGGGGGAAGACTGCCTGAAGGGACACGAATACCGCGCCGATCAGGGCGACGGCGATGGCCAGGCCTCGGGATCCGGGGCGCATGGTCAACCTACGGCGAATTGCGATAGGTCCGGCCATCGCGCATGACAAAGACGACCCGCCGCATCGCCGCGAAATCCACGAGCGGGTCGCCGCGCACGGCGATGATGTCCGCCAGCATGCCCGGCTTCAGCGTTCCGATCGTCTCCCCCATCCCGATCGATTGCGCCGCCACCGACGTTGCCGACAGGATCGCGTCCATCGGCTTCTGCCCTGCCTCGGTCACGCGGCAGATCAGGTCCTCGACGTTCCGCCCGTGCGCGCCGGCGACCGCGTCGGTCCCGAAGACGACCTTCAGCCCCGGTGTCGTCACCGCTTTCCGCACGGCCTCCACGGCCAGGGGGAGCGCGCGTTCCATCGACGCGAATCCCTCGGCGTTGTAGTTGCCGATCCCCTCGTACTTCGCGCGGTTCTCGAGGTAGTTCCGGAAGACGAGGCCGCACTGCGGCGACAGGTACGTCCCCTTCGCCGCCATGCGCGACAGGATCGCGGGCGTCGCGAACACCCCGTGCTCCACCTGGTCGCACCCTGCCTCCACCGCCAGCGACATCGCCTCGGTCGCGTGCGCGTGGACGAGCGCGCGCAGGCCCTGGGCGTGCGCCTCGCCACACGCCGCCTCGAGCTGCGCCACCGTCATCGTGGGCCCGCCGCCGTCGCGGATGCTCCTCGAAGCAAAGACCTTGATGACGTCGGCCCCGCGGGACTTGAAGTCCCGGACCCGCTGCCGGATCTGTTCGGGCTCCCCGCCGCTGATGGAGCCGAGCGACGTCAGGATCCGTGGCCCCGGCACCGAACCGCGGGCGATCGCGTCGCGGAGGTCGCGATCCTCCGGGGACCCGAGACTCTGCGCGGTGGTGACCCCCGAGAGCAGCGTCTCGTAGGCGTTGCCGGCCGCTGCGAGCATGCCCTGGACCGGCGTCTCGCCATCGCTCGACGTGTGGTACCGGCCCTGGGCATTGAAGTACCACGTCACGTGAACATGGACATCGATCAGGCCCGGCATGATCGTCGCGTCCCCGAGGTCGATCCGGCGCCCGCGAAAGCCGGGAGGCAGCGTACCAACGCTCGTGATGCGGTTCCCCTCGACCACCACGGAGCCACCGTCGATCCTGCGGCCCGTGCCGTCGATCAGCCGTTGCGCCGTCACCGCGATGGCTTCGCCCTGTGCCTGCGCGCTGGCGCCTTGAGGCACGAACGCAGGCAGGGTCGCCAGGATCAGGAGCGCCGTTCGCAGGACCGCTCGCCTCACGTTTCCTCCCTCCGGGTTTCCGGCGACCGTTGTGGGAACTCACGCCCGATCTCGGTCGCCGAGCGCAGCGACAGCGCACAGAAGGTCAGCGTCGCGTTGGCGCAGCTCCCGCTCACCATCGTCGGCGCGCCCACGACGAACAGGTTCGGGTGCTCGAACGTCCGGCCCCACGAGTCCACGACCCCAGTCGCGGCGTCGCGCCCCATGCGACAGCCGCCCGCCGGGTGATCCTGGAAATCGTCGCTCGATGCCCGGACGACCCGTCCGTTCCCGGCCCGCGCCAGCGTCTCGAACAGCGAGCGGATCTGCTCCTCGGTCCAGCCCCGAAGGTCGCGCGAGAGCTCCGCGTCGCGCCACGAAAGCTTCGGCAGGGGATCGCCGAGCGCATTCAGTCGCGTCGGGTCCAGGGTCAGCTCGCTCTCGCGCGCGGGAACCACGTCGTAGTAGCACCGCACGCGCGCGGTCCCGGTGCGGGTCCGCTCGCGCCAGTCGGCGAGGATCGCGTCACCGAGCAGGAGGTCCCCGGCGTCGTTCCGCAGGCGTGGTGCTTTGTCGACGGCAGACTCCCACACGCGCAGGTCGTGCCGCAGGTAGCGATCGTACCTCGGCTTCCGCATGAAGTGCTTGGAGACCAGGGAATGCTGCTCGTTGAGTCCGGGGTACAGCTTCAGCGGCAGCGCGATGTAGCCGCCCACGTTGCGGTGGCCGGTGAGGTACTTGCCCACCAGGCCGGCACCGTTCGCCAGGCCGTTGGGGAACCGCGACGATCGGGACAACAGGAGGAGGTGCGGGCTCCAGGTGTAGCCGCCCGCGACCACGAACGTGCTGGCGCGGATCTCGACCGGGTCCGACGGGCGATCCCGCGACACGGCCTGCGCCACCTCCACGCGGTCGCTCCCGCTCGCCGGCACCAGCCGCCTGACGAGTGTGCGCGTCAGGATCGTCACCCGGTGCCTGGCGCGCAGGTCGCGCCACGTCGCATCCGGCGAGTACTTGGCCCCGACGGGACAGATCGGCGTGCAGGTATCGGAGCGACAGCACGCGCTGCGTCCCCGGTACGGGATCGAGTTCTTCGCTGAGGGCTGGCTCCACGTCGGGATGCCGGCACCGGTCACCCAGCCTTGCAGCTTCTCGAGGTTGTATGAGAGCGGCAGCTTCGGCAGGGGGAACGGCTTGCCACGCGGATCGATGTCGGCCGGACCCTGCTCGCCGGACACGCCAATGCGCTCCTCGGCCTCCTGGTACCAGGGATCGAGGTCGTCGTAGGTGATCGGCCAGTCATCGCCGACGCCGCAGGTGGTCCTGAGCTGGAAGTCCTCGGGACTGAACCGCGGCGTGACGCCTCCCCAGTGCATCGCGAGGCCGCCAACGCCCATCGATCGCGACTGGATCCCCTCGACCGAGGCGTCATTCAGGTGATCCGAGGGCCACGGGCTCTCGCCGTAGTCCAGGAAGCGCTTGCGATGGCGGTACCAGTCCTGGAGCTGCGGCATGTCATCGCCCGCCTCCACGACGAGGACCCGGGCATTGCGTTCGTCGGTGAGCTTCTCCGCCACCATCGCGGCCGTGATCCCGGAACCGACGATGCAGACGTCAGTCTCGATGACGCGGGCGCTCACGAGCGTCCGCCCGGTCGCGCGAGCGGCAGGGGTTCACGCGCTGCGTTGACCAGTGGGCGACACGAATACCGGCCGATGCGCGCGCCATAGCACAGGTCGGTGGCGTCGGGCGTGGAGTAATACCACGCCAGCAGGGCGACCGCGACGTGCGTTGCGCCGAGTGGGTCGGGCATGCGCCCGGTGCGTTCTCCCTCGATCGCGGCAATTACGAGCGCACGGCGCCGGTCGCGATCGAGGGCAACGAACCCACGACGGTGCCTCGCGCGCGCCTCGCGCTCGAGGGCCGCCAGCTGGCCGCGCCATCGCGCTGCCGGTGAAGGGCCGGTCGTGCGCAATTCGCTGCTGCCGTAGGGATGGACCAGTTCCATCCCCGGACGATAGGCGGCGACCCACTGCGTGAATGCGCGGCTGATTCGGGCAATGCCGGCGTCACCCAGCTCGGCCGGGAGCACCGCGTCCCCGATCCGCGTCATCACCACCGCGTCGAGCGTTGCGCCCTGCCCGGGAACTTCGAGGATTGGCTCGACGGCGCCGACGAATCGAGTGCGGGCGCCGATACCCAGTGCGGCGCCGACACCGCTCAGCCAGCTGACGAACGCCCGGCGGGAGACCATGGGCGCGAATGTACCGTCAATGGCGGCGGACACAAGAAGCGCCCGCTACCCGCAGCGCCTCAGGCGCCTCCCGGCTCCCGGCTATCGCTTCCCACAGAGATACGCGAATTCCGCGGGAGCCTTGCAGGTGCCGGTGGGAGATACGCGGTTCTCCGGGCCCGCGACCGTGCCTGCCTTCGACGCCACCGCCCGTGAGGGCGAGCCGCCGCCTGACCAGCGCGCCCGCGTACCGCGAACGTCGATGTGCGCGAATGGGCCGCTGGGACCCATGGCGTGGTAGAGTCCGAGTCCACCGACCAGCTCGGGGTACTTCCGTTCCACCCGCTCCACGGCGCGGTTGATGACGTCCGTATCCATGAAGTCCACCGCGCCATCGCGGTTCAGGTCATCCATGCGTCCGTCCCGGTCGGCATCGATGATCAGGTCGGCCGCGTCACCGTACTGGTGGCGGCTGGCATAGGCGGCGCCCTCGAAGGTCGCGCGCTGGTTGTACTGCGGCGTACGGAAGCCGGACAGCACGATCACGTTCCGCGTCGGGATGCCCTGGGCCTCGAGCGTGGTGAGCACCAGCTCGAGCTTGTCGAGCAGCTCCTCACGCATCACCACGTACTTGGGCCAGACGCGCTCCTGATCGCGCGTCAGGAAGCTCCGCAGGGTGAAGTGTGTCGACAGCCGGAGGTCCGCGTTCTCCGGCGTGACTTCGATGAAGCCCACCGGGTTGTCGTAGTTGTCGGGCATCGTGCGGCGCTCGCCGGGCCACCAGCCGACGTGGTACGTGTTGATGAAGCTGCCGAGCTTCTCGCGCCACGGCTTGAGGGTCACGAAGGCGAACGTCGATCCGTCGCGGGGATACGCCAGCGAACGCACGCCGGGCAGGCGGGCATCCGGCCCGAACTGGTCGACGAGTGCCGGGAGCTGGTCCACGTCTTCGCGCGTGAGGAACGCCACGCGAAGCTGGCCGCTCCGGCCGGCGAGCGAATCGAACGACGGTCCCGACAGCGCACGCCGGCTCGGGACGTTCACCAGTTCCGCGCGAGGCCGTTCCGGCGCGACCGGATTTCCGAACAGGTCGCCGACGGCGACGGCGCGGGTGACGGGCACCGCAAGCGCCAGGGGGGCGCTCACGGCGAAGAAACGCGCGACGCGGCGCGAGCTGAACCGGGGGAATCGCATCGATTGAAGGACGAGTCCCCGGAGTCGCCAGCAACCCCGATCAGCGCCCGGGTCCTTGCCGGTGACCGGGCGCACAAAGCGCCTGCCGCGTGGCCGTCAATCGCGGCCTCGGCGGGTCCGTGGCCCCGGCGCCCCTTGGTCGTCCAATGGGCGACCATGACCGATTCCGACAAGTCCCGTCCCCGTGCCGCCGACCGGCTGCTCGACGCCGTGGCCCTGCTGATGGTGCTGGGCGGAATCGCCCTGTTCGCCTTTGCTCGTCATGCGCTGACCGGCATCGGCGACGGGACTCGCGCGATGCCCAGGGGCATTCCGGCCGTGACGGTGACCGATTTCCACGTGGCGCAGTCGCGCCTCGGCCTGTGGGTCGTCGGGTCTGGCGTCGTGGTCGGGCTCTTCGCCGCCGCGCGCCACAAGCTGCGGTAGC
This sequence comes from Gemmatimonadaceae bacterium, assembly GCA_030835125.1. Lineage (GTDB taxonomy): Bacteria > Gemmatimonadota > Gemmatimonadetes > Gemmatimonadales > Gemmatimonadaceae > JABWBJ01. The sequence continues at coordinate 34,806 of JAUQWM010000014.1, read as the reverse complement.
GAGCCCTCCGGGCTCCGGCCTCCGGCCTATCTCCTGAGGTAGTCGTCCGTCTTCTTGAGCCAGTCCTCACGAGGCGGCGAGAAGACGTCCAGGTCGAGCGTGTCCTCCAGCGCTTCCGCCTTGTGCCACACGTTCGCCGGGATGTACAACACCTCGCCGGCATGGACGTCCTGGATCTCCGACTCGTCCTCCCCGATCCAGAACCGCAGGGCTCCCTCGAGGATGTAGGTCAACTGCTCGTTATGGTGCTGGTGGCGCGGCACGACGCATCCCTTCTTCAGGAAGACCTGCGCCAGCATCATCCGCTCGCCGGTGATCAGCTTGCGGTCGAGCACGGGCGTGACGTTCTCGAGGGGGACGTCGGACCACTTGTAGAACGTGACGGAGCTCATTCAGGATGGGATGGGAGATTGGGGAGGGGGGAGTCCACTACGGCTTCACGATCTTCCGGTACGACTCGGGATTCCATTTCGGGCGGGACGTGGTGTTGGCGACCGCCACGGCCACGTGGTAGATCAGCCGGACGATCCTCGCTTCCTTTTCCGCGTCGATCTTGTCGGGCGAGTCACTCGGCTGGTGGTAGTCTTCGTGGACGCCGTTGAAGAAGAACAGCGCCGGGACGCCGCGCCGGGCGAAGTTGAAGTGGTCGGAGCGCGTGAAGAAGCTCTCCTGGGGCCACGGATCCTTCATGGCGGTCACGCGCAGCCCGGGATGCGCCGCGTTCACCTTCGCGAGGGTCGTCCCCAGGTCGGAATGCTCCTGGCCAATCACCACGATCGAGTCCTTCCAGTTCCGTCCGATCATGTCGAGGTTGAGGTTCGCCACGATCGTCGTGATGGGCACCGGCGGGTGCTCCGTGAACCAGGCGCTGCCCCACAAGCCCTGCTCCTCACCGCTCACGGTCAGGAAGATGATCGATCGGCGGGGCGGGGCCTTGGCGAACGCTTCGGCCAGTGCCAGCACGCCGGCCGTCCCCGACGCATCGTCGTCAGCGCCGTTCCAGATGCTGTCCTTCGGGACGGCGCCGTTGACGCCGACATGATCCATGTGCGCCGACACCACGAGGTACTCGTCGCGCAGCGCGGGGTCGGTGCCCGGGAGGATGCCGACCACGTTAGGCGCCGACCCGGGGTCGTAGCCGACGGGGGCGCCGGGGGTCCCGCGCGGCCCCTTCGCGGGCGGCGGACCGGCCAGCGGGTACCGCTGGAGGAAGGTCCCCGCGTCCCCGCCGGGCCGCAGGCCGAGCCGCTGGAAGTGCGAGGCGACGTACGCGGCGGTCAGCTCGAGCCCGCGACTGGGCGTGTCACGGCCGAGCATCGAGTCGGCGGCGATCACGTCGACGTGCCGGCGGATCAGGGCCTCGGTGATGGCTGCCTCACCCGGCGCCGGCGTGCGCTGGGAGCACGCCGGCGCCGCGGTCATCACCAGGGCGAGGAGGGCCAGGCGCAGGCGGCTCGGCAACGACATGGCGCGGTCCTACCGTCCGAAGGGAAGGCGATTGAGCCCGATGCGCCCGTTGCTCAGCACCACGAGCACGTCGGCCAGGGCGCGCGGGTCCTGCAGCGGGTTGCGCTCGACGACCACCAGGTCGGCCTCCATGCCCACCTGGATCGCGCCCGTGCGGGCGCCGATGCCTAACAACTCCGCCGCGACCGTGGTGGCCGCGCGGAGCGCCTCCAGGGGCGTGAGCCCCAGCTCGGCCAGCGACGCCACCTCACCGGCGATCCGCGAGAGGCTCTCCGGCCCGTAGTCCGTGTCGGCGCCGGTCACGAGCTTCACGCCGATGCGGTGCGCGCGCTGCACCGTTTCGGCCAGCCGCGGGAGCATGTGCGCCCCCCGGAGCGTGAGGATCGGGTTGTCGTAATCGCCGCCGGGACGCGTCAGGTCGACGACGGTGATGTAGGTCGGCACCAGGAACGTGCCGCGCTGCCGCATGAGGGCCAGCGTCGAGTCGGACAGGTACGTGCCGTGCTCGATCGACCGCACGCCGGCCCGGACCGCGGCATAGGCGCCTTCATCCCCGTGCGCGTGGGCCATGACGGGCACGCCGCCCTTCGTGGCTTCGTCGACGATCCATGCCAGTTGCTGCTCCGTGTACGTCTGCTTCCGCGGGTCGGTGTTCGGCAGGCCGGCGCGCTCGGTGCCTCGCGTCTTGATGACGTTGACCCCGTGCTCGAGGTTGATCCGGACCACCGCCCGCAAGGCCGACTCGGTCACCACCCCATCCTTGAGGGCGCCGAGCCTGGCGTCGGCAAGCATCGTCTCGCCCAGTTCCGGCGTGATGAAGACGCCGGCCGCGACGACCTCGGGACCCGTGACCGCGCCCTGCTTCACCAGGTCGCGGAGGGCGACGTCCTGGAAGTTGCTCGTGCTGGCGCTTCGCACGGTGGTCACGCCCGACTCCAGCGCGCGGCGGGCGTTCGCCAGCGTCGAGATGTGCGTGTGGGCATCGATGAGGCCCGGGACGACGTACCGGCCGCCCACATCGATGACCGTCGCTCCCGCGGGCGGCGTGAACGGCTCGCTCTCGACCTGCGCGATCAGTCCATCGCGAATGACCACGGCCGCGTTCGTGGCAATCGCACCGCGGGCTCCATCCGCCAGGTTGGCGTGTCGCAGGACGACCACGCCCTGTCCGGGGAGGACGGCGCCGGATGCGCACAACAGGACCAGGGCCGCAAACAGGGGCCATCGGCCCCGGGCCGCGGACGAAGGGACGTGCGGGCGGCGTACCACTGATCGCGGATCCATGTGCACGGCTGGCAGGGGAGGGTGAACACGTCAAGCTAGCCGCCGCTCGGCCATGCCGGAACGCCTTGGTGGCGGGAAGCACTCGCCTCGTGATGGTCCGCGGTTAGAGTTTGGTCATGCACCGAAAGGCACTCGCCCACCTGCGCCGCGCGGACCCCGTCCTGCAGAAGGTCATCGAGAAGGTCGGACCCTGTCGGTTGACGCCGCCGACCGATGGCACGCACTTCGAGTTCGTCGCGCGCTCGATCATCTACCAGCAGCTCTCGACCAAGGCCGCCACGACGATCCACGGGCGCGTACAGGCGGCCTGTGGGGGATCGCTGTCGGTCGAGCCCCTGCTGGGCCTTCCCGACGAAACCCTGCGGAGTGCAGGATTGTCGCGCCAGAAGCTCGGCTACCTCCGGGACCTGGCGACGCACGCGTCGCGGGGCACCCTCGATGCGGAGCGGCTCGGCGACTTCCCGGACGAGGAAGTCACGCGCCAGCTGGTGCAGGTCAAGGGCGTCGGCGTCTGGACCGCGCAGATGTTCCTCATGTTCCGGCTCGGACGCCCCGACGTGCTGCCGGTGCTGGACCTGGGGATCCGCAAGGGCGTGCAACGCGCCTACCGCCTCCGCAAGATGCCCGACGGAAAGCGCGTCGCGAAGATCGCCGCGCCGTGGGCGCCGTACCGCACGGTCGGTTCCTGGTACATGTGGCGTGTCCTCGAATTGCCGGCCCAGTCGGCATGAGCGCCCCCAAGGGACCCCGTCGCATTGCCATTGCCGGCGCGTCAGGCTTCATCGGCTCGGCGCTGGCGAAGCACCTCGAGGAGATGGGGCACGCCGTCATCCGGATCGGTCGGCGCGAGGACGATCGTCACGGCCACATCCGGTGGGATCCCGACGCCGGGACGCTCGACGTGTCGAAGCTCGCCGGCGTGCGCATCGTCATCAACCTCGTGGGTGCGAACATCGGCCAGCGGTGGACGCCCGAGTGGCGGAAGAAGATCGTGGATACGCGGGTGCGGTCCACCAGCCTTCTCGCGCGCGCCTGCGCCGAGCTCGACCCGCATCCGCGCGTGCTCGTCAGCATGTCGGCGATCGGGTACTACGGCGATCGCGGCGACCAGGAACTCGACGAGGACAGCAGTGCCGGCACCGGCTTCCTGGCCGACGTCGTCCGCGCCTGGGAGGGAGCGGCCGACCCGGCGCGCGAGGCGGGCGTGCGCGTGGTGCACCCTCGCGCGGGACTGGTCCTGCACCCGTCGGGTGGGCTGCTGAAGGAACTCCTGCCGATCTTCCGGCTCGGCGCCGGTGGTCGTCTCGGCAGTGGGCGGCAGTGGCTGAGCTGGATCAGCCGCACCGACGCCATCCGGGCGCTGTCGTGGGCGGCGCTGCATGAGTCGTTAGGTGGACCGCTCCTCGTGACCGCGCCATCCCCCGTTCGCAACGCCGAGTTCACGAAGGCCCTGGCGAAGGCCGTCCATCGGCCGGCCCTCGCGGTCGTGCCGGCGTTTGCGGTGCGGCTCATGTTCGGCGAGATGGGCGAGGAAACCATCCTGGCCGGCCAGCGCGCGATCCCGCGGCAACTCCTCGATTCCGGCTTCCAGTTCGAGCACCCGACCATCGACGCGGCGCTGGCCAGCGAACTCCGGGGGAGCTGACGATGCGAAGGTGGTCCGTGGCGGCGGTCGCACTCCTCGCCGCATGCACTGGCGGATCCGTGGGGGAGGACGGTCCGCTGGTCGTCTTCACGGCCGGGAGCCTCGCCCGCCCCATGCGGGCCGCACTCGATTCCTTCTCGGCCGCGTCCGGCATCCGCTACGAACTCGAGACCTCCGGGAGCCTCGAGACGGCGCGGAAGCTGACCGAACTCGGAAAGACGCCCGACGTCATCGCGTTGGCCGACGAGGACGTGTTTCCCAAGGTGCTCATGCCGTCGCACGTGACGTGGTACGCCCGCTTCGCCGAGAACCGGATCGTGCTGGCGTTCACCGATCGGTCGAAGTTTGCGGCCGATGTCGACTCGACGAACTGGTGGCAAGTGCTCCAGCGCCCGGGGGTCGAGACGGGCCGCGCGAATCCCGACCTCGACCCCGCCGGGTATCGGACACTCATGCTGTTCCAGCTGGCTGGGCGCCGGCTGGGTCAGCCCGGACTGGCCGCCGCGCTCGAGCGCGCCGCGCCGCCGCGCAACATCCGCCCCAAGGAAATCGAGCTGGTGGCGCTGCTCGAGTCGGGTGACCTCGACTTCGCATGGTTCTACGAGTCGATGGCGCGTTCCTCGGGGATACGGCACGTGCGCGTCGGCGACGACATCGATCTCGGCAACTCCTCCCATGCGGAGGCCTACCAGCACGCGGCCGTCAGGGTCATCGGCAAGTCAGCGGCCGACACCGTCACGATGCGAGGAGCGCCGATCCGGTATGCGTTCTCGATTCCCATCGCGGCGCTCCATGCCTCCCTGGCCGGGCGTTTTGTCGCGTACCTCCTTTCGCCGGAGGGTCGTCGCGCACTCGAGGGCCAATTCCTGTCGACGCTGCCAGCGCCCGAGGCGGTTGGGGATGGCATTCCGGCAGGCGTGCTTCGCGCGCTGGGACGGTAGATTCGAGGGAGTCCGGACAACCGGCCTGACGGCCGTGTCCACACCGCCGGACGCTCGTTTCCTGTTCCCTGCTCACCATGCCCAGGGTGGACTTTCACGCGCTCCCGGATCATGCCCGGCTCTGGGTCTTCGCCGCCTCGGATCCCGTGACCGGCGAACCCGCCGCTCGCCTCCTGTCTGCCGTCGATGAGTGGCTTGCCCAGTGGAAGGCGCATGGCGATCCGTTGACGTGCGGCCGCGACTGGCGTGATGACCGGTTCCTGGCGATTGGCGTCGACCAGTCGGCTGCGGGGGCGTCAGGGTGCTCGGTCGACGCGCTGTTTCACGTGCTGCAGCACCTCCAATCCTCCCTCGGCACGACGTTCCTTGGCGGGGCCCGGGTGTTCTGGCGGGACGGCGCCGGGGCCATCGTCACGGCAAGCAGGGATGCGTTTGCGGCGCAGGCCGCGGCGGGGGCCGTCGGTGCCACGACGCCGGTGTTCGACACCAGCGTGACCACCGCGGCCGCCTGGCGCGCCGGGTTCGAGCGGCCGGCCGGCGACTCGTGGCACCGCGACCTGCTGCCCGCCGTTCCCCGGGCCTAACGAATCCAGGCGTCGAGGTGCTCGCGGACGAAGTCGTCGTCCGTGAGGTGGGGATACCAGCGGAGGACCCGGTCGATCTCCGCCTCCTGTCCGTCCGACAGGCGCTCGGCGGGGTCCAGGCACCACGTGCCCTGCAGCAGGCCCTGGCGATGCAGGACCTGGTGGATTCCGGGGATGCAGCCGGCGAAGCCGTTGGCGGCATCGAAGATCGCGCCGTTGGCGTCGGTGATCGCCGCTTCCTCCGGCAGCCACGTCACCGGTCCTCCGGACGCCGCCGCCCGGATTCGATCCAGCAACTCCACGGCGCGCCTGGTCCAGACCGCCCATTGCCCGAGCAGGCCGCCGACCATGCGCATCGTCACCGTCCCCCCACCCACGAGGCAGGGGTATGGCGTCACGAGGTCGTGGATGATGGCGTCGTCGTTCCCCGTGTACAGCGCGATGTCGGTGCGGCCCGCGTCGGCCACCGCGCGCATGACATCCAGGGTGGCATACCGGTTGAACGGCGCCACCTTGATCGCCACCACCGACGGCACCTCCGCCAGTTCCCGCCAGAACCGCCAGCCTAACGGGCGTCCGCCGACGGCGGGCTGCAGGTAGAACCCGAACACCGGGAGGACGTCGCCGACGCGCCGGCAGTGTTCGACCAGCTGGGCGTCGGTGGCGCCAGGTAGCCCGGCCAGGCTCACCAGTCCGGCGTGGTATCCGAGGGTCCGGGCCAGTTCCGCTTCCCCCAGCGCCTGGCGCGTGTCGCCGCAGAGACCGGCGATGAGCGCGAGCGGGGCCTGCGCCGGCCACGATCGCGCCGTGTCCGCGGCCAATTCGAGCACGGGCCGCAGGAGTCCGTGCCGCGGCTCCCGGATCGCGAACTGCGTCGTGTGGACGCCGACCGCGAGGCCGCCCGCACCGGCGTCGATGTAGTACCGGGTCAGGGCTGCCTGGTGACGCTCGTCCAGCGTCCGCCGCGGGGTCAGTGCCAGCGGGTGGGCGGGGATGACCCAGCCGTGGAGCAGGTGCTGTCGGAGGTTCAGAAGCTGCCCTCGCGCTGCTCGTAGTGCGTCGGCTTGCCCAGCGTGACGCCACCGTGCGAGACCCAGTCGGCCACCCAGGCGATGAGCCGTTCCGCGCCGACGGACGGCGGTCCCCAGAGCGACTGGGCGAGGTCCGTGTTGCTGAGGAGCGCGTCACCGGCCTCGCTCCCCGTGACGACGGGCTCACGACCGAGCAGTCGCCCGAACTCCTGGGCCACGGCGCGCACGGCCAGCACTTCCGGGCCGGCGACGTTGAGGACGAAGGGGGGCACGGACGCCCTGGCGAGGCACTGCACCACCTGTGCGGCCGCATCCCCCTGCCAGATCACGTTCACCCATCCCATGGCGAGGTCGATCGGCGTTCCCGCCGCGACCTTGAGCGCCAGGTCGACCAACACGCCGTAGCGAAGGTCCACGGCATAGTTCAACCGCACGATGGCGGCACGCGTGCCACGCGTTCGCGAGGCGTGCTCGATGACGCGTTCACGGCCCAGGCAGGACCAGGCGTATTCCCCGACCGGTGACGGCGTGTCGGACTCCCGGGACCCGCCGCCCCGCACCGGTGACAGGGGGTACACGTTCCCCGTGGACAGCACGACCAGGCGGGAGGCGCGAAAGCGATCGGCCACCAGCGCTGGCACCACGGTATTGGTGACCCAGGTCGTGGACGGCAGCGACCGGGTGCCGAACTTCTGGCCGGCCAGGAAGAGGACGTTAGGCACCTCGGGGAGCGACGCCAGCGAGGCCCAGTCGGCGAGGTCAGCGCGCAGCACCTCGATGTTGGCCTCCTCCAGCCGCTCGGCCATGGTGGCGTCGGCGAAGCGCGACACGGCATAGACGCGACGGTCCGACCCGGCATGGTCGGCGGCACGCCGCACCAGCCGGGCGACGGTCGGTCCGAGTTTCCCGCCGGCGCCGAGGATGGCGACGTCGCCGGGGCAGGCGAGGAGTGCCTCGACGACGGCGGGCGTCGGTCGGGACAGCGCCTCGTCGAGTTCGGACTCGCTCCGCGGTGGGGCGCCAGGTCCGCTCATGCGCCAGGGGGTATGGAAACGGACATCGTGAGGGTTGGACGGAAGGTTGGTGAGCCTAGGTTAGGGTCGAAGCGCAGGTCGAACAACACGGGGATTGGCGATTGCGGAGGACTTTGGGTGGATCCGCGCGGGTTGACCGTACTCAATTAATCAATTAGTTAACTCCCGTGATCGATCGAGTCCCCGATGCCAGCACGGCAATCATGGATGCCGCGGAGCAGCTGTTTGCCCGGCGTGGATTCGCTGCGACCACTATCAAGATGATCGCCGCAGAATCCGGCCAGAACTCGGCGCTGATCTACTATTATCATGACAGTAAGGCGGCACTTTACCGCCATGTACTGGAAAGGGTAATCGGGACCATCGCAGACGGAGCTCGACGCCGGATAGCCCCTGGATCCGACCCAGAGCGCGTGGTTCGCGGAGTCGTCGAGAGCCAGGTCGCAGTCCTGGCCGGAAATCCGCACCTCCCTGTGCTGCTCGCCAGGGAACTCATCGACTGGAAGGCCGCTCACGCGGAACCGGCCATCCGCCATCTCTCGGCCACGCTCTTCCAGGAACTCACCAAGGCGATCGCCGACGGTCAGGCCACTGGAGAGTTCAGGCCCGACATTGATCCCACCTTCGCCGCCATCTCAACCATCGCGCAGGTTGGATACCTGGTCCTCGCGAGTCCGATCGCCGGCATCCTGCTTGGGCGTGGACTCGATGGACCGACCGACGGCGATATCCAGGCGTTCGGCCAACATGCCGCCGACTTCGCGCTCGCGGCGCTTCGCCGTCCCGCGGTCCCGGCCACCCGCGCATCCAATCGGCTCGAGGAAACGACGACATGACTTCCGCGGTCCGCTGCGTTGCCCTCGGCGCGGTCCTCTCCCTCGGCGCGTGCGCTCGCAATGAACCCCCGTCTGCCACCGGTACCATCGAGTTCACGCAGACCGATGTCGCCGCGAGCCAGCCGGGCCGCATCGTTCGCGTGGCCGTCGAGGAGGGGGCCGTGGTGCAGGCCGGAGACACGATCGCGGTGCTCTCCCAGACCGGCCTCCCGCAGGACATCGACCAGCGTCGGGCCCGGGTCATGGCCGCGGAGTCCGAACTTCGCGACCTCGAACGGGGAGCGCGCCCCGAGGAACTCGACCGGGCGCGCGCGGAGCTGCGGAGCGCGGAATCGGACGCCGAGCGCACGGCGTCCGATTCGACGAGACTCGCCCGGTTGCTGGCCGCCGGCGGGGTCAGCCAGTCGGCGTTCGATGCCGCCGCCGGCGCCGCGCGCGTGGCCGGCGCCCGGCGGGATGCGGTGCGGGACGCGCTCCGCCTGCTCGAGGCGGGTCCGCGCCCCGACCGCGTTCAGGCCGCGCGTGCCGCCGTCGCGACCGCGCGCGCCCAGCTCGCCATGGGGATGGCCGCGGCGGGCGACCTGGTGCTCCTCGCTCCCGTCGACGGGCAGGTGCTTGCCCGCCATGCCGAGGCGGGGGAAGTGGTGGCCGCCGGGATCCCGATTGTGTCGTTAGGCGACGCCCGGCATGCCTGGGTCCGCGTCTACGTCACCGCGCCGGTGGTCGCGGCACTCTCGATCGGCGATACCATCCCGGTCACGATCGACGGGCTCGAGGGCCGGGTGTTCGACGGGCGGGTGGCATCCATCGCCACGACCGCCGAGTTCACGCCGCGCGTCGCGTTGACCGAGCGCGAGCGCGCCGACCTGCTCTTCGGGGTGCGGCTGGAGTTCACGGATTCCACCGGCACGCTCAAGGCGGGCCTTCCAGCCACCGCCGTGTTCAGCGACCGCGTGCGCGCGACCGGGGCCCCGCCGGACACCTCCCCACCGAACAGCCCGTGAGCGCTCCCGCGCCAGGACCGGACATCACGCCGCGCGTCGACGGAGACGTCGCGGTGCGGACGACCGGCCTGCGGAAGGTGTTCGGGACGCTCGTCGCGGTCGAGTCGCTCGACCTCGACATCCTCCGCGGTGAAGTGTTCGGGTTGCTCGGGCCGAACGGGTCCGGCAAGACCACAACGATTCGCATGCTGTGCGGGCTCCTTGAGCCCACGGCCGGCGAGGCCACCGTGGTCGGCGTCGACGTTGCCAGGGATCCGGAGGGCGTGCGGCGCCGGATCGGTTACATGTCGCAGCGGTACGGCCTGTACGACGACCTGACCATCCGGGAGAACATCCGCTTCTACGCGTCGATGTACGGACTGCGGGGGCGGGATCGGGACCGGCGGATCGAGGGCCTGCTCGACGACCTCGGCCTGCGTCCGCGGCGGGACCAGATGGCGGGCACGCTGTCCGGCGGATGGAAGCAGCGGCTCGCCCTTGCCTGTGCGACGGCGCACGAACCCGACATGCTGTTCCTGGATGAACCGACCGCGGGCGTCGACCCCGCGTCGCGGCGGCTGTTCTGGGAGTGGATCTACGGCCTCGCGCGGGGCGGGACGACGATCCTGGTCACGACGCACTACATGGACGAGGCCGAGCGGTGCCAGCGGCTCGGGTTCCTGTCGCGCGGACACCTCATAGCGTTAGGCACCGTGGACGAGGTATCGCACGCCTTCGGCCAGCCGACGATCGAGGACGTCTTCATCGAGCTGCAACGGCGGGACGAGGACCTCGAGGCCGCGGGCCGGGGGCCGGCGGCCCCGGGGAGGGACCGGACCTAGTGCTCGAACGGATCGGTCGTTCGCCGCTCTGGCCCATGCTCTGGAAGGAACTCGTCCAGATGCGGCGGGACCGCTTCACCCTGGGCATGCTGGTCGGCATTCCGGCGATCCAGCTGCTGCTGTTCGGGTTCGCGATCCGCATGGAAGTGCGGCACCTCCCGGCCGTCGTGCTGGACGAGTCGCAATCCACCGAGAGCCGGGCCCTGGTGCAGGCCATGGCCAACACGGGCAATTTCGACGTCATCGGCGCGGTCGCCGACCGTGACGAGATGCGCCTGGCCATCGAGCGTGGCGACGCGCGCGCGGCGGTGGTCATCCCGCCGGGCTTCGAGACGGACCTCAAGCGACGGCGCACGGCCACCGCGCAGGTGATCATCGACGCCGCCGATCCGCTGGCCTCGCAGGCGGCCATTGCCGCCGCGGCGCTCGCGTCGTCCGCCCGCAACGCGGCCCTCGGCGCCGCGCGCGCCGGCACCGGGCGGCTCGAGGTCCGGGTGCGGCCGTGGTACAATCCCGCCCTCGAGAGCGCGATCTACATCGTGCCCGGCGTGGCGGGCCTCATCCTCACCCTCACGCTGTCGGCCATCACCTCGATGTCCATCGTGCGCGAGCGGGAGCGCGGCACCCTCGAGCAGCTCATCGTGACCCCGGTGACCCGCGCCGGGCTGATGCTGGGCAAGATCCTGCCGTTCGCGCTCGTCGGGTACGTCCAGATCACCGTCATCCTGATCCTCGGGCGCTTCGTGTTCGACGTGCCCATTCGCGGCAGCCTGCTGCTGCTCTATGTGGCCACGGCACCGTTCATCCTCGCGAGCCTCGCGCTCGGGCTCTTCATCTCGACGGCGGTGAAGACCCAGGTGCAGGCGATGCAGTTGAGCTTCCTCGTGATCCTGCCCTCCATCCTCCTGTCGGGCTTCATGTTCCCGCGTGAGGCGATGCCGGGGTTCGCCCAGTGGATCGGCGGCGCAATTCCCCTGACCTACTTCCTCAGGATCATGCGCGGGATCCTGCTCAAGGGGACCGAACTCGGCTCGATCTGGAAGGACGTCGCGTCCCTGTGCGCGTTCGCCGTCCTCCTCATCACCGTCAGCTCCATGCGGTTCCGGAAGTCGCTCGACTGACACCCGTGGCGCGCAGGGAACCGGGAGGCACCGGGATTCATCCCCGGCCCGGCCGTGTCACCGCGCGCTCGATGGCGGCCAGTCGCGCCTCGATCCGATCGAGACGCACATCGGTCCCATCGCCAGGCGCAACCGGCACCAGGTGCCCGGTGACCGTGACCGCCACGGTGCCTGGCGTTGGGGCCGGCGTCCGCGCGACCATTGGTGCCGCGGGCACGCGCACCGCAGTGGCCGAGGACTCCGGACTTCCTGCCGCCTTACCCGCCTGACGCATCGCCCCACGCACGAAGGCCCGGCCGAAGGGACCAAGCCACACCAGCCGGAAGAGGCGCTCGCCGATCGGCGCCCGGAACGGGCTGCGAATGAGGAGAACGAAACTCACGCCGGTGAGGATGAGCGCGGTGACGACGAGCGTCGTGGCACCGAATCCAACCCGGTAGCTCGAGGGCCCGACCTGCTCCCGACTGTCCAGCGCGAGCTTTGCGAACAGGGCAGCCACGGGCAGCTGCAGGAGCGCGATCGTCACCGTGCGCCTCCGGCGCTTTCGCACGGCCGCGCTGGTGCCGACCGCGGCCCGGACGGTGGCCCGCTCCTCGACCACGGCGCGCATCCCCGCCATGACATGGTCGACCGTGAATCCCGCCGCCGCCAGCCGGCCGGCTTCCGACCGCGCCTGCAGCACCCGCGTGAGCACCACGCCCATGAGCAGCATCACCGGCAGCCAGGCATCGATGCCGCCCGTCAGGCGCGAGAGCGTGGCCACGATCACCCAGCTGATGACGGCGAAGAAGGACAGCACCATGCCTAACGTCGCCGCCTCCTGGGCGAAGAGCCGGATGGGCAGTGGGATCTCGGGGGCGGCCAGTTGAGCGCTGTCGATGGCCTCGACCAGGGCTTCGGCGGTGGCGAACCGCTCGTCGGGTGCCTTGGCGACACAGCGGTCGATGGCGTCCGCGAGCGCGGGCGGCAGGTCGGGGCGGAGCGAGGCCGCGGGCGGCAGCACCTCGGTGAGCTGCCTGACGATGAGCTGCTGGGTGGATCCGCCACCGATCGGCGCGCGGCCCGTCAGGGCGAACAGTGCCACCAGGCCCAGCGCATACAGGTCGCTGCGGCCGTCGACGTGGTCCGCGGACGCCTGCTCGGGGCTCATGTACTCCGGGGTCCCCACGATCTCCCCGATCCGGGTCAGGCCCTGCGCCTCGGCCGGCTGGACGATCGAGCGCGAGATCCCGAAATCCATGACGAGCGCGCGGCCGGTCGCCCGCTCGATCATGATGTTGTCCGGCTTGATGTCGCGATGGACCACGCCGCGACCGTGCGCGTACGCCAGCGCGTAGGCCACGTCTTGGAGCAGGCGTACCACGCTCCGCACGTCGAGCGGGCCGGTGCGTGCGACGCGGGCAGCCAGGCTCTCCCCCTCGACAAACCCCATGACGAAGGCGAGGGAACCGGCATCCTCCTCCACCGAGTGCACCGGGACGATGTTCGGGTGCGAGAAAGACGCGGCGGTTCGCGTCTCCCGGAGGAATCGCTCGCGCAGCGCCACGTCGGTCGCGAATTCCGGCGGCAGCACCTTCAGCGCCACCGGGCGATCCAGCCGCAGGTCGACGGCCAGGAAGACGGCGCCCATGCCTCCGCGCCCCACTTCGCGCTCGACGCGGTAGCGGCCCTGCAAGCCCGGCGGGAGCTTCACGGCGACGTCGCTCATGGGGTCACCCATGGCGCGGTCGCGCCGGAAAAAGGGTGCGCCTCACGGCGTGATGTCCGGCTGGTACGAGTTGACGAATTCGATGAACCTCGAGACCTCGACGATGTCTCTGCCGACGAACCGGATCGTGTGCGCATTCATGCGCGTGACGATCGGCAGGTACGCCAGCAGCTCGGCGGCGCGGTAGTTCTTGAACGACATCTCCAGCGTGATGGGTCCGTGCACCATGTACGGCTTCGCGGACGCCCGTTGCTCGACGCCGGCCCTGACCCGGGTGCGGACCAGTTCCTGCGAGGCCTTCGGTGTGAGGGTCGACGCCGAGTGGAACGAGATCGCGCGCTTCACCTCGGCGCCCGGAATCGGCCCGGTGAACTGCCGGACCTCGGCCACCGCGGCGTCGTCACCGCTGATGGCGACCACCGGCACGCCGAAGTGTCCCGCGATCGCGGCATTCAGCCCGCCCTCGGGGACTTCCACGCCATTGAGCTTCACGCCGGTCAGGGTCGCACTCGACATCGTGTGTGCCCGGACGCCACGCACGTTGGCCGTTGACGCGTGGTACCCGATGAACACCGCGGCGCTGAACGACGAGTCGATGCCTTCCATCATCATCAAGGGTCGCGGCCACGAGCGGATCACCCGCACGTCCGCCGGCAACTGGTCGATGAGAAGGTTCTGGCCGTTGCCGTGCGAGTCGCTGACGAGGATCTCGGTAGCACCGGCGTCGCGCGCGCCCTGGATGGCCGCCAGCGCCTCGTCGGTCATGAACTGGCGCGCCCGGGCATACTCGAACCCCGTAGGCCCCAGCTGCTCGTTCGTGACCACGCCGCCGATGCCCTCCATGTCGACGGAGATGTAGACCTTGAGTGGCCGCTGGGCCGATACCGGCAGGGTGACGAGGCCGATGAGGCACAGGCACGCCATGATGGTGCGAAAGGCAGTCACGAAGCGGCTCCGGTCAGGGTGGCGCGGTATCGTGGCACGCGGCGCCCTCCCGCACAACCGCCGGCACTGGCGGCCGGCGCCTCAATCGCCGTTCAGGAACAGCACCGATGGCTTCGTTTCCCCGATCCGCAACCTCGTCGCCACGAGTTCCTCCCGGGCGCTGTCGGGACTGACCGGGATCACGCGGAGCGGCGCGAGCTGTCCCAGTCGACGCGCCAGGGCATAGTGTGGATTGGCCGACAGTGCGTGGTCTATGCGCGCGGCGATGTCGTCCGGCGGTGCCGTGAGGGACTCGATGGACACGAGGAGGTCGTACCCGGCCCGATCGCCGTCGTCGTTCGCCCGGAACGCGGCATACGCGGGCGCGGCAACGCCGCCCCAGGCGGTGCGCAACACCTCGGCGGCGAACACCTCGCTGAGCTTCTCACCACGGAGGTCGCTGACCCGGCCCGCGCGCCCGAGGAATCGCAGGCACGGCGCCTCGCGCAGGAAGCCGACGCATTCGACCATATCGCCGAGGCGGTAGCGCCAGAAGCCGCCCCCATTGGTGACGACGACCTCGTACGCTCCGCCGCGCTCCAGTTCGTGCGCCAGGCGGACCTCTCCGCGCTGGTCGATGAACTCGAAGAAATGGGACGTGACGGCGAGCGGCGTCATCCCGCCGTAGGGGATGGTCACGACCGCCTCGGTGGCCAGCAATCCCTTGGCCTGGACGAGGACCCCAGGCAGCCTCGCGCGAAGGCGCTGCCAACCCGCCTCGGCGGCCTGCTCGCCCCAGCAGCTCACGACCGTGAGTCGCGGCCACCAGCGCGGCCAATCGGCAGGGCCGATCGCGCGGAGTTCCGCGGCGCGCGCGCGATCCGGGGGGACGCGCCAGCGCGCGGCCTTCGCTGGCGGCAGGGCGTCCTCCCACGGACACGATCCCGTGGCGATGGCGTCGAGAAGCTCGGGCCACGCCGCGGCCGCGGCCGACACGAGCACGTCAACGAATGACGGATGCCAGGCGGAAATGAGCCGCAGTTCGCGCGCGCGGAGCATCGCCAGCGTCGTCAGGCGCCAGAAGGTCGTGGCGTCCCGTACGTGCCGCACCTCGGCCGGAACGGCCAGGGCGCGACGCAGGAGCCAGGCGGTCGTGCCCCCGACGTACTCCGCGTCGTCCGCGAACCCGACCGGAATGCCGTCGGTGCTCCCGGCGGCGCCGGTCGCTTCGGTCATGGGTGAGATTGACCAGTAGGCCGGTCCGCCTAGGAGCGACGGCCTCTGCCGGGCGAGGTCGCCGAGCCAGGGTCGCACGGCGGCGCTGAATGCTGCCTGCAGGGAGGCGCTGAAGGGCACAAGCTTCTGCGCGCCCGTCGATCCGCTCGTCGGCACCAGGTGGGTCACGCGGCCGCAGGCGAGGACGTCGGGTTCGCCGTCGGCGATGCGACGGATCGACGGTTGCAGCGTCGCGTAATCGGTGAGCGGGACTCGCTGGGCGAAGTTGTCGGCGGACTCGATCGCGGCGAAATCGTGGGCGCGCCCGAACTCGCTCCGCGCATGCCTGACGAGCTGGTGCCGCAGCCACCGCTCCTGTGCCTCACGGATGCCGGCCAGTGCCAGCGAAAAACGGCGTGACGCGCCGATGCCGCTGGCGAGCCAGAGTGTGTTCGCCACCGCCGCCGGGTTCACCGGGGCGCGCGGACCATGCGGGCGCCGGCCGCGGTGAGGTTGGCGTCACTCAGCTCGGTGAGGCAGACCAGCTCGTCGCCGGCGGCATGACCGGGGTTCCGCTCGAGGAAGAAGCGCACGTGTGGATCGGCCTCCTTTCCGTCCGGGATGGCGGCCAGGTGGGCGCGCAGTCGTTGCGGATACGCGAACCGGACGACCCCGCGGTCCGCGTCGAACGACGCACCGAAACGGCTGCGCGCGAGGTCATCGCGCAGTGAACGGATGTCCGAGGGCGTCGCGGCGTCATGCCGGGGCCAGAACTCCCTCCAGAACACCGGCAGGAAGCGGTACGTGCGGAAGCCTGACGAGAGGAGCAGCCAGTACCAGGGCGCCCCGGGTCGCGCCTCCTGGAGCCTGCGCACCAGCGCAATCCAGGCGCGGGCGAGAATCGGCGAACCCCACGCCTCGGGCGCCATGACCGTGTCGCCGGAGTAGATCACGTTCACGGCGCGACCATCGTGCGTGGCACCGTAGACCTGCATCGTGGAGAAACCCACCAGGACGCCATCGCGCGAGAACCTGAGGACCCAGTCCTTCGAGGCGAGGTCCCGGTCGAACTGGGTCTCGGTGACGCCGTCGAAGTGCGCCACCATCAGGCGTCGCATCTCGTGGCGCGCGGCAATGCTGAGGGCGGCGCGCGGCGTGGCCACGGCGCCATCGCCGAGCACGATGGATTCGCCCGAGGCCGGGAACAGTGCCGTCACAGGAGGC
Source organism: Gemmatimonadaceae bacterium (assembly GCA_030835125.1). GTDB lineage: Bacteria > Gemmatimonadota > Gemmatimonadetes > Gemmatimonadales > Gemmatimonadaceae > JABWBJ01. The sequence goes on along the minus strand of JAUQWM010000014.1, from coordinate 17,967 downwards.
TGACCTCGGGACGCAATGGCCGCGCCTCGCCAGGCGGAAGGAGTCCGCGCTGGTTCATCATGCGCCACCGCACGTCATAGAGCGTCGTGCGATACTCGCGGGCGTGCAGCGTCCGGCGCAGGATATCGAGTTCGGGATCGCCGGCCGCTCGGGAAACGACGAGCCACCGCAACCCCGTGCCCGCAGCCCGGTGCGCGATTGCCGCCCAGAGCGCCGGCCAGTCCGAGGGGTCGACCACCGAAGCGCCAAGCAGCATCCCCTGGGCGAGGACGGATCCCGGAGGCGGCAGGCGCGGCTCGCCGCGCAGCGCGAGAGCGACGTTCACCAGCGGACGGGTGTACCGGAGAGCGCCGTCGTAACCATCCACGACGACCTGCCGGAAGGCCCGCTGGTCCCAGATGGCGGCGGCGCCGGCCACGCGCCGATCGCGCATGACGACGACGAAGCTGCTGTGGTCGATCCCGTGCGCCGAAAGCGCGTTCCACTGGACATCCGTCCATGCAAGCCCAAGCCGGGAACGCGCCGACTGGACGCGAAGGAACGCAAGGAGCGCATCCTCGTCGACGATCACCTCGCGTTCGGTGGAAGCGATCCGCATCGGCGGGATGGGGGCCACGAGCGTGACCAGGTCACCCAGTCGTCGATAGGCAGGAAGCCCGAAGCGCGCGCCGCGTTCCAGCACGCGCCGAGCGCGTTCGTTGCCCGCCCCGATGCTCGTGAAGCACGCATCGAGCGTCGGGGCGACGTGCGTCTCGAGGTACTCGTAGCCCTCGCGGAGCATGCGTGGCGCACCCGGCGAACCGGGGATCACGCGCAGTTCGGCGAGATAGCCGACCCGCGACGCCCGCCCGTCGAGCACCTGCGTGTTCACGCTGCACCGCCCGATGCCGGCGATCCGCCCATCGCGACGCGAGACCAGCGTGGTATCCTCGGCTCCGGCAAGGCCCTCGCCCGCCGCGTAGCATGGCTCACGCGTCAGGGCGACCCGCACAGGACCCGGCAGCACCGAACGTCGCAGCAGCGCGCGCAGCGCGGCATCGTCCGCCGACTGGGCGAGTGACAGTCCTGTCGGGGGTGCTTCGCTCAGTTCGCCGAGAGCAGCGGTCCCTGCCACGCCTCGTCTCCCAGCGGATAGTGATCGCGCAGGCTCACGTCCTGCCGGTGCAGCGAGTTGATAAGGTAGAAATTGCGCCACATGAAGGCATCGCTGCGGTTCACGACGTCCATGCTGCGCCGCAGGATGCTCCCCCAGCCATAGAAGCGCCGGCGCGCGGTGAGGCAGGCGCGCTGCAGGTCATCGGGCGACATCCCGCGCGGCTGGAAGGGGATGCGGTTGTAGCTGTAGCGATCGTCGAGCCACCAGGCATCGTAGAGCAGCCGGCTCTCGGCCTGCAGCCGCTGGTACAGCGGCGTGGCGGGGAACGGGGTCAGGTGGTTGAATGCGGCGATATAGAAGCCGTGGCGCTGGGCGAACTCCACGGTGGGCCCGAAACTGTCGGCCGTGTCGCCGTCGTATCCGAAGATGAACGTCCCATAGATACGGATCCGGTGCCGCCGCAGGTTGGCCAGCGCAGCCTCGAACCCTCCCTTGGCCGTGTTGAACCGCTTGTTCATCGACAGCAGGTTGTCCGGGTTCAGGCTCTCGAACCCGATCAGCACCCCCTGACATCCACTGCGCACCAGCAGGTCGAGGAACTCCTCGTCGTGCGCGGCGTTGATGCTCGACTGGCTGACCCAGCGGATCCCGAGGGGGATGAGGGCGCGGAAGAACTCCTTCGCCTGCCGGAGGTTCGACGTGATGTTGTCGTCGACGAAGAAGAAGAGTTTCTTCGAGTCCTTGAGCGCGCGCAGCTCGGCAAGTATGTCGTCGATGGGCCGGCGGGTCTGTGTCGCCTCGAACACCGTCTGCACGGCGCAGAACTCGCAACTGAAGTGGCAGCCGCGCCCGGCCTCGACGAGGCCCACGGGCAGGTACCGCTTGCCGCGGAAGATGGACCGGTCCGGCTTAAGGCCGGCGAGTGACGGACGGCCCTGCGCCCGGTAGAACTTCTCGAGGGTCCCGTGGCGGGCATCGTCGATCACCCGGGCCCAGAGTTGCTCGGCCTCGCCGGTGACCACCGCTTCCGCGTAGCGAGCGACTTCGTCGGGGCAGAGGCTGGCGTGGAAGCCGCCCATCACCACCGGGACCTTCCGGCGCCGATACTCGCTGGCGATCTGGTAGGCGCGCTTGGCGGTGTAGGTCTCGACGCTGATCGCCACGAGGTCCGTAGGCTCGTCGAACGGGATGATCTCCATCCGGTCGTCGTGGAACCGGACGGTGACGTCGGCCGGCGTCAGGCCGGCGAGCGTCGCCGCCGGCAGCGGTTCCATCTGCCAGGTGCGGATGTACTGCTGCCCCGGCTTCCGCCCAACGCAGGGATGAATGATCGTCAGGCGCATGCGCGTCAGGAGGCGGCGCGCGTGAGGGCCGGCGCCGGGGCATTCACGGTGCGCCCGATGATCCAGTCGCAGTTGTAGAACCGCGAGAGGTTGTTCGTGTAGAACCGGTAGCCGATGTTGGTCCCGAGCCGCACGGGCCAGGGCGCCGGCGAGGCGCGGATGCGCCGCCAGATGGACCGGTAGCTGTACGCGTGCTGCCACGCCGCCTCGATCCCTTCCTGAAGCTCCTGCACGCTCATGTGGCGAGGCTGGAAGACCACGTGCTGAGCGTCGTACAGCTCCCAGTTCTTCGTCAGGATGCGCCCTTCCGCGTCGAGCCGCTTGTACAGCGGCGTGTTCGGGAACGGCGTCACGACCGCGAAGCGTGGCAGGTCGATCCCGGCCTGCACCGCGAACTCGGCAGTCCGGAGGAAGACGTCGGGGCGATCGTCGTCGAGCCCGAAGACGAAGCAGCCCTGCAGGGCAATGCCGTGGGCGTGCAGCCGGTCGACCACCGTCGCGTAGTGATCGGGCGAGTTGAATCCCTTCCGGTTTCCCTTGAGGTTCACGGTGGACAGGGACTCCAGGCCCATGAGGAGTCCCCTGCATCCGCTGCGCTGGGCGAGCGCGAGCAGTTCCTCGTCGTCCGCCAGCAGGACCGTGGACAGTCCGTACCATTGCAGCCGCAGCGGGATCAGCGCGGTGAAGAGCTCGAGGGCATAGGCGCGATCGGCGATCAGGTTGAGGTCGACGAAGATGAGCTTGCGCGCCCCGTGCTGGCGGATGTCGGCCACGACCTCCTGCACCGGCTTCTGGAACGGGCGCCGGCCCCAGGCGGTGGGCACCACGCAGAATTCACAGGCGTGGACGCAGCCGCGCGTTGCCTCGAACACGTTGTTGGTCAGGAAGTGCCGGCTGGGCAGCAAGTCGCGCCTGGCGAACGGACGGCCGGCCAGGCTGAGACCCGGCGCCTGCGTGTACCGCGGCTGCAGCGCGCCGGCCGTGAAATCACGGATGAGTTGCGGCCAGGTGTCCTCGGCGTAGCCGACCACGACGGCATCGGCGTGCGGTTGGGCGTCCTCCGGGATGAGCGTGACATGCGGACCGCCAAGGACGACGGCGATCCCGCGCGACCGGAAATGATCGGCGAGCTCATACGCGCGCACGGCGGTGCCGGTGATGACCGTAATGCCCACCAGCGAAACGTCCAGGTCGAGGGGGACGTCGCAGATACCCTCGTCGTACAGGGCGACCGTGTGCGGAACGTCCTCCGGAATCAGCGCCGCCAGGGTGGTGAGCGTCAGCGGCTGGTACCGGAGGGACTTCTTCCAGATGCCCCCCCGATGCCGATAGAGCGGACCCTTCGGGGAGATGAGGGCAATCCGCGGCGGCCGCCCACCGGGGCGCGATGCGACCTGCATTCCGTACCTCCCTTGGGTCCGAGGAGCGAGCGATCTTACCCTGGCGGCGGGTTGGGGTCCAGTACGGGGCGGCGAGCTGGCGGCCTGCGCTATGGCTTCTTCACGTACTTCGTCACGTAGTCCTCGTAGGCCTTCTCGGCCGCGGGGCACTCGCCCCGTTGCGCCGTGGTCATGATCGCGTAGACGGCGGCGCGCCGGGCAGCCTCGCCGCCCGCGGCACGCACCTCCCGCTGCGCCCAGCGGTAGAGCGCGCTGCAGTCGTTCGGCGTGTAGATCGCGCGGGGGTTGGCCGCCTGCTCGGCCTCCAGTTGCGTGACCCGTTCGCGCACCGAACCCGCATCGAAGGCGTTAGGCGCGAGCTTCAGGTACTGCTGCGCGTGGTTCAGCGCCGCCAGGGGCTGCCCGGCCGCCTCGTACGCCAGCGATGCGTTGAACTGCGCGGCGGGTGAGGCCGGGAACTGGTCGACCGCCGACTTGAACTGCCCGACCGCGCCACGCATGTCGTTGGCCTTCAGCGCCGCGATCGCCGCCGCGAACAGGTCTGCGAGTCGCGTGCCCGCGGCACCCGACACCATCGGGTCCCGCGGCTTCACCTGGGTCGTGATGAACGCCCGCCGGAACGCGGAGATCAGTTCGGCCGAACTGTTCGCCGAATAGGCCCCGCCCCCGCCCCCAGACGCACGGACGATGTCACCGAGGTCTTTCGTCGCCTGGCTGCTCGGGTCGAGACCGAAGCCGACCGCGTCGAGCCGGACCGGGATGTTGCTGTTGCGCAGGCCGGATCCCGCGTCGACCATCGACCCGCAGTCATTCTGTCCGTCCGTCATGAGGACGATCTGGGCCGACTTGCCCCTCGCGCTCTTCTTCATGTAGTCGTGGGCGAACCCGATCGCAGGCGCGGTCGGCGTGCCGCCGCCCGGGCTCAGTCCCGCGATGGCGGTGACGATTCCCGCCTTCTGCGTGGTGAACCCGGCCACCACCCGATAGCCGCCGGCACACCCGCCGTCGTACGTCAGGAGCGCCACCTCCACCGTCGGGCCCAGCGCGCGCACCGCGTCGGTGGCCGCCTGCTTGGCGCTCTCCATCTTCCCGCCGCTTCCCATGCTGCCGCTGGTGTCGAGCAGGAGGACGACCGACTGGTCCACGGTGGGGTTGGTGAGCGCCGTCTTCCGCGCCACCAGCGCCGTGACCCCGTCGGAGTAGTTCTGCTTGTCACAAGCCGGCGCGAGCTGGAGCGCCTGGTTGGCGAGGGCGATCGCTTCATTGAACAGCGCCTCGGCCTGCGCGGCGTTGCCCGCCCCCGCCGCCTGCTCGGCGAGGGCCGCCTTCTGCTCGGCCTGCTGGGCGAGGGCGCGCGCGTCCTGTTGCTTCTTCTCCAGGTCCTTGATGCGCGGCAGTTCGTTCACGACCCACGAGAGTGACGCATCCTCTTTCTCGACCTGCTCCCCGAACGCACGCGCCGCCGGGTAGTCACACTTGTTGTTGGCCGCATCCACCGCCTTGTCGATGATCAGGATGCGCTTCTCGATGTCGGCCTTCAGCTCGTTGTACGTCTGGACGATCTGGTCATGGAGGCACTTCGGGACATTGTCGACCTTCTCCGCCTCCTCGAGGGCGGTGAGGGCGGGTTCTCCCTTCTTCTGCTGGATGAACGCGAGCCCGCGGCGCAGGTGGACCCTGGCCTCGGTCTCGCCCAGGGCGAACTTCTTCAGCTCGACGAGCTTCGTGTCGTATTCCTGTGCCATGCTCGCAATGCCGGCCGGTGCGCCCTTCGGGAAAGCCGACGCGATGAAACTCCTTGCGGCCGCGACGAGCTGCTCCTGTGCGGCGGCGGCGTCACCGTACCGGCATGCGGCGATGGCCTGGTCGCGCGTGGCCTCGGCCCTGGCGGTCAGGGGCCCGAGCTTCGCCACGGCCGCCTCGACCGCGGCTTCCGCGGCGGAGTCGGCGGCCGCCTTCTTCGCGGCTGAATCGGCGGGGTTCTTCGCACCGGTTCCAGTCCCGCCGGTCGGGTTCTTCGTGCCCGGATTCGCTGTTGAATCCGCAACCACCTTCTCCGGGATGTACGGAAGCTTCACGACGATCCGCGCGCTCTCCGTTCCATTCGGGTCCTTCGTCAGCAGTAGGTCGACCAGTGACGCGGAACCGGATCCCGGGCCGTGGCGTTCGTCGCCCTTGCTCGGCGCAACCTTCACCGAGTGCGGGCCGGGCTTCAGGCGCACGAAGGTGGCGACGCCATTCAACGCATCCGTTGCCTGCGTCTCGCTGCCCAGCGTGACGAGGGCGCCGGGATACTCGGTGCTGTCACCCCTGGCCGTCATGCCGTAGACCTTCACCGTGACCGTCCCCGAAAACGTCGGGGCATACACCACGACCGGCAGGGTGAGTGACGCGGTGGCAACCTGCTTCTTGTCGGCATCGAGCAGGTTGCCGGTGATCTTCATCGGTACGGTGAGGGGTCGCCGCGCGACGAACCCGTCCTTGTCAGGCTTGAACGCGTCAGCCCACGACGGCCCCGGCTCCCATCCCGCGGGGGCACCTTCCGTGGCCGTTCCCAGCTCCTGTTTCAGGTCAACGCTCGTCGGTTGTTTGACCGTGACCGCGAGGGTGCGCACGTCGACGTCGAGGAGCGAGAGATCCTCCTCGGTCGCGTACGTGAATGGGTAGCTGATCACGAGCTGGGTCTTGTGCCGGGTGGCCAGCTCGAGGGCCCGCTTCTCCACCTCGGCGGCCGCTTTCTGCTCATCCGCCTGGATGCGCGCATGGAGGGCGCGCTTTGCCGCGAGCAGGGAACGCTCGGCGTCGAAGCCGCGCTTCATCGCTTCCTTGAAGGCCTTGAGGTTGGACTTGTCCACCTCGTCGGCGTGCTCGGTGATCTCGTGGATGCTGCCCAGGATCAACGCGCACTGCCTGGCGATCATTTCCTGCATCTTGTCGGTCTGGTCGCCGAACCAGAACGTCGCGTCCCCGGCCAGCTCGAGCTTGTAACCGGGCGGCTGCTGCACGAACCAGTCGTACACGTCCATGCGGCACTCTTCGAGGTATTCCTTGTTGTACGGGCTCGGCCAGTTCTCGAAGTAGGTGAGGAACCTGTACTTCTCCTGGTACACCTTCGTCATGCGCCGGTAGAAGGGGATGTCGAAGCCATACTTCCGCTTCAGGTCCCAGGCGCGACCCGCCCAGGCTTGCGTGCCCGGGGTGAGGTTGGCGGCGCGCAGGATGCTGTCGATCTGCGGCGCGAACTCGAACGACGCCGAGTCGGCGAGTTGGTCGTCGGACAGCGCGTCGTGGGGGACCGTGCCGTCGAGGTATTCAGGGCTGGTGTTCGGCCCGTGCTCCTTGACGTAACGGCCGAAGAAGAGCGGGAAACCAGGGCCGCTGCCGTTGTAGACGGATTCCTTCGCATCCGGGAACCGGTTGGGACGGGCGCGGACTCCGTCGGGGAGGCCGCCGCCCTGCTCGTTGCGCGGGCGCGACTTCAGCGCCTGCTCGGTCAGGTCCTGGTCGATCCGGGTGACGAAGTGCGTGTGGGCGATGTCCAGCGTGCCGGTCGTGATGTTGTAGGCAAGCATCGCGTGTCCCAGCACCGGCGCCTGCGACATGGCCGCAAACAGCGATCCCGACCAGGCGGCGCCGACGTACTCGCCACGCTTCACCTTGGCGAGGAGATCCACCACGGTGAACGGTGTCTGGATGGCATCCGGCATGTAATTGATGGCCTCGGTGAACGCCGCGTAGCCGAGGGCGCCGGGTGCGCCCGACTGCCACGCCCGGGCCAGGTTCACCGCCGAGGACCCCATCATCAGGGCGGAGCCGTTCTGCGTGAATGCCTCCCTGAACTCGCCGCCGATGCGTGTCCCGAGCGCTCCGGCCACGGCCCGGATCTGGGTGCGCCGGGATGGTGCCAGGCGCTCCGACTGGGCCTCGAGGATGTGGGCATGCACGTCGGCCGGTGCCACCGTGGACGGATCGGCGCGGACGCCCTTCTGCCGCGCGAACTCGACCGCCTTCTCCTTGCGATCGGCGAGCAACTCGAGGACCGCCCGGTCACGCTTGGCTCGCAACTCGTCCATCGACTTCTGGACGTGGCTCTCCGGATCACCCTTGATGAACTTGTCGATCTCGGCGGCGTTGACCTTGTCGAGCGCTTCGTAGAAGGTCTCGATGTCCTTGTTGGGCGCTGTGGCCATCGCGCGCGCCTTGAGGCTCTCCTTGAACGCCTTTTCGAACGGCGTCCCGTCGGGGAGCAAGTTCACCAGCTCGAAGAACAGGGCGACTTCGGTGGCGCGCTCGAACGCAACCTTCTTCGCGCCTTCCGGGTCGGCGATGAACTTCTGCGTCTTCTCGTCGAAGCGGAGCCGGTTGCGCAGCACGCCTTCGGGGGTGAGGTCGCGCGCGACGCTCTGGCGCATGCCGGCCAGGATCGCTTCCGCCAGCAGGAGCTTCTGGTCGTGCTCGAAGAGGCGCTGCATCTCGTCCAGGACCAGTGCCTTCCGTTCCTCGGGCGTGACCGGCGAATTGCCGAGCCGCAGGTCGACAAACGCCTCGGCGTTGCGCGCGTACTTGTCGCGAAAATACGACTCGCGCTGGTCCATGTAGTTCGCGTTGGCGGTCTTCTCCGCCTCGATCCGCATGGAGATGTCGATGACTTCCTTGTAGTGCCGGAGCTGCGAACTGTTGATGGCAGGCCTTCCCTCGTCCCTGGCCAGGGTGCCAAAGGCGCGCATGAGGAAGTCCTCCTTCATCTGCTCCTTCTTCGCCGCCTGACCGGCGTGGATCTGCCCGTACGTGTTCGGGAAGAAACGCAGGTTTCCGAGGCCCAGGTTGATGACGCGGTTGAAGTACTTGGCGCGGCGCGTGGCGTCCTGTGCCTGGTCGCCGGTGTGGCTGAAGAACTCGGCCTTGTTCTGGATGAGGTTCCCGAGCGCGTTCATCGTGTTGTACTGGGCGTGGACGCCCTGGTACCGCCGTGAGATCTCGCGCGTGGGGCCCGCGTCGCTGATGACCTGCCGTTCGATGGGCACGTCCGGCTTGTCGAGTTCGGGATCGTAGCGGAGCTTCTCGGTCCGGCCTTCGCTCAGCGGGCGGTTGTGCACCTGCTCCTTGTTGCCGCCGGGGACCGAGTACTTCTCCGCGTCGCCACGCAACTGGCCGAGGACATCCTTGACCAGGAGTTCGTGCTCGACCGAGCCGAGGGCTTCATTGCGCCAGTCCGGGTAGAACTCGTCGCCGTTCATCACCTTGATCTCGACCTGTGCCGGATCGAGCTGGTGCAACGCCTTCCACGTGGCGGTGTGCTCCGCGATCAGATCCTTGATCGTGACGCCGGCTTCCTCGGCGACGAAGTACAGCGTGTAATCGAGGTCGCTGCGAGCGCCGTTGTTCTTCCCCTGGTTGGTCGTCTCGACCTGGATGTTGTGTTCGGACAAGATCTTCTTCCAGACCTCGAGGTCCAGCTGCTTGCGCACCTGGCCGATCTTCATGTTGTGCGCGTCAAGGCCTCCCTTCGAGACCGCCTCGGCGATCGCCTTGGCGGCCTTCGGGTCGAGGGCGTAGAGCCTCTTCACGACCGCGGCGTCGATCTGTTCTGGCTTCAGGGCGGCGAGCTGCTTCCGGATGTCCTCGACCAGCGCCCTGGGCGGCGGCTCGACCGGCTTGTCGGCCTCCATCGTGCCTGACGCGGGCGGGGGTTCGGCGGCGCGACGGTCCACGTCGAGTTGCTTGTCGGGGATCGTCTCCTCGGGCTTGAGGGCGCTCGCGGCGTCGGCCGGTGCGTCGGGGCGCCTGGCGTTGGGGTCCCCGTGCAGCGGGCCGCCGGTGCGTGCATCGTCGAGCGGCGCGTCGACGAACTTCCGCTGCTCCTTCCTGGAGTCGAGTTCGAGGTAGGCGTGGCCCGGATGATCGTCGGCGAGGAACCCGACGTCGTACGAGCCCTTCTCGATCCCCAGTGTCTGCAGCTGGCTGACGGCCTGCTTGAGATGGGCGTTGGACGGGTGGTAGTGTCCCGAAGAGTTGTCCATCGCCACGACCTTGCCATCGTGGATCGCCAACTTGCCCGCGGCGGCGATCGGGTGGCCGGCGGGGATCGAGGAGTGGTTGACCCCGTCAAAGCCCATGGCCTTGATGCCGATGACCCACTCCCGGGCGAGTACGTACATGTTGCCGTCGGCGTCCATGACGAAGATGCACTGGCCGGCCGGGACGTCGCTCGAGATGTCCCGGGTATCGATCGGCATGAGCGTGCCGGCATCATTGCGACGCATGAGGATGGTGTTGCCGGCGGCGTCCTTCCCGACATGCACCTTGAAGTTCTGCATGAAGTTCACCGCGGCCTCGGAACCCTCCGTCGGGAAGTAGAAGCGGCCGTTCTTGTAGTCGTCCTTGCCTCCCTCCGGCTTGTATTCCGCGTTCATGTCCTTGAGGAGACCCTGATATCTCCCGGTGAGCTTCCAGTTGGGGTTGGCCGGACCCAGGTCGCCGGGAACCTTGCTGTTCCGGTGCAGCGTCTCGACGAGGGATTGTTCGCTCGTCAGGGTGATTTGGAACGGGCCGTCCTCGTTGCGCGCGGCCTGGACCGACTTGAGAAACGCCGTGCCTTCACTGGTGCGGTCGAGCGCGTGCCGGAGGATCCGGTAGACCGGCTGCCCGCCCGCCGCCGCCGTTGCCTGGCCGATGTCCTTGTACAGCGTGACCCGGCGCGAGCCGTCGGCGGGAGTGCCGAACTCCGGTTTCCCCACCACGTAGAGGACCGGCGGAACGACCGGGTATTCGTACTGCTGCGCGGTCGCGCGCCCGGCGACGAGCAGGAGCAGCGCGGCGGCCGCGCGCACGTCGACGAACCGCCTGGCGACGGCGCCTAACGAACGAGAACGCATGGGGGGCGACCTCCCTATTTCAGGCGGGCCTTCAGGTCCTTGAACTCCTGGCTGTCCAGCTGCATCTCCTGCTCGAGCGGGAACGCCTCGAGGTACGCCGTGGTGTACTCGATCCGCTCCGTCGTCGGCGGGTGCGTGGAGAGCCACTTGAACGGCTGGCGCGGGTTCGCCTCGTACAGCCGGAGGAAGAACTTCGTCATCAGGGTCGGGTTGTAGCCGGCGTTGAAGGCGAGGTGCGTGCCGTACTTGTCGGCCTCCTTCTCCTCGTTGCGGCTGTAGCCGCGCGCCAGCAGCTCGAGCCCGACGCTGGCCCCCAGCGTGATGAGCTGCTCCTTCAGGTTCGAGTTGTTGATGTTCGCCGCCTGGAGGATCGTCGCCGCCACCTGCTGCTTCTGCCAGTTGGACTGGAGCGCCCGCGCGCTGTGGTGGGCATACACGTGGGCGATCTCGTGCGACAGCACGGTGATCAGCTCCGCCTCGGACTCGCAGAATCGGATCAGCCCCGTGTTGACGAGGATGCGCCCCGGAAACGCCATCGCGTTCACCGCCGGCGACTCGACGACGTCGACGGTATACGTGAACGGCGGGCCGCCCGGCGACTTGGCCAGCAGCTTGTCCACGAGCTTCTGCAGGTACTGCTTCGTCGGTGCGTCCTGCGAGATCTGCAGCGTGGGGCCGAGCGCCTGCAGCCCCTTCGCCGCGAGGTCCTGCTCGAACTGCGGCGTGATCTGCGCCACCAGCTCGATGGCGTAGTTGTTCTGCGCGTTGATGCGGGTGAGCTTCGCGGCCGGGCTCTCGTAGTACTGGCCGTACTCGTACCAGTTCTTGAGGAAGACGTCCTGGAAGCCGTTCTTGAGCTGGGTGAGGTCGCGAATGGACGCCGTGTCGGTCAGGAGCGTCAGCGCCAGTGACGCATTGACGATCGTCTCGTGCATCCTGTTCTGGCGGCCGTAGGCGTGCGCCAGGTACTGGTACCCCTGCCCGGCATCAGGGTCTGCGTTGACGACCTTCTGGAGCCAGTCGCTGGCGCGCTCGTATCCCCTCCGGTCGCCGGCGACCCCTTCGTAGAAGAAGATCATGCCGAGTCCGACCGCGGCATCGCGGCTGGCGGGGTTGGTCTTGAGGGCCTTCTCCGCCTGTTCGCGTGCCTTCCTGAGGTGATCGCGTGCCGCCCGGTTGTCCTGGCGCGTGAGTGCGGCCAGCGCGGCGTCAAAGCTCACCTGGGTGAGCTTGAGGATCGGAAGGACGTCCGGCTTGGACGCGTCGACGCCCGCCTTGGCGGGCTTGAACGGGGGCTGTGCGGGCGATGCGGTCGCCGTCCCCACCAGCAGGAACGACGCCAGGATCGACGCGTTGCGAACGCGCGCCATAGGGATGACTCGAGAGCGGAAACGGCGGGTTCATCGCCGTTTCGTGAATGCCCGCTAATGAACCGGCCAAACCTCTCCGTCCCGGTGCAAACCGTCAAGAGCGCCCCGGCGCCGACTTCCCGATGCCTGCGACCGGGCTAGTATCGAGTCGGGCGTGGTTCCGGAAAACACTCGACCGCGCCAATTCCGGAGACGGCGATGGATGGAAAACGAGAAGAACGCAAGGAGCGGGCCGAGGCCGCCCGTCAGCACGCGGAGCGGATGAAGCACCAGCGGAAGATCCGGTCGCGCGTCCTGATGATCGTCGGGGCGCTGGCCGTCATCACCGTCGGTGTCCTGGCCGCCCGACGCGGAAGCCAGGAGGGGCGCGTCTGGTCAGACGAACACGGTCACTGGCATGTTCCCTGACCGCGCCGCCGGCTAGGGCTCCTTCCAGTCGCTGGTCCGGGTCATGCCAATGACGTCGGTGTAGCTCTTCAGTTCGCCCTTGATGTGGGCGCCCACCGTCTTCTGCATCGGTGCCAGGCCTGACGTCAGGAGGCCACCCATCATCGCGATCGACGGGGGGCCGGCGATGACCTGCCACTGCGCACTGTCCCGGCTCCGGGACAGTGCCTGAAGCGTGGACAGGAGCACGCTGTCCCGCGCGAGTGCCGCCCTGAGGCTCGAGTCGGGCGTGCTGTTCACCGGCACGCCCGCGCTGTCGCGGGTCACGGACATCAGCGCCACCCCGGCACTGTCACGGACGGTGCGGGTGATCCGCGTGCCGCCGCTGTCGCGCATGATGAAGACGCTGAACGAGCTTGTCGTGGCGCTCCCCGAGCCGAACCGCATCATCGGGCCGTTGCTGCGCGGCACGGAGCGGATGAACATGCTCGTGCTATCGAGAGGCAGCGTCGCCACGTTGCCATAGAAACGGTCTGACGCGCGACGGTCACCGAACAAGTACTGCTCGACATTGGACACGTAGAACGCGGTCACCGTGAGGTTGCGCTTTCGCAGGTACTCTCCAACCTGACGGATTGCCCTGGGACCGGCGAAGTCGCCCACAACCGGAATGATCAGGTTCTTGAGGTGCATCCGGCGGACGGCCTGGTAGTGCGATTCGGTCGCCAGGAACGCCATCTGGATGCTGTCGGCGTTGGTCGCACCCTGCAACATGCCATAAGTCGGGTATGACGAGCGCGAAAAGCCCGTGCTTCCCGACCGGTAGCCGTAGTTCACGCCCGGACCGGCGCTGAAGAAGACCTGATAGACGTGCTCTATGGATGCGAGGTCGTCTGCCGTGAGCGGAAAGCCGTGACGCTTCATGAGCTGGTCCCTGATGGCGGCCAGGTTGGCCGCATACGCCGAGTCGCTCTTCACGGCGACAGCGGCCGAGTCGAAGAGTCCAGCCACCGGCAAGTCCGCCGGGATGCGGGCGACCGCAGGGAGCGAAAACAGCCTCGCCACGAACTCCGATCGGGTCGACGACATCTCGAACAGGGCCTTGTACATCAGGTGCTGCATCGCGTTCTGCCGGCGGATGTCGAAAATGACGGCCATCCGGGGGTTCAGGTTCGCGATATAGGTGAAGTTCTGCTCGGGCCCGACGCCGAGGTACACGCCGTCCGGCGTCAGCGTCTTCTGGAGCGTGGGGATGACCTCCTGGAACGACACCTCGTTCGACACGAAGTTCTCGGACAGGAAATACCCACCTGGTTCGGACATCCGGGTGAAAAACTCCCAGAACTCCGCGTCCGTAAGGGAGGCCGGCGCCGGGAGTCGCCCTTGCGACGTTGCCACCGCCGGCAGCGAAGCCAGAAGGACGATGGCAAGGGCGGCGCGTGCCACCCTCGGGAGAACGGCGGGGCTGAGCCTGGGCATTGATGATCCGATCAGGGGGCGGCCAGCGGGCTCCTGTTTGACCTCGACACCTGTAAAAGGGTTCCCGCTACCAACTAGAGTATCTTTGAGGACAGATGGCGACCACCCTACCCCTCATCCAGGACGGCACCGTTCGCGGCGCCTGCCCGCACGACTGCCCGGATACGTGCGCGATCATCACGACGGTGGAGCATGGGCGCGCCGTCAGGATCCAGGGAGACCCGGATCACCCGGTCACGCAGGGATTCCTGTGCGCCAAGGTCAATCGCTACATCGAGCGTACCTACCATCATGACCGGCTGACGCACCCGCTCCGGCGGGTGGGGCCGAAGGGACGCGGGCAGTTCGAGCCGGTGAGCTGGGATGAGGCGTTGGCGGACATCGCGAAGCGCCTGGCCGAGGTGATCTCCACGCACGGAGCCGAGGCGATCCTGCCCTACTCCTACGCGGGCACGATGGGGTACCTGCAGGGCGAGTCGATGGACCGGCGCTTCTTCCATACGCTGGGCGCGTCCAGGCTCGATCGCACGATCTGCTCGACGGCCGGCGCGGCCGGGATGCGCATGACGGTGGGCGCGAACATCGGGGCGGACACGGAGTCGGTGGGCGACGCGGACCTCATCCTCCTCTGGGGGACCAACACGCTCACGGCGAACCCGCACCTCTGGCCGTTCGTGCTGCAGGCGCGCGAGAAGGGCGCCCCGGTCATCTGCATCGATCCCATCCGGACGCGCACGGCACGCCAGTGCGACGAGTGGATCGGGATCCGTCCGGGAACCGACGCCGCCCTCGCCCTGGGGATGATGCACGTCCTGTTTGCCGAGAACCTGCAGGACGACGACTTTCTCGCGCGCCACACGATCGGCGCCGACCAGCTCCGGAGCCGTGCCGCGGAGTGGACCGTCGAGCGCGCGTCGGCGACGACCGGGATCGCCGCCGGGGTGATCGAGGCGCTGGCGCGCCGCTACGGCCGCGCGAAGAACGCGTTCATCCGCGTGAACTACGGGCTGCAGCGGCACGCCGGCGGCGGCATGGCCGTGCGGACGATCGCCTGCCTCCCCGCGATCACGGGACACTGGCGCCACGCCGGCGGGGGCGTGCAGCTGTCGACCAGCAAGAACTTCAGCTACAACGTCACGGCGCTCCATCGCGCCGATGCCAGCCCGCCGGTGCGCACGATCAACATGATCCGGCTTGGCGACGCGCTCACCCTGCCTCACGCGGGCGTGGGCGGGCCCCCGGTGAAGGCACTGGTCGTCTACAACTCCAATCCGGGGGCGGTCGCCCCGGACCTCAACGCGGTGCGTCGCGGCCTGGCGCGCGAGGATCTCTTTACCGTCGTGCTGGAGCACTTCCAGACCGACACGGCCGACTGGGCCGACTACGTCCTGCCGGCGACGACGCAGCTCGAGCACTGGGACGTGCACCTGGCCTACGGCCATCACTACGCCACCCTCAACCGGCCGGCCATCGCCCCCATCGGCCAGGCGCTGCCGAACACGGAGATCTTCCGCCGGCTCGCGCATGCGATGGGACTCAGCCAGCCCTGGTTCGAGGACGATGACCTGTCCCTCATTCGTCAGGCGCTCGACACGGACCAGCCGAAGATGCGCGGGGTGACGTTCGAGCGGCTGATGGAGCACGGCTGGGTGCGGCTCAACCTCCCGCGCCCCTACGCGCCGTTCAGCAACGGCGAGTTCCTGACGCCCAGCGGGAAGTGCGAGCTTTACAGCGAGCGGATGGCCCAGATGGGCCTCGACCCGCTGCCGGCGTACATCCCGCCGTACGAGAGCCCGGAACGTGACGCGGCGCTCGTCGCGCAGTGGCCGCTCACGCTGATTTCCTCGCCCGCCCACCAGTTCCTGAACTCGTCATTCGTCAACGTGGACTCGCTCCGGCGTGGGGTCGGCCAGCCGGAGTGCATCATCCACCCCGACGATGCCGCCCCGCGCGGCATCCGCACCGGCGACGAGGTCGAGATCCGCAACGGGCGCGGCGCCTTCACGGTCACGGCCCGGGTCGAGGATGGCATCCGGCGCGGCGTGGTCTGGGCCCCGTCGGTCTGGTGGACGAAGTTCTCGAGGGACGGCCGCAACGCCAACCAGACCACCAGCCAGCGCGAGACCGACATGGGCGGTGGCGCCACCTTCTACGACAACCAGGTCGAGGTCGCCCTCGCCTGACGAGCGACGCGACCGGAGCCGGTCGCGATCGCGGGAGACTGCCCGTGCCGGAATCGACGCTCGAGCGGCTGCAGGCCGCCATCGGACACCAGTACGAGATCGGGGACGAGCTGGGGCGGGGCGGGATGTCGGTCGTGTTCCGCGCCCGCGACCGGCGCCTCCACCGGGACGTGGCCATCAAGGTCCTGCCCCCGGAGCTCGCCCGCGACCCCGCGGTCCGGACCCGCTTTGCCCGGGAAGCGCACACCTCGGCGCAGCTTTCGCACCCGCACATCGTGCCGATCTACGACGTTGGTGAACGCGAGGGCATCGCCTGGCTGGTGATGGGACTGGTCAACGGCGGCAACCTCGCCGACTGCCTGGCGCGCGATCCGCGGCCATCGGTCGAGACGGCGCGCCGCATCCTGGCCGAGGTGGCGGATGCGCTGGGGTACGCGCACGGACGCGGGGTGATCCACCGGGACATCAAGCCGGACAACATCCTGCTCGAGCGGGAGAGCGGACGCGCGCTGGTGACGGATTTCGGGATCGCCCGCGCGATGGAGGCGGGTGCCCGGCTCACGCAGACCGGCATCGCGGTGGGGACTCCGACGTACATGTCGCCGGAGCAGGCCACCGGCGACCGGGACGTCGACGGCCGAAGCGACATCTACTCCCTCGGCGTGGTGGCGTACCAGATGCTCACCGGCCGGGTGCCGTTCACCGCGCCGAACAACATGGCGCTGCTGCTGAAGCACGTGACCGAGCGGCCGCGGCCCATCGGCGAGTTGCGGCCCGAGGCGCCGCGCCCCATTCGCGAGACCATCGAGCGCGCGCTGGCGAAATCGCCCGACGACCGCTGGCCCAGCGCGACGGTCCTGCGCGAAGCGCTGCTGTCCGACGAGATGCCGGGTCCGTCGTGGCGGTCCGAGCGGGAACCGGTGCGGTACGCCTCGCCGAGTCCGGAGGCCGGGCGTCGGGAGCGCGCCGTACGACCGCGCGACGGCCGGACGCCGTCCCCGTCCCGGGGGACGCCGATGGTGCGCCCCCTGCTCATCACCGACCCCGGGCAGCCACCGATGGTGGTGGAGCCGCCGCACCTGGCGTCCCTCACGCCCGAGCAGCGCGACGACCTCGCGCTGTGGCATGGGCGGGCGAACCTCCTCGACCGCGTGAAGGCCGCGCGCCGCTACGCCTGGTACACGTTAGGCATGGCGGTCGCGTCGATGGCGGGGGTCACCCTCGCCGTGGAGGCAGAGGCGGTCCCGCTGATCCTGGCGCCGGTCGTTCCGCTGTACATGATGCTGAAGCTCGCCCGGCGGGGGCTATCGCTCCGCGACAGCGGGCTCCGGCTCCGGCGGGTCTTCCTCATGCCGCGCGCGACGTGGGTGATCCCCGGCGCCCGGAAGGCGAAGGTGGCACCCGGCGCGCGCGAGAAGCAGCTGGAGAAGATCGCGCCGCGCGCGGTGCTCGACGGGCCGTACGGGGCCGCCATCCGGCGCGCCGCCGACGACCGGACCGTGATCCGGGAGATCCTCGCCGGGCTCTCGAAGGAAGACCGCGCGCTGGTCCCCGACCTGGGTCCGACCGTGGAGGCCCTCGTCGAGCGCGTGATGCACCTGGTGAAGACCATCGAGCGCGTGGAGGCGGGTATCGACCCGCGGCTCGCGGCCGACCTCGATACCCGGATGGCGGCGCTCGAGCGCGAGGCCGACGACCCGGACGCCGGCCGCCGGCTGGCGTTCCTCCGGCGCCAGCGGGCCTCGCTCGACGAGATGCTGCGGCACCGCGCGTCGCTGGTGCACCAGCTGGAGAGCGCGGGGTTGGCGTTAGGCACGCTCCGCCTCGACCTCAT